>NZ_JBYRES010000009.1:0-2248 GCF_058349945.1 Agromyces cucurbitae | reverse complement strand
ACGTCGACGTCGCCTGCGGCGTGCGCGGGCGTCTCGAACGTGATCTCCGTCTCGCTCACCTGCGTGAACGGCACCGAGGCACCGTCGACCGTCACCTCGGTCGCGCCGCCGAGGTCCGTGCCCGTGATCGTCACCGGCGTGCCCCCGGCGATCGGCCCCGCATCGGGATCGAGCGAGGAGAGCACCGGCACGTCGAAGTACGTGAACGGGAGCGCATTGCTGTCTCCGCCAGGCGTGGTCACGACGACATCGACCGGCCCGGCGGCGTGCGCGGGCGTCTCGAACGTGATCTCCGAGTCGCTCACCTGCGTGAACGGCACCGACACTCCGTCGACCGTGACGTCGGTCGCGCCACCGAGCGCGGTGCCCGTGATCGTCACCGGCGTGCCGCCCGCGATCGGTCCCGCATCCGGGGCGAGGCTCGTCAGCACCGGAGCGTCGAAGTACGTGAACGGCAGCGCGTTGCTGTCGCCGCCGGGCGTCGTCACGATCACGTCGACCTCACCCGCCACATGCGCGGGGGTTTCGAAGGTGATCTCCGTGTCGCTCACCTGCGTGAACGGCACCGACACCCCGTCGACCGTCACCGACGTGGCATCCCCGAGATCGGTACCCGTGATCGTCACCGACGTGCCGCCCGCCACCGGACCCTCATCCGGCGCCAGGCCCGTGAGCACGGGCGCCGCGACGTAGGTGAACGGCAACGGGTTGCTCTCGCCGCCCACCGTCGTCACGACGACGTCGACCTCGCCCGCCGCGTGCGCGGGCGTCGCGAAGGTGATCTCGGTCGGGCTGACCTGCGTGAACGGCACCGACATCCCGTCGATCGTGACGGCGGTAGCGCCGCCGAGGTCCGTGCCCGTGATCGTCACCGGCGTCCCACCCGCGACCGGCCCCTCATCCGGATCCAGGTCCGTCAGCACCGGCGCGGGAACGTACGTGAAGCTGAGCGGACCGCTCTCGCCGCCGGGCGTCGTCACGACCACGTCGACCGCACCGGCGGCGTGGGGCGGAGTCGTGAACACGATCGTCGTGTCGCCCACCGGTGTGAAGGGCACGCCGACGCCGTCGACCGTGAGCTCCGTGGCACCGGCGAGGTTCGTGCCCGACACCGTCACGATCGTGCCGCCCGTCGTCGGCCCCTCATCGGGATCGAGCGACGTCAGTGCCGGCACGTCGTAGTACGTGAACGGCAGCGCATTGCTCTCACCACCGCCCGTCACCACGACGACGTCGACCTCGCCTGCAGCGTGCGCGGGCGACTCGAACGTGATCTCCGTCGGGCTCACCTGGGTGAACGGCACCGACACGCCGTCGATCGTCACCGCCGTCGCGCCGCCGAGATCGGTGCCGGTGATCGTCACCGGGGTGCCGCCTGCGACCGGCCCCGCATCGGGGTCGAGCGCCTCGATGACCGGGCCGGGCAGGTAGGTGAACTCGAGCGGGTCGCTCGCGCCGCCGGGCGTCGTGACGACCACGTCGACGGGACCCGCCGCGTGCGGCTCGGTCGTGAAGGTGATCTGGGTGTCGCTCACCTGGGTGAACGGCACCGCGACGCCGTCGACCGTCACCTCGGTCGCACCGCCGAGGGCAGTGCCGTCGATGGTGACGAGGGTGCCGCCCGCGGCCGGGCCCTCGTCGGGCGTGAGGCCCGTGAGCACCGGAACGTCGAAGTACGTGAACGGCAGCGTGTTGCTGTCGCCGCCGGGCGTCGTCACCACGACGTCGACCGTGCCGGCCACGTGCGGCGGCGTCGAGAAGGTGATCTGCGTCTCGCTCACCTGCGTGAACGGTACCGACACGCCGTCGATCGTCACCACCGTCGCACCGCCGAGATCGGTGCCCGTGATCGTCACCGCCGTTCCGCCCGCCACCGGGCCGGCGTCAGGCGCCAGATCCGTGATCGCCGGGGCAGGCACATACGTGAACACCAGCGGATCGCTCGCACCGCCGGGCGTGGTCACCACGACGTCGACCGGGCCTGCCGCGTGCGGCGGCGACGAGAAGGTGATCTGCGTCGGACTCACCTGGATGAACGACACGGCGACCCCGTCGACGGAGACCTCTGTCGCGCCGCCGAGGGCGGTGCCGTCGATCGTCACGAGTGTGCCGCCCGCGGTCGGGCCCTCATCGGGCGTGAGGCTCGTCAGGCTCGGTACCGCGAAGTACGTGAACGGGAGCGGGTTGCTGTCGCCGCCGGGGGTCGTGACGATGACGTCGACCGAGCCCGGGGTGTGCGCCGGGGTCT
>NZ_JBYRES010000008.1:0-5596 GCF_058349945.1 Agromyces cucurbitae | reverse complement strand
CGGGTGCGTCCGTTCCTTGAGAACTCAACAGCGTGCACTATGTTCAATGCCAATTTTTTGAACCCCGACTCACTCTTTTTGGGTGGGTGGGATTCCTTTGATTGATGGACAATTTGATTTTTGAAGTCAGTTGTTTCTCTGTCAGAGATTGAACTCTTGACTGGCCTTCGGGTTGGTTGAAACATTTTTTTTGGAGAGTTTGATCCTGGCTCAGGACGAACGCTGGCGGCGTGCTTAACACATGCAAGTCGAACGATGAACTTCCAGCTTGCTGGGGGGGATTAGTGGCGAACGGGTGAGTAACACGTGAGTAACCTGCCCTGGACTCTGGGATAACCCCGAGAAATCGGAGCTAATACCGGATAGGACCTTGCACCGCATGGTGTGGGGTGGAAAGTTTTTTCGGTCTGGGATGGACTCGCGGCCTATCAGCTTGTTGGTGAGGTAATGGCTCACCAAGGCGTCGACGGGTAGCCGGCCTGAGAGGGTGACCGGCCACACTGGGACTGAGACACGGCCCAGACTCCTACGGGAGGCAGCAGTGGGGAATATTGCACAATGGGCGCAAGCCTGATGCAGCAACGCCGCGTGCGGGATGACGGCCTTCGGGTTGTAAACCGCTTTTAGTAAGGAAGAAGGGGCTTCGGCCTTGACGGTACTTGCAGAAAAAGGACCGGCTAACTACGTGCCAGCAGCCGCGGTAATACGTAGGGTCCGAGCGTTGTCCGGAATTATTGGGCGTAAAGAGCTCGTAGGCGGTTTGTCGCGTCTGCTGTGAAATCCCGAGGCTCAACCTCGGGCCTGCAGTGGGTACGGGCAGACTTGAGTGGTGTAGGGGAGACTGGAATTCCTGGTGTAGCGGTGGAATGCGCAGATATCAGGAGGAACACCGATGGCGAAGGCAGGTCTCTGGGCACTTACTGACGCTGAGGAGCGAAAGCGTGGGGAGCGAACAGGATTAGATACCCTGGTAGTCCACGCCGTAAACGTTGGGCGCTAGATGTGGGGACCTTTCCACGGTTTCCGTGTCGTAGCTAACGCATTAAGCGCCCCGCCTGGGGAGTACGGCCGCAAGGCTAAAACTCAAAGGAATTGACGGGGGCCCGCACAAGCGGCGGAGCATGCGGATTAATTCGATGCAACGCGAAGAACCTTACCAAGGCTTGACATATACGAGAACGCGCCAGAAATGGTGAACTCTTTGGACACTCGTATACAGGTGGTGCATGGTTGTCGTCAGCTCGTGTCGTGAGATGTTGGGTTAAGTCCCGCAACGAGCGCAACCCTCGTCGCATGTTGCCAGCACGTTATGGTGGGAACTCATGTGAGACTGCCGGGGTCAACTCGGAGGAAGGTGGGGATGACGTCAAATCATCATGCCCCTTATGTCTTGGGCTTCACGCATGCTACAATGGCCGGTACAAAGGGCTGCGATGTCGTAAGGCGGAGCGAATCCCAAAAAGCCGGTCTCAGTTCGGATTGAGGTCTGCAACTCGACCTCATGAAGTCGGAGTCGCTAGTAATCGCAGATCAGCAACGCTGCGGTGAATACGTTCCCGGGCCTTGTACACACCGCCCGTCAAGTCATGAAAGTCGGTAACACCCGAAGCCGGTGGCCTAACCCTTGTGGAGGGAGCCGTCGAAGGTGGGATCGGTGATTAGGACTAAGTCGTAACAAGGTAGCCGTACCGGAAGGTGCGGCTGGATCACCTCCTTTCTAAGGAGCAACTCGGAAGCCTTCGGGTTTTCGCAGTGCATACCAGGTCAAGACCGAATGTGTCTTGCTGGTTGCTCATGGGTGGAACATTGACATAGGCATCCAGGCCAATGGGTTCTGGTTCAGTACGCCTCGCTTCGGTGGGGTTGGAACGACTGGGTTCGGCGGGTTGGGTGCGTGCACGCTGTTGGGTCCTGAGGGACCGGACATGGCCTGGCGCCTTCGGGTGCGGGTTGGGATGGTTTCCCTTCAGGCCTTCATGAAGCCGGCGGTTGCTGGTGGGGTGGGGGTTCTGGCCGTCTGTTGAGAACTACATAGTGGACGCGAGCATCTTAGATTGACGCTCCTTTTGGGAGTGTCGATCACAAGATTTCGATCACATGCCTCTTCGGGGGTGTGTGTGACTAATCATTGGTCAATCTCGCACTTTCGGGTGCGCGATCGATTCAACTCATGTGATTTCAAGTTTCTAAGAGCAAACGGTGGATGCCTTGGCATCTGGAGCCGAAGAAGGACGTCGTAATCTGCGATAAGCCTCGGGGAGCTGATAAACGAGCTGTGATCCGAGGATTTCCGAATGGGGAAACCCCGCCAGGCCCTTTGGGTGACCTGGTGACTCCCGCCTGAATATATAGGGCGGGTAGAGGGAACGTGGGGAAGTGAAACATCTCAGTACCCACAGGAAGAGAAAACAACCGTGATTCCGTGAGTAGTGGCGAGCGAAAGCGGAAGAGGCTAAACCGGTCATGTGTGATACCCGGCAGGGGTTGCATGGTCGGGGTTGTGGGACCTTTCGGACTGTACTGCCGTGCAGTCACGGTGACGCGTGTGCGATAGACGAACCGGATTGAAAGCCGGACCGGAGTGGGTGTGAGTCCCGTAGTCGAAATCGTGCACGGCCCGGAGAGGTATCCCAAGTAGCACGGGGCCCGAGAAATCCCGTGTGAATCTGTCAGGACCACCTGATAAGCCTAAATACTCCCAGATGACCGATAGCGGACAAGTACCGTGAGGGAAAGGTGAAAAGTACCCCGGGAGGGGAGTGAAATAGTACCTGAAACCGTTTGCTTACAAACCGTTGGAGCCTCCTTGTTGGGGTGACAGCGTGCCTTTTGAAGAATGAGCCTGCGAGTTAGTGATCTGTGGCGAGGTTAACCCGTGTGGGGTAGCCGTAGCGAAAGCGAGTCTGAATAGGGCGATTCAGTCGCAGGTCCTAGACCCGAAGCGAAGTGATCTATCCATGGCCAGGTTGAAGCGACGGTAAGACGTCGTGGAGGACCGAACCCACTTCAGTTGAAAATGGAGGGGATGAGCTGTGGATAGGGGTGAAAGGCCAATCAAACTTCGTGATAGCTGGTTCTCTCCGAAATGCATTTAGGTGCAGCGTTGCGTGTTTCTTGCCGGAGGTAGAGCTACTGGATGGCCGATGGGCCTCAACAGGTTACTGACGTCAGCCAAACTCCGAATGCCGGTAAGTGAGAGCGCAGCAGTGAGACGGTGGGGGATAAGCTTCATCGTCGAGAGGGAAACAACCCAGACCACCAACTAAGGTCCCTAAGCGCGTGCTAAGTGGGAAAGGATGTGGAGTTGCACAGACAACCAGGAGGTTGGCTTAGAAGCAGCCACCCTTGAAAGAGTGCGTAATAGCTCACTGGTCAAGTGATTCCGCGCCGACAATGTAACGGGGCTCAAGCACGCCACCGAAGTTGTGGCATTGACATTTGTGGTAGGCCTTCGTGGTCCAGCCGTGTTGATGGGTAGGAGAGCGTCGTGTGCCGGGTGAAGCGGCGGTGGAAACCAGCCGTGGACGGTACACGAGTGAGAATGCAGGCATGAGTAGCGAAAGACGGGTGAGAAACCCGTCCTCCGGAAGACCAAGGGTTCCAGGGTCAAGCTAATCTGCCCTGGGTAAGTCGGGACCTAAGGCGAGGCCGACAGGCGTAGTCGATGGACAACGGGTTGATATTCCCGTACCGGCGAAGAACCGCCCACATGAAATCAGGAGTGCTAAGCATCCCAATCCATGCACGATCCCTTCGGGGTGACGCGTGGGGCGGCATGCGACCCCGTCTGGTGGAGTGAGCGTATTAACAGGTGTGACGCAGGAAGGTAGCCCAGCCCGGGCGATGGTTGACCCGGGGCAAGCGTGTAGGCCGAACCGTAGGCAAATCCGCGGTTCACGAGGCTGAGACGTGATGCGGATGAAAAGTGGGTGATCCTATGCTGCCGAGAAAAGCATCGACGCGAGGTTCTAGCCGCCCGTACCCCAAACCGACTCAGGTGGTCAGGTAGAGAATACCGAGGAGATCGAGAGAATCGTGGTTAAGGAACTCGGCAAAATGCCCCCGTAACTTCGGGAGAAGGGGGGCCCGAACCGTGAATGGACTTGCTCCAGGAAGCGGGGAGTGGCCGCAGAGACCAGTGGGAAGCGACTGTTTACTAAAAACACAGGTCCGTGCCAAGTCGCAAGACGATGTATACGGACTGACGCCTGCCCGGTGCTGGAAGGTTAAGAGGACCGGTTAGCCGCAAGGCGAAGCTGAGAATTTAAGCCCCAGTAAACGGCGGTGGTAACTATAACCATCCTAAGGTAGCGAAATTCCTTGTCGGGTAAGTTCCGACCTGCACGAATGGCGTAACGACTTCCCAGCTGTCTCAACCGCGAACTCGGCGAAATTGCAGTACGAGTAAAGATGCTCGTTACGCGCAGAAGGACGGAAAGACCCCGTGACCTTTACTACAGCTTGGTATTGGTGTTCGGTGTGGCTTGTGTAGGATAGGTGGGAGACTGTGAAGCTGGCACGCTAGTGTCGGTGGAGTCGTTGTTGAAATACCACTCTGGTCACTCTGGATATCTAACTTCGAACCGTGATCCGGTTCAGGGACAGTGCCTGGTGGGTAGTTTAACTGGGGCGGTTGCCTCCCAAAAAGTAACGGAGGCGCCCAAAGGTTCCCTCAACCTGGTTGGCAATCAGGTGGCGAGTGTAAGTGCACAAGGGAGCTTGACTGTGAGACTGACAGGTCGAGCAGGGACGAAAGTCGGGACTAGTGATCCGGCAGTGGCTTGTGGAAGCGCTGTCGCTCAACGGATAAAAGGTACCTCGGGGATAACAGGCTGATCTTGCCCAAGAGTCCATATCGACGGCATGGTTTGGCACCTCGATGTCGGCTCGTCGCATCCTGGGGCTGGAGTAGGTCCCAAGGGTTGGGCTGTTCGCCCATTAAAGCGGTACGCGAGCTGGGTTTAGAACGTCGTGAGACAGTTCGGTCCCTATCCTCTGCGCGCGCAGGAAATTTGAGAGGATCTGACCCTAGTACGAGAGGACCGGGTTGGACGAACCTCTGGTGTGCCAGTTGTTCCGCCAGGAGCACCGCTGGTTAGCTACGTTCGGAATGGATAACCGCTGAAAGCATCTAAGCGGGAAGCCGGCCTCAAGATGAGATTTCCATCCCCTTCGGGGGGAGAGGCTCCCAGCCAGACGACTGGGTTGATAGGCCGGATGTGGAAGACAGGACTAACGACTGTCGGAGCTGACCGGTACTAATAAGCCGACAACTTGATAATCACTACACACACACGAATTGTGCATTCACGTAAAGGCCGTGTGCGTGGCCCAAGATGATCTCGCGTCCACTCTGTGGTTCCCAACAGACGGAAACCAACTTCAATTCAACACAGACAACACAACCCACGGGTTGTGTGACCGAAACCACCAAACCACCACCCCACGGTGATGACGTTTGGTCCTAGAGTTTCGGCGGCCATAGCGCGAGGGAAACGCCCGGACACATTCCGAACCCGGAAGCTAAGACTCGCAGCGCCGATGGTACTGCAGGGGGGACCCTGTGGGAGAGTAGGACACCGCCGGACATTCATTC
>NZ_JBYRES010000007.1:0-15992 GCF_058349945.1 Agromyces cucurbitae | reverse complement strand
TACCTCGTCGGGGAAACCGACGAGGTAGGCCGTGATTGGTGCACCCCCAGGGACTTGAACCCTGAACCCACTGATTATGAGGTTGCGCCGCTCGTGCACCTCGCCGACGTGCGCGCCTCGCGAGGTGCAGCGTGAGCGTCACGGCGCCCTCGGCGCCCTCGGCGCTCATCATCGACGGCTCGCGCCTGATCACTCAGGACTTCACCATCGGGCAGATCACGCAGGAAGAGTCGGTCGCGCTGCTCGCCCGTGCGGGCGGCGTCATCGTCCGATCGCTCGACGGCGAGGTGTTCATCCCGACGAACATGGTGACCGAGGTCGCGGGCGCCCTCCTCTCGGTGGTGCTCCGATGAAGGCCGCGCCGCTCTTCATCGACGGGCAATTCATCACGGTCCCGCTCGTCGAGGAGGCGCAGCGAGCATTGGCGGCTGTGTTCCGTCGCCACGTCGACGAGATGAACGCCGCGCTCGCGCCGTTCGGGCTCGACGCCATGGACGTGCGTATGCCGGTCTACGAGCGCATCGTGCGCGAGGGTGAGGGTCCGGATACGGTCGAAGCCGAGAGGGCCGGGCATGCTGAGGATGGCGACATCAGCACCCCGGGCGGCGAAGTCCCGGAATCAGGTGTCCAGCCCGACGCCGGAGAAGTGGACGCGGGTTCGAATCCCGCCCCGGCCCTCTCACCCTCTGAACCGCACGTTTCATCCACACGAGGGGACGAACGATGACCACGGACACGCTGCATAACGCGCATGTACTGATCGAGCGGGCGGTGCGGGAGTTCGCTGAGGATGTGGCCGACGACACTTCGGTCGCCGACCTAGCGGACGCACACGATGTAGCTTCGGCGATCCTCGACGATCTGATCGGGGCCGGTTGGCACGCCCCTGAACCCGACGATCGAGAGGAAGACCGATGACCCACACCGAGCACGTCACAGTGACCGATGCGCGTCTCTACGACTGCCTCGAAGGCGAGTGCGACCACGTCGACGAGGACGGCGAGCCCGAGGACATGTCGGCGTGCCCGATCCTCACGCTCGAGGTCTGCGTCGACTGCATGGTCGAACGGCACGAGCGCGGCCCGGGCGAGTGGGACGACCTCGACCTCGTCGAGTGGCCGTGCCGGTACGCCCCTGAACCCGACGATCGAGAGGAAGACCGATGACCGAGAACGAACTGATCGAAGCGACCGACTGGCCGAAGCGCCGTGAAGACGCTACAGCGGACGCTTTGATTCGCCACGGCGCTCGCATCGCGATGTGCTGGCAGTCCGAGACGCACACGCTCATGGCGCGCGCGTACGACATCGACCGCGACGCACCCGAGTACCAGCCAGCCATGCGCGCCTACGTTGACGCGGTGACAGCGATGCTCGCTGAAGCCCAGGTCGTCATGGCACTCGTCGAGGTGCAGAAGCAGTCGCGCGAGCAGGCCGACGAGCTCGCGCGCGAGCTCTACGACATGACCGAGGACGGCGGGGTCGTCGGTGAGCTGATGTGGGAGTACCTCGATGCCCGCGGCGTCGACGCCGATGCGGTGTGGGCGCTGGCTGAGGCATCGACGCGCGCAGAACACGCCGACTCTGAACCCGACGATTACTCGGGCCTCACCGACGGGCCTCCCGTCAAGTCGACAGATTGACCGACTGTGCGCCCCTCGCTCCGCCTGATCGAATCGGGTATGAAGACCGAGATACCCACGGCCCCCGCCTGGCGGGGGCCGCTCACTGATCACCTCGCCTACATGCGCGCCGCCGGTCGACCCGACTCGACGCTCTACCTGCGCTCGTACCACCTCCGACGATTCGCCGCCGAGACGCGGCTCGAGCCGTTCTCGGTGACGATGGATGATCTGATCGGGTACCTCGGCGCGCACGAGTGGGGGCAGTCGACGCGGCACTCGGTGCGCTCGGCGCTGCGCGGCTTCTACCTCTGGGCGTTCCACACCGGCCGCATGGAGTCGAACCCGGGCGAGCGGCTGCCGAGCATCCGGCAGCCGCTCGGCAAGCCGCGCCCCGCGGCCGAGGATGCGATCGAGACCGGCCTGCGCGACGCCGACGAGCGGGTGCGGCTCATGATCCGCGTCATGGCCGGGGCGGGCCTCCGATGTTGCGAGGTCGCGCGCATCCACACCGACGACCTGATGCAGGACCTTGACGGGTGGTCGCTCGCGATCGTCGGGAAGGGCGGTCGCAAGCGGGTTGTTCCCCTGACCCGCATGCTCGCGCTCGAGCTCCGATCGAAGCCAGCCGGCTACCTGTTCCCCGGGCAGATCGACGGGCACCTCTCGGCGGCGTACGTGTCGCACCTCGTGTCCGCAGCGCTGCCCGAGGGCGTGACCGCGCACATGCTGCGGCATCGGTTCGCGTCGCGCGCGTACGTCGGCGCCGGGCGTGACATCCGCGCCGTGCAAGAGCTCCTCGGGCACTCCTCCGTGGCGACGACGCAGGTCTACACGAAGGTGCCCGACGGGGCGCTCCGAGCAGGCGTGGAGGCCGCCGCCTAGGCTTCGTGGCGACCCTCCCTCGTGCTCACGTTCGTCGCGGCGACGGCGCCGGCAGCGGCGGCGAGGACGCCCGCCGCGGTGGCGGTGGCGGCGCCGTACTCGGGGGCGCCGACGGCGACGAACGGGGCGGCGACGGCCGCGACGACGGACGCGAGGTAGAGGCCGAGGCGGATGCGGGGATGCTTCGCGAGCATGGTTACTCCTTCTTGCGGGTTCGGGGTTGGGTCATCTCGAGCTCCTCGAGCGTGTGCACGCGCTCGGCGAGCAGACGATAGTCGTCGCGGAGGCCGCCGAACGATCGGTCGAGGCGGCGCAGCCACGCCTTGAGGTCGTCCATCAGGTGCTTGAGCTCCGAGTGTCGCTCGTCGTTCTCGACGCGCATGTTCGTCGAGTGGTCGTTCTCGACCTGGAACCGTGCTCGCTTCGCGTTCGAGTTCGCGCGCAGGCTGAAGAGCGCCGCGAGGCACCCGGGCGCCGCGGCGATCAGCGCGATGAGCACGGCGTCGCTCACGACGTCGCGTTGATCGAGGTCTGCGCCTCGGCGAGGTCGGCGCGCGTGCACTGTCGGGCGTCGCCCCACACGCGCGCCCACCCGTTCGCCTTCTCCTGCGTCGCGGGCTTGCCGTCGTTGCGGAGCGTCCGCACCTTCCCGGTGCGGGTGTTGAGCAGCGCCCACCCGGGGATGTTGTTGCCGTCGACGCTGTCGGTGATGTACAGGAGCTCCATGTCGTCCTCCTTGGACTCGGTCTTGTTGGGGATGAGGGTCGAGCCGCCGCCGGCCGGGGCCGACGAGCCGTCGAAGTAGTGCCACGGGTTCTGGCGCTGCCCGTCCGGGTCGACGCGGTGCCAGTGCACGTGCGGGGCGTATGCGCCGCCGGATGCCCCGGAGTAGCCGATGAGGTCGCCCTGCTCGACGTCGCCGTTCTGGGTGACCTGGTCCATGTGCATGAGCTCGTCGCGCCACCCGTCCGCCTGCGTGATGCGGGCAGTGAGTCCGCCGGTGCCGAGCCACACGCCCGACAGGACGCCGGCGCAGGGCGCGTACACGGGCGTGCGCTTCGGGGCGACGCAGTCGACGCCGCCGAGCGACCCGCGCTCGAGGTGGTGCTGCCACGACACGTCGGGGTCGCGGTCGTCTTCGGCGATGACGATGAAGTCGTTGACGTTCGCGTATCCGGTCATGTCGTGGTCTCCTCAGGGGTCTCGGCCGGCGGCTCGTCCACGGGCGGCTCGGGCTCGGGTGTGGGGAACGTCTGGACGGCGGCGAGCTCGTAGACCTCCGTGGCGCCGGCGTCGAGCCACGTCTGCGCCTGCACGGGGTCGGCGGTGAGCACGAGCGGCGGGGTCGCGTCGGGCAGGTGGACGGCGTAGAGGATGCGCGTCATGACTGCATCCGCATCGTCATGACGCCATCGGCGAGGCGCCAGTCGATCGAACGAATGCCGACCGTCCCGACCCCGCCAAGCAGAACCGCGTTTCCGGGGCGGAATAGGAATGTCGGCGCGGCCTCGACGACGTACTGCTCACCGCGGAGCTTCGACCGGTCGGCCAGCTGCTGCGCCGCGTTCGCCGTCGGCTTCGGCCGGTTGAGGGTCTGGAACAGGCCGCGCGACGACGGCCCGCTCGAGTTCTGGTGCGTGTGCACGTTCACGCCGCCGGAGTCGGTGTACTCATAGAGGATGACCGAGCTGTCGTACCAAGGGCCGGTCCGGGAGCGCTGCTGCCTGATCGAGAACCACGAGGAGAGGCCGCGGAGCACGGCCGGGTAGAGCGATCCGCGACCCTCGACGATGAACTCGCCGAACTCGTTGCACCACAGGCGCGACCCGACCGAGTTGAGCTCCGTCTCGATGAGCTCGTTCGCGGTCTCCCCCGGACCCCAGTACCGGCGCTCGTCGAAGACGGGGTAAGCGGTGTCGGTCGTGCCGGTGAAGGCGGCGAGCGTCTGCCCGACCTGCGTGAGCGCGTAGGCGACGAGCTCGGAGAGCTTCGTCGCCCCGGTGTTCGTGCGCGTAGAGGTGACGTTGATCTTGTCGTCGAGCAGGAACTCGCCCGACGAGAGGCGCAGGGTCGCCTCGCCCGACTGCATGTCGCGTTCGGCGTCGAGCAGCCACAGCTTCATCGGGCCGAGCGTCGAGACGTTGGTCGAGCCGTCGGCGGTGTTGTAGGCCGACGACGTGATGGTCAGCGAGAGGAACGGGGCCGGCGTCGCTCGCGGGTCCATCGTGTTCCACAGGGTGTCGCCCGGGTCGGCGATGCGCACAGTGGCGGCGACGTACGGCACCCGATCCTTGTCCATCGAGAACGACTCGAGCGCGAGCACGGTGAGCGCCGACGCGCCGAACGATGCCGCGTACGTGTGCTTGGTCGCGCCCGTCATGCGGGCACCTCAACGAACGGGACCGTCACGAGCCACGCCTGCCGGGTGTCGTCCTGGGCAACGCGGATCGGGCCGCCCGACGGTGCGAACAGCATGTCAATCTCGGGCACGTCGGTGTCAGCGAAGGCGAACATGCTGCCCGTGCGGAACAGCGCCTCGGCGGCCTGCGCATCGGTCACGTCGTCATAGAGGAGCTCGAGCGATCCCGAGCGGGGACCGGCGGGGATCACGGTGACGCTGACGAGCGACGAGTTCGCCGCCTGCCGGGTAACGGTGCGCGCGTCCGAGGCGGCTTCATATCCGTTGACCTGGATCGGGGTGGTGATGTCGGCCGGGTTCAGGATGCCCTCGACCGACTCTGATGCGTTCGGCGCCGCGGTCCACTCTCGGTAGAGCGGCGGCACGTCGGGCGTGGTTCCGTCGAAGTAGGCAGCGAGCGAGCTCCGCTGCTCGAACAGGATGCCCGTCGCGTTCAGGAGGTTGCCCGAGACGAGAGCATTCGCTCCGACCGTGATCGATGCGCGCACGGCGCCTGCCGGGGCGGTGCGGACGGTCGAAACGCGCGTCCACGTGAACTGCGGTGCCGACAGGCTCGCGCCCTCCTGCGAGATCGTGGCGTCGCTCGCGTCCTTCCACAGGATGTTGACCGTCAGGTCTTTCGCCGCGGCGTTGTTGTGGTAGAGGTACGCGGAGAGCACGTATTGCGATCCAGCCACGACGGGGTGGCCCGCGATTCCGATCGAGCACCACGATGCCGGCGTCGCCGTGAGGGTGAGCCGGTACCCGCTCGTGAGGTCGGTTCCCGGGATCGCGCCCCACGTCTGCCGCGAGAGCGTCCCGGCACCGCCCGCTGAGAAGTCGGCCGACGCGCCCGACGTGTCGGCGCCAGCACGCGGGTTCTTCACGAGGTTGCGCCGCTGCTCCTGCAACGTGCGCGGGGTGCGTGTGAACGTCGATGTCACGGGTTGATCCGTCCGTCCTTGTAGAAGAGCTCGACGCCGATCTGGAGCGGCGGGCGCACCCGGTTGACGAACTCCTGAATCGACCACTCGGCACCCGACGTGTCGGCGTTCACCTTCACCGTCTTGTCCTTGATGCCGTAGACCTTGTTCTCGATGTCGTCGACGTTCTGCGTGGCCTGCCCGGTCTCGGCGTCGATGTAGATTTGCTTGCCGTCGGGAAGAGTGACGACGCTGTCGCCGAACTCGTCGACCTTCGTCGTCGCGCCCTCGGTCGTCTCGGCGACGTCGCGGAGGATGCGCGAGTAGATGTCGGCCTTGTCGGCGCCCTGCTGAATCTCGCCAGCGAGGTCGGAGTACTTCTGCGCGGCAATCTCGTTGAGCTCGAACCCGCGGAGCGTCTCGCCGTTCGCGCCGCCCTGCGCCTCGGCCTGCCGCTCGAGTGCTTCGCGCTGCTCGTCGACGGACGCTTTCACGTCGCGGAGCGCCGACGGCGATCCGGCGAGGGCGGCGATCGCGGTGTCGATGGAGACGCCCCACTGCTCGGCCGCGTCGCGAGCCTCGGTGAAGCGTTCGGGGTCGGTCAGGATTTCCTGGGACTTCGCGATGATCGTGCTCGCGCCGAGCACCCGCGCCCCGGCCTCGATGAACGCTTCGGCCCACTCGGCAATCCGGGCCTCGGATGCCTTGCGTTCCTCTTCGACCTTCTCGAACCCGGCGACTGCGGCGCCGATGCCGACGCCAGCGGCGATTCCGGCGACGGCGCCCGCGGGGCCGAACCCGGCGAAGGCGTTCGCCGCGACCTCTTGGAAGGCGTCGCCGATCGACTCGGCCGACCCGTCGAAGCTGGCGGCGGCCTCCTTCGCGGTCGAGTTCGCTTCGTCCTTGAACTCGCCCGCGCCCTTCTTTGCACGGTCGAACCCGTCGTCGATGTCGTCGGTGCTCTTCTTGCCTGCGCGGCCGGCGCGGGTGATCGCGTCGCGGACGTCCTCGATCGATTCCTCGAAGCGTTCGGTATCGCGGCGTGCGTCCGACATCGCGTCTTCGAGGTCGGCGAGCTCGCGGTCGCCCGTGCGGCCCAGCTGCTCGAGCGCCTTGTCGGCGTCCTCGAGCGGTTCGATGACGCCGCGGCGGATGCCGTTATCGAACGCCGTGGTATCCGATGCGATGGAGAACGTGAGGTCGTCAGCCACGTCTGCCCTCCATCGCCTCGTGGATGCCGCGCGCCCACGTCTGCGCCCACAGGGCAGCGAGGCGAGGGGTGATCTTCGCGACGGCGGCGTAGAACACGTACCCCTGCCGGCGGAACGGGGGCAGCTGGCGCTGCGTGTGGCGGGTCACCTGGTACCGCTTCCCGCGGCGGGACCGGGTCGAGTAGGTGCGCGTCCGCTCGCGCCCTCCACCGAACTCGACCGCACGGTTCGACACGGCCGGGATGAGTCCGCCCGAGAGTGGCCGGCGGCTGCCGCCCGCGCGGAGCGTGACGTTCCGGTCGGAGACGGCGACGCGGGCGGTCGCCGCGATGGCGCGGCGCTCGAGGTCGGATGCGGCTTCGGTGTCCACGGCCTTCCTCCACTCGGTCGCCAACATGTTCTTCGTCTGGGTGCGTATCTGCTTGCGGTTCTCGGCGGGCAGCGCCTTCATCGCGGTCACGACCGTGCGGAGCGGTCGTGACGCGATGATGCTGATTCGGCCCGCCATGGGCTCAGGGAACGGCCGGGGTACGCTCGGGCTTGGTCGACGGGCAGGAGACGGTGGAGGTTCCCCACGTCTCGACGGCACCGCCGATCGCGCCCGCCACGATGTTGAGGTCCGCGCTGAACGAGGCCCCTCCGTTGTTCGGTTCGAACACGGCCGGGATCACCTCGCCCTCGTGGTCGTGGAGGTAGTTCGACAGGGACGTCTCGACGTCGGGGTCCTGCACGTACGTCAGGTCGCACGTCCAGTCGGCGAGGCCCTGGCGGGTCCACTTCGCCGTGGGCGTGAGGCCCTTGAACACGACCGGTGCCGGCGTCGACGGGGTGAACGCGGCCGAGCTGATCGCGGCCTGGAAGTTGTCCGTGCCGAGCGTGACGACACAGTCGGCGAGGAACAGCGGTTCGGTGGGGATGATGTCAGCCATTGGTCGGCTCCTTCTTTGCGATGACGTAGACGGGGACTTCGTAGGCGAGCTCGTTGTCGGCGGGGACCTTGACGGCCGTGTCGAATCGGAGCTTGAGCGTTCGGAACGCGACGAGCAGCTGCACCATGTCGGCGTCGAACTTCTCCTCGGCTGCGGTGCGGTCGACGTACTGGCACGTGACGCGAAGCACGAACTTGACCTCGACGCTCGCAATCGGCGCCTGCGGGAAGGATGCGATCCCCTCCTGTACGAGCGTGATCGTCGTGTTTCGCGTGACGTCGATGTTTCGGTCGACGCCGACGATGCGCCACGTCTTCGGCTTCACCGACTTGAGGCCGGCGACGAGGGTCTGACGGGCGGTGGTCATCCGATCACCGGGATTCCGCGCTTCGGGCGAAGCATCGCCTTCACGTGCCAGTCGAGCGGGAACGGGCGCACGATGAAGTCGTCCTGCCCGAGGGTGCCGTCAGGGGCGACCTTCGCGGCCGTCCACACGTTGCGGGCCTGGATGCGCTGCGCCTCGCGGTAGCGGGTCGGCACCGCGGCGCCTTCCTCGAGCGCCGGGGCGAACGCGGCGCACTGCTCACGCGCGACCTCGAGCAGCGCGAAGAGCGACCAGTCGGGGATGACCTCCGCATCGGGCCACTCGCTGCGGATGCTGTCGAGGTTGTGCCATCCGGCGCCGTCGTCCTGCACGACGATCGGCAGGTCCGGCAGCTGCTGCTGGTACCCGTTCGGGATCGAGGTGAGCAGGATGCGGAGACGGTAGATGCCGGCCTCTTCGAACAGGCTGTCCCCGTCGGGGAAGTCGACGAGCACGGCGCCGATCCCGGTGTCGATGGTCGCCGACACGGGTACGGCGGTGCCGCCCTCGGGCGGGATGAACCCGGCAGCGGCGGTGTCGAACTCGTCGAGAGTGATGGTCTCGGGAGGCTCGACTACGAGCACGTCTGCCGGGATGTCTCCGATGTAGAAGGCCACGGTCGCCTCCCTTCTTGGGGCTCGTGCACCCGAGGCCGCGCGCGGGGGGTGCGCGCGACCTCGGGGCGTCGGATCACGGCGTGTAGGTGGTGACCTTCACGAGCGCGGCGGTGTTGACGGGGAGGAACCCGCCGTAGCCGAAGACGCCGGTGTCGATGCCGCCGTTCGCGATGTTGTCGGCCTCGGCGCGGATCGGCGAGCCCGGGAGCACGTAGACGCGGCCGGCGGACTTCGCGCCGACGAGCGCCTCGACGCCGGCGCCGAGGTCGGCCGACGGGCGGATGACGAACCCGGCCCGGTCGAGCTCACCTTCTTCGAGGCCGAGGGCCGCGTTGAGGTAGCCGAGGATCGCCGAGTGCGGCGTCTTGAGCATCTGCTTCCAGTTGCTCGGCGAGACGAGGCCGAACGTCGGCAGCCGCTTCGCGACGGTCACGACCTGGACGGCGCCGTCGATGAGGGCCGACATGCCGGAGCCGATCTCGAGGCCGGCCGGGTTGTCGGCCTCGATCGCGGTGGCGGCGGCCAGTGCCTCGGTGATCACGAGCGTGTCGAGCCACTGCAGGAACGACTCGACCATCGCGGCGTAGTACGACTCGAAGTAGCCGGGCGTGCCGAAGTCCTTGTGCTCACGAGCGTGGTCGTGGCCGCCGGCCCAGCGGGCGGCGTTGTCGCTGACGGCGGTGACGGTAGGCGTGTTCGACGGGATGGCCGCCTTGTTGCCGTTCCACGCGGCGCCTGCGGGCTTGGTGCCCCACACCCATCCGGCCATGGCCAGCTGGGTGAGGATCGCGGGCGTGAACAGGTCAGCGTAGATCGGCTTGTACTCGACGCCGTCGGTGACCTCGCCGAGCCACTGGGGCTGCACCATCTTCGAGCCGACGCCGCCCGTGCCGTCGTACTTGACGTCGCTGAGGGCGAAGAGCGCCGCGTTCGCGGTGAGCTCCGTGCGGAGCAGGTTGACGTCCTCGGCCGTCGCATGGCCGGTCGCGACCTTCGACATGGCGGCGAACATCGCGGCCGCGTTGGGTGCGGCGGGGCGGGCGAGCGCGGGCGGAGCCGTGGTGCCGCGGCGCGCGAGCATGGTGGTGGGGGCCGCTTCGGTCACGGCTTCCTCCTCTTCATCTTCGTCCGGCTCGGCGTCCGGCTCGGCGTCCGGCTCGGCTTCTGCCGGGTCGGTGGTCTCTTCGGTCTCGATGTCCTCGTCGATGGAGAACAGGCCGGCGGAGGCGAACGCTCCTTCGTCGACGAGCGCGGCGCCGACGAGGTCGCCGGTCGCGCTGCCGTCGGGTCGGATGCGCATGTTCGCGACCTCTGCGGAGAGGCGCACGAGGTCTCCGTGGTCGGCGAGCCATGCGTCGCCCTTCGGCGTCTTCGCGATGCGGAACGTCGCGATGACACCGGCGTCGGTGTCCTCGAGCTCGCTCGCACGGCCGCGGGGGTCGAAGCGGTCGTGCAGCACGTTGAGGCCGACGATGTCGGGGTCGGCCGGGACGACGAGGTCTCCCCGGCGGAACAGCACGGGCTGCGTCTTGATGCCTGCGGCAGATGCCGCGCGGGAGCGCTCGTTGTACGGCATGAGCAGGCCGCGCACGGTGCGCGCTTCGGCGTCGACCGCGAAGAGGCCAGCCTCGAGGATGGTGTCGGTCATAGTTCAGTCCTCCGTGGGGATGCCCTCGTCGGGCGTGTCTTCGTACTTGCGGAACCGGGTGCGGGAGCCGCGCGGGACGACGTCGTCCATCGAGAGGCGTGCCTCGATGGGGTCGGTCCAGAACGGGAGGTCGAACTCGAAGAACGCGTTGCGCTCGCCCTCCTTGGTCGTGTAGGTGAGCGAGTCGACGCCGATCGTGCCGTCGAGCATGGCGGTGCGGACGTTGAGGAAGGAGCCGACGTCGGTACGTACGGCGTTGCGGCCCTCGATCATGAGCTCGGGCTTCACGTCGCCGTAGACTTTGACCTCGATGCCGTCGGGAGTCGACTGGACGCCGCCGCCGCTGGGGTTGGCGAGCGAGGTGTTCCAGTCCGAGATCATGGTGCTGACCTCGCCCTTCTCCATCTCGACGTAGTCGGCGGTGCGGTGCAGGTCGACCATCGGGATGGGGTTCTTCGCCCGGGCTACCCACGCGAGTTCCTGGTCGCGGGCGCCGCGGAGGGTGCGGGCGCCGACGGCGAGGAGGCCGGCGAACGGGAAGTCGAAGAGGATGTACTCGTGCGGGTCGAGCTCGCGCTCTTTGGCGTCCGGGTCGTCGGGGTCGCGCACGACGACGGTGATGCCGTCGCGGACCTCCCACCACTCGTAGGGGCAGCGCTCGGCGCGGATGATCGGCGTGCCCTTCGCGGTGGAGCGGTCGACGAGCCAGAGCGAGCAGCCGTAGAAGATCGCGTCGTCGACGGTGTCGGCCATGCGCTCGTGCGGCGACTGGAAGCCGTCGGTCGCGAAGAGCCACCGGTTCTCGGCGGTCGTGTCCGTGTCGGTTTGGTTGGTCTCGTCCCACCGGTACGACCGGAGCGGGAACTTCGCGATGCACGAGACGAGCAGGTTGCGGGCCTTCGACACGGCGGGGATCGTGAGCGCGAGCGCACGGTCGACGGGCCACTCCATGTCGGGGAAGAGGTCGGCGAGCAGCGGCACCGGAGCGAGGCCGTTGGCGCCCGGGGAGAGGACTCCGCCCGGGAGGCGCACGGTCGACGAGCGCGGCTCGGATGCCGCTTTCAGGAGGTCGAGGATGCGTCCCATGGGAAAGAGCATCCGCAGATGGTGTAACGGATCACGAACGCGCGGCGAGTCGCGCCCGGTATTCGGCCTGTCGTCGGGCGCTCGAGGCGGCCCTCGGCGCGTCCCCGTGCACGGCTTCGTCGTGCCGTTCGCCGCGGGCTCGCGCGTCCTCCATGGTGAACGCGAACGCGAACCAGACACCGGGGCAGCGGGTGCACGTCGAGACGATCGACGATGCGGAGCGGTCGTGGCGGATGGTCATGCTGCTGTCCTCACAATCCCCCGCGATGCGCCGGCAGCGCGGTTGTAGTACTGGTCCCAGTTGCGGAGCGCCCTGGTGGCGGCGTCGAGGCACGTGATGTCCTCGCCCTTCTCGGCCGGCGTCCAGAGCCACACGCCGGTGTCGTTGCGGGTCTCGCGCTTCGCGGCGCGCGCGACTGCCGCGTTGAGGCCGATGTCGTCGAAGTGGCGGAGCTTCCCGCGCTCGAGCTCGCGGAGGAACTGGACGCATCCGGCGGCGGTCTCGCGGTAGGTCTGCACGCGGAGCTTCGGCCGCTTCGGCAGTGCAAGCATTTCGGTCGCGGTGGCCTTGCCCTCGGCGATGTCGTCGTAGGCGATGGTCGCCCCGCGGTAGGTTGCGGTGAGCTCGGCGCACCGGTCGGGAAGCCATGCGGTGCCGGGGCGGTGCTCGACGATTTCGACGTACGCCTCGCCGCGCGAGTTTCGCCATGCCGCGGCGATCGCGGCGACGCCGCCACCGGGCTTGATCGCGAGGCCGAACGCCACCTTGGGCGGCTTCGGCGGGCGACGGCCGGCGACGGCGTCGGCCCACTGGTCGGCGGGGATCGCGCGCGTGCCGAAGGTCTCGGGCCACAGCGATCCGTACTCGCGCGCCCACTTGGGGCGTTCCATCTTGCGCCAGTTCGACCGCTGCTTCGCGAGGGTCGTGAGAGTGCCGATGCCGGGGTGGTGCGCGACGAGCAGCTGCATCGCGGTCTCTTCGTCGTCGATGTGCTCCCACGGCGTCTCGGGCGGGAGGCAGTAGTCGGCGCCCGCGATCGTGCCGCCTGCGCGGAGGCGTTCGACGCGCTCCCAGAGCGGGCCGACGCGGAGTTCGCCGGCGGTGCCGGAGACGACGAGCGCGGCGTTCTCGCGCGTGTCCTGGAGCGGGATGATCCCGGCGAGCAGGTCGGCGCCCTCCTCGGGGTCGAGCTCCTGCGCCTCGTCGATCCACGAGATATCGCCGGCCTCGCCGCGATAGGCGTCGGCGTCCGGCTTGAGCACGAGGAACGTCGAGTCGTTCTGGTAGTAGATGCCCTTGCCGACCTCGCCCATGAGGATACGGAACCGGCGCACGGTCGGCTCGTCGTCGATGGGCTCGGGCAGAAGGTCGTCACCGAAGAGCGCGATCTGCCGACGCACGGCCTTCGGCTGCTGCCGAGCCATCCCGCGCTTCCAGAACGGCACGCCAGCGAGCGCCTCGGGGTCCGGCTCGGAGCGGTCGAGGCGACCCTTCCACTCGCGCAGGCGAGCGGACGACTTCACGCCCGACTGCGCCGAGAACGTGACGCGGTAGCCGGGGCGGCAGAGGCAACGGCCGTGGCACCACATGAAGATCGTGGTCGTCTTGGACGCGCGCCGCATGGCCTCGACCACGGCCTCGTCGACGTCGTCGATGTTGCCGGCAGCGTTGAGCGCGTCGACGATCCACAGCTGCTGCGGCTGGAGGGGGAATCGTTGCGGCGACTCGGCGGCCATGGACTCGATGAGCTCGAGGTCGTCGAGGTCGACGAGCTCGTAGCCCATCGACCGGGCGCCGACGAGGAACTCGCGGCGCAGTTCGTCGACCTCGAGCAGAGGTCCGACGAAGGTCGGCCTGATCCCGCGGGACCTGACCGAATCCCACAAGTAGAGAGAGAATTCCGTGCTGCCCCCGGGCGGAGGTACGGAAGCAGGCTCAAAAACTTGAGCCTGCGACGTCTCGGTCGTCGTCACCATCGGCGCCTGCCCGTGCTCGCGTTCGACGACGCACGGCGGCGGGCGTTCACGACCGCTGCGCCGAGCTTACCGCCCGAGGACTGGTTGCATCGTTTGCGACACCATGGGCACCAGGCATGCGACGGGCCAGCACTGCCCGGGCTCGAGATGGTGCCGCCGAGCGCGGCGTCGATGCGGTGGCCGACCTGCCACGAGTGCTCGGGCAGCACGGGGTGCGGGCAGTTCAAGCACGGGAGCGGCAGCATCGCCTCGATCTCCTTGCGCCGCTTGGGCGCGTGGGTGGTGTGCTTCTGCTTCCGGTGGTGCTGGCTCATCGTGCACCGCCTCGCGCTACGATGCGGGCATGGACGACATCATGGGCGGGATCATCCTCGGTGGGTTCGTCGGCGCGATCGTGCTGCTCGGCGTGGTCTACCTCGGCGTGCGCATGGGCGTGAAGCACGGTGCGCTCGACGCTGACCGTGAGCGTGCGCGGCTCGCGGCGATCCAGCCACAGCCACACGGCGAGTAGGAGCGCGGCGAGCGGGATGCCGACGGGCACGAGCACGTCGAGGGGTAGCGTGTCGAGGTTCATGCGTCGACCTCGATCGGGCCGTGGCACCCGCATTCGCACCACTCGACGTCGCACCACGAGTGGAGCTCGGCCTTGCACGCTGCGCCGTGGGTCATGATGATGCGCGTCGGGCACGTCATGCTGCACGCTCCGAGCGCTTCACCGCTGCGTGGATGCTTGCAAGCTTCACGCCGAGGGCGGTCGAGATGTCTTGCCAGGTCTGCCCCTCTTCACGCATCCGAGCGGCCGCCGAGACTTCCGCCGGGCTGATGCGGCGGTAGGTGCGCTTGGCCGTGGTGCGCTTCGGGGTGGGTGGCACGCGCGGGGCGATACCAGCGGCCGGCACGCCGCGCGAGGCGAGCTTGATGAGGGCGCGCTTCGAGTCGCGCTCGAACTCGGCACGGGCTCGGTGCAGGGCGAATGCGAACGCCTCGGCGTGGGTCCGGAACCATGCGCCCGTCTGCTCGGTCGCATCCATCGCGATCCACCCGGGAGCGTAGCTCGACGGCGAGCCGGAGCGCTCAACACGCCACTTCGGCGCCGCGGTCGTCATGATGCTGCGCCGATCATGAACATCGTCGCGACGGCGGTCAGCACGATCGCGGCGAGCACGAGGCAGGTGATGAACGCGGCGACCTCGGCAGGCGTGGCCTCGCGCGGGTGCGGGCGCTGGTAGGTCGAGCGCTTCATCGTGTGGCTCCTTCGGTGAGGTTGTGCAGGATGTCGGCGAGCTCGGTGTCGGTGTAGGTCGGTCCCTGGTCGATCACGCTGCCTTCGCGGTTCGTGATCCGGCCGTCGTCGCGGTTGCCGCATCCGTAGAGGCACCAGCCGGACTTGGGGTCGTATCGGTGGCTGAGTCCCTTGGTGGTGCGGTGGTTGGTGCAGCTGCGAGCGGATGAGGTGAGCACGGTTCCTCCTGCCGGGGCATCGAGGTTGAGTAGGTGGAGTGAGCCCCCCCATGCGTACGGAATTCGCACGCATGAGGGGGCTCACGTGCCGTACGCACGTCGGCGTCGTTCGGCATCACGAGCACGGCCGGGGGCCGTCACGATCGGGACTTGCGGGGCAGCCTGTCTGTTGGGAGTGCGCGCCCGGATATGCCTTTACCGCGTCGACTGCCCCGCTCGGGTCGGCATCTTGTTTCGCGGAGCGCCTCCCGCGGGTCTCCGGCGTGTCGCCGGTTCGTCTGGTGTCTCCCGATCGGGAGCGCCTATGGGGGCGATGGCTCGAGTGCGGCGACGTCGACTTCGAGGAACCGGCGGTGTCCGCCCGGCGATCGATAGGCGGTGAGCTGACCGCGCGCTTCCATGCGCTGCAGGGTCTTCGTCGTCACCATGAGACGCCGTGCGGCCTCGGCGGGACGGAGGTATGCCCTCTCGTCTACCTGAGTCCGTTTCGTCATGTCGGTGAGCATACATGACGAATTGGACATTTCGAACGAAGGTCATTGCATCTGTCCGATTTGTCCGTATGATGCTGCTATGACACCTCAGATCGCCGCCGTGGACGCCGAGGCCTCGGCAGATGCAGAAGTTGGCCGGCGCATCCACATGCTCATGTGGGATCGCCAGATCAGCCAGAAGTCGCTCGCGCCGCACTTGGGCATCGAGCAGAGCGCGCTCTCGAAGAAGCTGCGCGGCCACCGTGGATGGGGCGTCGACGAGCTGCTCGTCGTGTCTCGCTTCCTAGAAACGACTGTGGCCTACCTCGTCGGGGAAACCGACGAGGTAGGCCGTGATTGGTGCACCCCCAGGGACTTGAACCCTGAACCCACTGATTA
>NZ_JBYRES010000006.1:0-77434 GCF_058349945.1 Agromyces cucurbitae | reverse complement strand
TAATCAGTGGGTTCAGGGTTCAAGTCCCTGGGGGTGCACCGACAAGGCCCGGAGCTCGCGGAAGCGAGGTCCGGGCCTTCACCGTTTGAAACGGTCGCTCGCCGTCTTCTTCCCGTTCATGCGAAGGGCTGGGTGGGCACCGGCGTCTCGATGGGCCAGGGTGCCCGCTTCGTCGAAGCCGAGCGCGCCGGCGCGTGGATCTCGCTCCCGAGCTGAGGGGGTCGTCCGTCGTCAACCCCTTTCGTGCGGCTTCCGGCGGCGGCGATCATCGGGGTGCGGGGGTGAAAACGAGAGGAGTGGAACTCAGTGAGCGAGCACCGGTACGAGCAGAAGGATCGACCCGACACGGTCAGCAATCACGACGCGCTGAGACTCTTCGGTGGCTTCGTCATCGCGGTGGCACTCGTCATCACCTGCGCCCTGCTGATCTGAGCGGTCCCGGGCCCCTCATCCTGCGCTCGAGCGTCCGCACGGCGAACTGCCCGCGAGATGTCGGGGCACTCGCCGAGACGTCACGGCATCATGCCGCCCCGCATCTGCCGCATGGACTTCTCGCGCTCGACGTCGACCGAGTTCGCGACGTCGGTGCCGCCGGGCGCGGGTCGGCTCGTACGGCCGGCCTTGCGGCGGCGCGTCCAGATCCACTGGCCGACCGCCCAGACGACGATCAGCACGCCGATCGCGAGCCAGAAGGACCAATCCATCACGCACCTCCGGGAGCGTTCGACGAGTGGGCCTCAATGTATCGCGATCGTGGATGCCGCGACAGCGGCCACTCTGCGATCGCTTCGACGACTTCGGCTCAGTCGTCGAAGCCGCGCGCGATGAGCGCCTCGCCGAGGTGATCGGCGGTACGCAGCGCGCGCACGATCACCGGCACCGCGAGCGCCAAGATCGAGCCCTCCGCTCCGCGCGCCTTGCGAGCCTCGAGCACTTCGCGCACGATGTCGGCCAGCAGCGGCACGCAGCGGATCGCGAGCGCGAGCGCGAGCCCGACGCGGTCGGCGTCGACCCAGCGACGCAACGGTCGCAGCAGCAGCTGCATCGCGTCGAGCGTCTGGGTGACCGGGGTCGTCAGCGTGTAGAGGGCCGCGAGCGCGACCGCGATCACGAGCCTGATCGACATCGTCGCGGCGGCCTCCCATCCCGAGAACAGCCACTGCACGGGCACGGCGAACGCGAGCACCCACAGGATCGGTGCGATCTGACGCCACACCGCGCGCAGCGGCAGCCGCGCCAGAACGAACAGCAGTGCGGTCGCGGCGGCCGCGGCGCCGAGCACCACGAGCGAGCTCTGCACCGCGACGACCGTCACGAACACGGCGAGCAGTCCGAGCTTCAGGAGCGCGGGTGCACGATGCACGAGCGAGTCGCCGGGGTGGTAGACGCCGATCATTGGAGGCTCAGCCGATCAGCGCCCGGTAGGCCGCGAGGGCACGGGCGGGCTCGTCGTCGGCGACGACCCGGCCCGACTCCATGACGATCACCCGATCGAAGTCCTCGAGCAGCTCGAGCTGGTGGCTCACGACGACGAGGCGCTGCTCGAGTGCGCGGAAGTGGTCGGCGACGAGCCTCGCGTTGCGAGCGTCGAGCAGCGTCGTCGGCTCGTCGGCGACGATGATCGCCGGGTCGGCCACGAGCACCGACGCAAGGGCGAGCAGCTGCTTCTGCCCGCCCGAGAGCCGATGCGCCGGTCGGTCGGCGAGGGCCGTGAGGCCGAACCGCTCGAGCGTCGCCTCGACGCGCGCCGCGGCATCCTCGGCAGGAAGCTTGTGCCGCCGCAGCGTGAAGGCGACGTCCTCGCGGACGGTGGGCATGACGATCTGGTTGTCGGCGTTCGTGAAGACGAAGCCGACCCGGCGGCGCACGTCGCGGCCCCGACGGGCGACGTCGAGGCCGTCGACCGCGACGGTGCCCGACTTCGGCGTGACGAGCCCGTTGATCATGCGCGCGAGCGTCGACTTGCCCGATCCGTTCGCGCCGACGATGCCGACGCGTCGCTCGCCGATGACGAGCGAGACGTCGTCGACGATCGGTTCGGCACCGAAGTCGTGCGAGACGCGGTCGAAGACGATTCCGCTCATGCGACTCGCTCCACGATCATGGCGATGCCCTGCCCGCCGCCGATCGAGCACGTCGCGAGGCCCGGTCGGTCGTCGTCGGCGGCGAGCATGCGCGCGGCGAGCCGCACGAGCAGCACGGCGCCGGAGGCGCCCCACGGGTGCCCGATCGCGATCGCCCCGCCCTCGGTGTTGACGAGCTCCTCGTCGATCCCGACGGCGTCGGTCACGGCGAGCAGCTGGGCGGCGAACGCCTCGGTGATCTCGACGAATCCGAGGTCGGCTGCCCCGATGCCGGCGCGGGCGAGCGCGGCCTCTGCGGCCGGCGCGGCGCCGAGGCCGGGCAGGGCGGGATCGCCGGCGGCGACCGCCGCGGCGCGCACGCGGAGCGCGGGCAGGCCGAGCGCGCGGGCGAGCTCGGGCGTCGTGACGGCCATCGCCGCGGCGCCGTCGGAGAAGCCGCACGAGTTGCCGGCGGTGACGGTGAAGGCGTCCGCCGGCTCGTCCCGGCCGGCGCTGAAGGCGGGGGCGAAGCGCGCGAGCATCGCCGCGGTCATCGCGCGCGGCCGGTCGTCGCGGTCGACACCGTCGACGGGAACGAGCTCGGCGTCGAATCCTCCGGCCCGCTGTGCGGCGACGGCGCGGGCGTGCGAGCGCTCGGCCCACGCGTCCTGGCGGGCGCGGGAGAGGCCCGCCGCGGCGGCGAGCCGGTCGGCGGCGGGACCCATGTCGGGGTCGGGCAGCCCGGGTGGGGCGAACGGGGCGCGGTCGTAGCGCTCGCCGGTGTCGCGCCAGCTGCGGACCGGCGCCGTCGAGGCGGACTCGGCACCGCCCGCGATGAGCAGCCGTCCTTCGCCCGCGCGCACCCGCACGGCCGCCTGCATGACGGCATCGAGCCCCGAGCCGCACTGCCGATCGACGGTGACGCCCGGCACCGTGACGCCGAGCCCGGCGCGCAGCGCGGCGACGCGGGCGAGGTCGCCGCCGGGACCCATGCAGTTGCCGAGCACGACGTCGTCGATCGGCACGCCGGCAGGCGCCACCTGAGCGGCCACGGCGGCGAGCACGGGCGCGGCGAGCGCGTCGACCGGGTGCGCGGCGAAGCCGCGGCCGGCCGTGCCGATCGGCGTACGGCGCGCCGCGACGAGGACTGGGGTGATGGTCACGTCGTTCCTCCGGTGACGGTGACGACGGCCGCGTGCCCGTCGTCGAGGATGCCGGCAGCGAGTGCCGTCCGCACGGCGCCCCGGGCCACCTTGCCCGAGTCGGTTCGGGGCACGGTCGCGAAGCACCACCGGCGCGGCAGCTCGGCGGGTTCGAGGAGCGCCTTCGCGGACGCGATGATCGCGCTGCGGGCCTCGGCGCGGCCGGCTGCGTCGACGGCGGGGTCGAGCTCGACGACCGCGACGACGCGTTCGCCGAGCAGGTCGTGCGGTTCACCGACGACCGCGGCCGCCGCGACACCGGGCAGGCCCGTGAGCACGCCCTCGACACGTTCGGCGACCACGGTCGCGCCGGCGGTCGTGATGGCGGCATCACCGCGTCCGAGGATCGACAGCGAGCCGTCCTCCCGCCGCTCGGCGAGGTCGCCGACGGTGGCGAATCCCGCGGCGTTGCGGCGCAGCATCCCGCCGCCGAGCGCCCCGAGCGCGAGGTACGGCGAGCGCACCCAGATCTCGCGCCCACCGGCCGCGTCGCGCAGCTCGACCTCGGCGCCGGGGAACGGCTCGAGCCCGCGACCGTGGCCGGCGGCGACGAACGACAGTTCGGCGGCGCCGTAGTACTCGGTGACCCGCAGTCGCTCGCGGGCCGCCCGCCGCAGCGGCTCGCCCATGGCCGCGCCCGCGACGACGACGGCGCGGGCGTCGAGCGGGCCGTCGAGCAGCCGGGCGAGCCGCGTCGGGGTCGCCTGCACGACCGTCGCCCCGCGAATCGCGTCGCCGACGGCCGCACCCGCCCACAGGGCGTGCAGCGCGGCGTAGAGGTGCATCGACACGTGCAGCGGTCCGGTCACGGCGACCCGGTCGGTCGGCCCGATGCCCGCGAGGTCGGCGAGGGGTGCGGCCGACGCGAGCCACGATGCCTCGGTGCGGGCGACGACGGTCGGGGCGGTGCCCGACGAGCCCGAGGTGCGCAGCGCGATCGCGGTGCCGGCGGGCAGCTCGAGGTCGAGTCGACGTGCCTCATCGGTCGTGCCGCCGACGAGCACGGGTCGCCCGCGTTCGAGGGCCGCGAGCACCGTTGTGACCAGCGCGACCGGGTCCATGCCGGCCGGGCAGGCGACGAGGCCGGTGCCGGCGGGCAGGTCGGCTGCGGCGACCGCCGCGGCGAGCTCGCCGAAGCGCACGACGTCGCCGCCGAACGCGAGGGCGGGTGCGCCGGGCGAGCCCCGCAGCCACTCGCTCACGCGGCGTCGACCGCCCCGCCGTCGCGCGCGGCGCGGCGCGCCCACGGCCACGGACGCGGCTCGATGAGGCCGGGCCAGGCGCGATGCACGCCCTTCGCGACGAGCACCGTGATGACGACCTTGATCGCGTCGCCCGGCAGGAACAGCAGCGAACCCGCGGCGGCGGCGACGATCGGGGTGCCCGTGATCGCGGCCATGAGCGGGATGCCGACGGCGTAGACGGCGACGATGCCGCCGAGCGCGGTCCAGAGCAGCGCGGGCAGGATGCGGTAGCGGGGGAGCAGGCGCGCGGTCGCCCAGCCGATCACGACCACGCCGAGGAGCCAGCCGAGGAGGTAGCCGACCGACGGGCCGACGAAGACGCCGAGTCCGCCGCGGCCGCCCGAGAGCAGCGGCAGCCCCGCCGCCACGAGCGCGATGAGCAGCAGCACCGAGAGGAAGCCCTTGCGCGCGCCGAGGATCGCCCCGGCGAGCATCACGCCGAGCGTCTGGAACGTGATCGGCACGGCGGTGCTGCCGAGGTACAGCGCACCGGGCAGGCCGAGCGCGGCGATGAGTCCCGTGAAGACCGCGATCTGCGCCACGTCGCGGGCGGTGTGCCGCCGCGTGCGCGAGTCGGGTGCGGGGGTCGCGTCGGCGGCGACCTCCGTGGGCTCGGCGGCGGGCGGGGTGCTGCTCGGTGCGGTGCTCATCGGGTTCCCCTTCTCAAGGCGTGCGGGCGGAATGCCCGTGAATCACGCTATGAGCGCGGGGGAGCGCCCCGTCGGCCCAGCCGTACAAGAATCGGCGTCCGATTTTGGAGGGCCGTCAGGCCGCTGCGCGCGCCTCGAGTTCGGTGAGCGGGCCGATCATGCGCACGTCGGCATCGAGGTCGGATGCCTCGGCGTCGGCCGCGATCGCGCCCTCGGCCTCGACCGGGTCGGCCCAGACGATGAGCGGCGCGGGCTCCCAGCCGAGGGCCATCGACTCCTCGCCCGCGGGCACGACGACCGCGACCGAGTCGCGCTCGTCGAGGATCGCGCGGGTGAGCTCGGCGGCGATCTGGTGGGTGAGCATCGCGTGGAAGATGCGGTCGGTGTCGCCGTCGCTACGGCGCACGAGCGACCAGCCGCCGCCCGGGCCGATGAACTCGGAGAGGCGTGCGTTGAGCAGCTCGAAGATGTGCTCGCCGCGCAGGTCGGCCGCGGTGGGGCGCGGGGCGGGAGCGGGAGCGGCAGCGTGGGCCGAGGCCTGGGCGGCAAGCCGTGCGCGTCGCCAACGGCGGAACATCGGTGGCCCCTCTCGTCGTGGTGCAGCGGGTACTGCGATATTCGGGTCGTTCGCTCCAGTTTCGGGGCACGACGGAACGGATGCCGAACTGACACGCCGAGGAGGCCGGGGTACAGGCGGGTATTCGCCCGATTCGCGCTATTCGCCGAGTTCGGGGTGCTTCGTCTCTTCGGCGACGGTGCCGATCGCGATCGCGAGGCTCGCGGCCCACGAGATCCAGAGCAGCAGCAGCCGCCAGTCGCGCGGACCCGACGCAGTCGCCTTGATCACGCTGATGCCGCTGACGGCTGCGGAGATCACGGCACCGCTGAAGAGGTACTTGCGCATGCCGCCACGCTACCGCGCACGCGCTGTCCGCTGGGAGTCATCCGTGAATCTGACCGATCGTGCAGGATCTGACCGATCGGTCAACTACCGTCGAGACATGCCCACCGATGCGACCGTCCCTGCGCGCGCACGCGCCTCCGACGAGCTGCTGCGCGCAGCGCTCGAACAGTTCGCCACCGTCGGCTTCGCCGGCACCTCGCTGCAGCAGATCGCCGACCACGCCGGCTATTCGAAGTCGAGCGTGCTCTACCACTACGCCTCGAAGGAGGCGCTGCTCGAGGCCGGCATCACGCCCGCGATCGAGCAGCTCGAGGTGCTCGTGGCGGAGTTCGTGGAGGGCCGCCGGTCCGACGCCGCCCGTGCCGCGTTCATCGGCCGCTTCGTCGACCTGCTGCTCGGCGAGCGGCTCGCCGTGCACCTCTTCGTGAGCCAGGGCTACTCGCTCGGCGACATCCCGATCGTCGAGCGCGGCAACGCCGCGATCCGCGTGCTGGCCGACGCCATCTGCACGGGTGCGTCGCTCGCCGAGCAGATGCGCTTCGGCGTCGCGCTCGCCGGCGCCACCTACTCGCTCGTGGCCGGGGCCATGTTCTTCGACGACGACAAGCTGAGCGAGCTCATGAACACCCACTCCGACGACGAGGTGCGCGAAGCACTCGTCGAGGTCCTCACCGAACTCCTGATCCCGGCCGACGGCCGGCCGACCCGATAAGGCCCGCCCATGGCTCTGCTCCTCCACCGCATCGGCCGGTTCTCCTACCGGCGCGCCTGGCTCGTCATCGTCGCGTGGGTCGTCGCGCTCGGCGCGATGCTCGGCACCGGCGTCGCGCTCGGCGGCCAGCTGCAGGACTCGTTCGCGATCCCCGGCACCGAGTCGCAGCAGGCGATCGACCAGCTCGCCGCCGTCTTCCCCCAGACCGCGGGCGCCTCGGCGAAGGCCGTCGTCGAAGCCCCCGAAGGGGCATCCGTCGAGGACGCCGCCTACCAGGGCGCCATCGAGGACATGGAGGACGCCCTCGAGGACATCGACGGCATCGCGAGCGTGCTCGGGCCGTTCGACGAGTACGCGGGCGACCAGATCTCGGGCGACGAGCGCACCGCATACATCCAGATCACGTTCGACGGCCAGGTCACCGACGTCACCCCCGAGACCCTCGACGAGGTCACGGCGACGGGCGAGATCGGCACCGACGCGGGGCTCGAGGTCGCGTTCGGCGGCGACGTCTTCCAGGAGACGAGCTTCGGCCTCACCATCACCGAGGCGCTCGGCGTGCTGTTCGCCGCCGTCGTGCTGATCATCACCTTCGGTTCGCTGCTGGCGGCCGGGATGCCGCTCATCACGGCCCTCGTCGGCGTCGGCACCGCCGTCGGCGGCATCACGATCGTCGCCGCGTTCGCGACCGTCTCGTCGACCGCGCCCATGCTCGCCGTCATGATCGGCCTCGCCGTCGGCATCGACTACGCGCTGTTCATCCTGTCGCGCCACCGCAACCAGCTCGCCCGTGGCCAGGATCCCGAGGAGAGCGCCGCCGAGGCCGTCGCCACCGCGGGCGGCGCGGTCGTCTTCGCGGGGCTCACGGTGATCATCGCGCTGCTCGGCCTCCTCGTCGTCGGCATCCCCTTCCTCAGCGTCATGGGCGTTGGGGCCGCGTTCGCCGTGTTCATCGCCGTGGCCGGAGCGGTCACGCTCCTGCCGGCGCTGCTCGGCGTCTTCCGCGGCAAGCTCGCGCCGAAGCCGGGCAGCCGCGCCCACCGGCGCGCCAACACCGCCGACGAGGGCGGCAAGCGCACGATGGGCCGTCGCTGGGTCGATCTCGTGCTGAAGGCGCCCGTCGTGTTCGTCATCGCCGTCGTCGGCATCCTCGGCGCGGCCGCCGTGCCGGCGCTCAGCCTCGACCTCAACCTGCCGAACGGCTCGGGCGAGGCCGGATCGACGCAGCGCGCGGCCTACGAGATGATCGACGAGGGCTTCGGCCCCGGCTACAACGGTCCGCTCATCGTCACGGTCGACATCACCCAGACGACCGACATCTTCGACGACCTCGACGCCATCGGCGCCCGCATCGCCGAGCTCGACGACGTCGCCTACGTCGGCGACGGCCTGCCCAACGAGACGGTCGACACCGCGATCATCCAGGTCATCCCCGAGTCGGCGCCCGACTCGCCCCAGACGAAGGAGCTCGTCGCCGCGATCCGCGACCTCGCCCCGTCGATCGAGCAGGACTACGGCACCCCCATCGCCGTGACCGGCTTCACCGCGGTCGCGATCGACATCTCGAACCGTCTCGCCGACGCGCTCGTGCCGTTCGCGCTCATCGTCGTCGGGCTCTCGATCGTGCTCCTGCTCATGGTGTTCCGTTCGGTCTTCGTGCCGGTCAAGGCGGCGCTCGGGTTCCTGCTCTCGGCGTTCGGCGCCATCGGCGTGACCGTCGCGATCTTCCAGTGGGGCTGGTTCGCCGACCTGCTGCACGTCGAGCCCGGGCCGATCCTGAGCTTCCTCCCGATCCTGCTGATGGCGGTGCTGTTCGGCCTCGCCATGGACTACGAGGTCTTCCTCGTGTCGGGCATGCGCGAGGAGTTCGTGAAGACGAAGGAGCCGCGCACGTCGATCGTGCACGGCTTCCAGCACGCCGCCCGCGTCGTCACGGCCGCCGCGCTCATCATGTTCTTCGTCTTCTTCGCCTTCGTGCCCGAGGGCTCGGGCGTCATCAAGGGCATCGCGTTCGCGCTCGCGATCGGCATCGCGTTCGACGCCTTCCTCGTGCGCATGACCCTCGTGCCCGCCGCGATGGCGCTCGCAGGACGCGCGGCGTGGTGGCTGCCCAAGTGGCTCGCCCGCATCCTGCCCGACGTCGACATCGAGGGCGAGGGCCTGCGCGCCCACCTCGAGCAGGCCGAGTGGGCCGCCGGACGGCCGGCCGCCGTCAACCTCGACGAGGCCGTGTTCGGGCTGCCCGAGCGGCCGATCGGTCCGCTCTCGGCCGAGGTGCCCGTCGGAGGCGTGCTCGTCGTCCGCGGCGAGGCCGTCGACCGGCGCGTCGTCGCCGCTTCGCTCGCCGGCCGGCTCGCGCCCGTCTCGGGCCGGGTCGCCGTGCAGGGAACCCCGCTCCCGACCGGCGCAGGTCACGTGATGCGGCAGGTCGCGATGGCCGAGGTCGCCTCCGACGCCCCGACCGGGTCGACCGTCGGCGAGCTCGTCGCCGCGCGCCTCGACGCCACCCGCCCGTGGTACCGGCTCGCGCCCTCGAACACGCTCGTGCGCGAGTGGGTCGAACGCGCCGACGCCGCGCTCGGCGACGACCGCGCGAGGATCGGCGTCGACACTCCGCTCGCAGCGCTCGGCGCCGAGGCCCGCACGGTCGTGGCCGTGGCGGCCGCGCTCGCCGAACGTCCCAAGGCGGTCGTCGTCGACATCGACGACGAGCCGGGCGACGCGAGCGACGAGCTCTGGACCGCGCTCGGTCGGCTCGTGCCCGCCCAGGTCACCCTCATCGTCGGCATCGGCGACGGAGCGTGCACCCCCGACTCGGCGCCCGGGCTCGCGGCCCGAGGCATCCGCACAATCACCCCCGTCTCTCGCACCCTGGAGGCACAGCGATGAGCTCCCGACTCGCCCGCCTGTTCGGCTCGACCCCCGCCCAGCGTCGCGTGCGCTACGGCGTGCTCGTCGGCGCCGTGATCGCCGTGCCGCTCGCCGTGGCCGGCCTCGTCTCGGGGGCGCTCGGCGACACCGGCGAGAACCTCGAGCAGATCCCCGCCGTCGTCGTCAACAACGACGAGATGGTCACGATGACGCTGCCCGACGGCACCGACCAGCCGGTGCTCGCCGGCCGCCAGCTCGTGACCGAGCTCACGGGGCCCGACACCGCCGGCTTCAGCTGGACGATCTCCAACGACGAGGAGGCCGCCGACCAGCTCGCCTCGGGCGAGGCGTACGCGGTGCTCACGATCCCAGCCGACTTCTCGGAGTCGGTCACGTCGATCTCGGGGGAGTCGCCGACCCGGGCGAACCTCGACATCCGCACCGACGATGCGCACGGCTACCTCGCCGGCTCGGTCGCCCAGTCGGTCGGCGACGCCATGTCGACCGCCTTCGGGCGCGAGCTCACGACCCAGTACCTCGAGGGCTTCTACGCCAACCTCGCCACGATGGGCGGCTCGCTCGGCGACGCCGCCGACGGCGCGGCGAAGCTCTCGAGCGGGGCCGGATCGCTCTCGAGCGGCCTCGGCCAGCTGGCCGACGGGGTCGCCCAGTCGGCTGCCGGCGCCTCGGATGCCGCGGACGGGGCTTCGGCTTACGCCGACGGCGTCGCGCAGTACACCGGCGGCGTCGACGGCATCGCGAGCGGGCTCTCGAGCTACTCCAACGGCGTCAACCAGTACACGCAGGGCGTCGACGGCATCGCGAGCGGTCTCTCGGACTACTCCGAGGGGGTGAACTCGTACACCGAGGGTGTCGACGGGCTCGCGGGCGGGCTCGCCCAGCTCGACTCCGGCGCCGCCGAGCTCGATCAGATCGCCTCCGGGGTGACCCAGTACGTCGGCGCGGTCAACGGCATCGCCGGGCAGATCGAGCAGGGCATCGACCCCGCGATCGAAGAGCTCACGAAACTCGCCGAGCAGAACCCCGATCTGAAGCCGCAGATCGACGAGGCGATCGGCCAGCTGAACGAGGCGAAGGGAACGATCGACGAGTTCGAGGCGCAGGGCGACCAGCTCGTTGCCGGGACTCAGCAGGGTATCGACGGCGTGCAGGGCGGAATCACCAGGCTGTCGAGCGGCGCCGCGCAGCTCTCCGCCGGTTCGGCCGGCATCCGCGACGGCGCTGCGGGCCTCGCATCGGGTGCGGGGCAGCTCGCCACCGGTTCGGCGGGGATCCGCAGCGGCGCAGCGGGCCTCGCCTCCGGCGCGACGCAGCTGTCCGCCGGTTCGGCGGGGTTGAGCGATGGAGCCTACGGCCTCGCCTCGGGCGTCGGCGAGCTCGCGGGCGGACTCGGTCAGCTGCAGGCGGGCGCCGACGGCGCGGCCGACGGTGCCACGAAGCTCGCGTCGGGCGCCGACTCGCTCGCCGACGGCCTCGCCTCGGGCGCGAAGGAGGCCCAGAAGCTCGGCGACATCGACGCCGAGAAGACCGCCGACGTCGTCGCCGAGCCCGTGAGCGTCGACACCTCGCGCGAGAACGAGATCGGCTCGACGAGCGAGGTCATCGGCATGATGTTCGTGCCGATCGGGCTGTGGCTCGGTGCGATGGCGCTCTTCCTCGTGTTCCGGCCGTTCGGCCGCGAGGCGCTGCGCAGCACCGCGTCGACCGGCGGGCTCGTGTGGCGCGCGCTCGCGCGCGCCGGCCTCATCGCGCTCGCACAGGCCGTCGCGGTCGTGCTGCTGCTGCACGCCGGCATGGGCGTCTCGTGGAGCCTGCTGCCGCAAACCCTCGCGTTCTCGGCCCTGCTCGCACTCGCGTTCACGGCGCTGCACTCGTTCTTCACGGCGTGGCTCGGCCGCGCGGGCCTGCTCGTCTCGCTCGTGCTCGTCGCGCTGCAGCTCACCTCGACGGGCGGGCTCGTGCCGATCGAGGTGCTGAGCGGCCCGTACCAGGCGATCAGCCCGTTCTTGCCCCTCACGTGGGCGGTGCAGGGCATGCAGACGATCGTGTCGGGCGCCGGCGGCGGGGCCGTCGCGGGCGCGGCCGGCGTGATCGCGCTGTTCGGGGTGATCGGGGTGGTCGGCACGGCCATCGTGGTCGGCCGGCGCCGAGGCATCCGCTCGATCGGATTCGCGGCGGCCGCGCTCGGGTGACCGCTTCGGGGGTCGAGTAGCGACGAAGGAGCGTATCGAGACCTGGTGACGGGTCTCGATACGCGTCCTCCTTCGTCGGGCGCTACTCGACCACCGGCGGGATCAGGCGGCGGGCAGCGCCGCGATCGCGCTCACCTCGATGAGCGCGCCGGGGACGCCGAGGCGTGCGACCGTGGCCGCCGTCACGAGCGGCGGCGCGCCGCCGGTGGCGAGGCGCGGCGCGATCGCGCCGTAGGCGGCGCGCAGGTCGGCGCCGTCGGCGATGAGCACCGTCCACTGCACGACGTCGGCGAGCGTCGCACCCGCCGCGGCGAGGGCGACGGCCGCGTTGTCCATCGTGCGCACCGCCTGCTCGGCGATGTCGTCGGAGACGACCGCACCCTTCTCGTCGACGCCGTTCTGGCCGCCGAGGTAGACGGTCGTCGCGCCGGCGGGCACGATCGCGACATGGCTGAAGGCGGGGCTCACGACGAGGCCCTCTGGCTGGAGGCGTTGGATGTCCATGACCCGATGCTGGCAGAGGCCTCCGACACCGCGGCGGTGGCGTCGACCGGGCGCTGCGCGCCGACGCGACCGACCGGGCCGGCCGAGCGCGCTGTTAGCCTGAGGAGAGCGCGAGGAGGGACATCCGCTCTATGAACGCCCCCGAACCATCACGCGACGATCTCTACGTCGACGCCGCCTACGACATGATCGTGGTCTCGAACCGGCTGCCCGTCGACTACCAGGCAGGGCCCGACGGCGAGACCGCGTGGCGCAGCTCGCCGGGCGGCCTCGTGACCGCCCTCGAGCCGGTCATGCGTGCGGCCGACGGCGCGTGGATCGGCTGGGCCGGCGTCGCCGACCGCGAGTTCGACCCGTTCGTCAACGACGGCATCTCGATCATCCCGGTGCCGCTCAGCGAGTCCGAGCTCGAGGAGTACTACGAGGGCTTCTCGAACGACACCCTCTGGCCGCTCTACCACGACGTGATCGCGCCGCCCTCGTTCCACCGCGAGTGGTGGGAGGCCTACGTGCGCGTGAACCGCCGGTTCGCCGAGGCCGCTGCGCGTGCGGCGGCCCCCGGCGCGGTGGTGTGGGTGCAGGACTACCAGCTGCAGCTCGTGCCGAAGATGCTGCGCGAGAGCCGGCCCGACCTCGTCATCGGGTTCTTCAACCACATCCCGTTCCCGGCCTACGGCATCTACTCGCAGCTGCCCTGGCGGCGGCAGGTCGTCGACGGGCTGCTCGGCGCCGACGTCATCGGGTTCCAGCGCGCGGCCGACGCCGGCAACTTCTCGCGCGCCGTGCGTCGGCTCTTCGGCTACACCACGCGCGGCACGCTCATCGAGGTGCCGGCCGACGACGGCGAGGTGCGGCACGTGGTCGCCCGGCACTTCCCGATCTCGATCGACGCAGCCGGATTCGAGGAGATCGCCCGCCGGCCCGAGGTGCAGGCCCGCGCCCGGGAGATCCGCGAGAGCCTCGGCAACCCCGAGACGATCATGCTCGGCGTCGACCGGCTCGATTACACGAAGGGCATCCGCCACCGGTTGAAGGCGTTCGGCGAGCTGCTGCGCGACGGCCGGCTCTCGGTCGAGCAGGCGACGCTCGTGCAGGTCGCGAGCCCCTCGCGCGAGCGCGTCGAGACGTACCGTCAGCTGCGCGACGAGATCGAGCTCATGGTCGGCCGGCTCAACGGCGACCACTCGACTCTCGGCCACCAGGCGATCGCGTACCTGCACCACGGGTACCCGCGCGAAGAGATGGTGGCCCTCTACCTCGCCGCCGACGTCATGCTCGTCACCGCCCTGCGCGACGGCATGAACCTCGTCGCCAAGGAGTACGTCGCCTGCCGGTTCGACGAGGACGGCGTGCTGCTGCTCAGCGAGTTCACCGGCGCGAGCGACGAGCTGCGGCAGGCGGTCCTCGTGAACCCCCACGACATCGAGGGCCTCAAGGACGCGATGGTCGAGGCCTCGTCGATGCCGCGGCGCGAGCGCTCGCGACGCATGCGCGCGCTTCGCAAACGCGTGCGCGACAACGACGTGGCGAACTGGTCGGCCACGTTCCTGAAGGCGCTCACGGGTGCCGGCATCATCGCGCCGGGCGTGCCCGACTCGCTCGCCTCGGCGCTCGGGCGCATCGCGTCGGCCGAACGCCTGCTCGTCGCCCTCGACTTCGACGGTACGCTCGCGCCGCTCGTCGACCGGCCCGAGGACGCCCGCGCGACGGGCCGGGCGCGCGCGGCCCTCGAGCGGCTCGCCGCGGCCGAGGACACGCGGGTCGCCATCGTGTCGGGCCGGGCGCTCGAGAGCCTGCGCGACGTCGCCGACCCGCCGCACGGCGCGCTGCTCAGCGGCTCGCACGGCGTCGAGCTGCAGCTCGACGGCGGGGGAGTGACGATCGACCTGCGCGACGGCGAGCTCGACGAGCTGCAGCAGCTGACGCGCCTGCTCGAGGACTCCGCGTCGTCGGTCGAGGGCGCGTGGGTCGAGTGGAAGCCCGCCGGCCTCGCGCTGCACACGCGCAAGGTCGCACAGGCGCAGGCGGCCGAGCTCCAGCGCGTCGTGCGCGAGCGGGTCGCCGGCGAACTGCCCGAGCTCACCGTGCGCGCGGGCAAGAACGTGCTCGAGTTCTCGGTGCGGCCGAGCGACAAGGGCGAGGCGCTCACCCGGCTCCGCCAGCACGCCGGCGCCAGCGCGGTCGTCTACGTCGGCGACGACGTCACCGACGAGGACGCCTTCGCGGCGCTCGAAGGCGACGACGTGGGCGTGAAGGTGGGTCAGGGCAAGTCGCTCGCCGCCTACCGCGTACGCAGTCCCGACGACGTCGCGCTGCTGCTCGAGCGCCTCGCCGATGAGCGCGACGCCGCGCGTCATGCGGGATCGCGCTGGCCATAGACTCGATGCATGTCGGAGTTCGATCCCAAACCGCGTAGTCGTACCGTCACCGATGGCATCGAGGCCATGACGAGCCGGGGCATGCTCCGCGCCGTCGGCATGGGCGATGCCGACTGGGACAAGCCGCAGATCGGCATCGCGAGCTCGTGGAACGAGATCACCCCCTGCAACCTCTCGCTCGGCCGCCTCGCGCAGGCTGCGAAAGAGGGGGTGCACGGCGGCGGCGGATACCCGCTGCAGTTCGGCACCGTCTCCGTCTCCGACGGCATCTCCATGGGCCACGAGGGCATGCACTTCTCGCTCGTCTCGCGCGAGGTCATCGCCGACTCGGTCGAGGTCGTCATGCAGGCCGAGCGCCTCGACGGCTCGGTGCTGCTCGCCGGCTGCGACAAGTCGATCCCGGGCATGCTCATGGCGGCCGCTCGCCTCGACCTCGCGAGCGTCTTCCTCTACGCCGGCTCGATCGCGCCGGGCTGGGTGCGCCTCTCCGACGGCACCGAGAAGGACATCACGATCATCGACTCGTTCGAGGCGGTCGGCGCGGTCAAGGCCGGCACCATGAGCGAGGCCGACGCGAAGCGCATCGAGTGCGCCTTCGCGCCCGGCGAGGGCGCGTGCGGCGGCATGTACACCGCGAACACGATGGCGTCGGTCGCCGAGGCGCTCGGCCTCTCGCTGCCGGGCTCGGCGTCGCCCGCGTCGGCCGACCGCCGCCGCGACTACTACGCGCACCGGTCGGGCGAGGCGGTCGTCAACCTCCTCAACAAGGGCATCACGGCCCGCCAGATCCTCACCAAGAAGGCGTTCGAGAACGCGATCGCGGTCGGCATGGCGCTCGGCGGCTCGACCAACATCGTGCTGCACCTGCTCGCCATCGCGCGCGAGGCGGAGGTCGACCTCACCCTCGACGACTTCAACCGCATCGGCTCGAAGGTGCCCCACATCGGCGACCTGAAGCCCTTCGGCAAGTACGTCATGAACGACGTCGACCGCCGCGGCGGCGTGCCCGTGCTCATGAAGGCGCTGCTCGATGCGGGCCTGCTGCACGGCGACGTGCTCACCGTCACGGGCAAGACCATGGCCGAGAACCTCGCAGAGCTCGACCTGCCGCCGCTCGACGGCGAGGTGCTGCACACCCTCGACGACCCGATCCACGAGACGGGCGGCCTCACGATCCTGCACGGCACGCTCGCGCCCGAGGGCGCGGTCGTGAAGACCGCGGGCTTCGACGCCGCCGTGTTCGAGGGCCCGGCCCGGGTCTTCGAGCGCGAGCGCGGCGCGATGGACGCGCTCACGAACGGCGAGATCAAGCACGGCGACGTCGTCGTCATCCGCTACGAGGGCCCCAAGGGCGGACCGGGCATGCGCGAGATGCTCGCGATCACCGCGGCCATCAAGGGCGCCGGCCTCGGAAAAGATGTACTACTCTTGACGGACGGTCGATTCTCAGGCGGCACAACCGGCCTGTGCATCGGCCATCTGGCACCCGAAGCAGTCGACGCAGGTCCGATTGCTTTCGTGCGCGATGGTGATCTGATTCGGGTCGATATCGCAGCCCGGTCCATCGACCTACTTGTCGACGAGGCCGAGCTGGCTGCCCGCCGTGAAGGTTGGGCTCCGCTTCCTCCGCGCTACACCCGAGGCGTCCTCGCGAAGTACTCCAAGCTCGTGCGCTCCGCTGCCGAAGGCGCGACGACGGGCTGAGTGCTGCGCACTCTTCGCAATCACCGTCCACCAGATAGGAACCGCATGCCCACGGAATCGACCCCCGTGCCGACGCCTGCGGCCGTGCCGTCAGCTGCTCCCGTGGAGATCACGGGCGCCGAGGCGGTCGTCCGCTCGCTCGAGATGCTCGGGATCACCGACGTCTTCGGACTCCCCGGCGGAGCCATCCTGCCGGTCTACGACCCGCTGTTCGAGAGCAAGAAGCTCCGCCACATCCTCGTGCGCCACGAGCAGGGCGGCGGCCACGCCGCCCAGGGTTACGCGTCGTCGAGCGGCAAGCTCGGCGTCACGATCGCGACGTCGGGCCCCGGCGCCACGAACCTCGTCACCGCCATCGCCGACGCCCACATGGACTCGGTGCCGCTGCTCGCGATCACCGGCCAGGTGTTCTCGACGCTCATGGGCACCGACGCCTTCCAGGAGGCCGACATCGTCGGCATCACGATGCCGATCACGAAGCACTCGTTCCTCGTGAAGAAGGCCGAGGACATCCCGGGCACGATCGCCGCGGCGGTGCACATCGCGACCACCGGCCGGCCGGGCCCGGTGCTCGTCGACATCACGAAGGACGCCCAGCAGGCGAAGTTCCCCTTCCGCTGGCCGCCCAAGGTCGACCTGCCCGGCTACCGCCCGATCACGAAGGCGCACGGCAAGCAGGTCACGGCGGCGGCGCAGCTGATCGCCGCCGCGAAGCGACCGGTGCTCTACGTCGGCGGCGGCGTGATCCGCGGCCGTGCGTCGGAAGAGCTGCTCGCGCTCGCCGAGGCGACGAAGGCGCCCGTCGTGACGACGCTCATGGCCCGCGGCGCGTTCCCCGACTCCCACCGGCAGCACCTCGGCATGCCCGGCATGCACGGCACCGTTCCGGCCGTGCTCGCGCTGCAGGAGAGCGACCTCATCGTCGCCCTCGGCGCGCGCTTCGACGACCGGGTGACCGGCAAGGCCGCGCTCTTCGCGCCCGAGGCGAAGGTCGTGCACGTCGACATCGACCCGGCCGAGATCTCGAAGATCCGCACGGCCGACGTGCCGATCGTGGGCGACCTGAAAGAGGTGCTCGTCGACCTCGGCGCGGCGTACCGCGACGCGACGCGCGACGAGACGCCCGACCTCGACGAGTGGTGGGCGACGCTCGACGGCCTCCGCAACGAGTACCCGCTGGGCTACTCCGAGCCGAGCGACGGCCTGCTCGCCCCGCAGTACGTGATCGAGCGCATCGGCGAGCTGACCGGCCCCGAGGGCGTGTACGCCGCGGGCGTCGGCCAGCACCAGATGTGGGCCGCCCAGTTCATCAAGTACGAGCGCCCCAACTCGTGGCTCAACTCCGGCGGCGCCGGCACGATGGGCTACGCGGTCCCGGCGGCCATGGGCGCGAAGGTCGCCCAGCCCGACCGCGACGTCTGGGCGATCGACGGCGACGGCTGCTTCCAGATGACCAATCAGGAGCTCGCCACGTGCGCCCTGAACGACATCCCGATCAAGGTCGCGGTCATCAACAACTCGTCGCTCGGCATGGTGCGCCAGTGGCAGACCCTGTTCTACGACGGCCGGTACTCGAACACCGACCTCAACACGGGCCACGACACGGTGCGCATCCCCGACTTCGTGAAGCTCGCCGAGGCGTACGGCGCCCTCGGCATCCGCGTCACGAAGAAAGAAGAGGTCGACGACGCGATCAAGCTCGCGCTCGAGACGAACGACCGCCCCGTGGTGATCGACTTCGTCGTCTCGGCCGACGCGATGGTATGGCCGATGGTGCCGCAGGGCGTGTCGAACAGCTACATCCAGTACGCCCGCGACCACTCGCCGGCCTTCAGCGAGGAGGACTGACCATGTCGACCCACGTGCTCTCCCTCCTCGTCGAGGACAAGCCCGGCCTGCTGACCCGCGTCGCCGGCCTCTTCGCCCGCCGCGGCTTCAACATCGAGTCCCTCGCGGTCGGCCACTCCGAGATCGACGGCCTCAGCCGCATCACGGTCGTCGTCGACGTCGAGGACCTGCCGCTCGAGCAGGTGACGAAGCAGCTCAACAAGCTCGTCAACGTCATCAAGATCGTCGAGCTCGACCCCGCCCAGTCGGTGCAGCGCGAGCACCTGCTGATCAAGGTGCGCGTCGACAACACGACGCGCTCGCAGGTGCTCGAGGCGGTCAACCTCTTCCGTGCCCGTGTCGTCGACGTCTCGACCGACGCGCTCGTGATCGAGGTCACGGGCGACTCGGGCAAGACCCAGGCGCTGCTCAAGGTGCTCGAGCCGTACGGCATCAAGGAGATCGCCCAGTCGGGCCTCCTCGCGATCGGCCGCGGCGGCAAGAGCATCACCGAGCGCGTCTTCAAGAACTGAATCGGATGCCCCGGCGCGAGGCCGAGGCATCCGCCAACGAAACCCACACCAAGGAGAAGAACAGCAATGGCTGAGATGTATTACGACCAGGACGCCGACCTCTCGATCGTCCAGGGCAAGAAGGTCGCCGTCATCGGCTACGGCTCGCAGGGCCACGCGCACGCGCAGAACCTGCGCGACTCGGGCGTCGAGGTCGTCATCGGCCTCAAGGAGGGCTCGAAGTCGATCCAGAAGGCCGAAGAGGCCGGCTTCGAGGTCAAGAACGTCGCGGACGCCGCGGCCTGGGCCGACGTCGTCGTCATCCTCGCGCCCGACCAGTACCAGCGCCACATCTACGCCGAGTCGGTCAAGGACAACCTCGTCGCCGGCAACGCGCTCGTCTTCGGCCACGGCTTCAACATCCGCTTCGGCTACATCGAGGCGCCCGAGGGCGTCGACGTCATCCTCGTCGCGCCGAAGGCGCCTGGCCACACGGTGCGTCGCGAGTTCGTCGCGGGCCGCGGCATCCCCGACATCATCGCCGTCGAGCAGGACGCGACCGGCAGCGCCTGGGACCTCGCGAAGTCGTACGCCAAGGGCATCGGCGGCACCCGCGCCGGCGTCATCAAGACGACCTTCACCGAAGAGACCGAGACCGACCTGTTCGGCGAGCAGGCCGTGCTCTGCGGCGGCACCTCGCAGCTCGTGCAGTACGGCTTCGAGACCCTCGTCGAGGCCGGCTACCAGCCCGAGATCGCCTACTTCGAGGTGCTGCACGAGCTGAAGCTCATCGTCGACCTCATGTGGGAGGGCGGCATCGCCAAGCAGCGCTGGTCGGTCTCCGACACCGCCGAGTACGGCGACTACGTCTCGGGCCCCCGCGTCATCGACCCGTCGGTCAAGGAGAACATGAAGGCGGTCCTCGCCGACATCCAGGACGGCACCTTCGCCAAGCGCTTCATCGCCGACCAGGACAACGGCCAGAAGGAATTCCTCGAGCTCCGCGCCAAGGGCGAGCAGCACCCGATCGAGACGACCGGTCGCGAGCTGCGCAAGCTCTTCGCCTGGAACGCCTCCGACGACGACGACTACGTCGACGGCGAGGTCGCTCGCTGACGCACGGCAAGTCGGTCGAGCAGGCGCGCAGCGCCGTATCGAGACCACGCGGCCCGTTCCGGAAATCGCTCCGGAACGGGCCGTTCGTCGTCGTGCGCGAATGAGCACGAGGAATTCGCCTGCAAACCCTTGCACAGGGGCATCCCGTCGTGGTCGGATTCGGTGCCATGAGCGATCACTCGAATCACGAAGCCGTCCCCCGCTGGTGCTCGTGCCCAGAGCCCGACGAAGCGGTCGGCCACACGCACTCCGGCTTCACCCGACGCAACGTCCTCATCGGCGCCACAGCCGCGAGCGCCCTCGCGGCCGCCGGCTGGGCCGGCCCCGCGCAGGCCGCGCCGCCGTCGAAGCCGGGCGGACAGAACCTGCGCATCACGATCATGGGCACGACCGACCTGCACTGCAACGTCGTCAACTGGGACTACTACAAGGACACGGCGTACACCGACAGCAAGGGCGACACCGTCGGCCTCGCCCGGGTCGCGAGCGTCGTGAAGGAAGTGCGCAGGCAGGTCGGCGCCGAGCGCACCCTGCTGCTCGACGCGGGCGACACGATCCAGGGCACGCCGCTCGGGTTCTACTACGCGACCGTCGAGCCCGTGACCGAGACCGGCGCCACGCATCCGATGGCCGTGCAGATGAACGCCCTCGGCTACGACGCCGTCGCGCTCGGCAACCACGAGTTCAACTACGGCCTCGACTTCCTCGACAACTGGATCTCGCAGATGGACGCCGACGTGCTCGGCGCGAACGCGGTCGTCGCCGGCACGAAGGTGCCGAAGTACCTGCCCTACACAATCAAGGAGATGCCGGTCGTCGACGGGCTGCCGCCGGTCAAGATCGGTGTGCTCGGCATGACGAACCCCGGCGTCGTCATCTGGGACAAGGCCAACGTGTCGGGCAAGCTCGAGGTGCTCGACCTCGTCGAGACCGCCAAGCGCTGGGTGCCCGTGATGCGCCAGGCCGGTGCCGACATCGTCGTGATCACCGCTCACTCGGGGGCGAGCGGCACGTCGTCGTACGGTCCCGAGCTCCCGGTCGAGAACGCCGCGAAGCTCGTCGCCCAGCAGGTGCCGGGCGTCGACGCGGTGCTCTTCGGGCACGCGCACGTCGAGGTCAACGACGTCGTCGACGGACCCGACGGCCGCAAGGTGCAGATCAGCGAGCCGTTCGCGTGGGGCAAGCGCGTGAGCGTGTTCGACCTCGACCTCAAGTACACGGGCCTCGGCCGCTGGAGCGTGCGCCCGCCCGCCGCGCCGCCGACGACGATCGCCACGAACACGGTCCAGGAGGACGCCGAGTTCGTCGCGATGATCAAGGCGCAGCACGATGCGGTCGTCGACTACATGCACTCGAAGGTCGCCGTCTCGACCGAGGAGATGCTCGCCACCGAATCGTGCTGGAAGGACACGGCGATCCTCGACTACGTCAACGAGGTACAGACCGAGACCGTTCGCGCCGCCGTCGCCGGCACCCCCGAGGCATCCCTGCCGATCGTCTCGATCGCCGCCCCGTTCAACCGGGCCGCGAAGTTCCCGGCGGGCGAGGTCACGATCAAGGACGTCGCCGGCCTCTACATCTACGACAACACGCTCATGGCGTCGATCCTCACCGGCAAGCAGATCAAGGAGTATCTCGAGTTCTCGGCCGAGTACTTCAAGCCCGTGGCCCCCGACGCGCCGGTCGACCCGGCGGCGTGGACCAACGCCGTCACTCCGCGTGCGGCGAACGGCACGCCCGACTACAACTACGACCAGTTCTCGGGCGTCGAGTACACGATCGACCTCTCGAAGCCGGTCGGACAGCGCATCTCGCCGCTCACGTACGGGGGCTCGCCGGTCGCCGACGACCAGCAGTTCGTCGTCGCGGTCAACAACTACCGCCAGTCGGGCGGCGGCGGGTTCCCGCACATCGCGACGGCCCCGGTCGTGTACAACGCGCAGGTCGCCATCCGCGAGGCGATCGTCGCCTACGCGTCGGCGCAGGGCACGATCGACCCGGCGACGTTCCACGCCGTGAACTGGAGGCTCGTGCGCAACGGGGTGCCCGTCTTCTGAGTCGCACCGCGCGCACGGCGGCCCGCTTCGAGGATGCCTCGGGGCGGGCCGTCGGCATCTGGTCGGGTGGCACGCCTCATCGTCTGCGGCGTCACTCCTCTTCGCACGTGCGGCTCGGGCCGTCGAATTCGGGCAGGTACGCACGCCACTCCTGCTCGGTGAGGTTGCGGCCGGCGATCCGGCAGACGGCGTCGAACTGGTGCCCGGGATCGAGGTCCCAGATCATGATGCCGTCGGCGACACTGACCGCGAGTTCGCCGCCGTCGGGGCGCAGTATGGCTGAGACGGGGTCTGGAGCGTCGATGCGGAACGGCTCACTGAGGCGGACGCCGCTCGGCAGGTCGAACAGCGACGCCGATTCGTCGACGGCTCGTACGAGCAGGAGTCGACCGTCGGCGCTCACCGATGTGGTGCCGAGCCCGCCGGCAGTACCGGCCATGGCGACGGCGCCGGTCTCGTCGAGGCCGGGATAGCGGGTGACCCGATTGTCGTTGAAGCCGATCATGCCGCCGTCGTCGAGCAGTACCGTGATGTACAGCTCGCTGAGCGCGAGACGTTCGCCAGTGCGGGTGTCGTAGATCGCATTGCGAAACACGCCGCCGTTCCCGTCATTGATCGAGATGCGCGTACCGTCCGGGTTCTCGGTCACGCCCACGGCGCCGAGCCCGCCGGCTTCGGCGGGGAACGCGGGGCCGACCGTCTTGCCGCTCCGCGGATCGACCATGACGACCGTGTCGTTGTCGCGCGCGACGAAGATCCTGTCGCCGTCGGCCGAGACCCAGTGTCGGTACGCGCCGTCGGGGAGGTCGGCGACGACTTCGTCGTCGCGGGCATCGACGATGCGGCCGCGATCGGCCCTGACGTCGTAACCGACGAGGTGCCCGCCGGCAACCCAGCCTGGTTCGGCGAGCCGGTTCCCGATCGAGGTCGTGGTGCCGTCTCGCGTGTCGAGCACCATCGTGTCGGGCGGGTCTCCGTCGGGCTCGCGCCGGGGTGACACCAACACGACGCTGCCCTCGAACGCATAGTTGCCCGTGACGTACCACCCGGGCGCGACGAGGCGGTTGACCGGTCCGCCGCCGTCGAGCCGCCACCGGGAGATCGCCGCCCTGCCCACCGAGATGGTGACGAGCTCCGCACCGTCGTCGACCGTCGCGATCGGCCCGACCCCTCCGAGCAGCACATCGAGTTGCTGTATGGGGCGGCCGTCGTCGAGACGGTACTCCTGGATGCGTCCGAACAGCCCCGCGCAGTAGACCCGCTCGGAGACCTCTGAGGCGACGAGCCAACTGCACTGGCCTTCGGGATACTGCGGGATCGGGGTCATCCAGTTCACGCCGTGACTTGCCGGATCTACGGCGATGACGGCACGGTCGCCCGACGCGAGCAGGCGTCCATCGGGCAACGAGGAGATGGCGGCGTGCGCGGACGCCATCGGCACCGGGACGACGTCGGAGATCGCCGCGGTCTCGACGTCCACCACGTCGATGCGCTCGTCGGTTCGGCCGACGTACAGTCTGCCGCCGCGGGTGAACGCGAGTGCGGCGTTCGTGCTGTAGATGTCGTCGCTCCCGGTGACGGCGACGCGCTCGCCGGCGAGCGGCCGGATCTGCCCGGTCGCGGGCGTCACCAGGCGCAGTGAGCCGCTCTCGTAGTCGGTCACCGCGACCGTGCCGCCGTCCTCGTCGATCGCAATGGCGCCGGCGGCGATGTCGAGGCGCACCGGGCCGAAGATGCGACGACCCTCGGCGAGATCGAACACGGCGAGCGTCGACCATCCCGTCGATCCCTGGTGCTGAGCGTTCGACTCCGGCGGCGCGTCGGCGTCCCAGGCGACGGCTCCGATCCTGCCGTCGCCGCTCGCCGCGACGTATCGTCTCGTCGGGTCGGTACGGAAGCCGAGCGGAATCTCCGCGACCACTGCTGCGTCGGCGATGTCGCGCACCTGCAATTCGCCGCGGTCGGTGGCGACGAGCACGGTCCGCGTGCCGGGGATCACCGCTCCGGTCGTCGACGGCGACTCGTCCATGAACGCGTTGCCGAGGAATCCGCCGACCCCCGTGAGGATGCCCATGAGCCCCGCGCGGGTCCTCGGGTCGTCGGGCCAGCGGCGATACGCCTCCGCGGCGAGAAGGGCCGCGACATCCCGTTCGGAGTCGCGCAGTGACAGCGCCTTGCCGACGAGCGCCTCGATCGCGGCGTCGCCGCGCTGCCGCTCGGCCTCGTTCGCACTGAAGCCGGCGAACGTGCCGACGCCGACGAGCGCGATGATGAGTGCCGCGGCAGCGGCCAGCAGGCTTCGCAGGCGGCGGTTCTGCCGCCGGTCCGTCTTCGCGCGCTCCTCGAGTACCCGGCGGTCGGATGCCTCGTGGTCGGCCGACGCGGCGAGGAACGCCGTCTCCGTCGCGGTGAGTTCGTGCTCGGCGCCGGCGGCCCACTCGAGCGCCGCCTCGAGGCGGGCGCCGCGCGCGAGGTCCTCATCGAGCCGACCGCCGGCGTCCCACGCCTCCGCGGCGTTCGCGACCGCGTGCATCGTGCGCAGCGCGGCGCGGTCCTCGTCGAGCCAGCCGTGCAGGCGCGGCCACGCGTCGGCGAGCGCCTCGTGCGCGACCACCACGACCTGGTCGTCGGCGCTCACGAGCCGGGCGTCCGAGAGCCGGGCGAGCACCCGCTCGCGTGTCTCGTCGCCGTGCAGCGCACTCGTCTGCAGGCTGCGCCGCACGGGAACTCCGTCGCTGCCGAGTGCGATGAGGCGACGCATCGTCGAGCGGCACACCTCCCGTTCGCTCGGCGACATCCTGCGGTACATGCGGTCGGCCGACTGCGCGATCGCGCCGGAGAGGCCTCCGGCCGCCTCGTATCCCGCGACCGTGAGGGTCGATCCGTCGCGGCGCAGCCACGTCTCGACGAGCGCGTGCGAGACGAGGGGGAGCACACCGGGGCGTCCGGCGGCGTCGCGCAGCACGAGCTCCACGAGCCCCGGCTCGACCCGCAGCCCGACGGCTTCGGCGGGCCCGACGATCGCCTCCCGCAACTGATCGACGTCCATCGGCGGCACGAGCTGCACACCGGTCGCGAACAGCGGCCCGAGGCGCGGCAGCGCGGCGCACTCGTCGAGGCGGTCGCTGCGCACCGTCAGCACGACGGCTCCGCCCGACTCGACGAAGCCGTCGATGCCGGCGCCGATCGCGTCGAGGTCGTCGGGGTCGAGCCCGAGCTGCAGCACCTCCTCGAACTGGTCGATGACGACGATGTCGCCGGCCCGGAGACCCGCGAGCCGGTCGGGCAGCACGGTCGCGATCCCGCGGCGGGGCAGCAGTATCTCGACGCGATGGCCGCGCCGCCGCAGGGCGGGAACGACGCCCGCCCGGATGAGCGACGACTTGCCGCATCCGCTCGGCCCCGAGAAGGCGACGAACGGTGCGTGCTCGAGCCGTGCGAGCGCTGACGCGATGTCGGCGTCGCGCCCGAAGAACGTGTCCGCGTCGTCGGAGTCGAACGCGTCGAGGCCGCGGTACGGGCAGTCGGCGTCGGCGGAGGGAGCGGACGCCGGCGGCTCGAGCGCGGCGTCGTGGCGCAGCATCCCCGTCTCGAGCTCGCGCAGCCGCTCGGACATCTCGATGCCGAGCTCGTCGTCGAAGCGGCGCGCGGCCTCGCGCAGCGCGGCGAGGGCGTCGGCCTGCCGCCCGCTGCGGTAGAGCGCGATCGCGAGCAGCTCCCACCGGCGCTCGCGGAGCGGGGACTCGCGCACGAGCCGCTCGGCGTCTCCGACGACGTCGGGTGCGCGGCCGAGCGCGAGCCGGCTCGCGACGAGCTCCTCCTGCGCGAATTCGCGCAGCTCGCCGAGCCTCGATCGCTCGGCCGAAGCCGGCACCCAGTCGGCGAGTTCGAGATACGGGGCGCCGCGCCAGAGTGCGAGCGCCTTCGAGAAGGACGCCTCGGCGCGGTCGGCGTGCGCATCCGCGAGGTGCTGCGCGCCGGCCGTGATGAGCCGCTCGAACTCGTGCGCGTCGACGGCGCCGTCGGGGGACTCGAGCCGGTAGCCGTCCGCCTCGGTCCGGAGCGGCGGCACGCCGGGATGGCGGCGCAGGCGCGCGATCGCGATCTGCACCTGTTTGGGCCAGGTAGCGGGCAGTCGCTCGCCCCAGACCGCATCGGCGAGGACGTCGGGAGCGACGGCCGCGCCGGTCCGCAGGGCGAGCACCGCGAGGATGGTGCGCTCCCGCGGGCTGATCGGACCCCCGTCGACGACGAGCGTCCCGAGGACGCTGACGGTCATGCTCGCATTGTGCGCGCCGCTCGAAGGCCGGTCAACGCCCGAGAACAGGGGTGGATACCCGACGGATACCGGTCGATCCCCGATCGGATACCGGTGGGGCCGAACGTGGAGTCATGAACACCACGATCCGCTCCACTGCCGCGGTCCTCGCGACCGCCACCGTGCTCGCACTCGGCCTCGCCGGCTGCGCCACGGAAGCCCCGTCAGAACCGGCGTCGAGGGTCGACGTGCCCGAGTCCGACCTGTCGAGCACGTCGATCTCGATCGTCATCCAGCGCGAGCTCGCCCGCTACCGCAACTTGCGCGTGAACGACAACGATCCGCGCGGCCTGCACGGCGCCCCGGAACTCCGTGGGATCGGCACGGCGCATTTCACGTCCGAGGTCATGAACGACATCGACCCACGCGGACTGCACGGGGTGACCAAGCCGGGCCGGGTGACCTCGATCGAGCAGATGGAGGCCGAAGCCGACTCGCCGACACCCGCGCCGCAGCCGAGGCGACTCATCAACGACGACGACCCGCGTGGGCTGCACGGGGTCACCACCAACGGATGGTGATGCCCGGCAGGCTCCGGCCATCGTCGCGTCGACGGCCCGTTCGGAGGGAGCCGGACGGGCTGCAGTCACGTGCGTGCCGCTCACCCCGCCGATCGGCCGACGAGGCCGCGCGCTCGCGCCAGGCTGACGAGGCCGGCCGGGTACGGCAGGTCGCTCGCGAGTCGTTCGGCCGCCGCGAACTCGCGTTCGCCGTCGTCGGACTCACCGAGTGCGGTGAGGGCAGCGGCCCGGGCGATGCGCGCGTCGATCTCGGTCAGGCGTTCGCCGGCCGCCGTGGCCCGATCGACCTCCGAGCCGGCGATGCGCTCAGCGGTCGCGGCATCGCCCCGGCCGAGGTGCGCCCATGACGTCGTCGTCGCTGAGGGGCGCGGCAGCGCCGCGAGCACGTCGAGCGCCTCGTCGAAGGCGCCGGTGTCGACGAGCCACTCGGCGCGCGCCTGGCCGCCCTCGTCGAGCGCCTGGCGCTCGGACGACTCCGCCGCGAGTCGCTGGGCCTCGTCGAGTTGCGGTAGCGGGTCGTCGCCTCGCCGCATGCGCACCCGAGCGAGTGCGAGCAGCGAATACGCACGCGACGACGAGGTACGGTCGACCGGAGCCGCGACGGCCGCGTCCGCGAGCCGCGCCGCCTCGTTGTGCTCCTCCATGAGCAGGTGCAGTTCGGCGAGGTTGGCCTGCTCGAAGGCTCGCCTGATCGGCTCGCCCGACCGGTCGGCGAGTTCGAAGGCGCGGTTGCCGATCTCGAGCGCCTCGCGCAGCCGACCGGATCGGCGGGCCTGCTCGCGCTGCACGGAGAGCACCGACGCGAGAATCTGCGGGTCGCCGAAGGCCTCGGCGTGTGGCAGCGCCTCCGCCGCGACCGGGCCGGCTTCGGCGAACCGGCCGTCGAGCGCGAGCGACGCCGCCTGGAACTGGAGGGCGCGTGCGAGGAGCCCGCGGCGCTCCGGCCCGGTGATGCGTTCGGCCGCCGCCTGCGCCTCGCGGGCGGTGACGACGCCCTCGGCGTACCGGCCCGTGACGAGCATGGCGCGCGTGCGACTGATGTGATGCGTCGTGGCGGGCAGCGCCGCGGTGTGTTCGTCGGGCCGGTCGGCGTCGAGCAGTGCGAGCGCGTCGTGAGGCGCTGCGGTACTCACCATCACCTCGGCGAGCCGCGCCGTCGCGAGCACGACGCCGTCGCGGTCGCCGCGCCGCCGGAGGTCGGCGAGCGCCTCGGCGAGCACCGTTCGTGCCTCGTCGAACCGGGCGGTGCGCTGCAGCACGACGCTCCGGTCGAGCCGCACCCACGCGGCTTCGGCGCTCACCGCGTCGAGCCGACTGATGAGCTCGGCGTAGTAGAGGTCGGCCGTGTCGTTCGCACTGAGCGCTGCCGCGCGTTCGGCGGCCTGTCGCAGGAACGTCATCGCGCGCGGGTCGTCGGCGCGCACGAGGTGCGTCGCGAGCGCGTCGACCGCGTGCGGCCGCCGGCGCAGCACCACGTCGGCGTACGACGAGTGCAGCACCTGCCGCCGCGCGGCGGTGAGCTCGTCGTAGGTCGTCAGGCGCACGAGCGGGTGCTGGAAGACGAGACCGGGGACCGGGCGTCCGTCGATGACGACGTCGCGCTCGTCGAGCACGGCCGACCGCAGCGCGGCGTCGACGGCCTCGGCCGCCTCGCCCGTCGAGAGCGGCGGGTGCAGTGCCTGCGTGGCCACGTCGACGACCTCGGCGGTCGCGGCCTCGCCGCCCGCCGTGGCGACGATCTCGGCGACCCGCCGCGCCGCGACCGGCAGCCGGGCGAGCCTCGCGGCGACGAGCTGGCGCACCCCCTGAGAACGCGGGGAACGCTCACCGAGCTCATCGGCCTCGCGTGCGAGTTCGACGGCGAAGAGCGGGTGCCCGAGCGACAACTCCCACACCCGTTCGGTCGCCTCGACGCCGGCGATGTCGGACGCGAGCGCGAGGCAGTCGGCTCGCGTGAGCCGTCCGAGCGGCAACTCGGTCGCGAGCCCGTCGCGTCGCAGTGCGTCGAGGAGGGCCCGCCGGGGGTCGCCGGTCGCGAGCTCGTCGTCGCGGAGGGTCGCGATCGTGCGCCACGGCGAACGCGCGCCCGTCGAGCGCCGGGCGAGGTTGCCGACCAGTTGCAGGGTGCCGAGATCGGCTGCGTGCAGGTCGTCGAGCACGAGCAGCACCGGGGCCGACGACGCGAGGTCTTCGAGCAGCCCGGCGACCGCGAGGAACAACCGGCGACGCTCGTCGTCGGGGCTGCGATACGACTCGGGTGCGGCGTTGCCCAGGCTCGGCAGGAGGCCCGCGAGCTCGGGGAACTCGCCACCGACTCGCGCGCGCTCGAGCGAGGGGCGGCCCGACAGCCAGCCATCGAGCGCCTCGACGATCGCGCCGTACGGAGTCTGGCCTTCGGCGTCGCGCCCGGCGCCCCACAGCACGATCGCGCCGTCGTGCAGCGCCGTACGGGCCGCCTCGGCGACGACGCGGGTCTTGCCGATGCCCGCCTCGCCCGTGACGAGCACCACACCGTGCATGTTCGGCGAGCCGAGCGCTGCGATCGCCTCGGCCCGCCCGCGCACGGGTGTCGCGGGCGTCACCCGCAGGGCCGGCGGTGGCAGCACTGTGCCGCCGTCGGTGCGCGCCACGCCACCGTGCGCATCGAGGGCCTGCAGATGCAGTTCCTCGGTCTGCGGCCCGGGGCGCACGCCGAGCTCCTCGTCGAGGGCCTCGCGGCACACGTGGTACTGCTGGATCGCCTGCCGTCGCAGTCCCAGCGACAGGAACGCCCGCATGATCGTGCGGTGCGCGCGTTCTTCGGCCGGGTGATCGGCGAGCACGTCGCGTGCCGCGACGATCGCGTCTTCGGCGCGGTCGGCGCCGAGCAGCGCGTCGGCGAGGTGCAGCAGCACGCGCAGCCGCACGTCGGCGAGCCGCTCGCGCTTGGCCGCGGCCCATGCCGCGTACCGGTCTTCGGGCAGCAGTTCGCCCGCGAGTGACTCGGCCGCCGCGGCGAGCTCGGTGACACCGCCGCCCTCGAGCGCGGTGGCGGCGAGGCGTTCGGCGTGGTCGGCGTCGATCCACACCGTCGCGGGGTCCAGCCGGAGCATCGACCCCTCGCCCGTCAGGTAGCTCGACGGCCGACGGGCGGCGAGCTCGGGTTCGAGGGCGCGTCGCGCCGCATGGAGGGCGACGCCGAGACTTCGCGCCGCGGCCTCGGGCGAGGCATCCGGCCAGCAGACGGCGATGATCGCCTCGCGATGCAGCCGATGGTCGGGGGCCACCGCGAGCAGCTTCACGAGGGTACGAGCGCTCGGCCGCGGCCATGGCTCGAGCGGCGGGACACCCCCGTCGCGCGTGGTACGGAAGCCCCCGAGGAGGTGCAGCCGAAGGCGCGGCGCTACGGGTGCGTCCGCCGCGGCATCCCTCGCGCTGGCCATGTATCAGAGGGTAGTCGCCGCAACGCGGTTCGGCCCCCCGTCCGTGGGACGAGGGGCCGAACCTGCGGTCGCCTGCCGACCCGGTCGCGCCAGCCGTGCCGGTCGCCGACCGAACCGGTCAGCTGCGCTGCATCAGAGCGCGTCGATCGTCGCGACGACGAGCTGCCGCATGGCTGTGAACGGCATCGAGAGGGCCGAGCCGTGCAGGCCTGCGGTGCGGTCGGCACCGCGGGCGTCGGGGTTGAGCGAGATCATCTCGACCCGCCCGTCGCCGTCGAGGTCGGCGAGGTGCAGTCCGCTGCCGGCCAGGATGGTCGTCAACGCGGCGGGGCTCTCGAACCCCTGCGAGACGAGCAGCTTCGACACCGGGTAGGTGTTCAGGCCCCCGTCGCTCGACGTGGCGAGGATGCGCTCGCCGGTCGGCGTCGTCGCGAACCCGACCTGCTGCGTCGTGGCGATGGTCGACATCGCCGAGTCGGCGCCGTTCGCGCCGAAGGTGCGGATGGTGGCGGTGGTCTCGGCGATGAGCCCCTCGGGCGCCGTCAGCCAGCCGTTGAGGTTGTGCACGCCGCCGATTCTCGCGGTGTGCAGCACCTCGCCCGTGCGCCCGTCGCGGATCTCCATGAACAGCTGCGGCGGTGCGCCGGTGGCGGTCGTACGGCCGATCCAGGCGTAGACGACCGCGTGGCCGTCGGCGTACGGGATCTCGGGCGATGCGAACGTCGCGCCGACCTGGCCGGCGCCCCACACGGCGTCGGTGAAGCCGAACTGGGTGGGTGCCTCGGGCGTCGCGTGCCAGACGACCGAACCGGTCGCCGCATCGAGCGCGACGCCGCCCACCGCGCCAGGTTCGGCGAGGGCCAGCGAGTCGCGCGTCTCGTACGACGCGTACACGCGTCCGTCGCCGAACGAGACGTCGCCGAACACGAGGCCGTCGGCGGGTGCGTAGGTCCAGGCGAGCTTGCCGTCGCCGTGGTACACCCGCACCGCGTCGGTCGAGAGCACGATCTCGGCCTTCGCGTCGCCGTCGAGGTCGGATGCCGCGACGGTGCGCACGAACTGTCCGTCGGCGTCGATCGTGCGGACGACCTTGCCGGTCTTCGCGTCGATCACGGCGGCGGCCGTGTCGGCGGCGACCACGATCTCGTCGGCGCCGTCACCCGTCACGTCGGCGAGCACGAAGGCGTGCACCGAACCGGGCACGGTCGCCGACCACAGCGGCACGCGCTGCCCGTTCACGAGCGACTTGCCGTCGTACGCGAAGACGCCCTGCGAGATGCCGCCGACCACGAGGTCGTCGGCGCCGTCGCCGTTGAGGTCGAGCGACGTCGCCGACGACGAGTCGGCGACGAGCGGGGTGAAGTCGACCTGCTTGCCCGAGCCGAGGTTGTACGTGCGCACGTTCTCGAGCGTGTCGACGGTGCGGACGCGGGTCTCCTTGCCGTTCACGACGACCTGCGACCACAGCTGCGACGCCGCGGTGCCCGTGTGCTCCCACTTGACGGCGCCGTTGTTGCCGGCGAGCACCGAGATGCGGCCGTACCAGCCGCCGCCGCGGTTCTCGGCGGTCTCGCCGTCCTGGTCGTCGCGGTAGTTGACGATCACGCGGCCGTCGGCGATCTCGAGTCCCCAGCCGAGGACGCCGTCGCCCGCGTTGCCCCCGTCGCGCTTGAGCGTGCGCGACCACGTCTGGGCGGCGGTGCCGCCGTCGAGGGCGCGCACGGTGGTCGCGTTGAACGCGCGGTTGGCGTCGAGCGTCGCCTCGCTCACGACGATCTCGTTCGCGGTGCTGCCGCCGAGGTCGCCCACCTCGGCGGCGAGCGGCAGGGCGTTCTCACGGGTGTCGAGCAACGTGCGCGCACCGTCGGCGAGCGCGTACGACGCGATCTGGTACTGCAGGCCCTCGTTCGGGTCGGCCTGCTCGAGCGCCACGAGGCGCTTGCGCGAGGCGTCGAGGTGCAGCTGGCGCGAGTACATGCGATCGGTCGCCGTCCAGGCGACCTCGCCCGTGCCGGCGTCGATCACGGCCGTGTTGCCGCTCGGCACCGTCGCGAGGGCGTCCTTGCGGCGGTTCCACGAGACGGCCAGCAGGCCGTCGCCGATCGGCTCGAGGTCGCCCCAGCCCGAGGCCTTCGGCGCCTGCGGGTCGTACGTCCACGCCGGCGTCGCCTCGAGGCGGTCCCCGGCCGCCGCGAAGGTCAGGCCGGTGAGCAGCATCTTCGAGCCGGCGGGCGCGTTGACGTTGAAGTAGGGCGAGTCGGCGACGACGAGCGTGCCGTCGACGAGCGTCAGCGAGTAGACCGCCGAGTACAGCTTCGACCACAGCGTGCGGCCGTCGGCCCCGTCGACGATCGTCACGAACGTGCCGGTCGCGGGCGTGCCGAGCATCGGGCGGTACGGGCTCGCGCCCACGCTCGCCGTGAAGGCGAGATCGGCGACGCCGTCACCCGTGAGGTCGCCGGTCGCGAAGCCGTCCTCCGAGGCGGGCGAGAACGGCGAGACGGCGTTGAATCCGACGACGATGCGGGCGGGGTACGGTTCGGTCTGCCACGGCCGGGCGGGCTTCACGCCCCAGTCGGCGTAGAACGACGCGTTGCCGCGCTGCCAGACCTCTTCGCCCGCGGCGGTACGGCGCTGCACGAGACCGAGCGAGTCGATCGCGAAGTAGTCGTCGCCGCCGCCGGCGATCGGCACGGTCTGCACCGCGCCGTAGTCGCCTTCGAACGCGCCGCGGATCGTGTGCTTCCACGTGACGGCGTCGGTCTCGCCGTCGATCTCGTTTCCGCCGGAAGCCTCGCTGCCGGCGTCGGGCTCGGCCTCGGCGTCGGGCGCGGGCGTCGTCTCGGCGCCCGTGACCGGGTCGGGCGCGGCATCCGCGTCACCGGCCGCGTCGCGGTAGAGGTCGGCCTGGGCGCGGGCGGCGAGCTCGTCGATCTGCTCGGGCGTCAGGACGATCGGGTCCTGGCCGTCGGCGCTCGTCGTCGCCGCGAAGGCAGGCGACGCGAAGCCGAACGTCATCGTGAGTGCCGTGCAGGCGGCGGCGATGCCGATGCCTCGGCGTTGTCTGCGGGTGAACATCATGCTCCCTTTCGGATGAAGCTGATCGCCGAGCCGTCGGTCACGACGGCCTGGTCGAAGGAGTACTGCAGTGCGTCGGTGCCGGCGGCGTTCTCGATGCCGATCGTCGCCGACGATCCGCGCTCGAGCGCGTTGCCCGCGACGTCCTTGTACTGCAGGGTGACGGTGCCGGTCTTCTCGTCGAACACGACCTCGAACGAGAGGCGCACGTTCGTGTCGGCGGCGACGGCGGCGTTGTTCCAGACGATGGCGAACTTGCGGGCACCCGCGGTGCCGGTCGTCGCGGTCTGCACGCTCGCCTTCTTGTCGATCACGAGGTCGTCCCAGTAGGCGGCGACGATGCCGTTCGGGGCGGCAGCGGTCGGCAGGGCCTGGTTCGCGTAGTCGCCGATGCGCGGAGCGACGAAGTTCACGAGACCGTTCGTGGTCACCGCGGCCGAGGTGTAGGTCGTGCCGTAGTGGGTGACCGGGAAGGGCAGCGCGACGTTCTTCGCATCCTCGTCGCCCGAGATCGCGACCTTGGTCGCGCCCTTGATCCACGAGTAGGTCGCGGGCAGGCACGAGGTGCCGGCGGCGTCGGTGCGGGCGGGCAGGTCGATGTCATTCACGACGTCGGCGCCGACCGTCAGCTCTGCGCGGGAGATCCCGTTGCAGAGCACCGGCTGCGCGGGCGAGGCAGCGAGCGAGAACGAGCCCTCCGCGACGTCGGGCAGCGTGTAGCGGCCGTCGGCGTCGGTCGTCACCGTGGGTACGGGCGTGTTCTCGACGGAGACGGTGACGCCTGCGAGCGGCCCCCCGACGACATCGCGCACGATGCCCGACACGCGGTGGTGGGCCACGGCGGTCAGGGCGAGGTCGTGCACCGCGTCGGTGCCGGCGGCCACGACGTAGCCGTCGTCGACGAGCGTCTCGTAGCCGTATCCGCTGAGTTCGAACGAGAACGTCCCGGCGGGGAGCACGACTCGGTAGTCGCCGTTCGCGTCGGTCGTCGTGGTGCGGTCGAAGCCGGCGCCGGTGACGTGCACCGTGAGGTTCGGCAGGGTCGCGCCGGTCGCGGCGTCGGTCGCCGTACCCGTGACGATCGAGCGCGTGTGCGGCGCGGCGTCGACCGCCGCGAGGATGTCGAGGCGTCCGTCGCCCCACACGTTGTTGCGGGCCGGGGTGCCGCCGCAGTGCGTGTCGTCGACGTCGTGCGCGGCGGCGTTGAGCAGCTCGTGCGTCGTCTCGATGTCGCCGATGAGGGTCGGGGCCTCGGCCCAGAGCAGCGCGACCGCGCCGGCGAGGTGCGGCGTGGCCATCGACGTGCCGTTCATCGCCGTGTACCGGCTTCCGGGGATCGCCGATCGGACGTTCACGCCGGGGGCGGTGATGTCGGGTCGCAGCGAGCCGTCGACGGGCGACGGCCCGAAACCCGAGAATGAGGCGATCTTGCCGTTCACGTCGTGGGCGCCGACGCCGTACGCGTCGCCACGGCCGCCGGGGGCGTGCGTGGTCGAGCAGGTGACGCCGTCGCCGTCGTTGCCCGCGGCGAAGGCCTCGAAGATGCCGGCCGCGTTCCACGCCTCGATGATGTCGGTGAAGAACCACTGGTCGTCACTGCCGCCCCACGAGTTGTTCACGATGTCGGGCGAGAGGTCGGGCCGCGGGTTCTGGCCGTTGTGGTCGGTCGGTGCGAGCATCCACTGGCCCGAGAGCAGCAGGAAGGGGTCGGAGCACGTGCGGCCCTCGCAGCCCTTCGCGGCGATCCAGGTCGCGCCGGGGGCGACGCCGATGCCGCCGGCACCCACCATGGTGCCCATCGTGTGGGTGCCGTGATTGTTGTTGTCGCACGGCGCCGCGGTCGTGCAGACGCCGGTCGGATCGTACCAGTTGTAGTCGTGCGAGTAGGTGCCGTTGCCGAGGTTGCCGCGGTAGTTGGCGGCGAGCGCGGGGTGGTTGAACTGCACGCCCGTGTCGATGTTGGCGATGACGATGCCGTCGCCGTCGACGTCGTACTGCGACCACACCTGATCGGCCTTGATGTCGGCGATGCCCCACTCGACGGTCGTGTCGGCGGCGACGTCGGCCGCGTCGACCGCGGCCTCGGTCGAGCCCTCGACGACGGTGTCGTCGAGTTCGTACGCGCGCTCGGGCACGATCTCGGCGACGTCCTTGCGGGCGGCGAGGTCCTCGATGAGCTCCGCGTCGGAGGTGGTCGCCCGGATCGTGTTCGTGATCCAGAACGGCTGGTACTCGACCTCGTGCTTGTCGAGGTAGTTGCGCAGCGGCCGCTGCGTGTTCGCGGCCGTCGTCGTGAGCTCCTCGTACGCGAGGGTCGCCTTCTTCTCGTGGCCCTTGGCCTTGCGCGCGCCGGAGAGGTCGGCCTTCTCGGTGAGCACGATGAAGAACGTGGCGTCGTCGCCGGCGTTCGCCGTGGCGAGCACGGCGGGGTCGATCTTGTCGGCGCCGTCGGCGGGCGCGGCGACGGCCGGCGGTGCCGTGACGACGAGTGCCGCGGCCGCGGCGGCTGCCGCGAGCGAGGCCACCCACGTGCGGGCGGTTCTGGGCTTGTGCATGTCGTGTTCCTTCACAACGGTTGACGGCTCTGATCCGCGAGCGGGCGAGGACCTCGACGGCCGCGGGCTGGCAGCACGCTATCGACGCGCGCTTACTGACGGATTACCGAGCGCCGCGACCGCTACGCTGTCGTGAATGGTCGCCTACCCGCTCCCCGTCGAGATCGCCGTTCAGGATGCCGCGGGCACGCGCATCGCGCTCGAGGGCGGGGCGGCCCGCATCGAGCTGTGCCAGGCCCTCGGGCTCGGCGGCCTCACGCCCTCGATCGGGCTCGTCGAGCAGGCGGTGGCGCTCGCGGCCGAGGCCGGCGCCGCGTCGTTCGTGCACGTGCTCGTCCGGCCGCGCGGCGGCGGATTCGCGTACGACGCCGACGAGCTCGACACGATCGAGCGCGACATCCGGGCCGTGATCGCGGCCGGTGCCGACGGCGTCGTCGTCGGCGCGCTCACCGGCACCGGTGATCTCGACGTCGACGCCGTGCACCGCTTCGTCGAGGCGGCGGGCTCCGCCGACGTCACCGTGCACCGCGCGGTCGACGCGGCGAACGACCCGCGCGCCGCGGTGGCGGCGCTCGCCCGGCTCGGCGTGCGGCGAGTGCTGACGTCGGGCGGTGCGCCCGACTGCCGCGCCGGCCTCGCGACGCTCGAGGCGATGGCCGGGGCATCGGGCGTGCTCGAGGTGATGGCCGGCGGCGGAGTCAAGACCGACGACATCGCCGCGCTCGCCGCGGCCGGCGTCGACGCCGTGCACCTCTCGGCGCGCGGGCGCGCGCTGCGCGGCGGTGCGAGCGGCCCGGGCGGGGGAGTCGACGGCTTCGACGAGACCGATGCCGCGCTCGTCGCGGCGGCGGTCGAGGCCGCCCGGCTGGCGGCGGCCGCCGGCGTCTGAGCGCCGGGGGGCGCCACTAGGCTGGAGCCATGCGTCCCGACCCCGATTCCGACGACGACGCCCTGCGCTGGGAGGGCGACGACGACCCGACGCTCGCACCCGGATGGAAGACGGTCGGCAAGGCGGTTCCGCTCGCGACGGCGGGTGACGACACGGTCGCATCCGACGCCGACGCCGACGCGGCGGCGGCCGACGCCGACCGGGCCGATGCGGCCGCGCAGACCGGTTCGGTCGCCCTCGTCGCGCTCGGGGTGCTCGGCGGCGTCTACCTGCTCTACACGATCGGCTGGCTCATCACGGCCGTGCGCACCACGGCGCCCGGCACGAGCGTGCTGAGCGACGCGATGTACTCGCTCGGCCTGTGGCTCGCCGTGCTCGCCGCACCGTGCTGGTTCGCGCTCGCCCTGCGCGGCGCCCCGACCACCCGCTCGCGATTCGTCTGGCTCGTGGCCGGCGCGGTCGTGCTCGTGCCGCTGCCGTTCGTGCTGGGGGTGACCGCATGACCGCCGAGCAGCTGTCGCCCGAGGCATCCGCCCCGGCCGCGCGCCTGCCGATGTGGCTCGACGTCGCGCTCGCGGTCGTGTTCGGCCTGTTCTACGCCTATGACGTCTGGGAGGTCGTCGAGAGCATGGCCGTCTACGCGCAGGCCTCGTCGTTCGGCATCCCCGTCGGCATCGGCGAGTGGGTCGTGCTCGCCATCGCGCTCGTGGCACCGCTCGCGTGCTTCGCGGCGGCGTTCGTGCTCGGCCGCTCGCGCGGCGTGCTCGCCCGCGTCGCCCTCTACTTCACCGGGTTGTGCGTGTCGGGTGCGGTGTTCCTCAGCCTCGTGGTCGTGCTGCTGAGACTCGGTGCGGTCGGCTGACGCGCAGAACGTGCGGGCGTGCGCGGCATCCCGGCCCGATCGACCGGCGTCGCGCACCGTCACAGAACGAGATGCGACGTCATGCTTCGGTAGGGTTGTCGGGGTAACGGCGCCCCCACTGGCGTAGGCGCACCCCACTCGCGCGCTTCGTCGCGCACCGCCCCCGAAGGAACCGTTCGTGTCAAAGCCGGTCGTGCTGATCGCCGAAGAACTCTCGCCCGCCACCGTCGACGCCCTCGGGCCCGACTTCGAGATCCGCCAGGTCGACGGAACCGACCGCCCGGCCCTCCTGTCGGCCCTCGCCGACGCCGAGGCGATCCTCATCCGCTCGGCCACGCAGGTCGACGCCGAAGCGCTCGCCGCCGCCCCGAAGCTGCGCGTCGTCGCGCGCGCGGGCGTCGGACTCGACAACGTCGACGTCAAGGCGGCCACGACCGCCGGCGTCATGGTCGTGAACGCGCCGACCTCGAACATCATCTCGGCCGCCGAGCTCACGATCGGCCACATCCTGAGCCTCGCCCGACACATCCCCGCGGGCCACGCCTCGCTCTCGGCCGGGCAGTGGAAGCGGTCGTCGTACACGGGCACCGAGCTCTACGAGAAGACCGTCGGCATCATCGGCCTCGGCCGAATCGGCGCCCTCATCACCGCGCGCCTGCAGGCGTTCGGCATGGAGGTCATCGCGTACGACCCGTACATCACGGCCGCCCGCGCACAGCAGCTCGGCGTGCAGACGGTCTCGCTCGACGAGCTCCTCGAGCGCAGCGACTTCGTCACGATCCACATGCCGCGCACGCCCGAGACGCTCGGCATGATCGGCACCGAGCAGCTCGCGAAGATGAAGAAGACGGCCTACGTCGTGAACGTCGCCCGCGGCGGCCTCATCGACGAGCAGGCGCTGCACGACGCGCTCGTCTCGGGCGAGATCGCGGGCGCCGCGCTCGACGTCTTCGTGCAGGAGCCGCCGAAGGAGTCGCCGCTCATCGGCCTGCCGAACCTCATCGTCACCCCGCACCTCGGTGCCTCGACCGACGACGCCCAGGAGAAGGCGGGCATCTCGGTCGCGAAGTCGGTGCGCCTCGCGCTCGCGGGCGAGCTCGTGCCCGACGCGGTCAACGTCGCCGGCGGCGTCATCGACCCGTACGTGCGCCCCGGCATCCCGCTCGTCGAGAAGCTCGGCCAGCTGTTCTCGGGCCTCGCGCACGGCGCGCTCACGAGCCTCGACGTCGAGGTGCGCGGCGAGCTCGTCGACTACGACGTGAGCGTGCTGAAGCTCGCGGCGCTCAAGGGCGTCTTCACGAACGTCGTGTCCGAGACGGTGTCGTACGTCAACGCGCCGCTCCTCGCCGAGCAGCGCGGCGTGCAGGTTCGCCTCATCACCGAGGCCGACAGCCCCGAGTACCGCAACGTCATCACGCTGCGCGGCGCGCTCTCCGACGGCACGCAGGTGTCGGTCGCCGGTACGCTCACGGGCCCGAAGCAGGCCGAGAAGCTCGTCGGCGTGAACGGCTACGAGCTCGAGGTGCCGATCGCGACGACGCACATCATCATGGAGTACACCGACCGCCCCGGCATCGTCGCGGTCTACGGCCGCGAGTTCGGCGACGCCGGCATCAACATCGCGGGCATGCAGATCGCCCGTCGTGAGGCCGGCGGCTCGGCGCTCAGCGTGCTCACGGTCGACTCGCCGGTTCCCGCCGACGTGCTCGACCGGGTGCGCGACGCGATCGACGCGACGCTCTTCGTCGAGATCGACATCACCGAATAAGCCGCGTCACAGGTCGGTCGCCTCATCGGCTCGGATGCCTCGGCGCAGCGCCCTTCGCGGGCGTTGCGCCGGGGCATCCGTCGTTCTGCTGACGTGTGCGCATGCGCAGCCTCCCGCCCGCGCATGTCCCCGCCTTCGCAGCGGGGCTGCGTCTCGAGGGTGCTTTCCCGCAAGTGAAGCCGCTTCCGGGCACCGGATCTTGCGGAAAAGCACCCTCGCAACGGATGGGGCGGTCGGCAGGGAGCCGGATCGGCGCGGCGGGGCGTAGCGCGGCGCCCCACTCAGCGGGCGACGAGGCGCTCGAGCAGGGCGACGAGCGACGTCAGCTGCTCGGTGGAGACGGCGCCGGTCGTCGTCGCCGTGAGGTCGACGTCGACCGCCTCGGCGCGCAGCGCCGCCCGGTGGTAGAGCCCGTCGCCCATGAGCGTGACGGCGAGGGCGAGCGTCGGGTCGCCGACGTGGGCCGTGAGGTTCTCGAGCCAGCGGGTCTCGGCCTCGTCGAGCGCGCGACCGGCCTCGCGGTCGCCGCCCTGGGCGAGGCGCAGGATCGCGACGAAGGTGTGGTCGAGCGCCGTCTCGATGTCGAGCGACGAGCGCAGGAAGTACGCGATCGCGCCGTCGGGCGCCTCGTCGATGCGCGACAGGTCTTCGTCGACGAGGCGCAGCAACCGCTCGACGAGCCCGGCGACGAGCGCCTGCTTCGAGCCGAAGTGGTAGAGCAGGCCGCCCTTCGAGACGCCGGCTGCGCGCGCCGTCGCGTCGATCGTCGCGGCGCGCTCGCCGTCGGAGATGATGAGCCGCTCGAAGGCGTCGAGCACCGCCTCGCGGGCGGCGGGTGGGCGGGCCATGGACTCATTCTCCCTGAAACGGCGGTGGTCGCGTGCGAGGGGGGCCGCTGGCGAAACGCGGGTCGCATCAGTTACTATACCAACCAGACGGTATAGAAACTGAGTTGAAACCATGACCGAGCAGACGGCCACCACCACCCCGACCATGAACGAGACCAACGAGCGCGCCGGCATCCTGCCCGAGGCATCCGCAGCAGCCGCTGCTGCAGGCGGCGCCACAGGCGCCCGCGACCGAACCCGCGCCCGCGGTGCCGGCGCCGCGACCGGCCGCGCACCGCGGCGCGCCTGGTTCGCCCTCGCGGTGCTCATGCTGCCCGCGCTGCTCATCTCGATCGACAACACGGTGCTGAGCTTCGCCCTGCCCGAGATCTCGAGCGACCTCGAGCCCACCGCCGCTCAGCAGCTCTGGATCATCGACGCGTACCCGCTCGTGCTCGCGGCCCTGCTGGTCGCGATGGGCAGCGCCGGCGACCGATGGGGCCGTCGCCGCATGCTCATGATCGGCTCGATCGGCTTCGCCGCGGTCTCGATCGCGGCGGCCTTCGCGCCGACGGCTGAGCTGCTCATCGCTGCGCGCGCTGCGCTCGGCTTCTTCGGCGCCATGCTCATGCCCTCGACCCTGTCGCTGCTGCGCTCGATCTTCACCGATCGCGAGCAGCGCCGGCTCGCGATCGCCATCTGGGCGTCGGCGTTCGCGGCCGGCAGCGCGCTCGGCCCGCTCGTGGGCGGCCTGCTGCTCGAGCACTTCGCGTGGGGCTCGGTGTTCCTGCTCGCGGTGCCGGTGCTCGTGCCGATGCTCGTCCTCGTGCCGCTGCTCGTCACCGAGAGCCGCGACCCGAACCCCGGCCGCATCGACGTCTGGAGCATCCTGCTCTCGCTGGCGACGATGGCGCCGATCGTGTTCGGCATCAAGCACATCGCGACCGAGGGGCTCGACGCCGCCGGTCCGCTCTTCATCGTCGTCGGCCTCCTCGCCGGCTGGCTGTTCGTGCGTCGTCAGCTCGCAAGCGACGCGCCGATGCTCGACGTGCGCCTGTTCACGGTCGGTCCGTTCGGCGGCGCCGTGCTCGTGAACCTGCTCAGCGTGATCTCGCTCGTCGGGTTCCTGTTCTTCGTGTCGCAGCACCTGCAGATCATCGCGGGCCTGTCGCCCGTCGAGGCGGGGGTCGCGCTCCTTCCGGGGCTCATCGCGATGATCGTCTCGGGGCTCGTCGTCGTGCCGATCGCCCGGCGCGTGCACCCGCGCGTGCTCGTGCCGGCGGCGCTCAGCCTCTCGGCGGGCGGCTACCTCGTGGTCGCGTTCGGTGCCTCCGAGGGATCGACCGGTGCGGTGGTGCTCGCGTTCACGATGCTCGGCATCGGGATCGGAATGGCCGAGACCGTGTCGAACGAGCTCATCCTCTCGAGCGCGCCGCCCGCCAAGGCGGGCGCTGCCTCGGCGGTCTCCGAGACGGCGTACGAGCTCGGTGCGGTGCTCGGCACCGCGGGCCTCGGCAGCATCATCGCGGCGCATTACGCGAGCGCCATCGAACTGCCCGCCTCGCTCACCGCGGCCCAGGCGGATGCCTCTCGCGAGACCCTCGCGGGCGCCGCGGCGGTCGCAGCCGAACTGCCCGCGGCGCAGGCCGATGCGCTCATGCGGGCCGCAGCGGTCGCGTTCGACGGCGGTGTGCTCGTGACGTCGCTCATCGGCGTCGGGCTCATGGTGTCGGCGGCGGTGATCGCGGCGATCACGCTGCGCAACCCCGCCCAGCACGACTGAGCCGTCGCGTCGTCGTCCCGGATCCGGACGCAGGCCTGCCGCTCGGCGGCCTGCGCCCGGATCGTCCGTGACGCGGACGACCCCGCGGGTCAGAGCGTCGGGTCCTCCGGCGTCGAGCGCTCGGCACGAGTCATCCGGTCGCCGCTCGACGGGTCGATGCTCGTGTGCTCGGTCGCGATCGTCTTGCGACGCCGTACGAGCAGGATGATGCCGATCACGATGACGACGGCGCCGGCGACCATCAGGATGTAGCCGACGAGTTGCAGGTCGATCCACTCGACGCTGATGTTCAGCGCGTAGGTGAGAATCGCGCCGATGACGACGAGCACGATTCCGAGTCCGAGACTCATGACGTCCTCCCTCTCCCCGCGGAGCCGGGGGTGGCCCCGCGTCGACGAGGCGCCGCGTTGGGCGACGAAGTCCTCGTCATACGGCTGAGCGTAGCGAGCGACGGCACTACGCTGGAGGGGCTGGTGCGAGAAGGAGAATCCATGGTACGTACGGTCAAGCTCGCGGTCATTCCCGGGGACGGCATCGGCCCCGAGGTCGTCGCCGAAGCGCTCAAGGTGCTCGAGGCCGCGACGGCCGGGGGCGACCTCGCCTTCGAGCAGACGCCGTTCTCGCTCGGCGCCGCGCGCTACCTCGAGACGGGCGACGTGCTGACCGACGCCGACCTCGACGCGATCAGGTCGCACGATGCGATCCTGCTCGGCGCCGTCGGGGGAGTACCGGGCGACCCGCGGCTCGCCGGCGCCAACATCGAGCGCGGCCTGCTGCTGAAGCTGCGCTTCGAGCTCGACCACTACGTCAACCTGCGCCCGAGCGTGCTGTACCCGGGTGTCGCGAGCCCGCTCGCGAACCCGGGCGACGTCGACTTCGTCGTCGTGCGCGAGGGCACCGAGGGCCCCTACGTCGGCAACGGCGGCGCGATCCGCGTCGGCACGCCCGCCGAGGTCGCGAACGAGGTCTCGGTCAACACCGCCTACGGGGTCGAGCGCGTCGTGCGGTTCGCGTTCGCCGAGGCATCCCGCCGTCGCAACAGGCTCACGCTCGTGCACAAGACCAACGTGCTCGTCTTCGCCGGGTCGCTGTGGAAGCGCACGGTCGATGCCGTCGCCGCCGAGTTCCCCGACGTCGCCGTGGATTACCTGCACGTCGATGCCGCGACGATCTTCCTCGTCACCGACCCTGCTAGATTCGATGTCATCGTCACGGACAACCTCTTCGGCGACATCCTCACCGATCTGGCCGGCGCAATCAGCGGCGGCATCGGACTCGCAGCCTCGGGCAACATCAACCCCGACGGCACGTTCCCGAGCATGTTCGAGCCGGTTCACGGTTCGGCTCCCGACATCGCCGGGAAGGGCATCGCCGACCCCACCGCCGCGATCGGCTCGGTCGCACTCCTGCTCCGCCACCTCGGCGAGGCGGATGCCGCGACCCGCGTCGAACGGGCGATCGCCGACGACGTCGCCGAGCGCGGCGGCGCCGCCGCATCGACCTCCGAGATCGGCGACCGCATCGCCGCACGCGTCGCGGCCACGGTGCCCGCGAATTCGTAGCAACCGCATCCGACAACTGCATCTCTGAAATGCATCTCTGAAAGAGGGCGCCATGACCATCGACCTTCCGCTCCAGGCCCCGACCGCCGCCGGGCTCATCTGGCAGACCGTCCGCAACCCCGAGGCGAAGTCCGACGCCGAACGCGACGCCATCCTCGCCGCACCGGGCTTCGGCCAGCACTTCACCGACCACATGGTCGACGTGTGCTGGAGCGAGAAGGGCGGCTGGCACCGGCCGCGGGTCTCGCCGTACGGGCCGATCCAGCTCGACCCGGCCGCGGCCGTGCTGCACTACGCGCAGGAGATCTTCGAGGGCCTGAAGGCGTACCGCCACGCCGACGGCTCGATCTGGACCTTCCGCCCGCAGGCGAACGCGGCGCGCATGCAGCGCTCGGCCCGGCGTCTCGCGCTGCCCGAGCTGCCCGAGTCGATCTTCCTCGACTCGCTGACCCAGCTCGTCTCGGTCGACGGGGCCTGGGTGCCCTCGGCCGAGGAGACGAGCCTCTACCTGCGGCCGTTCATGTTCGCGAAAGAGGCGTTCCTCGGCGTGCGCCCCGCGAAGAAGGTCGCGTACTACCTCATCGCGAGCCCGGCCGGGGCGTACTTCCCCGGCGGCGTGCAGCCCGTGAACATCTGGCTCTCGACGAACTACGCACGCGCCGGCAAGGGCGGCACGGGTGCCGCGAAGACCGGCGGCAACTACGCGTCGAGCCTGCTGCCGCAGGCCGAGGCGTACGAGAAGGGCTGCCAGCAGGTGCTCTTCCTCGACGACGAGCGCAACCTCGAGGAGCTCGGCGGCATGAACGTCGTGCTCGTCACGCGCGACGGGCGCCTGCTGACGCCCGAGTCGGACTCGATCCTCGAGGGAATCACGCGCGACTCGATCCTGCAGCTCGCCCGCGACCGCGGCATCGAGGTCGAGGAGCGCAAGATCTCGATCGACGAATGGCGACAGGGTGCGGAGTCGGGCGAGATCGTCGGGGCGTTCGCGTGCGGCACGGCCGCGGTCGTCGTGCCGATCGGCAAGCTGCTCGCGGAGGACTTCGAGATCGTCCACGAGGGCGAGGCCGCGACCGAGCTCGCGATGTCGCTGCGCGAGGAGCTCACGGGCATCCAGTACGGTCGCGTCGACGATCGGCACGGGTGGATGCTGCGGCTCGACGCGTGACCGACGCGGATTCTTCGTCGGCACCTGCCGACGTGACGACGGCGGCCGGATCGATCTCGATCCGGCCGTTCGCCGTCGGCGACGCCGAGCAGGTCGTCGCGCTCTGGCGTGCGGCCGGGCTCGTGAAGCCGTGGAACGACCCGTACCTCGACATCGAGCGCAAGCTGACGGTGCAGCCCGAGCTGTTCCTGGTGGCGGTCTCGGGTGCCGCGCGCGGTGGGCGTGCCGACGTCGTCGGCACGGCGATGGTCGGGTACGAGGGGCATCGCGGCTGGGTGAACTACCTCGCGGTCGCCGATCCGGCCCGCGGCACGGGCCTCGGGCGAGTGCTCATGGAGGAGGCCGAGCGGCTGCTGCTCGAGCGCGGCTGCCCGAAGCTCAACCTGCAGGTGCGCACGTCGAACACCGAGGTGATCGCCTTCTACGAGCGCCTCGGCTACACGGTCGACGACGCGGTGAGCCTCGGCAAACGCCTGATTCCCGACGCCTGAGCGCGTCGAACCGCCCGCCGGCATGCTCATCGAGTCGCCGAAACCTGCGCTTCGTCGCCGCGTGAGCAGCACTTTTCGGCGACTCGGCGAAAGATAGGCTGGACGCCATGAAGATCGCACGGTTCAGCCATGGTGAGGCCATCTCGTTCGGCGTCGTCGACGAGGAGGAGCACGAGCTCGTCGTCCTCAAGGCCGACCCGATGTTCGCCGGGTACGAGCCGACGGGCGAGCGGGTTCCCCTCGCCGAGGCGAAGCTGCTCGCGCCCGTGATCCCGCGGTCGAAGGTCGTCGCGGTCGGCAAGAACTACCACGACCACGCCGCCGAGATGGGCGGCGAGGCGCCGTCCGAGCCGCTGCTCTTCCTCAAGCCGAACACGTCGGTGATCGGTCCCGGCGACACGATCGTGCTGCCGAAGCAGAGCGAGCAGGTCGAGCACGAGGGCGAGCTCGCCGTCGTCATCGGCCGCATCGCGAGGAACGTGAGCGAGGCCGACGCCGACCAGGTGATCTTCGGCTACACGATCGCCAACGACGTCACCGCCCGCGACCTGCAGCGCCGCGACGGCCAGTGGACCCGGGCGAAGGGCTTCGACTCGTTCTGCCCGCTCGGCCCGGTCATCGACACCGACGTCGACTTCGCGTCGGGCACCATCGAGACGAGCGTCAACGGCGAACGCCGGCAGGACGGCCGGCTCGCCGACCTCGTGCACTCGGTCCCGGCGATCGTCGCCTACGCCTCGAGCGTGTTCACGCTGCTGCCCGGCGACGTCATCCTCACCGGCACGCCGGCGGGCGTCGGCCCGATCGTCGACGGCGACACCGTCGAGGTGACGATCTCGGGGCTCGGCACCCTCTCGAACCCGGTGCGCGCCGCGCAGTAGGCGGAGCCACCATGGGCGCACCGAATGCGGCACGCCGCGACATCCGCGACCGCGACGACCTGGGCGCGCTCATCGAGGCGTTCTACCGCGGGGCGTTCGCCGATCCGCTGATCGGCCCGATCTTCACCGACGTGGCGCACATGGACCTCGACCACCACCTGCCGATCATGGTCGACTTCTGGGAGACGGTGCTGTTCGACTCCGGCGCCTATCGTCGCAACGCACTCGCGCTGCATGTCGCCGTGCACGCGAAGGCTCCGCTCGGCGACGCCCACTTCGACCGGTGGCTCTCCCGCTGGGACACCGAGGTCGACGCCCGGTTCGTCGGCCCGATCGCCGAACGGGCGAAGACGCAGGCGCGCCGCATCGCCGTCTCGATCCAGCGGCGCCTGGCCGGGGGAACCGGCTCGCAGTACGAGACCATCACGACGCGTGAGCGGCTCGAGGCCGACGGCCTCATCGACGCGACGGGCGCCTCGGGCGGCGAGGCCGAACGCCTCAGCTGACGCCCAGTGGCCGCTTCGAACCCATGACGGCGTCGGCGGCGCGAGCGACGTCGTCGTCGTCGTTCCAGAGGTGGAACGCGACACGCGCGCGGCCGGCGCGACCCGAGGCGACGAGCCCCGCCGCGGTCAGCGCCGCCAGGTCGCATCCGGTCTCATCGGGCCAGGTCACGATCGCCGAATCGGATGCATCGAGCCCGAGCCGTTCGCGGAACGCGTTCGCGAGCCCGACGTCGTGGCGCCGCACCTCGGCCAGGTCGAGCGCGGCGGCGAAGCCGAGCGCCGCCTCGGCACCGGCCCAGGCGTGCCACGCGGGGGAGACCTCGAACCGGCGCGCGCCGTCGGCGAGGTGGAGCTCGGGTCCGTAGCACGAGGCCCACGGGTCGGCACCCGAGTACCAGCCGGCGGTGTGCGGGGTGAACTCGGCGACCGCCCGGTCGGAGAACGCGGCGAAGGCCGCGCCGCGCGGCGCGCCCAGCCACTTGTACGCGTGGCACACGACGAGGTCGCCCGCGACCCGGTCGGTCGGCATCCAGCCCGTCGCCTGCGTCGTGTCGACGAGCAACAGGGCGCCCGCGGCGCGCGCGGCGGCGGTGATGGATGCCTCGTCGGCGACCTCGCCCGTCGCCGACTGCACGAGCGAATAGGAGACGAGCCAGGTCGACGGGGTGATCGCCTCGGCAAGGGCATCGAGCGGCGCGTGGCGCACGCGCAGGTCGCCGCGCGCGAGGAACGGGGCGACGACCGACGAGAAGTCGCCGTCGACGCAGAGGATCTCGGCGCCGGCGGGTGCCGACGCGGCGGCGAGGGCGGTGAACACCGACACCTGCGAGCCGGTCGCCACACGCTCGGCGGCGGTGCCGAGGAGCGCGGCCGCGTGTCCCCGAGCCCGCTCGAGCGTCGCCGAGTAGTCGGCCGCGGTCGCCGAACCCGTCGACCAGCGTTCGAGATCGCGGCGCACGGCGTCACGGGTGACGTCGGCCGGGAGGCCGAGCGTGCAGGCGGCGAGGTAGCCGCGGCCGCCGGCGAAGCGGTCTCCGAGTGCGAGGCGGTCTCCGGGTTCGAGCATGGTTCCAGCCTCGGCGAGCACGATTGATTCGACAAGGCCCAGTGATCTATGACACAGATAACGAAGGCTTATGATTGCGGCATGTCGGACGCCTCGATCGAAGCCCTCGCCGCCGCGCTCGACCTGCAGACGGTGCGGGTCGTGCGCCGCATCGCCGAGCACGGCTCGCTCACCGCCGCCGCCGAGGCGCTCGGCTACAGCCAGCCCGCCGTGAGCCAGCAGTTGCGCCGCTTCGAGGAGCGCACGGGCATCGCCCTCGTCGAACGCGTGGGCCGAGGCATCCGGCTCACCCAATCGGGCCGCGTGCTCGCGCGCCACGCGAACGCCGTCGCGACCGCCCTCGAAGCCGCAGCGGGCGAGCTCGCCGAGCTCCGCGGCCTGCGCGCCGGGCGGGTGCGTCTCGTCGCCTTCCCCTCGGCGTCGGCGACGCTCGTGCCCCGGCTCATCGCCGCGCTCGCGGCGGAGCATCCCGGCGTCACCGTGACCTACGTCGAGGCCGAGCCGCCCGAGGCGGTCGCCGCCGTGCGCGCCGACCGCGCCGACGTCGCGATCACGTTCAGCTACCCGGGCGACCGCGACGACCCGCACCGGGCGAGCGCGCGCGGACTCGACGTGCGCTCCTACGGCGATGAGCCGATGCGACTCGTGCTGCCCGCCGGTCACCCGACCGCGGCATCCGAGACCATCGACCTCGCCCAGCTGGGGGAGGAGCCCTGGATCGCGGGCTGCCCCCGCTGCCGCGGCCACCTGCTCGAGCTCGCCGACGCCGCCGGTTTCACGCCGCGCATCGCGTTCGAGACCGACAACTTCGTCGCGGTCGAGGGCATGGTCGCGCAGGGGCTCGGCGTCGCCCTGCTGCCGGCGCTCGCGCTCGCCGCATCGCCCCGGCACCCCGGCGTTGTGACCAGGCCGACCGCCCGGGCCGACGTGCGATCGCTGCACCTGGTCACCGCGAAGGGGGCCGACCGGGTGCCGGCCGTGGCCGCGGCGCTCGGCGCGCTGGCCGCGCTGGACGGTCTCGTCGGCTGAGCCCGCCACGACGGCACCGTGGTCGTCGCCCGGGCCTCGGTAGCATTGAGCCGATGTCCGATTCAGCTCACCCCGTCACCCAGGCCACCGGCAGCGACATCCGTGTGCGCTTCTGCCCCTCACCGACCGGAACCCCGCACGTCGGTCTCGTGCGCACCGCCCTCTTCAACTGGGCGTACGCACGGCACACCGGCGGCACGTTCGTGTTCCGCATCGAAGACACCGACGCCGCGCGCGACAGCGAGGAGAGCTACGAGCAGATCCTCGACGCGCTGACCTGGCTCGGCCTCGAGTGGGACGAGGGCATCGGCATCGGCGGTCCGCACGAGCCGTACCGGCAGTCGCTGCGCAGCGACATCTACGCCGAGGTCATCGAGAAGCTCAAGGCCGCCGGCCACCTCTACGAGTCGTACTCGACCGCGGAGGAGATCGACGCCCGCAACGAGGCCGCCGGCCGGCCCAAGCAGCTCGGCTACGACAACTTCGACCGCGACCTCACCGACGAGCAGAAGGCCGCGTTCCGCGCCGAGGGCCGTCGGCCCGCGCTGCGCCTGCGCGTGCCCGACGTCGAGCTCGGGTTCGACGACCTCGTGCGCGGCCGCATCGACTTCGCGGCGGGATCGACGACCGACTTCGTGCTCGTGCGCCCGAACGGCGCGCCGCTCTACACGCTCGTGAACCCCGTCGACGACGCGCTCATGGGCATCACGCACGTGCTGCGCGGCGAAGACCTGCTCTCGTCGACGCCCCGCCAGATCGCGCTCTACCGCGCCCTCATCGACATCGGCGTGACGACGTTCATCCCGCGATTCGGTCACCTGCCCTACGTCATGGGCGAGGGTAACAAGAAGCTCTCGAAGCGCGACCCCGAGTCGAACCTGTTCCACCACCGCGACCGCGGGTTCATCCCCGAGGGTCTCGTCAACTACCTCGCGCTGCTGGGCTGGGGCTTCTCGGCCGACCGCGACGTGTTCAGCCGCGACGAGCTCGTCGCCGCGTTCGACGTCGAGAACGTGAACCCGAACCCCGCGCGCTTCGACCTCAAGAAGGCCGAGGCGATCAACGGCGACCACATCCGCCAGCTCGAGGTCGCCGACTTCGCCGCACGCACCGTGCCGTACCTCGAGAGGGCCGGCGTCGTCGCCGCGCCGCTGTCGCCGGCCGACCAGGCGATCCTCGCCGAGGCGGCGCCGCTCGTGCAGGAGCGCATCGGACTGCTCGGCGAAGCACCTGGCATGCTCGGCTTCCTGTTCACGGATGCCGCGGGGCTCGAGTACGACGAGGCCGCCGTCGGCGCACTGCCGGCCGATGCGACCGCCGTGCTCGCCGCTGCCCGCGCCGCCCTCGACGCGCTGCCCGCCGCCGAATGGGGCACGGCTTCGATCGAAGAAGCACTGCGTGCCGCCCTCATCGACGGCCTCGGCCTGAAGCCGCGCGTGGCCTTCGGCCCGGTGCGCACCGCGATCTCGGGGCGCCGCGTCTCGCCGCCGCTCTTCGAGTCGATGCAGATCCTCGGCAAGGTCGACTCGCTCGCGCGCATCGACCGGCTGGCGGCGCTCGTCGGCTGACGCGCGCTCGTCGAGACCACCCGTTCCGGGGGTGCTTTTCCGCAACTTCCGCCGCCTCGGCGGCGAGGATCCTGCGGAAAAGCACCCTCGAAACGCGGGGCGCGCCCGCCGGAGAGCGGCGGGCGCGCCCGGAGGGCAGCTCAGTTTGGCTGGGGCGGCTCGGTAGGCTAATGTTGTCTCTCGGCCCGGGAACTGCGGTTTCAGGCCATTGGGGTATGGTGTAATTGGCAACACGGCTGATTCTGGTTCAGTTGTTCTTGGTTCGAGTCCAGGTACCCCAGCTTCGAGAAACCCCCGCCTGTGCGGGGGTTTTCGTGTCTCTGCGGCTCGCGGGCGACTGTGCCCTCAGCGCAGCTCGCCGAAGCCCTCAGCGCAGCTCGCCGAAGAACGCCCGCACGTCGCCGAGCAGCAGCTCCGGCTCCTCGAGTGCCGCGAAGTGGCCTCCGCGGTCTTCGACGTCGGTCCAGCGCACGATGTTGTGACCCGGCTCCTCGGCGAACCGCAGTCCCACGTCGTGGGCGAACACGATCACCGCCGTGGGTACGCCCGAGCTCGGCTTCGGCCCGCCCCAGGCGTTGTTGAGCGCGTAGACGAGCGCCGCCGATGAGCCGGCGCTCGCGGTGAACCAGTAGAGCGACGCGTTGTCGAAGACGAACTGCTCGCCCAGGAGATCGAGGGCGGATGCCTCGAGCGGGTGGGTCCACGCCTGCAGCTTGTCGTAGATCCACGCGAACTGACCGGCCGGGCTGTCCGCGGCCATCTCGCCGATGAGTCCGGGCCGCGTGCCCTGGATCGCGATGTACCCGAACTCGCGCTGCATGAACTCGGCGACACGGCGCAGCCGATCCTGCTCGATCGGCGTCAGCCTCGCCCGGGTCTCCGCGTCGATCTCGCCGACGAACGACCCCAACGAGCCGTTGACGTGCACGCCGATCACCCGTTCGGGCGCCTGCCGGGCGATCTCGGGTGCCACGGCGGCACCGTGGTCGCCGCCCTGGACGGCGAACCGTTCGTACCCGAGCCTGGTCATGAGTTCCAAGAAGGCGGCGGCGGTGCGCTCGACCGTCCAGCCGTCGCTTTCGAGCGGCGTCGAGAAGCCGAAACCGGGATGCGACGGGATGATCACGTCGAACGCGTCGGCGGCCGCTCCGCCGTGGGCGACCGGATCGGTGAGCGGGTCGATGAGGTGCTCGAACTCGAGGAACGAGCCCGGCCACCCGTGCAACAGCACGAGCGGGATCGCGCCCTCGTGCGGCGAACGCACGTGCACGGCGTGGATGGTCTGTCCGTCGATCCGGGTCGTGATCTGCGGCAGCGCGTTGAGCCGCCGCTCGGTCGCGCGCCAGTCGTGGGCGGCCCACCGCGCGACCAGCTCGCGAACGACCGCGACGGGCACGCCCGTGTCCCAGCCGTCGCCCGGCAGCGGGTGGGGGAGCCGCGTCCGTTCCAGCCGGGCCTGGAGGTCGGCGAGGTCGGACTCGGCGACCTCGATGCGGAAGGGGACGAGTCGGGGGTCGATGCTCTGCGTGTTCATGTCTCCATCGTCCGGCGATATCCGGTCGCAATGCGGCCGGATAGTGAGGAGAATCGATGCATGAGTCGGACCACCGGGCGCACCCTCGCGCTCCTCGCTCTGCTGCAGACGCGACGCGAGTGGACCGGCGCCGAATTGCGCGAACGTCTCGAGGTGAGCGATCGCACCCTGCGTCGCGACCTCGACGATCTTCGGGCCCTCGGCTACGGCATCGACGCGGTGCGCGGGCGCCACGGGGGCTACCGGCTCGGCGCCGGCGCGAGCGTGCCGCCGCTCACGCTGACGGCCGACGAATCGGTCGCCATCGCAGTCGGGCTGCGGGCGGCCGCGACGAGCGTCGTCACGGGCATCGAGGATGCCGCGGCGCGAGCCCTCGCGAAACTCGAGCAGTCGCTCTCGACGGCCACGCGGGAGCAGATCAGCGCGGTCGAACAGGCGATGGTGCCCCTCGCGCCGAGTGCGGACCGCGTGGACCTCACCGTCGTCACGACCGTCGCACGCGCCATCGCCGAACGCCGCCGCCTGCGCATCGACTACGTCCGCCACGACGGCGAACAGGTGCGCCGCCAGGTCGATCCGCACCGCATCGTCCACACGGCGGAACGCTGGTACCTCATTGCGCTCGACGCCGAGCGCGAGACATGGCGCACGCTGCGCATCGATCGCCTCCATCGCGCGGTGATGCTGCAGGACGGGTTCCCGCTCCGCGAGATCCCCGAGTCGGCCCTCCTGGAGTTCACGTCGCGCTCGATCACGACGGCGCCGTATCGCCACCGTGCGACGGTGCGGATGTTCGCACCGATCGCCGAGGTCGCCCGCAGGTTCGAGGCGACAGCCGTCTCGCTGACCGACGACGGCGACGGGACGACGGTGCTCGTCGCCGGCTCGAACTCGGCCGTCGAGTTCGCCGCGTACCTCGGCATGTCGGGCATCGAGTTCGAGGTCGAGCACGGCGACGAGGTGCGACGTGCGCTCACCGACCTCGGCGAGCGGCTGCTGCGCGCAGCCGCTCGGTGACCCGGCGCCCACTCCGCGGCGGACCACGGCTCGCGCCTCTCGTACGATGGTCGGGTGATCACTGTGGATGGCCCGGCTGCGCGGATCCTGACGGCGTACACGGACCTCCTCGTCGAGCGGGGCATCCGCGGTGCGACGCTCGAAGCGGTCGCGACCCGTGCCGGGCTCTCGAAGTCGGGAACGCTGCACCACTTCACCTCGGTGCGCGCGCTGCGCACGGCGATGTTCACCGAGCTCAGGGCGCAGGCCGAGCGCGACGCCGAGCAGATGGCCGCGGCGCCCGAGGGGGCCATCCGCTACTACCTGAGCTCGTCGCTCGACCGCGAGAGCGAGCTCGAACGGCTCATCGAGGCCTGCTATCGCATCGCGCAGACGGGCGACGACGACGCGCTCGCGGTCCTCCGCGACTGCCGTTCCGGCTGGCTCGACCTGCTCGAGTCGGCGACCGGCGACCCGTCGCTCGCCCGCGTCGTGCTGTTCGTCGGGGACGGGGTCAACCACAACGCCCTCATGAGTCTTCCCGCGGGGGAGGAGGACGTGCTGACCCCCGGGCACGTCGAGGCGCTCATCGAATCGATCGAGTCGCTGCAGGATCGCTCGCGCGGCTGACGGCGAGCGCCCGCCGGCAGCCCGCCGCCACCGGTGAAGCCGGCGTGCTCGAATCGTGATCCGATCGACCGACCGACTAGTCGGTCTGTGGGCTACACTCGTTCGAGTCCGACGACCTCGACGACGAGAAGGCACCACCCATGAACACCCCGGCGACCGCGACCGCGGCATCCCCGCACCCCTCCGGCGGCACCCCCACGAAGGGCCTCGCCATCGGCAAGCTCGGGCTCTGGGGCTCGACCGTCATCGGCATCGCGTCGACGGCGCCGCTCTTCTCGCTCGCGGCGACGCTCGGCTACGTCGTGATCGCGGTCGGCGCCCAGGCGCCGATCGCGTTCGTGCTCGCATTCGTGCCGATGCTCTTCACCGCATTCGCCTACAAGGAGCTCAACGACGACGTGCCCGACTGCGGCACGGTCTTCACCTGGGCGGCCAAGGCCTTCGGCCCGCGAACCGGCTGGATGGCGGGCTGGAGCATCGCCGTCGCCGGCGTGCTCGTGATGGCGAACCTCGCCGAGATCGCCTCGGCCTACCTCCTGAGCCTCATCGGCGACGGCTCGCTCGCCGAGAACCGCTTCATCGTGACGACCTTCGGCTGCATCATCATCGCCGTGATGACGTGGGTGTCGCTGCGCGGCGTCGAGATCGGCGAGCGCATGCAGCAGGTGCTGCTCGCGATCCAGTACCTCGCGATGGCCGCGTTCGTCGTCGGCTGCCTCATCGGCTTCTTCACCGGCACCGCACCCGACCCGACGCCGGTCTCGCTCGACTGGTTCAACCCGTTCCTCGCCGACGGCACGGGCATGGTGCAGGCGATCCTGCTCGCCCTGTTCATCTACTGGGGCTGGGACACGTGCCTCGCGCTCACCGAGGAGACGAAGGACCCCCGCCGCACGCCCGGTCGCGCCGCGACGCTCACGACGGTGATCCTGCTCTTCACGTACGTCGGCGTCACGGTCGTCGCGATGATGTACGCGGGCCTCGGCGACACCGGAACCGGCCTCGCGAACGAGGCGCACGCCGACGACGTGTTCTCGGTGCTCGCCGGCACGGCGATGGGCCCGTTCGGCTGGTTCCTCGTCATCGCGGTCGCCATCTCGGCGCTGTCGTCGTCGCAGACGACGATCCTGCCGACCGCCCGCGGCACCTTCGCGATGGGCGTCTACAAGGCGCTGCCCGCGCGCTTCGCCGAGGTGCACGCCGTCACGAAGACGCCGACGTTCTCGACGACGCTGCTCGGCGTCGTCGCGATCGTCTACTACGCGGGCATGAACCTCGTCTCGACCGACGTGCTCGCCGACTCGCTGCTCTCGATGGGCCTCGCGATCGCCTTCTTCTACGCCATCGCGAGCTTCGCGTGCGTCTGGTACTTCCGCCGCACCCTCTTCGCGAGCCGTCGTAACGTCTTCTACCGCCTCGTCTTCCCGCTCATCGGGGGCGTCTTCATGGCGTGGGCCTTCGTGCAGTCGGCGATCGACATGCTGAACCCCGACTACGGGTACTCGCAGCTCGCGGGCGTCGGCGGCGCCTTCATCGTCGGGGTCGGCTCGCTCCTGCTCGGCGCCGTGCTCATGTTCGTGTGGGCCATGTTCCCGGGTGCTCGCGACTACTTCGAGAAGCGCTCGCTCAACCGCGACACCGAGGTGCTCGCCCCCGAATGACCTGAATCGGGGCGGATGCCTCGGGCCGGCCGTGCTCGCGCGATCGAGCCGCTCGGGCTCGAGGCATCCCGTCTCGCCCGCTTCAGCACCACCGAACCCGACGAGGAGAATCCGATGGTCGACACCATCGTCATCGGCGCCGGCATCGCCGGCGTCACCGCAGCGCGACTGCTCCAGGCGGAGGGCCGACACGTCGTCGTGCTCGAGGCGCGCGATCGCGTCGGCGGGCGCATGCTGACCGACCGCACGGCCGGCTTCCCGGTCGACCGCGGTGCGTCGTGGATCCACGGGCTGACCGACAACCCGCTGACCGAGCTCGTGGCCGAGCTCGGCATGGACACCGCGGAGTTCACGGTCGGCAGCTTCCAGGCCGGCGGGCGTCCGATCGCCGACTTCGACGAGGAGCACCGGCGCCTCTCCGGCGATGAGACGCGGCAGTGGATCGCCGACGTCGAGGCCGCCGACGAGCTGCTGCTGGCGGCCGCGGCGACGTCTGTGCCGGGGGAGACCTATGCCGACGCGAGCGAGCGCGCGGTCGCGGCATCCGGTCTCGACGCCCGTCGTGCGGCGCGCGTACGGGCGTTCCACCGGCACCGCACCGAGGAGCAGTGCGGCGCCGACATCGAGCAGGTCGCCGCCCACGGGCTCGACGAGGACGCGATCGACGGCGACGAGGTGATCTTCCCCGGCGGCTACGACGTGCTGCCGCGCACGCTCGCCGACGGGCTCGACGTGCGGCTCCGGCAGCGGGTGACGGCGATCGCATGGTCGGAGTCCGGTGTGCGCGTGGAGACCGCGACCGACGTCTTCGAGGCGTCGAGCGCCGTCGTCACGGTGCCGCTCGGGGTGCTGAAGGCCGGCGGCATCCGATTCTCACCGCAGCTGCCCGACGTCGTCGCCGGTCCCATCGAGCGGCTCGGCATGGGCGTCTTCGACAAGGTCTTCCTGCGATTCCCCGAGCGGTTCTGGCACGACGGCGTCTATGCGATCCGGCAGCACGGCGAGCCCGGCTTCCCGTGGCACTCGTGGTACGACGTGTCGGCGGTGAGCGGCGAACCGATGCTGCTCACGTTCGCGGGCGGCGAGTGGGCGAGGCGCATCGAGGCCATGGCCGACGACGAGATCGTCGCGTCGGCGATGGAGGGGCTTCGCGCGAACTACGGCGAGTCGGTGCCCGACCCGGTCGGCCGCTGGATCACCCGCTGGGGCGGGGACGAGTTCTCGCTCGGCTCGTACTCGTACGTCGCGGCGGGGGCCTCGCACGCCGACCACGACGCGCTCGCGACGCCCGTCGGCGGCGTGCTGCACTTCGCGGGGGAGGCGGCGTGGAGCACCGACCCCGCCACCGTGCACGGGGCTCTGCTGTCGGGGCATCGCGCGGCCGAGCGCATCGTCGGGGCGGAGATCCCGCTCGCGAGGCTCGCGGAGGGCGTGCGCCGGGCGGCCTGACCGGCCGGAGCCCGGTGCCGTCTGCCGAGTCCCGCACGGGCGGCCCGACGCGGCGCACCGATCGACCCGCCTTCCGGCCGCCCCGATCGATCGGCGTGAAATGCACAAGACTACTTGTGCAAACACTCTTGTGCTTCTAGTCTGAGGGGCATGGCGACGACCCCAGACCCCGACGGCATCCGCGACATTGTCGACGTCGACGTGCTCAAGGCCTTCACGCACCCGCTGCGCAACCGCCTCTACGACCTGCTCTCGATCGACGGCCCGGCGACGGTCTCGATGCTCGCCGAGAAGGCGGGGGTCGCGATCGGCAGTGTCAGCCACCACCTCGGCATCCTCGCCCGGGCCGGGCTCATCGTCGAAGCGCCAGAACTCGCGCGCGACGCCCGCGAGCACTGGTGGCAGCGGGCGCAGCGCGGCATCCGCTGGTCATCGACGGGGTTCGACGACCCGGCCGGCCGTGCGATCGCCGACGCGATCGAAGTGCAGATGCTCGAGCAGCAGCACGCGCAGGCGCGGCAGTGGCTCGCCGAGCGCGACGACCGGCCCGAGTGGGCCGAGGTCGCGTTCGCGCACCAGTCGCGGCTGTGGCTCACCCCGGCCGAGACCACCGAGTTCGGCGAGGCGCTCGAAGCCGTCTTCCGGTCGTTCGCCGGTCGCGACCCGGAGGGGCGGGAGGCCGTGCTCGCGTGGGCGCGCGCGTTCCCGAACCGGCCGTGAGCATCGACGAGACGACGGTCGTCGCGACTGCGGAGGCGTCTGGCGCGGACGGGCATGGTCGGAGCGGGCCCGCCCGGCGGGCCGGCCTCGCTCGCAATCGCGACTTCCTGCTGCTCTGGGCGGGGGAGGCGGCCTCGGTCACCGGCGCCGGCATGACGAGCGTGCTCCTGCCGCTCATCGCCGTGCACCAGCTCGACGCCTCGGCGATCTGGATGGGGGTCATCGCCGCGGCGACGTGGCTGCCGTGGCTGGTGGTCGGCCTGCCGATCGGCGCCTGGGTCGACGGCCGTTCGCCGCGCGGCGTGATGATCGGTGCCAATGCGATCTCGATGCTCGCCTACGCCTCGGTGCCGGTCGCCGCGCTCCTCGGCGTGCTGACGCTGTGGCAGCTCGTGGTCGTCGCCCTCGTCGCCGGCACCGCGACGATCGCGTTCCGCTCCGCCTACACGAAGCTGCTCGTGCGCATCGTCCCCGAACGCGATCGCGGTGTCGCCAACAGCCTGCTGTTCGGCACCGAGAACGCGGCGAACACCGTCGGGCCGGGCCTCGGCGGCCTCGTCGGCCAGCTCATCGGGCCCGTGAGGGGCATGCTCGGCGAGGCGATCGGACTCGCGGTCTCGCTCGTCTGCCTCGTACTCATGCGCCGGCATCCCGTCGAGGCGCCGGCGACGCGCGAGCGCCTGTGGGCGTCGGTGCGGTCGGGGCTCCGGCTCGTGTTCGGCGACCGCATGGTGCGGTTCTTCGTGCTGCAGGGCGCCGTGGCGAACTTCGGGCTCATCGGGCAGCAGGCCATCCTCGTGCTGTGGCTCAGCCGCGACCTGCACCTCGACCCCGCGGCGATCGGACTGGTCTTCGCGATCACGTCGGTCGGCGGCGTCGCGGGCGCCCTCGCCGCGCCATGGCTCGGCCGGGCGCTCGGCGACGCCCGGGGCATCAGCATCATGCTGACGGGTGCCGGGCTCATGCTGCCGCTCCTCGCGTTCGCCGCTCCCGGGCCGGTGCTCTGGGCCGTCGTGGTCGCCGACGCGCTCGCCGTGGCCGGCATCGTGGCCGCGAACGTGCTGCGCCGCACGTGGATCCAGTCGTACGTGCCCGAGCACATGCTCGCGCGCCAGAGCACGAGCGCGCAGCTCGTGAACTTCGCCGGGATGCCGGTCGCGGGCGTGCTCGCCGGTGTGCTCGCCGAGCAGTGGGGGCCGGCGCCGGTGATCTTCGCCATGGGCACGGTGGCGCTCGCATCGAACGCCGCCTCGTGGTTCCAGCCGTGGCTGCGCCGGCGCGACCTCCCGCGTCGTCCGACCGGGAGTCTCGCGGCCGAGTGACCCATTCCATGCCGAAGAATGGAATGCTTGACGTACTACGGCAGACATAGTACGTTCGGAGCACTATCGATCCGGCACGTGAAAGGAGTCCGAGATGATCAGCGCCGACGCCATTCGCGGGTACGTCGATCTCATGGTGCTCTCCCTGCTTCGCACGCGGCCCTCGTACGCCTACGAGCTCGCGCAGCAGATCCACGCCGTCACCGGGGCCGACTACTCGATCAAGCAGACGACGCTGTACTCCGCGGTCAAGCGCCTCGAGGGCGCGAACCTCGTCACCTCGTACGCGGGCGCCTCGGCGTCGGGCAAGCCGCGCACGTACTACCAGATCACCCCCGAGGGGCTCGCCTACCTCGAGTCCAAGGTCGCCGAGTGGCGCGACACCAAGTCGGTCGTCGACCGATTCATCGAAGGAGTCGAAGCATGAACGTGATCACCGCCTACCTCGAGACGATGTTCAGCGCCTATCCGCAGACCGCGAAGATGCTCGAGGCCAAGGCCGAGCTGCACGCGATGATGGAGGACGCCTACACGGGCTTCATCGCCGACGGGCTGAGCGAGAACGAAGCCGTCGGTCGGGTCATCACCGAGTTCGGCAACCTCGACGAGCTCGCGCCGCAACTCGGCATCGCGACCGAGATCGCCCCGGCCGCGGCCGGCGCGGCGCCGGTGCCGACGTCGGCGCCCGCCCAGCCGGCCCGCCCGGCGTCGCGCCGCATCGCGCCGGCCCCGGTCACGCAGGACGAGGCCGAGCGGTACGCCGACGTGCGCCGCCGCACCGAGCCGCGACTCGGCCTCGCCATCGCGATGTTCGTCGTCTCGCCGGCGCCGCTCGTCGCGCTCGCGACGCTCTCGTCGGGCGGGGCGATCGGCCTCGGCCAAGACGTCGCCGTGCTCATCGGCCTCGCCTGCCTCCTGCTCGTCGTCGTGGCGGCCGTGCTCATGATCGTGCGGCGCGACCAGCAGCTCGCGCCGTTCCGCCGCCTCACCGCGGGGGAGTTCACTCGCACCCCCGCTGTCGACCGGTGGGCCGAACAGCTCGCCGGCGAGGTCGCGCCGTCGCGCGCGACGGCCCTGCAGGTCGCGATCGGGCTCTGGGTGCTCTGCGCGTCACCGGTGATCGCGATGAGCCTGCTCGCGCCGCCGTCGGTGACGAACAGCTGGATCGGCGTCGCCGTGGCCGGCACGCTCGTCATGGTCGCGACCGGGCTCGTCGTCTTCATCCCGCGGAACTGGGCGCAGTCGGTCGCCGAGACGCTGACGAAGACCGACGGCGACGGGTACTCCGCCGACGGCGAGCGTCGCAGCCTGGTCGGCGTGATCGCGGCGTTCTACTGGCCGATCGTCGTCGCGATCTTCCTCGCGTGGAGTTTCATCGGCAGCGCCTGGGGCATCTCGTGGGTCATCTGGCCGATCGCCGCGGTGCTCTTCGGCGCGCTCGCCGGCGGCCTTCGTGCCGTCGAGCGGTATCGCGCGGCCCAGTAGGGCGCGCAGCGCCCGCTGGTTCGGGATGCCTCGCCGCGAGGCATCCCGAACCGGCGGCGCAGCCCGGTACCCGGCCGTGCCGCGTTCACGCCCGCCGGATCTCCTCGGGGGCGAAGCACACCGAGACGGCCGCGGCAGGATCGTCGCCGAGGAGGTTCGCGAGCCTGATCGGCGGGCCGTCGTGGCCCGCGAACAGCCGGCGGCCGCGCCCGAGCAGGATCGGGAGGATGTGGAGATCGATGCGGTCGATGAGGCCGCGCTCGAGGAGCCGGGTGCCGATCTGGGCCGAGAAGACCTCGAGGTCCTTGCCGTTCGCGGCATCGAGCGCGGTGGCGGCGGCGTCGGCGACGTCGCCGCTGAGCACTCGTACTCCGTCGACGCGACGGGCATCGGCCGGGTGATGGGTCAGCATGAAGACCGGACCGCTCCATTCGCCCCCGTAGATGCTGTGGATGCCGGCGTCCGCGTCGAAGAAGTCGCGACCGCAGAGGATGGCCCCGGTGGCGTCGACCGAGGTTTCGACCGTGCCGGGCGGCAGTTCGGAGAAGCCAGCCATCCAACCCATCTCGTGGTCGGGCCCGGCGATGTAGCCGTCGAGCGACATCGTGAAGTGCAGGCGCACCTGCCCGCGCCCGCCCGGGCGGGTCCGCTCGTCGGCGACCGCGTCGATCGTGTTCGTGCGCATGTTCGTTCCCTTCGTCGTGAGTCATGAACCACAGTTCATGAACGAATGTTCATGAACGGTAGTTCATGCTAGGGTGGCCGTCAAGCCCCGGGAGGAGTCGGTATGCCACGCGCCGCGTACGACGTCGACGAACTCCGTGAGCGACTGCTCGAGCACGCTCGCGGACTCGTGGCGACGCAGGGGCCGGGCGGGCTCACCATGCGAAGCCTCGCGAACGAGGCCGGTACCGCGGTCGGGCTGTCGTACAAGGCGTTCCCGTCGCGCGACGAACTCCTCCACGAGCTGACCCGACGGTCGCTCGATGAGCTCAACGCCCGCATCGACGAGTGGTCGGCGAGACCGGGCGGCGACCTCGCGGAGCGGATCCTGGAATTCGCCGACCTCCATCTCGACTCGCTCGCGCCGATGCTCGTCGCCCACGTCTCCGCCCAGGCCCGCGGTGACGAGTTCCTCCGCGAGGCCGCGGCCCGGGGAGCGACCCGGTCGTGGGCGAGCGTCATGAGCGAGTTCCTCGCCGCGCGTCAGCGATCGGGCGAGATCCGGGCCGACGCCGACGTGCCCGCCTTCGGGTTCGTGCTCACCGCGGCGATCCACGACGTGCTCACGACCGCGGCGCCGTTGTCACCACCCGATCGGCGGACCCTCGCCCGTCACGTCAGGGGGGTCGCGGCGCTCCTCACGAGCACCGGCGACGGCGGGCATCCGGCGGCGTCCCGGTAGCGTGACGACATGAGCCGCCACCCGTCCGACGCAACGGACCCGTCGCCCACCGCGATCGACCGCGGTCTGCCGTCGCGCATCGCCGTCCGCGGGGCGCGCGTGCACAACCTCCGGGACGTCGACGTCGAGATCCCGCTGCACGCGCTCGTCGGCATCGCGGGCGTCTCGGGGTCGGGCAAGTCGTCGCTCGCCATGGGCGTGCTCTACGCCGAAGGTTCACGTCGCTACCTCGAGGCGCTGTCGACGTACACGCGGCGCCGCATGGCCCAGGCGCCGCGCGCCGCCGTCGACTCGGTCGAGCACGTCCCCGCGGCGCTCGCCCTGCGCCAGCGGCCGGGCGTGCCGGGGGTGCGCTCGACCTTCGGCACCTCGACCGAGCTGCTCAACGTGCTGCGGCTCATGTTCTCGCGGCTCGCCTCGCACGTGTGCCCGAACGGCCACCGCGTGCCGCCGACGATCGACGTCGCCGCCGAGGTGCCGTTCTCGTGCCCCGTCTGCGGCGAACGGGTCGAGCCGCCCGGCGCCGAGGACCTCTCGTTCAACTCCGGCGGCGCCTGCCCGACGTGCCAGGGCACCGGGGTCGTCCGCACGGTCGACGACGCGGCGCTCGTGCCCGACCCGACGAAGACGATCGACGGCGGCGCGGTGGCGCCGTGGCGGATGTTCGGGTTCAACGTGCAGCCCGACATCGCGCGCGAGTTCGGCGTGCGCACCGATGTCCCGTGGCGCGAGCTCACCGCCGCCGAGCGCGAGATCGTGCTCGGCGGCCCCGCGGAGAAGAAGCACATCACGGTCACGAGCCGGAAGGGCGTCCACGAACTCGACTTCACCTTCCGCAACGCCCGGTTGACGGTGACCGAGGAGCTGAAGCGCGCGCACGACGAGAAGCGGCTGGCGAAGGTCGCGCGCTTCCTCGTCGAGGGCGTCTGCCCCGACTGCCGCGGCACGCGCCTGGGCGAAGCGGCCAGGATGCCTCGGATCGGCGGACTGGGGCTCGCAGAGGTCACCGCGATGACGCTCGACGAGCTGCTCGCGTGGGCACCCGGCGTCGTGCCAGCGCTGCCGCAGAACATGCAGCCCATGGCCGTGACCCTCGTCGACACCCTGCACGGCATGGCGCGTCGACTCGACGAGCTCGGGCTCGGCTACCTCTCGCTCGACCGGGCGGGGGCGACGCTCTCGACGGGGGAGCGGCAGCGCGCCCAGCTCGCGCGCGCCGTCCGCAACCGCACGACCGGCGTGCTCTACGTGCTCGACGAGCCGTCGATCGGACTGCATCCGGTCAACGTCGAGGGCCTCCTCGGGGTGATGCGAGACCTCCTCGCCGACGGCAACTCCGTCGTGTTCGTCGACCACGACGTCCAGATCCTGCGCGAGGCCGACTGGCTCGTCGAGATCGGCCCCGGGTCGGGCGCCGAGGGCGGCACGGTCGTCGCGGAGGGGGCGCCCGGCGAGCTCGGGCGCTCGGGCGCTTCACGGCTCGCCGGATTCCTCGACGGCGCGGAGCCCGTGGTCGTGCGTGAGCGGGCGGCTTCGTCGTCGGTGTTCGATCGCGGCCGGATCCGCCTCGAGACCGCTCCGATCCACACCGTGCACGCGCTCGAGGCCGAAGTGCCGCTCGGCCGGCTGACCGCGGTCACCGGCGTCTCGGGCTCGGGCAAGACGACGCTCGTGCTCGAGTCCCTCGTGCCCGCGCTGACCGCCGCGTCGGGAACGGCGCCGGCACCCCTGCCCGCGCACGTGCGCACGCTCGACGCCCCCGCGGCGATGAAGGTGCACGTCGTCGACGCGACGCCCATCGGGCTCAACGTGCGCTCGACCGTCGCGACCTACTCGGGCGTGATGGACGACCTGCGCCGCGCCTACGCGGAGACCCCGGCCGCACGGGCCGCCGGACTCACCGCCTCCGACTTCTCGTACAACACCGGATCGCTCTCGTGCCCGCGCTGCGAGGGCACGGGCGAGATCTCCCTCGACGTCCAGTTCCTGCCCGACGTCGACATCGTCTGCCCCGACTGCGACGGCGGCCGCTTCGCGCCGGCGGCCGAGGAGTTCGAGCGGGACGGCATCTCGCTGCCCGGGCTGCTGCGCCGGACCGTGCGCGAGGCGCTCGCGTTCACCGTCGACCTGCCGCGCGTGCACAGGCACCTCGTCGCGTTCGACGAGCTCGGGCTCGGCTACCTCGCGCTCGGCGAGGCGACTCCCGCGCTCTCGGGCGGCGAGGCGCAGCGCCTCAAGCTCGTGAGCCAGATGCACCGCAGGCAGACCGACGCCGTGTTCGTGCTCGACGAGCCGAGCGTCGGGCTGCATCCGCTCGACGTGCGCACGCTCCTGCGGGTGCTGCAGCGGCTGTGCGATCGCGGCGCGACGGTGGTCGTCATCGAGCACGACCTCGACCTCATCGCGAACGCCGACCACGTGATCGACCTCGGTCCGGGCGGCGGAGCGGCCGGCGGCCGGATCGTCGCGGTCGGGACCCCCGACGAGCTCGCCCGCGATCCCTCGTCCGCGACGGGGCGGTACCTCGCCCGGCACCTCGCGATCGCGGGCGACTGAGCGACGTGCGGGGAATCGATGGCCGGCCCCGCCGTGCCCCGTCGTCCGCGTCGGCACGACGGAGGACGGAGGCGTCGGAACGGGCTGAGGGCGGAGGCATCCGCACGATGCCCCCGCCCTCGCTCCACGCCGCGCCTCAGCTCAGCGCGACCGCCTTCGCGGCGCGCTCGCCCGACTCGACCGCCCCGTTGAGGAAGCCGTAGTACTCGACGCTCGTGTGCTCGCCCGCGAAGTGCACGTTGCCCTCGGGCGTCGAACCCGCGCCGAACAGCTGCGTGTACTGCCCGGGCCGCTGGCATGTGTACGCGCCGTGCGACCAGCGGTTCGCCCACCAGAAGTCCCGGTAGCTCTTGCCCGTGTACGCCGCCGTCACGCCCGGGAAGATCGGCTCGAGCTGGGCGAGCAGCCCCTGCACCTGGGTCGCGGGTGCGACCCCGAACGGCTGGCCCGACCACGCCTTCACCTGGTCGCCAGAGGGGAAGAAGTTGTACACGCCGATCGGCAGGGGGTGCGAGGCCGTGTCGTCCCAGCCGCACTGGAAGCCCGACGGGTTCGTGTAGGCCGCGCCGCCGTAGCCCTGCTCGACCCACGGCCGGTGCGACACTTCGACGTGCACCTTCGCGTTCGCGCCGAGACCCAGCTCGTCGATCGCGCGGCGGGTGTGCGCCGAGAAACCCGACTGGCTGAGGTCGCACTCGCGCAGCGTCGTGAAGGGCAGCGCGAGGATGACCCGGTCGAAGGTCTTGTCGACGGTCTGGTTGCCGACCTTGAAGCTCAGCCGCACGGTGCCGTCGGCGTTGCGCTTCACGGCGACGAGCTCGTGGCCGTAGCGCGCCGTGCCCGCGGGAAGCTCTGCGAGCATGCGGCTCACGATCTGGTCGTTGCCGCCGCGCACCACGTACTTCTCGTCGGCGCCGTTGATGGGCGACAGGCTGTTCTGCGCGTTCCAGCCGAGCAGGTACACGAGGTTGAGCGCCGACTGCTGGTTCGACTCGAGCCCGTACTCGGCCATGACGTTCGACTGCATGAGCTTCGCGAACCGGCTCGACAGCCCGCCGGGCACCTTCGCCGCGAGCCAGTCGTCGACCGTCATCTCGTCGAGGGCGACGCCCGCGGCCGTGTGCACGTCGAACGTCTGGCAGTACGGAGCGGCTGCGAGGTCGGCCTTCATGGCCTGGTACACCTCGCCCCAGTCGTCGTTCGCGTCGTCGTAGGGGTAGTCGGCCCCGTCGATGCGGTACTTGTCGACCCAGCCCATGTAGCTGCCGCCCGCGACGACGTCGAGGCTCAGGCCGAGGTTCGACGCGAGGTTGCGGATGGCGTTGTGGTCGGTGTTGATGAGCGCGCCGCCGTGCTCGACGACGATGCCGTCGGAGAAGTGGTCGCGCAGGCTGTAGCAGCGGCCGCCGGCGCGAGCGCTGCCCTCGAAGAGCGTCGACGAGATGCCCTTCGTGCGCCACAGCCAGTGCGCGGCGCGGGTGCCGGCGAGCCCGGCGCCGACGATGCCGACGCTTGGCGCCGGGGCGGGCTTGGCGGCGGCGGCCGCGGCCGGCATCGGCGCGGCGGCGAGTGCGAGCGCGGCGCCCGCGCCGGCGATGCCCGCGACCCTGAGGGCGTCGCGCCGGCTGGGCGGCTGGTTCGGGTGGCCGGTGGCGGATGATTTCGATACGGCGCTGGCGCGCCTACTCGATCCGGCGGCTGCGGCGCGAGCCTCGGCGACTTCGCCGAGGACGTCGTCGACGGGGATGCCGCGCTGGTCGGCCTCGCCGTGGGCGCGGAGGATCGAGCCGATCCGTGCGGTGAGCGGCGTGGTGCCGCGGGGAGTTGCCTGCATGAAGAACCTCGCTGTTCCGATTGGTGGAGCGGTGCCGAACATGGAGCAAGAACGATGCCCGGGGTCGGCGGACGCGCCGACGGCCCAGCGGCGCGGCATCAGGCGCCCTGACGCACCTCCTCCCGGTCGAGGAGGCGGTTCGCGACGAGCTCGCCGACGAGCACCTCGACGAGTGCGGCGACCTCGGGCTCGTCGTCGTGCCGGTGGCGCACGACGAGCTCGGCGCCCGGCAGCTCACGGCCGACCGCTGCGAAGCGCGAGCCGCGCGACGCCATCCACTCGAGGGCCTGGTCGTCCCAGGCCGAGCCGGCGAACACGAGCGCGCGGTAGTCCTGCGTCTTCGTGAGGTAGACGTCGACGTGCGACCAGTCACCCGTCTCGGAGGCGAAGGCGCCGACGCGCGGCACCTCGCGCAGCATGAGGGCCGACTGCTGCGCGCTCGAGAGCCGTTCGACCGGTGCGAGGGTCCACGCGCCGCTCGGCCCGGCCAAGAGGTTCGTCAGCGGGTCGAGCCACTCGGCCGAGGCGATGAGCAGTTCGGCCGACGCGCTCGCGGCACGCCGCAGCACGGCTGCGTCGACGCCCGTCGCCGCGGACGGCCGCAGGGCGTGCAGCACGGCGTCGAGCACGGCGAAGGTCGCACGGAACGTGCGGCAGGCGACGCCGGATGCCTCGGTGCCGGCGACGAGCGGGACGACGACGTCGGCGCGCTCGCCGAGGGGGGAGTCGGGCCGGTTCGAGATGGCCACGAGCCGGCCGGTGCCGCGGTACCGCTCGACCGCCTGCAGCACCTCGACGCTGCCGCCCGTCGCCGAGACGGCGACGACGACGAGGCCGGGCGCGGGCGTGGGCAGCAGTTCGCTGCTCGCGAGCTCGACGACGACGTTCGCACCGTCGGCGCGGTGCCGCCGGGCGACGACGTCGGCGGCGTAGCGGCTCGAGCCCATGCCGACGACGAGCACTCGCTCGACGCCGCCACGGGCGAGCGCGGCGACGCCGTCGAGGCCCGGCAGGCCCGCATCGAGCGCGTCGGCGAGGTCGCCGAGCGAGCGGGGGATCAGGTCGAGGTCGGCGCGGAAGGCGGTGGTGTCCACGGAGTCTCCGGATGGTCGGCGGTCGAGGGATGGCGATGGGTGATGGCGGCGTCGGGGGCGTAGCGCCACACCGGCAGGAACCGGTCGGCGTAGTGCAGCTCGGCCGCGAGCTGCTCGGCGCAGAACCCGCGCACGAGCGACTCGTCGAAGAGCTCGGGCCGGGCGAGCCCTGCGCGATACGCCTCGAGGAACGCCGCGCGGGCCCGATCGGCCCACGCGAAGGCGCGGTCGTCGGCTCGGCCGAGCCGTCGCTGCGCCACTGCGGCGACGAGGTCGAGCGACACGACGAGGTGCGCGACGTCGCGCGCGGCCGCGTCGGCGCGTTCGCGGTCGTCGGCCGACAGCTGCGGGTCGCCGTCGAAGTCGATGAGGGTGTACCGCCGGCCTCGGCCACCGTCGGGGGAGGCCAGCACCTGCCCCAGGTGCAGGTCGCCGTGGATCGGGAACTCGACGCCCGCCGCCGTGCCCTCGAGCGACCTGATGTCGCGCGCGAGCGAGGCGCGACGGTTGTGCAGCCGGGCACCGCCGGCGCCGTCGTCGGGATCGGTCGCGGCGAGCGCCCGTGCGAGCGCGTCGTCGGCGCGGGCGAGGCGGGCGGCCGGTGCGCCGGAGCCCGACGGGGCCGCCGCTTCGCCGAGCACCCCGTGGATCTGCGCGATCCGCGCCCCGAGGAGGGCCGGCCAGTCGGGCTCCGGGCCCCCGCCGAGAAGCTCGACGACGTCGTCGACCGCCCAGGTCCAGCCGTCTTCGGCGCCCGGCAGGTACTCGGTCACGATCGCGAGCGTCGAGATTCCGTGCACGGGATGCCGCCATCCGATGCTCCCCATGAAGCGTTCGACGCCCGCGACGTCGGCGGCGGCGAGGCGCTCGAGCAGTGCCGCCGAGCGATCGGACGCCGCCCACCGGCCGACGATCTTCACGATGAGCCGCTCGTCGACGATGACCGACACGTTCGTCTGGTCGACCGTGATCGCCCGCTCCGAGGCATCCGGCCCGACCGACGGGCCCGCGACCGCGCGGGCGAGCGTCCGTGCGAGGCCGTCGCCCGCGGCCGCGCGGCGGCCGTCGACGAGCACCGCGCCGTCGTCGTCGACGGCGAGCACGCGCCCACCCACGATCGGGTGCTCGCCGCTGATCGCCGCATCGTCGCTGATGATCGAGTTCATTGAATTCGGATTGTAACTATTCGGTGAAGCCCGCTCTAGTACTTTCTCGGGGGCATTGCCATTTCTTGATGACCGGTGCAACAATCGCTCAACCTTGTCCACTGTTGCAGGAGGTTCACCATGCGTTCGACCCGACGTCTCGTCGCCGCCTCGGCCGGCACGGTCGCGCTCGCGCTCGCCCTCTCGTCATGCGCGTCGGGCGGCGGCGACGCCGCCGGCGAGACCCTCGACCCCGACGCCGATCTCAGCGCGCAGTCGCTGACCGTCTCGATCTGGTCCGACTACTACCCCGAAGACCTCGCCGAGCAGTTCGAGCAGGCGACCGGCGTCAAGACGACGATCGTCAACCACACGACGAACGAGGACATCGTCGCGAAGCTCACCGCGAGCGCCGACTCCGGCATCGACGTCGCCTTCATGTCGGGCCAGTACGCGCAGGCGCTCGGCGAGCAGGGGCTGCTCGCGAAGCTCGACAAGGCGCTCATCCCGAACGAGGAGAACCTCTACCCCGAGGCGCTCGACCTCGACTACGACCCGGGCAACGTCTACTCCGAGCCCTACGCCTGGGGCACGACGGGGCTCTGCTACCGACCCGACCTCACCGGGTTCGACCCGACCTCGTGGGGCGACCTGCTCAACCCGAAGCCCGAGCTCGAGGGCAAGACCACGATGCTCTCGACCGACCGCTGGCTCGCGATGCCCGCCCTCAAGCTCGAGGGGCACTCGGTCAACACGACCGACGACGCCGAGCTCGAGGAGGCGAAGGCGCAGCTGCTGAAGACGAAGCCGACGCTCCTCGCCTACGACGACACGACGTTCTACTCGAAGCTCGTCTCGGGCGAGGCCGCCATGGTCGAGGCCTGGGACGGCTGGTGCAACTACGGCATCGCCGAGGACCCGACGATCGAGTTCGTCATGCCCGAGGAGGGCGCCGACCTCTGGGTCGACACGATGACCGTGCTCGACAGCTCGAAGAACAAGGAGGCCGCGATGGCCTTCGTCAACTACATCCTCGACCCCGAGGTGCAGACCTGGGTGGCCGAGAACATCCTCTACAAGGTGCCGAACCAGAAGGCGATGGAGGCGCTCGACCCGGCCCTCGTCGAGCAGTACCCGACGCTCGGCATGTCGGTCGACGAGCTCTTCGAGCAGGAGGTCATCGTCGACCTCGGCGACGACACCACGAAGTACGTCGACCTCAACGCCGAAGTGCTGGCGACCAACTGACGCCGTGACCTCGACGCTCGACCGGAAGGCCCCCGGCGCGCGCGCACCGCGCGCGCGGCGGGGGCTGGCCCCCGTTCCGTTCCTCGCGCCCGGCCTCGGGTTCCTGATCGTCTTCATGGCGATCCCCGTTGGGCTGCTCGCCTTCTACAGCTTCTTCAAGCGCGGCCGCTTCGGCGGCGTCGTGTTCGAGTTCACGCTCGACAACTGGGTGAAGCTCTTCGAGCCGCTCTACCTCGGCGTCATCGGCCAGTCGATCGTCGTCGCGCTCGTCGTGACGGCGCTCGCCCTCCTGCTGGGGTACCCGATGGCGTACGCCATCGCGGGCCTCTCGCCGAAGTGGCGCACCGTCGCGCTCGTCGCGATCGTGCTGCCGTTCTGGACCAACTTCCTCATCCGCACCTACGCGTGGATCCTGCTGCTCAACAACGCCGGCTGGGTGAACCAGTGGCTCCAGGGGCTCGGCATCATCGACGACCCCATCTCGATGCTCTACACCCCGCAGGCGATCGTGGTCGGCCTCCTCTACATGTACCTGCCGCTCATGGTGCTGCCGCTCTACGCGTCGCTGCAGCAGCTCGACCCGTCGTTGCGTGAGGCGGCGACGAACCTCGGCGCCACGCCGTGGCGCACCTTCCGCACCGTCACCCTGCCGCTCTCGCTGCCCGGCGCGCTCACGGGCTGCATCTTCGTCTTCGTTCCGGCGATGTCGAACTTCGTGATCCCCGAGCTCATCGGCGGCGGCAAGACGATCATGGTCGGCAACCTCGTGCGCGACCAGTTCTTCGAGGCGCGCGACTGGCCGTTCGGCGCGACCCTCGCGCTCGTGCTCACGATCATGCTCGTGCTCGTCATCGTCGTGCAGTCGGCCGTGTCGCGGCGCCTGACCGAAGGGAGCCGCCGTGGTTGACGTCCGCAACCCGCCGACGACCGCGATGCGCGAGGCCGATCCGGCGTCGGCGCCGCGCCCGGTGCGCAAGGCCCGCGGCATCCTCGTGCCGTTGTGGCTCGGGTACGCGTTCCTCTACCTGCCGATCCTCGTCGTCGTCGTGATGAGCTTCAACGACTCCGAGAACCTGTTCGTGTGGCGCGGCTTCTCACTGCGCTGGTACCCCGAGCTGTTCGCCGACGAGCAGATCATGCAGGGGCTCGCGAACACGCTCATCGTCGCCGCGGGCGCCACGGCGATCGCGACGGTGCTCGGCACGCTGCTCGCCTACGGCATCCAGAAGTACACGCGGGGCGGGCTCATCCGCGCGTTCGCGATCGCGCCCGCGATCCTGCCCGACCTGCTGCTCGGCATCGGCCTGCTCACGTTCCTCTCGCTGCTCTCGGTGACGCTCGGGCTGCACTCGGCGATCCTCGCGCACGCGGTGTTCGCGACCGCGTTCGTCACGGCGATCGTGCTCGCCCGCATGGCCAGCATCGACCAGAGCCTCGAGGAGGCGTCGCGCGACCTCGGGGCGGGGCCCGTGCGCACGTTCATGCGGGTGACGCTGCCGCAGCTCGCGCCCGGCATCGTGGCCGGCGCCCTCCTCGCCTTCACGCTCTCGATCGACGAGTTCGTGATCGCATTCTTCACGACGGCGCCGACGCAGCCCACCCTGCCGATCGTCATCTACTCCATGGTGCGCTTCGGGGTCACGCCCGAGGTGAACGCCCTCGCCAGCATCCTGCTGCTCGTGAGCATCGTCACGGTGATCGCGGCGCAGCGCCTGACCCGACTGACAGGAACCACGAAGCCATGAACGCACCCCTCCTCCGCGTCGACGGCGTCCGCGCCGTCTACGGCGACACCGTCGCCCTGCACGACATCTCGCTCGACATCGAGGGCAACGAGTTCTTCGCGCTGCTGGGGCCCTCGGGCTGCGGCAAGACGACCCTGCTGCGCTCGATCGCCGGGTTCGAGATGCCCGCCGCCGGTCGCATCGAGCTCGACGGCGACGACCTGCTGCGCATGCCGGCGCACCGGCGGCCCGTGAACATGATGTTCCAGAGCTACGCGCTGTTCCCGCACATGTCGGTCGAGAAGAACGTCGCCTACGGCCTCGAGTCGGAGGGCGTCGGCCGTGCCGAGACGGCGAAGCGCGTCGCCGAGGTCATGGACGTCGTCGGCCTCGGCCACCTCGCGAAGCGTCGCCCGGGGCAGCTCTCGGGCGGCCAGCGCCAGCGCGTCGCGCTCGCGCGCGCCATCGTGAAGCGGCCGAAGCTGCTGCTGCTCGACGAGCCGCTCTCGGCGCTCGACCGCCAGGTGCGGGCCTCGATGCAGCTCGAACTCAAGCGACTGCAGCACGAGGTCGGGCTGACCTTCGTGGTCGTCACCCACGACCAGGAGGAGGCCATGTCGATGGCCGACCGCATCGCGGTCCTCCGCGACGGCCGCCTCGAGCAGCTGGCGACGCCGCAGGAGCTCTACGCGAACCCGGCGACCCGCTTCGTCGCGTCGTTCATCGGCTCGGCGAACCTGCTCGACGGCGTGGCCCGCGCCGGTCGCGTCGACGTGCCCGGCGCGGGCGCCGTCGAGGTCGGCGGGCACCCGCTCGCCGAGGGGGCCGCGGCGACCGCCGTGGTGCGTCCCGAAGACGTCGAGCTGTCGGCCGACGCCGCCACGGCGCCGCTCCGCGGGGTGATCGTCGACACCTACTTCCTCGGCGGGGCGTCGACCCTCGCCGTCGAGGTGCCGGGCCTCACGGCCCCGGTCATCGCGTCGGTGCACGGCGCGAGCACGTATTCGCGCGGCGACGTGGTCGGCGTGCGGTTCGGCCGGGCGGCCGCGGTCGCGCGCGAGACGCCGGCCGACGAGGATGCCGCGGCCGAGGCATCCGCCCCGCTCGACGCCGGGTCGCCGGCGAAGGCCGACGCCGCGGCAGTGGGGGAGGCCGGCGGCGGCGCCGCTCAGGAGGCGGAGGGCGTCAGCGCATGACCCGTCGCGAGCCGCGCGCTCGCCAGGATGAGCTCGAGTGCGCCGTCGTGGTCGATCGTGGGGTGCCGCGCGATGATGCGATACCCGTAGGCGTCCTCGAGTGCGACGAGGTTGCGCGCGATCACGAGCGAGGGCTGTGCGAGCGTGAAGATGCCGCGGGCGGCGCCCTGCTCGAGCACCACCTGGTACATGCCCACCTGCCGGTCGTACAGGGTCGTGAGCAGCGACCCCATGACGGGATTGCGGCCGGCCGACCCGCCGAGCTCGCAGAGCAGGCGAACCTCGGTGTCGCCCGGCCCGCTCGGCAGGCCCGACGCCGCGAGTGCGATGAGACGTTGCACGGGGTCGTCGGGCAGCTGCTCGAGCATGCGCACGCGCTCCTCGTAGAACCGCTCCATGCCGGCGCGGTTCGCCTCGAACATGAGCTCGTCGACGTCGGGGTAGTAGTAGAGCACGGCGCTCGACGTGAGACCGGCCTCCTCGGCGACCCGATTGAGCCGTGCCCCGTCGGGTCCGTGCGCGGCGATCGCGCGCTGCGCAGCCGCGACGAGCTGGCTGCGTCGCTCCTCCTGCCGCTTCGGTCGCGCCATGCGTGGCCCCCTCGTCGTCGAGTTCTCTGTATCGCTGCTCAATGATACGTCGTCACGGCCATATTCTGTCGAACCCTTGACAAGCCGAATTCTTTTCATCACCATTCAATAAATCGACGAAGGAGTCATCATGGCAGGCGAGCGCCGCACGTTCCTCTTCATGCCCGAGAGCGCCTACGGCCCGACGAACAACTGCATCGGCATCGGCAACGTGCTGCTGCAGCGCGGCCACCGCGTCGTGTTCGCCGCCGAGCGTTCGTGGGAGGGCAAGCTCGCCGCCCTCGGGTTCGAGGAGGACCTCGTCGACCTCGCCCCGGCCCCAGAGGAGGAGGTCGAGCAGGACGCCGGCCAGTTCTGGAAGGACTACATCCGCGACGTCTCGCCCGAGTTCCGCAAGACCACTGCCGAGCAGCTCGAGACCGTCACGCTGCCGATCTGGCAGGCGCTCGTCGACGGCGCGAAGTACTGCGAGCCCCAGCTGCGGGCGATCATCGAACGGGTGCGGCCCGACGTCATCATCGAGGACAACGTGCTCGCGTTCCCCGCGCTCATGACGGCCGGCGTGCCGTTCGTGCGCATCGTCTCGTGCAACCCGCTCGAGGTGCCGGGCGAGGGCATCGCGCCCGTGTTCTCGGGGCTCGCCGACGACGACCGGGCCGCGTGGCCCGGCTTCCGAGCCGAGTACGACCGCACGCACCGCGCGCTCTGGCAGGCGTTCGACGCCTGGGTGCAGGAACAGGGCGCGCCCGCGCTGCCCGAGCTCGAGTTCATCCACCGGGGCGACGAGAACCTCTACGTCTACCCCGAGGTGCTCGACTACACCGACGAGCGTCCGCTCGACGAGACCTGGCACCGGCTCGACTCGTCGGTGCGCGAGACCGAGCAGGCGCCCGCCGAGCTGCCCGCCTCGTTCACCGACGGCAGCCGGCCGCTCGTCTACTTCAGCCTCGGCTCGCTCGGCTCGGCCGACGTCGAGCTCATGCGCCGCGTCATCGCCGCGCTCGCCGACCAGCCGATCAACGTCATCGTCTCGAAGGGGCCGCTGCACGACGAGATCGAGCTCGCCGACAACATGTGGGGCGCCGAGTTCCTGCCGCAGACGAAGATCCTCCCGCTCGTCGACCTGGTCATCACCCACGGCGGCAACAACACCACGACGGAGGCGCTGCACTTCGGCAAGCCCATGGTGCTGCTCCCGCTCTTCTGGGACCAGTACGACAACGCCCAGCGCGTCCACGAGCGGGGCTACGGCGTGCGTCTCGACCCGTACCGCTTCACGCCCGACGAGCTCGCGGGCGCCGTGCGGTCGCTTCTCGACGACACCGTGCTGCGCGAGCGCGTCGCGGCGGCGGGCGCCGAGATCCGCTCGCGCGACGGCGTCTCGGCCGCGGCCGACGTCATCGAGCGCGTCGGCGCGCGGGAACGGGTGTGACCGCGACGAGGGCGCGGGCGCAGTCGCGGGCGCACGAGCAGGCCCGCTCGGCGCTCGCCGACGCGGCCCCGCGCGCCTACTGGACCGACCGGGCACCGGGCACCGGAGCGTGGGCACCCCGGCCGCCGCTCACGGGCGGCGCGGAGGCCGATCTCGTCGTGGTCGGTGCCGGGTTCACGGGGCTGTGGACGGCGTGGCGGGCCCTCGAGCGCGACCCCGCGGCATCCGTCGTCGTGCTCGAGGCCGAACGCGTGGCGCACGGGGCGACCGGGCGCAACGGCGGCTTCGTCTCGAGCTCGCTCACGCACGGGCTCACCCACGGCACCGCGATCTGGCCCGACCAGGTGGGTGCCCTGCACGACGAGGGCGAGCGCAACCTCGCCGAGCTCGTCGCCACGATCGAGGCGGCCGGCATCGACTGCGGGTTGCGGCGCGCGGGCAAGACGACGATCGCGATCGAGCCGTGGCAGCTCGACGGGCTGCGCGAGGCGCACGAGCTCGGCGCACGGCACGGCGTCGACCTCGAGCTGCAGGGTCGTGACGAGGTGCAGGCCGACGTGCACTCGCCGACCTACCTCGGCGGCCTTCGCGACCGCAGCGGCACGGTGCTCATCGACCCCGCGCGGCTCGCCTGGGGCATGGCCGCCGAGCTCGAACGCCGCGGGGTCCGCATCTTCGAGGCATCCGCCGTCACCGGCATCGACCGGCAGGGCGCGGGCGTGCGCGTGCGCACCGTGCTCGGCCACGTCGACGCGAAGGCCGCGGTCATCGCGACCGCGGCCTACCCGTCCCCGCTCCGGCGGCTCGGCAACTACATCATGCCGCTCTACGACCACGTGCTCATGACCGAGCCGCTCGACGCCGCACAGCAGGCGGCGATCGGCTGGTCCGAGGGGCAGGGGCTCACCGACGCGGGCAACCAGTTCCACTACTACCGGCCGACCGTCGACGGGCGCATCCTCTTCGGCGGCTGGGACGCCGTGTACTACTTCGGCGGCAGGGTCGACGCGAGCCTCGAGCAGCGCGACGCCTCGCACGAGCTGCTCGCGCGGCACTTCTTCGAGACGTTCCCGCAGCTCGAGGCGGTGCGTTTCACGCACCGGTGGGCGGGTCCCATCGACTCGACCACCCGATTCACCGCGGCGTACGGCACGGCGCGCGGCGGCCGGGTCGCCTACGCGGTCGGGCACACCGGCCTCGGGGTCGGTGCGTCGCGGTTCTCGGCCGACGTCGCCCTCGACCTGCTCGCGGGCGAGCCCACGTCGCGGCTGCGGTACGACATCGTGCGGCGCCGGCCGTTCCCCATCCCGCCCGAGCCGCTGCGCAACCCGATCGTGCAGTTCACGCGGCGCTCGATCCTCGCGGCCGACGCGCACGAGGGCCGGCGCAACCTGTGGCTGCGCACCCTCGACCGGTTCGGCCTCGGGTTCAACTCGTAGCGATCGCTCGCCGGGCCTCCGAGCACACCCGCCCGCGCGGCATCCGCCCCGCTCACCAACCCACGCCGGGCCATCCGGCCCCGACCACCAGCCCGAGAGGAGCTCGACATGAGCACCGGAACCTTCATCGGCGACTACCGCGCCGGCACCGGCGGCGACGCCGTCATCACGAACCCGGCGACCGAGCAGGAGGTCGCGTCGTTCACGTTGTCGGGCGTCGCCGACGTCGACGAGGCCGCCGCGGCCGCGCGGGCGGCGCAGCCGGCGTGGGCGGCCAAGACGCCGGGGGAGCGGTCACTCGCGCTGCTGCGGCTCGCCGACGCGCTCGAGGCCGACGCGTCGAACCTCGCCCGCCTCGAGGTCGAGGACTCGGGCAAGCCCTGGACGACCGCGTTCGACGGAGAGCTGCCGTTCGGCATCGACAACCTGCGGTTCTTCGCCGGCGCGGCGCGCTCGCTCGACGGCACCGGGGCGGGATCGTTCTCGAACGGGTACACGTCGATCCTCACGCGACGCCCCGTCGGCGTCGTCGCGGGCATCACGCCGTGGAACTTCCCGCTCATCATGGCGATCTGGAAGACCGGGCCCGCGCTCGCCGCCGGCAACGCGGTGATCGTGAAGCCCGCGCCTGCGACCCCGCGCACGACGCTGCGCTTCGCGGAGCTCGCCGTGGAGGCGGGCCTGCCGGCCGGGCTGTTCAACGTCGTCACGGGCGACGCCGAGGTCGGGCAGGCGCTCGTCACGCACCGCGAGGTCGACATGGTGAGCGTCACCGGTTCGACGCAGACGGGCAAGGCCGTCATGCGCGGGGCGGTCGAGGGCGTGAAGCGCGTGCACCTCGAGCTCGGCGGCAAGGCGCCCGTCATCGTGTTCGCCGACGCCGACCTCGGCGCGATGGCCCAGGCCGTCACGATGGGCGCGACCTACAACTCCGGGCAGGACTGCACGGCCGCGACCCGTGTGTACCTCGAACGTTCGGTTTACGACGACGGCGTCGCGGCGCTGCGGCAGGCGGTCGCGGGCGTCGTTGCGGGTGACCCGATGAGCCCCGAGACGCACATCGGGCCGCTCGTGTCTCGCGCTCATCGTGCACGCGTCGAGGGCTTCGTCTCGCGCGCCGTCGCCGAGGGGGCCGAGGCGCTCGTCGGCGGACACTCGATCGACGGGGTCGGCTCGTACTTCGCGCCGACCCTGCTCGTCGGGGCCGCGCAGTCGTCGGAGATCGTGCAGGGCGAGGTCTTCGGCCCCGTGCTCGTGGTGCTGCCGTTCGACGGCGAGGCCGAGGGCATCGCGCTCGCGAACGACAGCGCGTACGGGCTCGCCTCGTCGGTGTGGACGACCGACGTCGGTCGCGCCCTCCGGGTGAGCCAGTCGCTCGATGTCGGCGTGACGTGGGTCAACGACCACCTGCCGATCGCGTCCGAGGCGCCGCACGGCGGCGTCAAGGGATCGGGCTTCGGCAAGGACATGTCGATCGAGCCGCTGCTCGACTACTCGGTGACCCGGCACCTCATGATCCGGCACGCGCCGCCGCCCGAGACGACCGGGTTCCGGCCCGCCTGAGCGGGCGCGGCGGCGACCTGATTGCGGATGCGACGAGAGAGGACACGACGATGACGGAGAGCACGACCGCGCCCGCGAACGGGCGCATCACGAAGGCGGTCATTCCGGCTGCTGGTCTGGGTACGCGGTTCCTTCCGGCGACGAAGGCGATGCCGAAGGA
>NZ_JBYRES010000005.1:290333-341193 GCF_058349945.1 Agromyces cucurbitae | reverse complement strand
TCAAGGCCGTGATCCAGCTCGCCGTCGACCGCGACGACCTCGGCCGAGACCTCAAGCACTGGCTCATCGACTACACCAGCACCCTCCAAGAACCCACCGCCTGACGATGGCCGCCCCGTCCCTGCCCACCCTGCGCGACGGCGAGGTCGTGCTCCGGCCCATCCGGGTGCGCGACGCGAAGGCGCTCGAACGCGTGCTGCTCGCGAACCGCGGATGGCTCAAGCAGTGGGAGGCGACCTACCCCGGCGGCGGGTCGTTCATCGACGCCCGCGCGTCGATCCGCAACCTGCTCGCCCACGCGCGCGGCGGGCACGGGCTGCCCTTCGTGATCGAGGTCGACGGCGAGCTCGTCGGTCAGCTCAACGTCTCGTCGATCAGCTACGGCTCGCTGTCGTCGGCGACGATCGGGTACTGGGTCTCCGAGCACGTCGCGGGCCGCGGCATCACGCCGACCGCGGTGGCGCTCGCGACCGACTACTGCTTCGGCGTGCTGCGCCTGCACCGCATGGAGATCTGCATCCGTCCCGAGAACGGGCCCTCGCTGCGCGTCGTGGAGAAGCTCGGGTTCCGCTACGAGGGGCTGCGCCGCCGGTTCATCCACATCGACGGCGCGTGGTGCGACCACTTCGCGTTCGCGCTCGTGACGGAGGAGGTGCCCCGCGGCGTGCTCCGTCGCTGGCGCGACGGCCGGGTGCCGGCCGACGCCGCGCGCATCACCGCTGAGGACCTCGCGGCCTCGGCCGAGCCCCTCCGCCTGACAGATCGCTGAACACGCCCGCGCCGATTCGAGCGTGCGGTCGCGCGTGTCCTAGCGTTATCGCATGGATGTGATCGGCGGGGGGATCCTGATCGCGGTGGCGGCCGCGTTGTGGGTCGCGTACCTGCTGCCGAACTGGCTGCGCCGCAGGCAGTACCTCGCCACCGAGCGCAACGCCGTGCGCCTGCAGCAGACCCTCCGCATCCTCGCCGAGACCGCCGAGACCCCCGAGCCGGTGGTCGTCGAGGCCACCGCTCGTGAAGTCGCGACGCAGCAGCGCATCCTGCACGAGCAGGAGGAGACGGCCCGGTTCGCGGCCGAGGCCGCCGAGCAGACCGCCATCGCCGAGCGGCGAGCGGCTGAGGAGGCGGCGGATGCCGCGCGTGCACGTGCGGCGGCCGCCGTCGCCGCTCACGCGGTCGTCACCGAACCCGTCGCGGTCATCGCGCCGGCGTCGGCAGGAGCGACCCCGAGCACGTCGGAGGCGGCATCGTACGACGCCGCCCGACGGGCGCGCCGGGCTGTTCGACGCCGTCGTGCCGCGTGCACGCTCGTCGCGTTCATCGCACTCATCACGATCGTCGCGGGTCTCATCGCCGCGGCGTTCGGCGCGTCGCTCCTCATTCCCGCGGCGGGCGGCGTCGCCTTCCTGGGCGCCGTGTTCGGGCTGGCACGCCTCGCGAAGGCGCGGCCGAAGCCCGTCGCCGCGTCCGCGCCGGTCGCGCCGGCGGCACCGGTGGCCTTCGAGCCGATCGAGTTCGCCGAGGCCGAAGCCGAGGTGGAGGGCTGGACCCCCCGGCCGCTGCCGAAGCCGCTCCACCTGTCGCGGGGCACGATCGCCGCAACCGCCATGGCCTCCATCGAGGCCGCCGCCGAACTCAAGCGCGCCGAGAGCGAGGCGCTGCTCGCCAGGCGCGCCGCGCGGATCGCCCCGCCCGTGCCGAAGCTCACGCCCGCGGCATCCGCGCCTGATCGTGCCGCCCGCGTGGCCGAGGCGGGCGCGAGCCCCGCGGCGACGGCGAACCCGTACGCGCGCATGGGCATCGTCGACGACGCGCGCCCCGGCATGGACGACCTCGACGCCGTGCTGCGACGTCGGCGTGCCGCCGGCTGATCGGGCGAGTGGTCAAGAGCACCCCTCGAGGGATGGTAGGCTCGTTCACGGCTCGGGCCCATGGCGCAGTTGGTAGCGCGTCTCGTTCGCAATGAGAAGGTCGGGGGTTCGAATCCCCCTGGGTCCACCGAGAGAAGGCCCCCGCTTCGGCGGGGGCCTTCGGCATTCCACCCGTCGGGCGCGGTTCCGCGGCGCGGCGAGCACCGGGCATAGGCTGGAACGGATGTCTCAGCCGCCGGTGACCCGCTCCATCCCGCTCTCGGACGAGCACCGCTGGCGCGCGTACTGGGTCTGCGTCGCGGTCGCCGCGCTCACGATCCTCGACCTGTCGAAGGTCAACGTCGGCCTGCCTTCGATCGAGGACGCCTTCGGGGCGACCTCGACCGAGCTGCAGCTCATCGTGGCGGGCTACGTGCTGACCTTCGGCCTCACGCTCGTGCCGGCGGGCCGCATCGGCGACCAGCGTTCGCGCAAGACCCTGTTCGTCGTCGGCCTCAGCCTCTTCACGCTCACGAGCCTCGTCGCGGCGCTCGCGCCGAACGCGACCGTGCTGCTCGTCGCCCGGCTCGTGCAGGGCGTCGCGGCCGGCATCCAGATGCCGCAGGTGCTCGGCATCATCCAGGAGCTGTTCCACGGGGCGGAGCGCGGCAAGGCGTTCGGCCTGTTCGGCGCGACGATCGGGCTCGCGACGGCGTTCGGACCGACGCTCGGCGGCCTCATGATCGCGATCGGCGGCCCGACCGACGGCTGGCGCGGCATCTTCTGGATCAACGTGCCGTTGGCGCTCATCGCGATCGCGCTCGCGATCTGGCTGCTGCCCGTCACGCGGCATCCGTCCGACAAGCCGTTGTCGCTCGACCCGGTCGGCCTGGTGCTCTTCGCCGTGACGGTCGTCGCGCTCATGTGGCCGTTCCTGCTCACGACCGGATCGCCCGACGACGACCCGGCGCGCTGGTGGGTGCTCGTCGTCTTCGTGCTCGCGCTCACCGCCTTCATCGCGTGGGAGCGCCGCTACGCGGCATCCGGCCGCCACCCGCTCGTGCCGCTCGGCCTCTTCGGCGTGAGCTCGTTCCGCAACGGCATCTCGCTCGCGAGCGTCTACTTCGCGGCGATGCCGTCGATGTTCCTGCTGACGACCCTGTACCTGCAGCACGGGCTCGGGCTCGAGGCCGTGTTCGCGGGCATGGTGGGCATCGGCTTCGCCCTGCTGAGCGCGCTCACGTCGTGGATCGGCGGCAACCTCGTGAACCGGCTCGGGCGGCCGCTCGTCGTGTGGGGCCTCGTGCTGCTGCTCGCGGGCATCGGCCTGCTCGTGCTCGCGGCGCTCGCGACCCCGCCCGCCGTGACGCCGTGGGCGATGGCGGGGGCCATGGTGATCGGGGGCGCGGGCGGCGGGCTCGTCGTGTCGCCCAACCAGACGCTCACGCTCATGGACGTCCCGGTCAAGCAGGGCGGCCTCGCCGGCTCGGTCGGCCAGCTCGGCCAGCGCATCGGCACCGCGATCGGCACCGCCGTGACGCTCTCGCTCTTCTACTCGACGATCTTCCGCGAGTCCGACGGGCAGCCCGACCTCGCCGTGTACCACGACGCGTACGGCCTCGGCATGCTCGCGGTCGCGGTGTTCGTGGCGATCGCGTTCGCGATCGGCGTCGCCGACCTCGGGGCGCGTCGGCGCGAGCGGCGGCCGCTCGGCGAGCCGCCGGCGGAACCGGGCGAGGGCTGAGCCCGTCAGCGGATCGCGAGGACGCGCGTCCGTTCGTCGTTCGGGAGATGCTCGATCGCGGCGCGCAGCGCGACTCGCGGCATCGTCGCGGCGTGCGCCTCGACGAACGCGAGATGGCGCTCGGGCGCGAGGTCGCCCGCCGAGCGCAGCACCCAGCCGACGGCCTTCTGCACGAACGGCGCCTCGTCGGCGGCGAGGCGCTCGGCGATCGCGAACGCGTCGTCGGTCTCGCCCCGCTTCAGGAACGCGAACGTCGCGACGAGCGCCGTGCGGCGTTCGGGCCAGAAGGCGGATGCCGCGAGGCGGCCGAGGGGCGCTCGATCGTGCGCCACGAGGTGACCGCCGACCACGTCGCGCGCGGCGAGGTCGACGAGGTCCCACTGGTCGATGCGGTCGTGCCGCGACAGGTAGAGGTCGTACAGCTCGGTTCGTCGCGCCTCGTCGGTCGCACGCCGCGCGGCCGACCTGCCCATGATGCTGCACGCGAGCGCGCGCACCTCGTGGGTCGGCTCGGCGAGCAGCCGCTCGAGCTCGCCGGTCGGCAGGTCGAGCGCGGTCTTCGCGAGGTCGAAGACGGCGCCCATGCGCACGCCGATGAACGGCGCCGTCGCGTCGTCGGGGAAGTAGCGGCGGTACTTGACCCGCTCGGTCTCGTTCGCCATCGCCTCGAGTGCGGAGATCAAGCCCGCGGCATCCGTCATGCCCTCGCCCCTTCGCATCGTCGCTTCAGGCTAGCGGGCGCGGCCGCGGGCGTCAGGCCGCGAGGTGGGCGGCCGGGGTCATGAGCGCGGCCAGCTCGGCGGCGCTGAGCTCGCGACCGAAGGCGGGATGCCCCGGCTCGAGCGCGACCCCGTGCTCGAGCGCCCCGCCGTCGACCGGGTCGAACCCGATCGCGTCGATGAGGGCGGCGACCTCGGCACGAGCGCCCGGGTCGTCGCCGACGACGGCGAGCGCGCGCCGCAGCGGGTCGCCTGCGGGCAGGCTGTCGTCCTCCATCTCGTGATAGCCGAGGTGGTTGAGCGACTTCACGACGCGGGCGCGCGGGTTGCGCGCGGCGTTCTGCTCGCTCGTCGTACGCGGGTCGGCGTCGACGTCGGCGAGGTTGCCGTCGACGGGCGGCCAGTAGTTCATCGCGTCGACGACGATGCGGCCGTCGAAGGCGGCCCACGGCACGGTGCCGGCCTTGCCGAAGGGCACCGCGACGATGATGACGTCGGCACGGGCCGGGAGTGCGTCGGAGGCGACGACGTGCGCGCCGGGCGCGACGACGCCGACGAGCAGCTCGAGTGCGGTCTGCCGGGGCGACCCCGCGATGAGCACCTCGTAGCCGGCGTCGACGAGCAGGCGAGCGAGGGCCGTGCCCACCTTGCCCGCTCCGTAGATGCCGATCACCGGGCGATCCGTCACAGTCTCCATGCTCCCATTCCGCTCGATGCATTGCTCGTTCCATGCATCGACATGGAACACAACGCCGGCCCGGCCGGCGCAATTCCCGCTGGAGCCCCGGGCGCACGCAGGAATAGTCTCGGCGTGGGGCTGGTTCGACTGAATGCATGCGTATGCATGCGAAGATTTCCGCCGGGTGCACGGAGCCCGGCGACGACGAGAGAGGCCGGCATGACCGAGCATTACGAATTCGGACTCGACACCTTTGGCGACGTCACGGCCGCCGCCGACGGCGCGACGCTGCCGCACGCGCAGGTGCTGCGCAACGTCGTCGAGGAGGCGGTGCTCGCCGACCGGCTCGGGCTCGACTTCTTCGGCATCGGCGAGCACCACCGGCACGAGTTCGCGGTCTCGGCGCCCGAGGTCGTGCTCGGCGCGATCGCCGGCCGCACCGAGCGCATCCACCTCGGCTCCGCGGTCACCGTGCTGAGCTCCGACGACCCCGTGCGCGTCTTCCAGCGCTTCGCGACGCTCGACGGCCTCTCGGGCGGGCGCGCCGAGGTCATCCTCGGGCGCGGTTCGTTCATCGAGTCCTTCCCGCTCTTCGGCTTCGACCTCGGGCAGTACCAGGAGCTCTTCGAGGAGAAGCTCGAGCTGTTCGCCGCGCTGCTCGAGCAGGAGCCCGTCACGTGGGAGGGGCGGCTCCGCCCGCCGCTCACCGACCAGCTCGTCTACCCGCCCGTCGAGCACGGGCACCTGAAGACCTGGGTCGGCGTCGGCGGCAGCCCCGAGTCGGTCGTGCGCGCAGCGCACTACGGCCTGCCGCTCGTGCTCGCCATCATCGGCGGCAGCCCCGCGCGGTTCGCGCCGCTCGCCGATCTCTACCGCAAGGCGCTCGCCCAGTTCGGCAAGCCCGCCCAGCCGGTCGCGATCCACTCGCCGGGCTTCATCGCGGACTCCGACCAGGAGGCGCTCGACACGCTCTGGCCGCACTACCAGGTGATCATCGACCGCATCGGCCGCGAACGCGGCTGGGGTCCCGCGACGCGCGAGCACTTCGAGGCCGAGGCGTCGTCGCACGGCGCGCTCTACGCCGGCTCGCCCGAGACGGTCGCGCAGAAGATCGCCGCCGCGATGCGCTCGATCGGCGCGGTGCGCTTCGACCTCAAGTACTCGAACGGCACCCTGCCGCACGAGGCGATGATGGGCAGCATCGAGCGCTACGCGACCGAGGTCGTGCCCCGCGTGCGCGAACTGCTCGCCGCGGCCGACGCGGCCGACGCCGAGCTCGATGCGGCGGCGGCGCTCGGTCGGGCCGATCGCGCCGACGCGGCCGCGGCCGACCTCGCCGACTGATCCGGGGGCGGGGCGCCGGGTCAGGCGGCCTGGCGCGCCCGCTGCTGCCGCCGGCGCACCGCCTGGCGGAACCACATGGCGTCGGGCACCCGGGCGAGGAACGTGCCGGCGATGATCGTGATGAGCACGTAGTCGGTCGCGAGCGAGGCGAGCGCCGGCTCGACGCCGGCCGTCACCGCCAGGCCGGCGATCACGATCGAGAACTCGCCGCGGGGGGCGAGCGAGAAGCCGGCGCGCCAGCGTCCGAGCGTGCCCACCCCGGCGCGAGCCGCGGCGTAGGCGCCGGTCACGAGCTTCGTCGCGATCGTGATGACCGTGAGCAGCAGTGCGGGCACGATCATCGTGAGGAGCTGCGACGAATCCGTCGTGAGCCCGAAGAACACGAAGAACGTCGCGGCGAACAGGTCTCGCAGTGGTGTGAGCACCTGGCTCGCGTTCGCCGCCACCCGGCCCGAGAGCGCGATGCCCACGAGGAACGCGCCGACCGCGGCCGACACCGAGACCTCCTGGGCGAGGCCAGCGACGAGCATCGTGAGGCCGAGCACGCCGAGCAGCAGCGGCTCGGCGTGGTCGGCGGGGAAGAGCCTCGAGACGAGGTGGCCGTGCCGCAGCGCGATGTAGAGGATCACGACGACGACCGCGACCGCGATCGCGACCGCAACGGCCCCCTGCACGAGGCTCACGCCGATCACGATGGCCGAGAGCACGGGCAGGTAGAACGCCATCGCGAGGTCTTCGATGACGAGCACGCCGAGGATCGCGGGCGTCTCGCGGTTCGACAGGCGGCCGAGGTCGCGCAGCAGTTTCGCGATGACGCCCGACGACGACACCCAGGTGACCCCCGCGAGGGCGACCGCCGCGACCGGGCCCCAGCCGAGGATGAGCGCGAGCGCGGCACCGGGCAGCGCGTTCAGCAGCCCGTCGACGACGCCGGGCATGCGCGCCGACTTCAGGCTGTCGAAGAGCTCGGTCGCCGTGTACTCGAGACCGAGGAGGGCCAGGAGCAGGATGACGCCGATCTCGGAGCCGGTCTGCAGGAACTCGATGCTCGCGTCGAACGGGATGATGCCGCCCGAGCCGAAGGCGAGGCCGAGCACCAGGTAGAACGGGATCGGCGAGAGGCCGATGAGCAGCGCGAGCCGGCCCAGCAGACTCATTCCGAGAAGCAGCGCGCCGACTTCGATGAGGAGGAGCGTCGTCTCGTGCATGCGGGGCCCGGCGTCAGTCGGGTCCGTTGGCGAGCAGTCGCGAGACGCCGTCGAGCCCTTCGCGGGTGCCGACGGCGACGATCACGTCGCCGGCGCGCAGGGGCTCGGACGGCGTGGGGGAGGCGATGACCTGGCGGTCGCGCACGATCGCGACGATCGAGGCGTGCGTGCGCGTACGGGCCTTGGTGTCGCCCAGGGTGCGGTTGAGGTACGGCGAGTCGGTCGGCAGCGCGATCTGCTCGGTGTAGAGGCCCGCGGTCTCGTCGGAGAGGCTCGTCAGGCGGCTCAGCATGACCGAGGCGCTCAGCACGTCGGCCAGGGCGGCGGCCTCGTCGTCGTTGAGCGCGACCGAGTCGCGGCACGCGTCGGGGTCGTCGATGTCGAACACGCCGAGGTCGCGCTCGCCGTCACGGTGCGAGACCACGCTGATGCGCCGCCCCGCTTCGGTCACGAGGTCGTGACGTACGCCGATGCCGGGCAGGTCGACCTTCTCGATGCGAATACCCACGCCCGTAATCGTAACCCCGTTCGAGGATGCCTCGGCCGGTCGCGGCCGGGGCGCCGTCGGGTCAGCGGGCCGAGTCGACCCCGGTGCGCATCTCGAGCACGGGCGTGCCGCCGTCGTCGACGAGCTCGAATGCGACGCGCACCCCGCCGAGCTCGCCGAGCGAGTCGACGTGGGTGCCGCCGCAGGCGATGCGGGCGGTGCCGTCGGGCAGCTCCGCGACCCAGCTGCGCCGGTCGGTGAGCCGGTCGCCCTCGCGCTCGATGCGCACGGCCGAGCCGGCGGCGATCCACTCGCCGACGGTCGCCCCGACGGTCGCGGCGAGCTCGTCGAGCCCGTCGGCGAGATCGGTCGCGTCGAAGCCCGCGCGGCGCAGCGACTTGTTGAGCCGGTAGCGGTCGACCGAGCCGAACGGCTCGATGCGGCTCGATGCGATCGCGATGCCGTCGAAGTCGGGGCTGCCGAGCGCATCGGTGCGGGCCGGCTTCGACCAGCGCGACGCGACCGCGCGGTTGAGGGCGAGGGATGCCGCGTGGCAGGCCGTGTGGCCCAGCGAGAGCGCGCGTCGGGCCGAGGCATCCGCCGTGATGACGACCTCGTCGCCCTCGGCGATCGCCGCATCGCCGTCGACGAGGTGCGCGACGACGAAGGCCCAGCCGTCGGTGCCCTTGCGCACCGGGATGTCGCCGCCGAGGTGCAACTCGGCGCCGTCGGTCGCGGCGACGACCGCGTCGCGGATCGGCAGCTCGCCGGTGCCGGCGGGCGCAGCCGCCGGCCGCAGCGAGCCCGCGTCGGCGGGCTGGTCGGGCCAGGCCGCGTCGACGGGGTGGAACGGCGTCGCGTCGGTCAGCACGGCGATGAGGCCGTCACCGGCGGGCGCCGTGTGCAGCACGGTCGCGCGCTGCTCGAGCTCGCCGGCGGGGTAGGTGACGATCGTGTCGTGGGCGGGCAGCGTCATCGAGGCGGCGTCAGTCGTCGGCGCGGCCGAGGATGTGGAACGGGATCGCGAGCGCGGCGGCGACCGCGAGGATGCCCGAGAAGAAGACGAGCGCCTGGAACTCGGCCAGTTCGGGCGCGACGCCCATGATCCACATGCCGAAGACGAAGAGTCCCAGGGCGATGACGGTGGCGACGACGTTCACAACGACCTCCAGAGTGCGGGGGGCGACGTTCGCCGCCTCCGCCAGTCTATCCATCGGGCCGGTGCGGGGCCGTGCCTCCGAGTGCGGGGAACGGGGTGGCGCCGGATCAGTCGGGCACCGGGCCGAGCCACGCGTTCGCGACCGTCGAGTGCGCCGACTCGTCGTCGGAGGGATGGAAGATGCCGGCGAGCACGTCGCGGTAGAGCCGACCGAGCTCGGAGCCGGCGAAGTAGGTCGACCCGCCCGAGACGCGCACGGCCTGGTCGACGACGTGCTTCGCGGTCTCGGTCGCGCGCACCTTCACGCCCACGAGCTTCGCGAACCATCCCGCACCGTGGTCGACGAGGTCGTCGAGGTCGCGCGCGACCGACTCGAGCTGCGGTGGGATGGCGTCGTAGGCGATCGCCGCGTCGGCGACGCGCCAGCGGATGTCGGGGTCGTGCGCCAGGGGGCGGCCGTCGTTCTTCATCGACGTGCGCCGGCCCGCCGCGGCGACCGCGAGGTCGAGGGCGCGCCGGCCGATTCCCGTGTAGACGGCCGCGAGCAGGAGCTCGAAGTTCGCGAAGATGCCGAAGATGAGCGGGTCGGCGTTGGGGCCCGGGTCGAGCCGGCGCACGATGCGGTCGGGGGCGGCGTAGGCGCCGTCGAGCACGGTCGTGCGGCTCTGGCTCGCCCGCATGCCCATCGTGTTCCAGTCGTCGAGGATGCGCACGTCGGGGTCTTCGCGGTCGATGAAGCCGTACACGAGCTTCGGCGCGTCGGGGGAGTCGGTGTCGAGCCCCATCGTGCCGAGCCGGGTCCACGCGGGCGAGAGCGACGTGAAGATCTTGCGCCCGGCGTACCGGTAGCCGCCGTCGGCCTGCGGCTCGGCCGTCGTGCGCGAGCCGAAGAGCATGAGGTCGTTGCCCGCCTCGGAGATGCCGAACCCGAACACCTCGCCGGCGCCGGCCTCGCGCAGCACGAAGTCGAGCGAGTCGTCGCCGCGGTCGCGCAGCACCTTCGCGACGCCCGTCCAGACGAGGTGCATGTTGACGGCGAGGGCGGTCGCCGGCGCGGCGCCCGCGAGCCGCATCTGGGCGTGCACGGCGTCGACGAGGCTCCAGCCGAGCCCGCCGTACTCGGCCGGCACGAGGGCGGTCAGGTAGCCGGCCGCGCGCAGCTCGTCGAGGTCGTCGTCGAAGAACGCGTTGTCGCGGTCGTACTCGGCGGCGCGGGCGCGGAAGCGCTCGAGGAGGTCGTCGTCGAGGAGGGCTTCGGGGGTCGGGCTCTGCGTCGTGGTCTCGGTCGTCGCGCTCACGTCGCCAGACTACGCCCGCGGGGCCGGCCCGGCGGGGGTGCGAACCGGTTCGGATGCCTCGTCGTCGGGCGACGCGGGAGTCGTCGTCGCCGGGGGCGTCGTCGCGGGAGCCGTCGCCTCGGGCATCGCCTCGCCCGTCGGCGTCGAGCGGCGCCGCCCGCGGGCGGCGAGCACGACGATGAGCGTCACGACGCCGGCGATGACGACGAGCAGCGCGAACCACGGCAGCAGGACGCCGAACACGACGGCGAGCGACGAGGCGAAGCCGACGAGCGCCGTCCAGCCGGCGACGACGCCGCTCCAGAAGTCGTCGGGGGCCGGCGACGGTGCGTCCGCCGGCGTCGTGAGGTCGAGTGTGAGGGTCGAGTAGTCGACCTGGTCGACGAGCAGGTCGCGCTGCTGGGTGAGGCTGTCGAGCTCGGCCTGCCGGGTGGTCAGCTCCGACTCGATGGCGATGAGGTCGTCGATGTTCTCGGCCTTCGCGAGCAGCTGCTCGAGTCGCTTCACCGAGGTCGAGAGCGCCCCGATCCGCGCGTCGAGGTCCTTGCGCTGCTGCGTGACGTTCGAGGACTCCGTCTGGACCGAGTCGACGTGCCCCAGCTCGCGGAGTTCGTCGACCACGTCGTCGAGTTCGTCGGCCGGCACGCGGAGCACGAGCTGCGCGCTCGCCGACGACGAGTCCGTGCCGGGGTGCTCGGTGCGACTGTCGATGCGGCCGCCCGCTCGCTCGGCGATCCCGGCCGCCTCCTCCGCGGCGTCGATCGGGTCCTCGACGGTGATCGAGATCCAGGCGGTCGTGATCATGCTCTCGTCCTGGACGTCGGGGGCGGCGACGGACTCGTCCGCCGCACCGTCGTCGGCGCCCGAGGTGCCGCCTTCCGCGGGTCCCCGCATCCCCGGTTCGGCGACGCCGGGCGAGCTCGAACCGCCCGCGTCCATGGAGCAGCCGGCGAGCAGGATGGCGATGATCGCGGCGGACGCCGCCGCGGGTGCGAGTCGTCTCATGCGGTCAGGCTAGGGCCGGTCGATGCAGCGATGTCTGAGCGTCGGCTGGGAGAGCGGTCACGATCGGATTGCGCTGTGACCCGACCGTGATCGACCCGTGACCAGGTCGTGATGGAGCTGCCTCCTCCGCCTCGGGCGATTCAGTCGTCGTCGGGATCGCGGCCGGTGCGCTCGCCGGTCGCGAGCGCGTCGATCGCGGCGAGGTCGGCGGCGCCGAGCTCGAAGTCGAAGACGTCGAGGTTCTCGCGGATTCGCTCGGGCGACGACGCCTTCGGGATCACCACGTTGCCGAGCTGCACGTGCCAGCGCAGTACGACCTGCGCGGGGCTGCGCCCGTGCTCGGCCGCGAGCCGCGCGAGCACGGGGTCGTCGAGGAGCCGGCCGCGGGCGAGCGGCGACCAGGCCTCCGTGCGGATGCCCCGTGCGGCGTGGAACTCGCGGAGCGCGGCCTGCGGCAGCCGGGGATGCAGCTCGACCTGGTTGACGACGGGCACGACCCCGGTCTCGCCGATGATGCGCTCGAGGTGGTGCGCGTGGAAGTTCGAGACGCCGATCGAACGCACGCGACCCTCGTCGCGGAGCCGGACGAGGGCCCGCCAGGTCTCCACGTAGCGATCGGTGGACGGCACCGGCCAATGGATGAGGTACAGGTCGAGCCGGTCGAGCGCGAGCCGCCGCATCGAGGCGTCGAACGCGCGGAGCGCCTCGTCGTAGCCGTTGTCGTCCTTCCAGACCTTGCTCGTCACGAAGAGCTCGTCGCGTGCGACGTCGGCCGCGCGCACCGCCTCGCCCACGCCGCGCTCGTTCTCGTAGAACGCCGCCGTGTCGAGGTGCCGGTAGCCCGTCGCGATCGCCGTGCCGGCGAGGCGGGCCGCGTCGTCGGCCGGCACCTTGTAGAGGCCGTAGCCGAGCTGCGGGATCGACCGTCCGTCGGCGAGCGGCACCGACGGTGCGAGGGGGAGCGGTCGGGGCATCCTGCCGCCTTTCGTCAACTGGGTTGGAGCGGCACCGGTTCGGTGTCGGGGATGGGGCTCGCGTCGCGGCCGCGGAGGTCGGGATGCCACGGACGGCCGATCACCGCGGCCGCGACGCCGAGGAGCGCGATCGCCCCGGCCGCCCAGAACGCGCCCTGCGCGCCGAAGCCGTCGATGAGGAAGCCCGCGAGCGCCGAGCCGAGCGCGGCGCCGATGAGCTGGCCCGTGCCGACCCAGCCGTAGGCCTCGGCGGTGTCGGAGAACTTGACGCTCGCCGAGACGATCGAGAACAGCACGGCGAGTGCCGGGGCGATGCCGATGCCAGCGATGAACAGCGTGATCGAGAGCCACCAGAAGTCCATGACGAAGGCGGCGAGGGCCGTGCCCGCGAAGACGATGAGCATGCGGCGGGCCGTCGACCACGGTCCGATGGGCACGTGGCCGAGGAACAGGCCGCCCGCGAGCGAGCCGATGGAGAAGATCGCGAGCACGATGCCGGCCTCGCTGCCGTCGTGGCCGAAGACGGCGACGACGCCCGCCTCGATCGCGGCGCACGCCCCGATGAGGAGGAACCCCACGATCGTCGCGAGCAGCACCGCCGGCCGCGCGAGGACCGTGCCGAAGCGCCGCTTCGACCGCGGGATGCGGACGCGGCCGAGCTCGGGGGAGGAGATGAACCACGCGCCGCCGACGACCATGAGGACGGCGGCGAGCAGGATGCCCCAGACCGTGCCGATCTGCGTGGAGACGAACGTCGTGACGACGGGGCCGACGACCCAGATGATCTCCTGCGCCGACGCGTCGAGCGAGTAGAGCGGGGTGATCTGGCGCGAGTTCACCATCTTCGGGTAGATGGTGCGCACGGCCGGCTGGATGGGCGGCGTCGCGAGGCCCGCGATGAGGCCGACGACCATGTACAGCGGCACGGTGAGCGGCAGCACGCCGATCGCGACGATCGCCGTCACGCAGATCACGAGGGTCACGACGAGCACCGGGCGCATGCCGAAGCGCCCCATGAGGCGGCTCGTGAACGGGCCGGCGACGGCCTGGCCGATCGAGGTCGCGGCGAGCACGAGGCCCGCGGCGCCGTACGACCCGGTCTGCTGCTCGACGTGCAGGAGGAAGGCGAGCGACAGCATGCCCGCCGGGAAGCGCGCGGTCAGCTGGGCGGCGATGATGCGCGCGACGCCTCGCGACTTCAGCAGTTCGGAGTAGGTTCCCACGGTGCGCCAAGCCTATCGAGCGGTGCCACCGGCGTTCCGGGCGGCGTTGCGGTGCGGCATCCGGTGCCGAAAAGACGGAATCTTGCGTCTCGAGGCGACGAAGCGGTGGTTTCGAATCGCGGCCGAATCGTGATCTGCCGGAATGCTTGCGTCGTGCGTGCCGTGGATTAGGCTCGGTCTACGGCGACGGAGCCTCACTTTGCGCTCGGTCGTTTGTCCCCATCATCGCGTGACGACAGAGGTACCAACATGAACATCCGCCGACTCCTCCTGCCGGCCGCCATCGCCTCCGCCGCGGCCCTGCTCTTCACCGGCTGCGTCAACAACTCCGAGAGCGAGGGCGGCGCCGAGAGCACCGCGCCCAAGACCTCGGTCGAGGCCGACGACGCCGCGGTCGCCCTGCTGCCCGCCGAGGTCAAGGACTCGGGCGTGCTGCGCATCGGCACCGACGCGGAGTACCCGCCCAACGAGTACAAGAACGACGCCGGCGAGCCGGTCGGCTGGGGCGTCACGCTCGCCGAGGCCGTCTCGGCCAAGCTCGGCCTCGAGCCCGAGTGGGAGATCCTGAGCTTCGACAGCATCATCCCGCGCATCCAGGAGGGTGCGCTCGACATGGGCTCGTCGTCGTTCACCGACACGGTCGAGCGCCAGGCGTCGGTCGACTTCGTCGACTTCCTCAACGCGGGCAGCCTGTGGGCCGCCCCCGCCGGCAGCGACATCACCCCCGACACCGCGTGCGGCAAGACCGTCGCCGTGCAGTCCGGCACCATCCAGCACACCGACGAGCTGCCCGCCCGCAGCCAGGCGTGCGTCGACGCGGGCGAGGAGCCCATCGAGATCCTGCCGTTCGAGGGCCAGCCCGAGGTCACGAACGCGGTCGTCAACGGCAAGGCCGACGCCTTCTCGGCCGACCTGCCCGTGACGGGCGACGCGGTCGCCAACCTCGACGGCCAGCTCGAGACCGTCGGCGAGATGTTCGACGCCGCGCCCTACGGCTTCGCCACGCAGAAGGACAGCGACATGACGAAGGCCGTGCAGGCCGCGGTGCAGTCGCTCATCGACGACGGCACCTACCTCGAGATCCTCAAGGCCGCCGGCATCGAGTCGGGCGCGGTCGACGAGGCGACCATCAACGGCGCCACCAACTGATCCGGTAAGTCACCGCAGTCATGTCCGACATGCAGTCCCGGCCGGCGGGGTCCGAAGCCCCGCCGGCCGGCACCGGAAGCGACACGCCGCCCGAGGCGATCAAGGCCATCAAGCTGCGCCACCCGTGGCGCATGGTGCTCGCCGTCGTGCTCATCGTGCTCGTCGTCCTCTTCGTGGTCGATGCGGCCGTCAACCGGCCGGTCTACAACTGGAACGAGGTCGGCAAGTACCTGTTCGACACGCGAGTCGTCGAAGCCGCCGGGTACACCCTCCAACTGACGGTGTACTCGATGGTCATCGCCATCATCCTGGGAATCGTGCTCGCCGTCATGCGCCTCTCGCCCAACCCCGTCGTGAAGTCGGTGGCGTGGGTGTACCTCTGGCTGTTCCGCGGCACCCCGGTGTACGTGCAGCTCGTGTTCTGGGGCCTCATCGGCGTCATCTACAAGTCGATCGACATCGGCATCCCGGGCAACGAGCCGTGGATCTCGATCGTCACGAGCGACCTGCTCAGCTACTTCGCCCTCGCGATCATCGGCCTCGCGCTGAACGAGGCCGCCTACATGGCGGAGATCGTGCGCGCCGGCCTCCTCGCGGTCGACCGCGGCCAGGAGGAGGCGGCCACGGCGCTCGGCCTCGGCTGGTGGCACACCATGAGCCGCGTCATCCTGCCGCAGGCCATGCGCGTGATCATCCCGCCGACCGGCAACGAGGTCATCTCGATGCTGAAGACCACCTCGCTCGTCATCGCGGTGCCGTTCACGCTCGAGCTGTTCACCCGTACCCAGGACATCGCGGCCAAGACGTACCAGCCGGTGCCGATGCTCATCGTCGCGTCGATCTGGTACCTCGCGATCACCTCGATCCTCATGGTGGGCCAGTACTACCTCGAGAAGCACTACGCCAAGGGCATCGACCAGCGGCCCGCGCCGCAGAAGCCGACGGTCGAGACGAAGGCGGTCTCGGCCGTCGACCTCGACGCCGACGGGGGCGCGGTTCCGCCGTCCGACCACCACGCCGGAGGAGGAGCATGAGCGCCGTCCAGTCGTCCACGACGACGCAGACCCCCATGGTGAAGGCCGAGGCGGTGTCGAAGTCGTACGGCTCGAACCTCGTGCTGCGTTCGATCTCGCTCGAGGTGAAGCGCGGCGAGGTGCTCTGCCTCGTCGGTCCGTCGGGCTCGGGCAAGTCGACCTTCCTGCGCTGCATCAACCACCTCGAGACGGTGAGCGCCGGCCGGCTGTCGGTCGACGGCGAGCTCGTGGGCTATCGCCAGCACGGCGACAAGATCTACGAGCTGCACCCGAAGGACGCCGCGAAGCAGCGCCGCGACATCGGCATGGTGTTCCAGCGGTTCAACCTCTTCCCGCACATGACGGCCGTCGAGAACGTGATGCTCGCGCCGACGCTGCTGAAGAAGGGGCAGTCGAAGGCGCAGCTCAAGTCGCGCGCGCTCGAGCTGCTCGCCCGAGTCGGCCTCGCCGAGCGGAGCGACTACTACCCGGCGCAGCTCTCGGGCGGCCAGCAGCAGCGCGTCGCGATCGCCCGGGCGCTCGCGATGGAGCCGAAGCTCATGCTGTTCGACGAGCCGACGTCGGCGCTCGATCCCGAACTGGTGGGCGAGGTGCTCGAGGTCATGAAGGAGCTCGCGAAGAGCGGCATGACGATGATCGTCGTGACGCACGAGATGGGCTTCGCCCGCGAGGTCGCCGACACGCTCGTCTTCATGGACGGGGGCGTCGTCGTCGAGTCGGGCGACCCGCGTGAGGTGCTGTCGAACCCGCAGCACCAGCGGACCCGCACCTTCCTCTCGAAGGTGCTCTAGGCCGAAGGCCGACCAGGAGGCGCTCGCCGGCTCAGCCGGCGAGCGCCTTCTGCACGCGTTGCACCGACACGGTCTCGGCCGTGCGCAGCTCTTGCGCGAAGAGCCCGACGCGCAGCTCCTCGAGCATCCACCGCACCCGCACGAGCACCGGGTCGGCGTCGGGGCCGATCGGCAGCGTGCCGCCGGCCTGCTCGTAGGCCTGGCGGGCGGCGTCGTACTCGTTCATGAGCTGCCGGTCGCGTCCCGGATTGTCCACGAGCTTGCGCACCCGCACGGTGATCGCCTCGAGGTAGCGCGGCAGGTGCCGCAGCCGTTCAAGTCCCGTCGTGGACACGAAGCCGTTGGGCACGAGCGCGGCGAGCTGCTCGCGCATGTCGGCGAGGGCCGCCATGAGCTGGATGCTCGAGGCGCCCGAGACGGCGCGGTCGGCCTCACGGGCCGTCTTCAGGATGCGCGAGGTGAGCGACACCGTCTCGAAGAGCCGGTCGACGATCGCCGCGGCGACCGCGTCGCGCACGGCGTCGAACTCGGCCCGCGTGCGCAGGATGCCGTCGGGGTGCCGGGCGCGCAGCTCGGCGTCGACGCAGGCGGCGAGGCAGTCGTCGAGCAGTGCACGGGTCGACGGGTAGGCGCTCGAGGCGAGCGCGAGCTTCTCGTCGTTCGACAGGTGCTCCTGCACGTACGCGACGGGCGTCGGGGTGGCGAGCACGATGAGGCGCCGGATTCCGCGGCGGAGGGCTCGATCGCGCTCCTCGGCGGTCGCCACGAGTCGCAGCGCGACAGAGTCGCGCTCGTCGACGAGCGTCGGGTAGGCGCGGATGACGTTGCCGGCCTGGTTCGTGTCGAGGTGCTCGGGCAGCGCCTCCCACTCCCACGCGGTGATGCCGCCGCGCTCGGCGAGCTCGGGCGGCGGGGTCGCCGCGACCGGCCCCCGCGGTCGGGCGGTGCCGGCGTCGGGGGTGCGTGCGTCGCGCCGTGCGCGCCGGTCGGCGCCCGCACCGCTCACGGCACGGGCGACGGCGTCGCGGGTGCGGTCGGCGAGGCGCGACTGGAGCTCGCCGAGGTCCTTCGACGTGCCGAGTACGCGGCCGCGCTCGTCGACCGCCCGGAAGGTGACCCGCAGGTGCGGCGGCACGCGGTCGAGGTCGAAGTCGCCCGGGTCGACCGGCGTGAAGGTCAGCCTGCGGATGGCACGGCCGACCTCGGCCGTGAACGGTTCGCGCGCCTCGCCCGACTCGGGCCCGCTCGGAAGCTCGGCGGCGATCTTCGCCGCCCACTCGGCGGCCGGCACGACCTGCCGGCGCAGCACCTTCGGCAGCGAGCGCAGCAGCGCCGTGATGAGCTCGTCGCGGAGGCCGGGCACCTGCCAGTCGAACCCGGTCGCCTCGATCCTCGGCAGCAGCACGAGCGGCACGACCACGCTCACGCCGTCGTCGTCGGCGCCGGGCTCGAAGCGGTACGAGAGCGAGAGCGTCTGGTCGCCCTGCCTCCACCGATCGGGGAATCCGTCGTCGCGGCCGTCGGCGGCCTCGTCGCCGAGCAGGTCCTCGCGCCGCATCCTGAGCAGGTCGGGGCTCGTGCGCTGCGCGCCGCGCCACCACCGCTCGAACGATCGCACGTCGGCGACGTCGTGCGGCACGCGCGCCTCGTAGAACGCGACGACCGCCTCGTCGCCGGCGAGCAGGTCGCGCCGACGGGTGCGCTCCTCGACCTCGCCGAGCTCTCGGCGGAGCGCGCGGTTCTGCCGCATGAACGCGAAGAGCCGGCGGTCGAGGCGCGAGGTATCCCAGTCCTCGTCGACGAGCGCGTGCCGGATGAACAGCTCGCGGGCGAGCTCGGCGTCGACCCGGGCGAGCTGGATGCGTCGCTTCGCGACGATCGGCACGCCGAAGAGCAGCACCTTCTCGTCGGCGACGGCCGAGCCCTGCTTGCGCTCCCAGCGAGGCTCCGAATAGCTGCGCTTGGCGAGGGGGCCGGCGAGCTGCTCGGCCCAGGCCGGGTCGATCGCCGCATTGGTGCGGGCGAAGAGCCGGCTCGTCTCGACGAGCTCGGCGCTCATGAGCGCCAGCGGCGGCTTCTTCGCGAGCGCCGAGCCCGGGAAGATCACGAAGCGCGTGTTGCGGGCACCGACGAACTCGGCGTCGCGTCGGCGCCCTCTGCGGTCGGCATCGCGTGCGGCACCGGCGCCCCCGCGCCCCGTCGACGTCTTCGCGTCGTCGCGGAGGCCGATCTGCGAGAGCAGGCCCGCGAGCAGTGCCCGGTGGATGCCGTCGCCGTTGGGCTCGCCCGCCCGTTCGGCGACGTGCAGGCCGAGCGGCTTCGCGAGGCGCACGAGCTGGCGGTACAGGTCCTGCCACTCGCGCACGCGCAGGTAGTTGAGGAACTCCGACTTGCACATGCGGCGGAACGCGCTGCCCGAGAGCTCGCGCTGCTGCTTCTCGAGGTGGTTCCAGAGGTTGAGGATCGTGAGGAAGTCGCTCGTCGGGTCGACGAACCGGGCGTGGAACCCGTTCGCCTCTTCCCGCCGCTCGAGCGGCCGTTCGCGCGGGTCCTGGATGGTGAGGCCCGCGACGATCGCGAGCACCTCGCGCGAGACGCCCTGCGTCTTCGACTCGAGCACCATGCGGGCGAACCTCGGCTCGATCGGCAGCCGGGAGAGCTGGCGACCGATGGGGGTGAGCTGCGGCCCGTCGCCCTCGGCGCCGTCGTCGAGCGCGCCGAGCTCGCGCAGCAGCTCGAGGCCGTCGCGGATGCCGCGCGCGTCGGGCGGGGTGAGGAACGGGAACTCCTCGATCTGGCCGAGCCCGAGCGAGGCCATCTGCAGGATGACGGCCGCGAGGTTCGTGCGCAGGATCTCGGGATCGGTGAACTCGGGCCGCCGCTCGAAGTCGTCTTCGGAGTACAGCCGGATCGCGATGCCGTCGCTCGTGCGGCCCGACCGGCCCGAGCGCTGGTTCGCCGAGGCCTGCGAGATCGGCTCGATCGGCAGCCGCTGCACCTTCGATCGCACCGAGTAGCGACTGATGCGCGCCGTGCCGGCGTCGACGACGTACCGGATGCCCGGCACGGTGAGGCTCGTCTCGGCGACGTTCGTCGCGAGCACGACGCGTCGCCGCACGCCCGCGACCTTCGACGGCTCGAACACCCGGTGCTGGTCGGCGGAGGAGAGCCGGCCGTAGAGCGGCAGCACCTCGGTCTCGCCGCCGCGGCCGCCCGCGTAGCGGGCGCGCACCGCCTGCTCGGCGTCGCGGATCTCGCCCTCGCCCGAGAGGAAGACGAGCACGTCGCCGCGGGACTCGCGGTCGAGCTCGTCGAGAGCCTCGATGATGCCGCGCTGCACGTCCTTGTCTTCGGCGGCGGCGCCCTCGTCGTCCTCGTCGTCGCCCGCAACGGCCTCGGCGACGAGCGGCCGGTAGCGCACCTCGACGGGATAGGCTCGCCCCGACACCTCGATGACGGGGGCGGGCTCGCCCAGCCCGTCGTCGGTGGGCGCTGACGCGAAGTGCTCGGCGAAGCTCTCAGGGTCGATCGTCGCGCTCGTGACGATGACCTTGAGGTCGGGGCGGCGCGGCAGCAGGCGCTTGAGGTAGCCGAGCAGGAAGTCGATGTTGAGGCTGCGCTCGTGCGCCTCGTCGATGATGATCGTGTCGTAGCGGCGCAGCTCGCGGTCGCGGTGGATCTCATTGAGCAGGATGCCGTCGGTCATCACCTTGATGCGCGTCGAATCGCTCACGCGGTCGGTGAAACGCACCTGGTAGCCGACGAGCCCGCCGAGCTCGACCCCGAGCTCCTCCGAGATGCGCTCGGCGATCGTGCGCGCGGCGATGCGCCGCGGCTGCGTGTGCGCGATCGACGTGCGACCGAGCTCGAGGCAGATCTTCGGCAGCTGCGTCGTCTTGCCCGAGCCCGTCGCGCCGGCGACGATCACGACCTGGTGCGCCTCGAGCGCGCGCGCGATCTCGTCGCGCTGCGCGGAGACCGGCAGCTCGGCGGGATAGGTGATCACGGGGATCGGGGCGGCGGGCGATGACATAGCCCTCCATCGTATGACGAGCCGCAGCGGGTGCGCCGCTCGGTAGCGTTGGAGCATGACGAGCGAACCCACCGAGAGCGACTGGCTCGCCTGGCGTGCGGCCCGAGCGGCGAGGGCGACGGCACCGCACGGGCTCGCCGCCCTGCGGCACACCCACTGGCTCGGTGCCGAGCCCGAGGCGGTCGAGGGCGCGCCCGGCAGCTGGTCGGTCGACGACGGCGCGGTGGTCGGCGTCGGGCTCGAGGATGCCGCGGGGCCGGTGCGCCTCGCACCCGGCGACGAGCTCGAGGTCGGCGCGAAGCTGCTGCGCGCGTTCGAGCGCGACGGGGCGCTCGCGCTGCGCGTGCTCGATCCCGAGGCGCCGACCCGCACGTCGCTCACGGGCATCGACGCGTACCCGTTCGCCCCGGAATGGGTGGTCCGCGCCCGGTTCGAGGCCGCCGACGGCGCGATCGACGTCACGAGCATCGACGGCCACGCCTCGACGGAGGCGGCGGGCGGCATCGCCCGGTTCGAGGTCGACGGCACGCCCGTCGAGCTCACGCTGACCCGTGACGAGGGCGGGCTCGGCGCCGTGTTCGCCGACGCGACGAGCGGCGACGAGGCCTATCGATTCCGGTTCCTCGTGGTCGGCGAGCCCGAGGGCGACGGCACCGTCACGATCGACTTCAACCGCGCCTACCTGCCGCCGTGCGCGTTCAGCGACCAGTACGTCTGCCCGCTGCCCTCGGCGGGCAACCGCTGGCGGGTGCCGGTGCGCGCGGGGGAGCGGATGCCCGTGCTTTCGTGATGTGATGGCCGCATGACGGTTCCCCGCATCCAGCTCAACGACGGCCACTCCATCCCGCAGCTCGGCTTCGGCGTCTTCAAGGTCGACCCGAAGGAGACCGAACGCATCGTGACGGATGCACTCGAGGTCGGGTACCGGCACCTCGACACGGCTCGCATCTACGGCAACGAGTCGGGGGTCGGGCGTGCGATCGCGGCGTCGGGCCTCCCGCGCGAGGAGCTGTTCGTCACGACGAAGCTCTGGAACGACGACCAGGGCACGCAGTCGGTGCACGACGCCTTCGAGGCGAGCATCGACCGGCTCGGCCTCGACTACGTCGACCTCTACCTCATCCACTGGCCGAGCCCCGCCCGTGATCGGTACGTCGACACGTGGCGCGAGTTCGAGAAGATCCGCGCGAGCGGCCGGGTGCGCTCGATCGGCGTCTCGAACTTCCTCGTGCCGCACCTCGAACGGCTGCTCGACGAGACCGACGTCGTGCCGGCCGTCGACCAGATCGAACTGCACCCGGCGCACCAGCAGCCGGCGACCGCCGCCTTCGCCGAGGAGCACGGCATCGCGATCGAGGCGTGGGGACCGCTCGGCCAGGGCAAGTACCCGCTCTTCGAGCTGCCCGAGATCGCCGGGCCGGCGGCGGTCCACGGCAGGACCCCCGCCCAGGTCGTCATCCGCTGGCACCTCCAGCGCGGGCACGTCGTCTTCCCGAAGTCGACGCACCGGGCGCGGATGGCCGAGAACTTCGACGTCTTCGACTTCGAGCTCGACGAGGCCGAGATGCAGGCCATCACGGCGCTGGAGCGAGAGGGCCGGGTGAGCGCCCACCCCGACGAGGTGAACTGAGCGGGGCTAGGCTGGGCGCATGGGCCGTCGTCTCGCAGACGCCGTCAGCCCCTACCTGCGGGCCCACGCCGGGAACCCCGTCGACTGGTTCCCGTGGGGCGGCGACGCCTTCGACGAGGCCCGCGTCCGCGACATCCCGGTCATGATCTCGATCGGTTACGCGACCTGCCACTGGTGCCATGTCATGGCGCGCGAGAGCTTCAGCGACCCCGAGACGGCGCGCGTGCTCAACGAGCGGTTCGTCTCGATCAAGGTCGACCGCGAGGAGCACCCCGACGTCGACTCGAGCTACCTGGCGGCGGCCTCGGCGTTCACGCGCGAGCTCGGCTGGCCGCTCACGGTCTTCGCGACCCCCGACGGGCGGGCGTTCTACGCAGGCACCTACTTCCCGCCCGTGCCGCAGCGGGGCATGCCGTCGTTCCGGCAGGTGCTCGCGGCGGTCGACGAGGCGTGGCGAGAGCGGCGCGAGCAGCTGACCGACACCGCGGAGGCGGTCGCCGGGGCGCTCGCCGCGGCGGCGACGGTGCAGACCGCGGGCGGCCTGCCCACGACCGTCGAGCTGGATGCCGCGGTGGGAGCGCTCGCGGCGCAGGAGGATCGCGTGCACGGCGGCTTCGGCGGCGCCCCGAAGTTCCCGGTCGCCCCCGTGCTCGGCTTCCTCGGTCGCAGCGGCGCCGACGGGCGCGAACTGGCCCGCCGAACGGTGCGGGCGATGGCGGCGTCGCCGCTGCGGGACCCGCTCGACGGCGGCTTCTTCCGGTACGCCACGCGTGCGGACTGGAGCGAACCCCACTACGAGCGCATGCTCACCGACAACGCCCTCCTGCTCGCGGTGGCCGCCGACCTCGCGCGCGACGACGCGGCGCTGCTCGACGTCGCCCGCGGCACGGCCTCGTTCCTCGGCGCGACGATGCGGCTGCGAACCGGCGGGTTCGCCGCGGCGCAGGACTCCGAGAGCGTCGTCGACGGCGTGCGCACCGAGGGCGGGTACGCGCTCGCCGATGCCGATGAGCGGCGCTCGCTCGAGCCGCCCGCACTCGACGAGAAGGTGCTCACCGGGTGGAACGGGCTCGCGATCGGCGCGCTCGCGCGAGCGTCGCAGACCCTCGGCGGAGGCGACGGCGAGCGCGCGCTGGCGGACGCGCGAGACGCCGCCGACTTCGTGATCGGGCACCACGTCGCGAACCGCGAGCGCCTCGTGCGGGCCTCGCGCGACGGCCGGATCTCGGCGGCCTCGGCCGCACTCGAGGACCACGGCATGCTCGCCGCGGGTCTCGTCGAGCTCGCGCTCGCGAGCGGAGAGGTGCGGTACGCCGAGGTCGCGCGCGAGCTGGTCGACGCGGTGCTCGACGCCGCCGAGGTCGCCGCCCGTGCCGGGTCGGCCGGCGGCGCTCCGTTCGCAGTACCGGGCGGGCCCGACCCCGTGCTCGCCGCCAGGGGGCTCGCACTGCCCGACGATCCCGCCGAGGGAGCGACGCCGTCGGGCGCCACCGCGTGCGCCGAGGCGGCGTGGCGACTGTGGCTGATCGGGGCGGGAGATCGCTACCGCGCGGCCGCGGAGGCTGCGATGACGCGCGTCGCCGGCGTCGCCGTCGAACGTCCGATCGCGTTCGGCGGCGCACTCGGGCTCATGGCCGAACTCGCCGCCCCCGTCGTGCAGCTCGTGACGGTCGTGCCCGACCGTGCCGGGCGGGCCATGCCCGACGACGAGCGCGGTGCGGCACTCGTCGCCGAGAGCCGCACGCACGAGGCATCCGTCGCCGTCGTCGTGACGGCCGAGGAGGCCGGCCGCTTCGCGGAGGCCGGATTCGAGCTGTTCGCCGGCCGCGGGCTGCGCGACGGTGCGGCCGCCGCGTACCGCTGCCGCGAGTTCGTGTGCGCGATGCCGGTCGTCGATGCCGCCGCGCTCCGTACGATGGAGGGATGAGCGGAACCGTCGCCGAACCGGCGAGCACCGGCAGATCGAGCACGTCGGTCGCCCTCGCGAGCCTCGCGCTCGACCTCGTACTCGTCGTGGTGTTCGTGCTGATCGGGCGCCGCAGCCACGCCGAGGCGCTCGACGTCGCCGGCATCGCCGCGACGGCGTGGCCCTTCGTCGTCGCCGCGCTCGCGGGCTGGGCGATCGCGCGCGCGTGGCGCAGGCCGACCGCCGTGTGGCCGACCGGTCTGATCGTGTGGGCCGTGACCGTCGCCGGGGGGCTCGCACTCCGGGTCGTCGCGGGCGACACGGCGCAGCCGGCGTTCATGATCGTCGCGACGCTGACCCTCGCGCTGTTCCTCATCGGCTGGCGCGCGCTCGCCGCGCTCGTGCGCCGGATCCGCAGCCGGGCACGGACCTCGGCATGATGCCCGCAGCGGAGCCCGGCCCGATCGAGTGGCTCTTCGACGCGCAGCTCGTCATCGGCGGCCAGGTGATCCTCTGGCGCGAGATCGTCGGCAACCTGTTCGGCCTGGCGTCGGCGCTCGGCGGCATGCGGCGCAAGGTGTGGGCGTGGCCAGTCGGCATCATCGGCAACGCGCTGCTCTTCACCGTGTTCATGGGCGCGGTGTTCCACACCCCGAACCCGGTCAACCTGCTCGGCCAGGCGGCGCGCCAGCTCATGTTCATCGTCGTGTCGATCTACGGCTGGATCCAGTGGTCGCGGCACCGCCACGAGTCGGCGAACGCCGTCGACCCGCGCTGGGCGACGGGTCGCGAGCGCGTGCTGCTCGTCGTGCTGCTCGTCGGCGGCACGCTCGTGCTCACGCCGATCTTCCGCGCGCTCGGCTCGTTCGAGCCGGTGTGGGCCGACGCGTGGATCTTCATGGGGTCGCTGCTCGCGACGTGGGGCATGGCGAAGGGCTGGACGGAGTTCTGGCTCATCTGGGTCGCCGTCGACATCGTCGGCGTGCCCCTGCTCGTGTCGGCCGGCTACTACGCGTCGGCGCTGCTCTACCTGTTCTACGGGGCGTTCACGCTGCTCGGGTTCTTCACCTGGCTGCGCGTGCAACGCCGTCGCGAGGCGGCGTCGGCCGAACCCGCCTGACGGCGGTTCGTCGCCCGCTGGCGCGGGGCCTCACCAGGGGGCGGGCACGCGATCGAGCAGCGCCCACACGGCGCCGCTCAACTCGGGATGCTCCAGTGCGATGCCCCGCAGCAGCTCGAACTCGAACCGCGCCGCCTCGCCGGGGCGGGCCGCAGGGTGGTACGCGCGCGACCTGGCGGGCCCCCACGTCTCCGACTGGAGTCGTTCTTCGCGCAGGGTCGCGACGACCTGCTCGTCGACCGAGGGCAGGTCGGGCAGGAACATCCACGGGTCTTCGCCGAGGCGGCAGCGCAGCTCGATGAGTGCGGCGAGCTCGTCGCGCGCGTCTTGACGCAGGCGTTCGAGCGCCGGTGACTCCGTCATATGCGACCCTCCCTCGCCTGCCACGATCGTACGCCCACGCTACGCGCACCGTGTGACAGGCGGGTTACGGGGCGCAATGCCAGATGGCGCGCAGATGACGGGTGTGTGACGATCAGCGGGCGCATCGGCTCCGGACGCGCTTGAATGGTGCCCGCGGCCGACGGGCGCCGCGCGAACGAGGGAGCGTACGTGGGCGAGGTGCTCATCCTGCACGGCTGGCAGAACCATCGGCCCGATGGGCACTGGCAGCGCTGGCTGGCCGACGGGTTGACCGCACGCGGTCATGCGGTGCGATATCCGCAGCTGCCCGATGCCGACCACCCCGTGCGTGCGGACTGGCTCGCCGCCCTCGAGGCCGAGCTCGCCGGCACGACGCCCTCGGAGCTCACGGTCGTGACGCACAGTCTCGGCTGCTCGCTGTGGCTCGCGTACGCCGTCGAGCGGGCGCGCGCGGGCCGCACCGAGCCCGCCGCCGCTCGCGTCGTGCTCGTGGCCCCGCCGTCCGACGGATTCCTCGAGCGGACTCCCGAGATCGCCGCCTTCGTCACCGCCGACGCCGCTCGACGTGACGAGGCCGGGCCCTCGCACGAGGCTGGGTCGGAGGTCGCGCGCTCGCGCCTGGCGGCGTCGCTCGCGGCAGCGAGCACCGAGCCGCCGATCGTCGTGCAGAGCGACGCCGACCCCTGCAGTCCCGCAGGCACCACCTCGTTCGCCGAGGCGCACGGGCTCGAGCGACTGATCGTTCCCGGGGGCGGGCATCTCACGATCGGGGACGGCTTCGGTCCGCTGCCGGTCGTGCTCGACCTCGTGCTGGGCGTCGCGGCGAGCGACGCCTCGGTCGACCTGGCGGTCGGGTGACGATCGCGGCGTGACCTCCGCGCGCCGTCAACGCTCACGCTCGTCGTGAGCGCGGCGTACTCGTGAGCGCGGCGCACGCGTCGTGAGCGCCGCGCACGCGTCGTGAGCGCGGCGCACTCGTCACGACCGCGGGGGCCTCGTCATGAGCGCGGCGCATTCGTCATGGCCGCGGGGCCTCGTCATGCGCGCCGCGCACGATCATGCGGTCGTGGCCCCGGCACGTCGGTGCAGGGTGCAGGCACCGCTGCCGCGCCCGGGAACCCCTCGGATTCAGGCTGCGGCCGCGGCGAGGAGCCTGCTCACGTCGGGTGGTGGTGGCGTGATGGAGGGGAGTCGTCGGTTGCCGGGGCGTGGTCGGCGGGTGGGGTCGAGGTGTGCGGGTGGGATGAACCAGGTGTGCCCGTGGTCGATGATGATGGTCCATCCGTCGTCGTGGATGCGGTGGTGGTGATGCGAACAGAGCATGATGCCGTTGTCGAGGTCGGTGCGGCCGTTGTGTCGTGTCCACCATCGGAGGTGGTGCGCTTGGGTGTGGGACGGGGGTCTGGTGCAGCCGGGCCAGGCGCAGCCGCCGTCGCGGTCGGTGAGGACGAGTTTCTGGGCTTGGGTGAACAGGCGGCGGGATCGGCCGAGTTGGAGGTTCTCGTGCCCGTCGCCGAGGTAGAGGGGTGCGATGCCGGCGGACATCGCGAGTTCTTGGATCGTGGCGGCCGAGACGGGTTGGTCGATGCCGTCGATGGTGCCGTGCCCGCGCCCGGTCTGCAGTGCGGTGGTGTCGATGCGGGCGACGACCGTCGCCTGCCGGAGGGGTGCGGGGCCGTCGGCGGCGGTGAGGGAGTGGCGTGCGAGGTCGGCGAGGGCGTCGAGGTTCATCTGCGCGATCGTGCGCTGCTCGGCGAACACGTCATCGGGGCTGCCGGTGGTTGCGGGCGCGGGTCGTTTCGCGTCGCGGGCTTGGTGGAGTTCGGCGGCGACGAGGGTCTCGATCGCGAGTTTGATGGGGGCGCCGTTGGCGGGGTCGGCGGCGCCGGTGAATCGGAGCATGCCGTGCTCGTCTTCCCAGATGCGGAGCTCGCGGGCGGCCCGCAACTCGTCTTCGCGGGGTTTCACACCGTCGGGGTCGAGGCGGGCTTCGAGGAGTTTCACGAGCCGGTGCAACCCGTCGGCCCCGACGGTCGGGGCGCGTTCGACGAGGAACTGTTCGGCGTCGGAGAGTTCGGCCCGGTCGGCGCGGGGTGCGACGCGGTCGCAGAACCGGCGGATCACGTCGGCCGCGTCGACGCAGATCGTGCCCGAGGCGAGTGCGTCGGCGAGGTGCGGGTGCCTGGGTGGCAGGACTTCACCGGTGAACGAAGCGCGGGGTGCGGTCGCCTGCCCCACGGCGACGAGTTTCACCGCGTCTTGGTAGCGGCCGCCGGTCGCGGACGCGATCAATCGTTCCGCGGAGGCGAACCCGTGCTTGCGGGCGACCTCGTCGGTGCCGGGCTTGGAGCGGGCGGCGAGTTCGGCCGCGACGGGCGCCTGCAACGCCTGCACCTGCCGCACGAGTTCGCCGAGGGCTTCGGTCGCCCGGACCAGCCCGTCATCGCTCATCAGGCGCACGTCGGCGGCCGCGTCGACCGAGCCCGGCGTGCCCGCGAGCCGGGCACCGGCCCACACCTCAGTAAGCCCGTTGATGGCGGCTGAAACCCCGGTCAGGGCGGGTATTCCGGCGGGTTCGGACATGTTCCGAGTCTACCCGGAACCACCCGAGATTCGAAGAGATGTTCGAGGATTGTGGAGAACTTTTGCCGACCCCGGACCCGGGAGCGGGAGACCCTCCCGAACGTGGTCTCGATACGCGCCCTCCACCGTCGGGCGCTACCCGACCGACTCACCCGACCGACCTGACTGACCGACCTGACCGACCGACCCGACCGACCTGACCGACGAGCTCGACCGGCGACCCGTCGGAGCCGGGTCGCTGCTTGAATGTCGGGGTGGACATCGATCGCACGCACACGCCCCTCGACCGCCTCGCCGCCGACCTCCGCGCGGCTCGTTTCACGGTCGATGCGCTCGACGAGCTGTGGGGCGAGACGGCGTCGGCCGCGTTGCACCGCGGCGAACGTGTGCCCGCGCGCCGCGTGCTCGATGCCCGCCGGCGCGAGCACGGTGCGTCGGCGCCGCTCGCCGCACTCGCCGAGCTGTTCGTACTCGGCCTCCCGGTTCCGGCTGCCGAGGTCGCCGAGGCGCTACCCGGACTCGGGCTCGACGATGCGGTCGCCCTCGGGCTGATCTCTCGCGCCGCCGACGGCACAGTCGCCGCCGCGCTCGACCTGCGCCCCTACGCCTTCACCGATGCGCACGGCAGCGCGCACTGGTGGATCATCTCCGACCTCGGCGAGCTCGCTCTCGGGCATGCGCTCCGGGAGGACCACGTGCTCGGCGTCGGCGGCGCCTCGACGACGCTCTCGGGGCTCATGCTCCCGACGCCGGCGCGTCGCGTGCTCGACCTCGGCACCGGCTGCGGCATCCAGGCCATGCACGCCTCGCGGTTCGCAGGCGCCGTCGTCGCGACCGACATCTCGGAGCGGGCGCTCGCGCTCGCCCGCATGAACCTCGAGCTCAACGGCATCGACGGCGTCGAGCTGCGCCTCGGCAGCCTGTTCGAGCCGGTCGCGGGGGAGCGGTTCGACCGCATCATCTCGAACCCGCCGTTCGTCATCACGCCCCGCACCGAGGGCGTGCCCGAGTACGAGTACCGCGACGGCGGCATGGTCGGCGACGCGCTCGTCGAGGCGGTCGTGCGCGGATGCGCCGAGCACCTCGAGCCCGGCGGCGTCGCGCAGCTGCTCGCGAACTGGGAGTACCGCGACGGCGTGGACGGCCTCGAGCGCGCCGCCTCGTGGGCGGGTGCGCTCGAGCACTGGATCGTCGAGCGCGAGGTGCAGCCCGTCACCGAGTACGCCGAGACCTGGATCCGCGACGGCGGCACCCGGTCGGGCACGCCCGCGTTCGACCGCCTGTACGGCGCGTGGCTCGACGACTTCGCCGCGCGGGGCGTCACCGAGGTCGGATTCGGCTACGTGCTCGTGCGACGCCCGCTCGACGGAGATGCCTCGGCCGCGGCATCCTCGACCGCCCGGCTCGCTCGCGTCGAGCGTCGGCACGGTGCGATCGGGTCGAACCCCGCGGGCCTCGGCGGATACCTCGCGCAGTGCCTCGACGCGCACGATCTCGAGTCTGCGCTCGACGATGCGGCGCTCGCCGCCGTGCACCTGACGGTCGCCGGCGACGTCACCGAGGAGCGCCACCACTGGCCCGGCGCCGCCGATCCCACGGCCATGCTGCTGCGGCAGGGCGGCGGGTTCGCGCGCACGATCGCGCCCGGCACGGCACTCGCCGCACTCGTCGGCGCCTGCGACGGCGAGCTGTCCGTCGGCGCGATCGTCGCGGCGCTCGCGCAGCTGCTCGAGGTCGACGAGGCGGCGCTCGCCGCCGAGCTGCTGCCCGAGGTGCGCGAGCTCATCGACGACGGGCTGCTGCTGCTGCCGGCGGAGTGACGCCGCGCGTCGGCGGGGATCGGAGACGATCCTCCGGTTGTGTGAGAATCGGGCGCTCGGCGGCGACGGCCAAGGTCGCGACCGTGGCGACGCCGACCATCTCGGGCACGGTGAAGGTCGGCTCGACGCTGACCGCGAAGCCCGGCACGTGGACGACGGGCACCGTCTTCACCTACCAGTGGTACGCCGCGGGCGCCGCGATCACCGGCGCGACGAAGTCGACGTTCGTGCCCACCACGACCCAGAAGGGCAAGGCGATCACCGTGAAGGTGACCGGTGCACTGAGCGGGTACCAGACGATCGCCAAGACGTCGGCGGCGACGGTTCCCGTCGCCTGATCCCCGAAGCGAGGGCCGGTTCTCCCATTCCGGGGAACCGGCCCTCCTCGCGCGGTATTCTCGTGCTCGCAACGAAAGCGAGCCCATGCCCGAGAGTCCCCTGTCAGCGTCGCCGTACGAACTGCTCGGCGTCGCAGCCGACGTCGACGAGGCGACCCTGCGCGCCGCCTACCGTCGTGCCCTGCGCGAGGCGCACCCCGACACGGGCGGTGATCCGGCGAAGTTCCACGCGGTGCAGTCGGCGTGGGCGCTCGTGGGCACCCCGGCCGCTCGCGCCGCGTTCGACCGGGGCCGCGGCACGGCCGGCACCGCACCGAGCCGCGAGGCCTGGGCGCCCGCGGCACCGCGTCCGCGACGCGACTCCCGCCCGCTCGCGAGGTCGTACGGGCACCCGGGCGGCCTGTCGCGCGAGCGCTACCTCGAGTCCATCCGCGAATGGGTGGGGCGCGGCGCCTCCCTGCCCGATCCGTACGACCCGGCGCTCGTGCGCGGCGCGCCGCGCGGCATCCGGCACCTCCTCGCCGACGCGCTCGCCGAGGAGGCGAGCGCGCGGTCGCTCTCGACGCTCGGCATCGCGTACACGATCTGGCACGACATCGCGACGGATGCCGCGGGCCACGGTCTCCCGCCGAAGCTCGACCACCTCGTGCTCGGCCCCACCGGGCTCTTCGCGATCCAGTCGGAGGACTGGGGCGGGCCCGTCGCACTCAAGCGCGGCGAGCTCGTCGGCGAGGCCCTCGCGGGCGAACGCCCGTTCAAGGCCCTCGCGGCACGTGCGAAGTCGATCGGGCGCGCCGCGAAGGCGAAGCCGACCGCGCTCATGATCGTGGTTCCCGACGAGCACGCGGCGGAGCCCCTCGAGCTCGGCGGCACCGTGCGCGGTGCCGTCGTCGCCCTCGTCCGGCGTTCGCGGCTCGCGAGCGCCGTGCGCGAGGGACTGCCGGGGTCGGCGCAGCTCGGCGGCACCGAGGTCATGGAGGTGCGTTCGCGCCTGCAGGCCGTCGTGCGGTTCGCCTGAGCGACCCGACGGTCACCGTGGGCGCTCGCCGAACCCTCCGGTTCGCCCGTGCGCCGCTCGCAGTGTTGGATGGAGGCATGCCGACCGACTCCGCCGCCGCATCCCGCTCCCTGCCCGACCTCGACGACTACATCGCCGACTTCGCGAGCTTCGTGCAGGCCTCGCCCTCGTCGTACCACGCCGCCGCCGAGGTCGCCCGCCGTCTCGAGGAAGCCGGGTTCGAGCGCCTCGACGAGACCGCGGCCTGGCCGACGGGGCCGGGGCGCCGCGTCGTCGTGCGCGACGGTGCCGTCATCGCGTGGGTGCAGCCCGAGGCGGCCGGCCCGACCGCGCCGTACCGCATCCTCGGCGCGCACACCGACTCGCCCTCGTTCAAGCTCAAGCCGAACGGCCAGACCGTCAGCGAGGGCGTGCTGCAGGCCTCGGTCGAGGTGTACGGCGGGCCGCTGCTCAACAGCTGGCTCGACCGAGAGCTCGAGCTCGCGGGCCGCGTCGCGACCGCCGACGGCGGGGTGCACCTCGTGCGCACGGGGCCGATGCTGCGCATCCCGCAGCTCGCCATCCACCTCGACCGCGAGGTCAACACCAAGGGGCTCCACCTCGACAAGCAGCGGCACACCCAGCCGATCTGGGGAGTCGTCGCCGCCGACGAGGAGGTCGACCTGCTCGCCGAGCTCGCCGCTGCGGCGGGCGTGCCCGGGCAGCAGATCGTGGGCCACGACGTGCTCGTCGCCGACACGGCCGCCCCCGCGCGCTTCGGACGCTCGGGCGAGCTGTTCGCCTCGGGACGCATGGACAACCTGAGCTCGGTGTACGCGGGCCTCGTCGCGATCCTGCGCGCCCCCGCCGACGCCGGCCACCTGAGCGTGCTCGCGGCCTTCGACCACGAGGAGCTCGGCTCGGAGTCGCGTTCGGGTGCGAGCGGGCCGTTCCTCGAGGACGTGCTCGGGCGCATCTCCTCGGGACTCGGCGCCTCCGACGACGAGCGGCGCCGCGCCTTCGCGGCGAGCTGGATCGTGTCGAGCGACGCCGGCCACGCCGTGCACCCGAACTACCACGAGCGCCACGACCCCGCGAACCGTCCCGTGCTCGGCGGCGGACCGCTGCTGAAGCTCAACGCCAACCAGCGGTACGCGACCGACGCGGTGGGCGGCGCGCTCTGGGCCGGCGTCTGCCGGCGGGCGGGCGTCGAGACGCAGCCGTTCGTGTCGAACAACGCGATCCCGTGCGGGTCGACGATCGGGCCGCTCGCGGCGACCCGGCTCGGCATCCGCACGGTCGACGTCGGCGTGCCGCTGCTGTCGATGCACTCGGCGCGCGAGCTCGCGCACGTCGACGACCTCGCGGCGCTCGGCGCGGCCGTGACGGCGTTCTTCGCCGAGGACTGACCAGAACGACGGTTGGCCGGATCTCGCGCCGGGTTGGCGCGATTTCCGGGCCCCGTCCGACGTCGCTCCTGCCAGTCTGGGCGCATGACCTCAACGATCACGACCCCACCGCTCTTCGCCCACGTGGCCGACGCCGCGACCGCGATCCGCCACTTCGAGGGGCGCCTCGCGTTCGAGACCGATGTCTCGGACGTCGCGGCCGGGCTCGCCGCGGGCGAACCCGGTTTCGTGCTCGTCGATACCCGCAACGACGCCGCCTGGGCGCAGGGCCGGGTGCCCGGTGCCGTGCACCTGCCGGGCCGGCTCATCGCGGAGGGAACGCCGGGGATGCCGCCCGCGGGGACTCCCGTGGTGGTCTACTGCTGGGGTCCCGCGTGCAACGGAGCGACCCGGGCAGCGCTCGAGTTCGCGAGGCTCGGGTACCCGGTCAAGGAGATGATCGGCGGCTTCGAGTACTGGGTGCGCGAGGGATTCGCCTACGCGACCGACGACGGACTCGTGCAGCGCCCCGCGGACGCGCTCACCAACGTCGCCGACAGCGGCCCCGGCGGTGTTCGGGTGACCCCGGCCGAGGCATCCGGCATCACCTGCGCGTGCTGAGGCGCCTCAGCGCAGCGGTCCGCGCCGGCTCTCGAGCCACAGGGTGTGCTCGCGGAGGCCGTTGCGCACCGCGGCCTTGATGATGAGGTAGCCGATCCACAGCATCAGGGCGAGCACGGCGAGGTAGATCACCAGGCCGATGATCAGGCCGATGAGGCCCGCGCCCAGGAAGAAGTTCGGATCGATCGTCGGGTCGCTGTCCATGGGGCCACCATGGCAGAAACGCGGCGCGTCCGGGAGAGTCCCCGAGTGGGGGACACGGCCCTCAGCACTCGACGACGTTGACGGCGAGGCCGCCCTCGCTCGTCTCCTTGTACTTCGTCATCATGTCGAGGCCCGTCTGCCGCATGGTCTCGATGACCGTGTCGAGCGAGACGAGGTGGGTGCCGTCGCCGTGCAGCGCGAGCCGGGCGGCCGAGACCGCGGTCGACGCGGCGATCGCGTTGCGCTCGATGCAGGGCACCTGCACGAGGCCCGCGACGGGGTCGCACGTGAGGCCGAGGTGGTGCTCCATCGCGATCTCGGCGGCGTTCTCGATCTGCTGCGGGGTACCGCCGAGCACGGCGCACAGCGCGCCCGCCGCCATGGCGCAGGCCGATCCGACCTCGGCCTGGCAGCCGCCCTCGGCGCCCGAGATCGACGCGTTCTTCTTCACGAGGCTCGCGATCGCCGACGCGGTGAGCAGGAACCGGCGGATGCCCGCCCGGTCGGCGCCCGGCACGAAGCGCAGGTAGTAGTGGCCGACCGCGGGCAGGATGCCGGCGGCGCCGTTCGTGGGCGCCGTCACGACGCGGCCGCCCGACGCGTTCTCCTCATTCACGGCGAGTGCGAACGCGTGCAGCCACTCGGTCGACGTGTCGCGGTGCTGCGACGACTCGAGCTCGTCGCGGTCGTATGCCTCGAGCCGGCGGCGCACCTCGGGCGCGCGGCGCTTCACCCGGAGGCCGCCGGGCAGCGTGCCCTCGGTCTCGAGACCGTGCTCGACGCACTCGGCCATCGCGTCCCAGATCGCGTCGAGACCCGCGTCGATGCCGGCCTCGCCGTGCACGGCGACCTCGTTGTGCCGGGCGACGTCGCAGAACGAGACGCCGTGCTCCTCGCAGAGGGCGAGCAGTTCGGCGGCGTTCGAATACGGGAGGGGGTGGCGCAGCGCCTCGGCCTCGGCCGCGGGGTCGCCGTCGCGGCGGATGAACCCGCCGCCGACCGAGTAGTAGGTCTCCTCGGCGATGGGCAGCGGGCCCTCGCCGTACGCCTGCAGGGTCATCGCGTTCGGGTGGCCGGGCAGCCGGGTGCGCGGCTCGAGCGAGATGTCGGTCTGCCGCAGCCGGATCGGCTGCGTGCCGAGCAGGCGGATCTCGGCGCCCGCGTCGCCGGCGTCGGCGAGGCGCGTCCACGCGTCGCGCACGTCGTCGGGGTCGCAGTCGTGCGGCTCGAGGCCGGCGAGGCCCGCGACGACCGCGTCGGGGGTGCCGTGGCCGAGGCCGGTCGCGCCGAGCGAGCCGTACAGCGAGCACGACACGCGCGAGACGTCGCCGAGCACACCGCTCGACTCGAGCGACTCGGCGAACATGCGAGCCGCCCGCATGGGGCCGACGGTGTGCGAACTCGAGGGGCCGATCCCGATCGAGAAGAGATCGAGGGCAGAGACGAACGCTGTCACCATTCAAGGGTACGTCCCCGGGCGCGCACGGATGCCGCTGCGGTTCGAAGAATCGTGCGTACCCGGGCGTCCGCACGCAATCCGGCGGCAGCATCGTCGACGTCGGGGCGCGCGAGCTCGGCGCCGACGCCCGGCCGGGTCGGGGCGGCGGCATCCGCGACAGCGCGACGACAGCGCCGCGACAGCGCGTCGGAAGCGCGTGCCGCGAGCATGATCGGCATGGACATCACCACACGAGCCCAGGGGGACTGGGCGATCGAGGCCGACGGCCTCGTCAAGGTCTTCGGCGAGAACCGCGCGGTCGACGGCGTCGACCTGCGCGTCGCGACGGGGACCGTCTACGGCGTGCTCGGCCCCAACGGCGCCGGCAAGACGACCACCATCTCGATGCTCGCGACGCTGCTGCGCCCCGACGCCGGCTCGGCGCGCATCTTCGGCCACGACGTGCAGGGCGAGGCGCAGGTCGTGCGCCAGCTGATCGGCGTCACGGGGCAGTACGCCTCGGTCGACGAGACGCTGTCGGCGACCGAGAACCTCGTGCTCTTCTCGCGGCTGCTCGGACTCGGCCGACGCGAGTCGAAGCGCAAGGCGTCGGAGCTCCTCGAGGAGTTCGGCCTCACCGAGGCCGCGAAGCGCCCGCTCAAGCAGTTCTCGGGCGGCATGCGGCGCCGACTCGACCTCGCGGCGAGCCTCATCGCCCAGCCGCCGCTCATCTTCCTCGACGAGCCCACGACGGGCCTCGACCCGCGAACCCGCGCCCGGATGTGGGAGACGATCCGCCGGCTCGTCGCGACCGGTTCGACCGTGCTGCTCACGACGCAGTACCTCGACGAGGCCGACCAGCTCGCCGACCGCATCGCCGTCATCGACCGCGGGCGCGTCGTCGCCGAGGGCACGGGCGACGAGCTCAAGGCCTCGGTCGGCGAGTCGAGCCTGCAGCTGCGGCTCGTCGACCCGCGCGACCTCGGCGACGCCGGGGCCGCGATCGAACGCGTGCTCGGCGTGCACGCCACCGCGAGCCCCGAGGCCGCACGTCTCACGGCGCCCATGCAGGACGCCGACCTCGTCGCCGAGCTCCTCGTCACGTTCCGCGACGCGGGCATCCACCTCGCCGAGCTCAGCGTGCAGAAGCCCACGCTCGACGAGGTCTTCCTCACCCTCACCGGCCACACCGCCGAGTCCGAGCACGACGGCGACGAGGCATCCAGCACCGAATTCGAGCTCGAAGGGAGCCGCGCATGACCACCGCGACCATCGTGCCGGGCGCCGCCCGCACGCTCAAGAACCACGTCGGCTTCGGCCAGACGGTGCGCAACTCGTTCAGCATGGCCTGGCGGGGACTGCTCAAGATCAAGCGCACGCCCGAGCAGCTCATCGACGTCACCGTGCAGCCGATCCTGTTCACGGTCATGTTCACCTACATCTTCGGCGGCGCGATCGCGGGCGACGCGATGACCTACCTGCCGTTCCTCCTGCCCGGCATCCTCGTGCAGACCGTCATCACGACCTCGGTCGTCACGGGCGTGCAGTTGCGCGAGGACATGGACAAGGGCGTGTTCGACCGGTTCCGCTCGCTGCCGATCGCACGCGTCGCCCCGCTCGCCGGCGCCCTGCTCGCCGACACCGTGCGCTACGGCATCGCGACCGTGCTCACCTTCGTGGCCGGTTACGTCATGGGCTACCGGCCGGAGGCGGGCCTCGGCAGCGTCATGACGGCGAGCCTCGTGGTCGTCGTCGCCGCCTGGTCGCTCAGCTGGATCTTCGCGTTCTTCGGCGTGATCGCGCGCTCGGCGGGCTCGGTGCAGGGCATCTCGTTCCTCATCCTGTTCCCGCTGACGTTCCTCTCGAACGCGTTCGTGCAGGCCGACACGATGCCCGACTGGCTGCAGTGGTTCGTGAACATCAACCCGGTCTCGCACCTCGTGACCGCGGCGCGCGGCATCACGATGGGCACCGACGTGACGGGCGACCTGCTCGCGACCCTCGTGGGTGCGGCCGTCGTCGTCGCGATCTTCGCCCCGCTCACGGTGCGCGCGTACATGCGCAAGGCGTAGCGGCTGACCGAGCCCGGCGACGGGATGCCGCGGCGCCGGCGTCTCCCGCCGGGGGACGCTCGACGCGGGTGACGGTCAGGCCGAGGTCTCGGGGCCGCGCGCGACGGGCGCTGCGAGCAGTCGCAGCGCCCGTTCGGCGCGCTCGGGCTGGGTGAGGTCGGCGTGCTCGGCGCGCGCCTGCTCGAGGGCCGCCGCACCCGCGAGGCGCTCGGCCGCGGCGAGGTGCGGTTCGAGGCGGAGCGCCGGGAGGTCCTGCCGGGGGTGCAGACGTTCGGCGAGTGCGAGCAGCTCGACGGCGCGCGCCCGCAGGCGCGGATCGTGCATCGCCCACGCCGACCAGCCGAGCGCGGCCGTGCCCAGCACGGGCTTGTCGGTGAAGGCCGGCCAGGCGCGGTGAAGCGCGACCGTGCGGTTGCGGATGCGCGCCGCCCACCGGCCCGCGTCGTCGGCGTCGCGATCGTCGAACACCGCCGCCGAGACGAGGTCGGCGAGCACCATCAGGTACCACGGCGTCGAGCGCTCGTGGACGCCGAACGAGTCGACCGCCTCATGGGCGTGCCGGCGGGCGTCGTCCATGCGCCCCTCGGCCCGGGCGAGCTCTGAGCGACCCAGCGCTCCGACGGTGGCGAGGGCGAGGCCGTCGGCCGTACGCCGCTCGCTCGCCGCGAGCTCGTCGAGCAGCGGGCGCACCTCGTCGAAGCGTCGGGCCGAGAGCAGGTTGCCGGCGCGCATCCACTCGAGCTGGAGCAGGTCGGGCTCGGCATCGAGCGCGACGAGGCCCTCGGCCGCGACGGCCGACCAGTGCAGCGCCCGCTCGGGGTCGCCCGACTGGCTCGCGAGCTGCGCGATCATCATCGAGCTCATCGACTCGGCCCAGCCGTCGCCGAGCCGCTTCGCGAGCCGGTGCGCGCGCTGGGCGTGGTCGATCGCGAGTGCGGGCTCGCCCGCGTTCTCGTCGAACTGGCAGCGCAGCATGGCGCCGATGAGCGCCGTCGGCTCGTCGGCCGAGTCGGACATGACGACGAGCTCGGCGAGCGCGGCGTCGAAGTCGGTCGCGCCGATGACCCGTGCGACCGCGGCGAGCCACTGCGGCAGCGGCCAGCCGTCGGCGAGGTGCGAGCGCAGCCGTGCGAGCGCCCGCGTCGCCACCGGGGCGCTGTATGCGAGGGCGGTGCCGGCCGCGAACACCGCCGACATCATCGCCGGCACGGCGAGGTCGCGATCGTGCGCGCCGCGCCGGGTCGCATCGAGCATCGCCTCGCCGAAGACGAGCACCTCCTCGTGCGCGCTGCGCACGTTCCAGAGGTAGCCGAGCGCCGCGTAGAGCCGCAGCGCCGTCGGCACGCGCCGATCGGCGTTGGCCCGGCGCAGGATCTCGACGAGGTTCTCCTCCTCGAGGCGGAGCCGTCGCAGCGCCGCGAGCTGCGTCGCGCCGCCGCCGATGACGGTGATGTCGGCGAGCCGTTCGGCCCAGCCGGCCATGGCCTCGCGCACGTCGGCCACCTCGCCGGCCCGCTCGAGTCGGACCAGGCCGAACTCGCGCACGGTCTCGAGCATGCGGTACCGGGTGGCGCCCGTGAGCGGTTCGTCGCGCACGGTGAGCAGGGACTGGTCGACGAGCCCGTCGAGCGCGTCGACCGCGGGCGTGCCGAGCGGCGCGGAGTCGAGCACCGCCTCGGCCGCGTCGAGGCCGAAGCCGTCGACGAAGGCCGAGAGGCGGGTCAGGGCGCGCTGCTCGTCGGGGGTGAGCAGCGCCCAGCTCCATTCGATGACGGCCTCGAGGGTGCGCTGCCGGGGCGGCGCGCTGCGATCGCGTCCGGCGAGCAGGGCGAAGCGGTTGTCGAGACGCGCTTCGATCTCGCTGACGGTCATGCTGCGCATGCGCGCCGCGGCGAGCTCGATCGCGAGGGGCAGACCGTCGAGGCGGGCGCACAACCGCTCGATGACGTCGCGCGGAAGCGCGGCGTCGGGGCGCACGGCGAGGGCGCGTTCGATGAAGAGCTGCACGCCCGGGCCCGGCTCGTCGGCGATGCGCGCCGGCAGCGGTTCGAGCGGGTACACCTGCTCGGCGCCGATCGCGATCGGGCTTCGGCTCGTCGCGAGCACGCGCAGGGTCGGCACCGCGGCGAGCAGGTCGGTCGTCCAGGCGGCGACGCCGTCGATCACCTGCTCGCAGTTGTCGAGCACGAGCAGGGTCGGCGCTTCGGCGAGGCGCGCCTCGATGCGCCGACGCAGGTCGGGCCGGCCGGCGGCATCGGAGAGCCGCGACGACCGCGCCTCGCGCAGCCCGAGGGCGGAGCCGAGCGCGAGCTCGACGTCGTCGTCGTCGCGCACGCCCGCGAGCTCGGCGACCGCGACGGCGGGCAGGTCGGATCGCTCGGCGACCGCCTGCGCGACCCGCGTCTTGCCGAGCCCACCGGCTCCGAGGACCGTCACGAGGCGATGCCCGGCGAGCAGCCCGGCGACCGCATCGAGGTCGGCGTCGCGGCCGATGAGCCGGTTCGGCGCGGCGCGCAGGCCGAGCCGGGTCCGGCCGTCGCCGACGCCGCCCGGGGCGTCGGGTGCGCGGGTCAGCGCGATGGTCATGGATGCCCCGGGGCGGACGTCGGAATCACGGGCGAGCGCGGGAGCGGGGGCCGGTGAGGATGCGACCGCGAACGGTTCGTTGCGGTCGTCGAGCAGCCGCGCGTTGAGATCGACGAGGTGCTGCCCGGGCGAGACGCCGAGCTCGTCGCGCAGCGCGGCGCGGATTCGGGCGAACGCCTCGAGCGCATCGGCCCGCCGGCCGGCCGCCGCGAGCGCCGAGATGAGCGAGCTGTGCAAGTGCTCGTCGAGCGGGTCGGCCGCCGCGAGCGGGGTGAGCGCCTCGACGGCGGCCTCGGCGTCGCCGGCGTCGAGCAGGCAGCGGGCGCGGAACTCGAGCAGGCCGATGCGACGGGCCCCGGCGCGGTCGTTGAGCTCGACACCGATCGGCGCCGAGCCGAGGTCGAGGCCCGGTTCGCCCCGCCACAGTGCGAGGGCCTCGTCGAGCACATCGATCGCGGCGCGGGGGTCGCCGGACCGTGCGAGCTCGGCGGCGCGCAGGCCCAGGTCGCCGGCGAGGCCGAGATCGGTCTGCGCGACCTCGAGGTCGACCGCGTACCCGCCGGGGCGCGACACGACGAGGCCCGGGGCGCTCGTGGAGCGGACCCGCGAGACGAGCGACTGCAGTGCGGCGCGCTCGTTCGCCGGGCGTTCGTCGCCCCAGACGTCGTCGGCGATCGCGTCGATGCCGTGCGTGCGCCCGGCGCCGCGGCCGTCGGAGCCGACGAGCGCGGCGAGGAGCGCCTTCGCGAGCGCGCCGGCGGGCTCGATCGGCTCGCCCGACCGACCCTCGACGAGGACCGGGCCGAGCAGCGCGACGCGGAGATCCCGGCGATCGGTCAGCACGCGTCGAGCCTACCGGCGGCGGGAGGCGACGGGCCGTCGTGCCCGCGCGTGGGCGTAGGCTGGCAGGCGATGTCGACCGCCGCCCAGACCTCGCCCGCACCGATGACGATCCGCCCGGTCAGGGCAGCGGAATCCGCGGCGGAGTCGGGGGTGATCGTGCGCGCCTTCGCCGCTGGGCCCTACGGGCACCTGCCGAAGAGCGCCGAGCGTGCCGCCTTCGAAGCCGACACCGTGGGCCGCGCCGCCGACGGCTCGGTGCTCGTCGCGATCGACGCCGGTGGTGCGGTCATGGGTACGGCAAGCGTGCTGCGCGCCGGAACGCGATACTCGCGGGTCGCCCGCCCGGGGGAGGCCGAGGTGCGGCTGATCTCCGTCGACCCCGGTGCGCAGGGTACGGGCCTCGGCGCCGCCCTCACGCGCGCGAGTCTCGAGACGGCGCTCGAATGGGGTGCCTCGGTGCTCGTGCTCGACACCGGCAGCCGCAACACGCGAGCCCAGGCGCTCTACGAGCGGCTCGGCTTCGAGCGCGTGCCCGACCGCGACGCGGCCGTCGACGCCGACGTCGACTCGGTCGTGTACGCCTACCCGCTGCAGCAGCGCGACGACGTCACCGTTCGGCTCATGCGCGCCGACGAGACGGCGGAGGTCGCCGCGCTCGTCGAGCGCGCGTACGCCGCCGACTTCGAGCTCAGCGACGGCTACCGCGCCGACATCGTCGCCGTCGCCGAGCGGGCGCGCGACCATCGCGTGTGGGTCGCCGTCGACACGGCCACGGGCGAGCTGCTCGGCACGGCCTCCACGCCGCGGGCGGGCGCGACGATGTCGCCGGTCGCACAGCCGGGCGAGCTCGACTTCCGCTTCCTCGGCGTGGCGCCCGAAGCGCGCGGACGCGGCGTCGGCGAGACGCTCGTGCGGCACGTGCTGCAGCTCGCACGCATCAGGGGCGTCGATCGGGTGGTGCTCAACACCGGCCCCGACATGCTCGCCGCCCAGCGGCTCTACGACCGGCTCGGCTTCACCCGCCTCCACGAGCGCGAGTACCGTTTCGTGCGACCCGACGGTTCGGGCTTCCAGATGCTCGCATACGGGCGCGACGCGGCCTGACCTCAGACGTTCGGGTCGGGCCCGACGCGCGCCAGCCAGTCCTCGGTGCGTTCGATCGGGGCGAACCCGAACTTCTCGTAGAGCCCGTGCGCGTCGCGCGTGATGAGCAGTACGCGCTTGAGGTGCAGCGCGTCGAGCGTCTCGAGCACGTGCTCCATCAGCGCGACGCCGATGCCGTCACCCCTCGTCGCGGGATCGACGAAGACGTCGCAGAGCCAGGCGAAGGTCACGCCGTCGGTGACCACGCGCGCGTAGCCGAGCTGCTGGCCCGTCGCAGCGTCGTAGACGCCGAAGTTCATCGACCCGTCGATCGCGGCGTCGTGCACGTCGCGCGAGCGCCCCTCCGCCCAGTACGCCTGCTCGCTCAGCCAGCGGTGCACGAGCTCGCGGTCGAGGCGGTCGGGGTCGGTCGAGAACTCGAGTTCGCGGGGCATCGACCCAGCGTAGCGAGACGCGGCACGGGTGGGATGCCTCGACCGAGGCATCCCACCCGAGCGCGCGTCAGCGCACGGTCTTGCGCGAGGTGATCTGCCCCGTGTCGAAGCCGAGCAGGTGCAGGCCGCCGTGGAAGCGGGCGTGCTCGACCTTGATGCAGCGGTCCATGACGACCGTGAGCCCCTGCTCCTCGCCGTAGTACGCCGCCTCCTCGTTCCAGATGCCGAGCTGCACCCAGATGGTCTTGGCGCCCGCGGCGACGACCTCGTCGACGACCTTCGGGATGTCGCTGCCTCGGCGGAACACGACGACGACGTCGGGCACCTCGGGCAGGTCTTTCAGGCTCGCGTACGCCGGCTGGCCGAGGATCTCGGTCTCCATCGGGTTCACGAAGTACAGGCGGTACTCGCTCGACTGCTGCAGGTACGTGCCGACGAAGTAGCTCGAGCGCTGCGGCTTCGGCGAGGCGCCGACGATGGCCACCGACTTCGCCGCGTTGAGGATGCGCAGGCGCGCCTTCGCGTCGGGGCCCGTCCACGTGCGCTGCGAGCGCAGCAGCTTCGCGAGCGGCGAGTCGGCGGGCAGGTCGCAGCTCAGCCCGTTGACGAGGCGCACGGTCTCGAGCTCGGCCTCCGCCGGAGCATCCTGCTCGGTGATGGTGTCGGTCACAGGGTGCCTCCTGTCGCGGTCGCGAGCGCCTGGTCCAGATCGTAGATGATGTCGTCGACGTCCTCGATGCCGACCGAGAGGCGCACGACGCCGGGCAGCACGCCCGCGTCGACGAGCTGCTGCTCGGTGAGCTGCGCATGGGTCGTGGACGCCGGGTGGATGATGAGGGTCTTCGCATCGCCGATGTTCGCGAGGTGCGAGGCGAGGTTCACGTTCTCGATGAGCGCCTGGCCGACCCGGCGGCCGCCCTTGACCTCGAAGCTGAACACCGAGCCGGGGCCATGCGGCAGGTACTTCTTCGCCCGGTCGTGGTGCGGGTGGTCCTCGAGACCGGCCCAGAACACGCGCTCGACGCGCGGGTCGGCGTCGAGCCACTCGGCGACCTTCCGCGCGTTGTCGACGTGCGCCTGGATGCGGTACGGCAGCGTCTCGACGCCCTGCGCGAGCAGGAACGCCGAGTGCGGTGCGAGGGTCGGGCCGATGTCGCGCAGCTGCTCGGCGCGCAGTCGCGTGAGGAACGCGTACTCGCCGAAGTTGCCGCTCCACTCGAGGCCGCCGTAGCTCGGCACCGGCTGGCCGAACAGCGGGAACTTCTCGGAGTGCCAGTGGAACCGGCCCGACTCGACGACGACGCCGCCGAGCGTCGTGCCGTGCCCGCCCAGGAACTTCGTCGCCGAGTGCGTGACGATGTCGGCGCCCCACTCGATCGGCCGGTTGAGGTACGGGGTCGTGATCGTCGAGTCGACGATGAACGGGATGCCGTGCGCGTGCGCGACGTCGGCGAGGGCCTCGAGGTCGGCGATCTCGCCCGACGGGTTCGCGATCGTCTCGACGAAGAGGGCCTTCGTGTTCTCCCGGATCGCCGCCGCGTAGTCGTCGGCGTCGGCGCTCGCGACGAACGTGGTCTCGATGCCGAAGCGGCGAAGCGTCACGTCGAGTTGCGTGATCGAGCCGCCGTACAGGTTCGCCGACGCGACGATGTGGTCGCCGGCGCCCGCGAGCGACGCGAAGGTGATGTACTGGGCGGCGAGACCCGAGGCGGTCGCGACGGCGCCGAGGCCGCCCTCGAGGCTCGCGATGCGCTCCTCGAAGCTCGCGACGGTCGGGTTGGCGAGGCGCGAGTAGATGTTGCCGTATTTCTGCAGCGCGAAGCGGGCCGCGGCGTCGGCGGTGTCGTCGAACACGAACGCGCTCGTCTGGTAGATCGGCAGCGCGCGGGCGCCCGTCACCTGGTCGGGGATGTTGCCCGCGTGGATGGCGCGGGTCTTGAAGCCGTATTCGCGGTCTGCCATGGAACGAAACGCTACGCGTTCGCGGCGGTCGCCTCGCCTGCGAGCCGTAATGAACGGCAACGGATGCGTGCACAGGGGGTGATCAGGCCCGGTTGCTACCCTGAATTCCGGTCGCCCGATCCGCGACCGACCGGACGAGGGAACCCAGTACCCGGACACGACGACTGGCACTCAAGGAGTGAACAGTCATGGCATGGGTCATCCTCATCGCGTCCGGCGTGCTCGAGGCCGTCTGGGCCACCGCGCTCGGCAAGAGCGAGGGGTTCACGAAGCTCTGGCCGTCGGTGATCTTCTTCGGCGCCCTCGTGCTCTCGATGGGCGGGCTCGCGTGGGCGATGCGCGACATCTCGACCGGCACCGCCTATGCCGTGTGGGTCGGCATCGGTGCGGCCCTCACGGTGGTCTGGGCGATGGTCACGGGCGATTCGGATGTCTCGTGGCTGAAGCTCGCCCTCATCGCCGGCCTCGTGGGCTGCGTCATCGGCCTGAAGTTCGTCGACGGCGGCGCCGGCCACTAGCCCGGTCGGCCGGGCGGCGGTCGGAGCTCGACCGCCGCTCGGCCCGTCGCCGGTCAGGCGGTCGAGACGGCCTTCCAGAGGTAGCCGTCTGTGCCGGGATCAGGCCTCCTGAGCTGGATGCCACGCGAGGGCCACCCAGATGACGAGCGCGTTGAAGCCGAAGCTCACGACGATGAGCACGTTGTCGTAGAGGCCCTTGTAGGGGAGGCCGGTCAGGTTGAACACCACGAGCGCGGCCGAGACGATCACGGTGATCCACTTGAGCGGCGTCGCCGGCACCATGAGCGAGACCGTGATCATGACGATCGGCACGAGCATGATGAGCCCGGCCAGCACCCACATCCAGCCCGCGGCGGCCTTGTCACCGATCCGGCCGGGCTCGGCGTCGCCCGAGAAGATGCGCAGCACGTCGCCGAGCAGGTAGACGAGCATCAGCGAGATCCACCCGCCGGCGAGGACGACCCGGGTCGCCTCCACGGTCAGGCCGCCCGCTCGGGTGCGTCGGCACCCGCGGTGGCACCCGACTGCGGGTGCAGGACGAGGTTGCCCACCTTGCGGCCCGAGTCGACGCGGGCATGGGCCTCGGCGATGCGGTCGATCGGGAGCGTCTCGTCGATGACGACCCTGAGGGCCCCCGACTCGACGAGGTCGAGCAGCGTCGTGAAGTCCTCAGCGCGCTCGGGCGAGGTGCCCGTCTTCACCGAGCCGCGGGCGGTGAGCATCTCGCCGAGGCTCGCGACGGCGAGCAGCAGCCGCCCGCCGTCGGCGAGGAGGGGTCGCCCGGTCGCCGGGCTCAGCGCGCCGACCGTGTCGAACACGACGTCGAAGCGCTCGCCGCGCGACGCGAGCGCGGCGAGCGGCGTCGCGCGGTAGTCGACGATCCGGTCGGCGCCGAGTGCGCTGACGAGTTCGGCGTTGCGTGCACTCGTGACCGCGGTCACCCGGGCCCCGAAGCGCTTCGCGAGCTGCACGGCGTTCGTGCCGACCGCGCCCGACGCACCGACGACGAGCACGTGCTCGCCGGGCCGCACGGCGGCCTTGTCGCGCAGGTAGTGCAGTGCCGTCGCGCCGCCGAAGAGCACGCCGGCCGCGTCGTCGAACGACACGCCGTCGGGGATCCGAGCGAGCCGGGACCCGGGCACCGCGACGAGCTCGGCATGGGCTCCCATGCGCGCACCGGTCATGCCGCAGACGCGGTCGCCGACGGCGAACCCCGATGCGGCGACGCCGGCGCCGCCCGCACGCCGGGCGCCGACGGCGGCATCTGCTCCGATCGACTCGACGACGCCGGCGAAGACGACCCCGAGCACCTTCGCGCGAGGGCCGCTCACACCGAGCGCGAGTCGGCCCGGCAGGGCGAACCCGCGTGGGAAGCGGGCGCCGCGGATGCGCGCGTCGCCCGAGTTGACGGTCGCCGCCATGACGCGCACGAGCACCTCGCCTCGGCCCGCGACGGGGTCGGGAACCGTTTCGATCCGTACGACCGACGGCGGCCCGTACCGTTCGACCACTCCTGCGCGCATGCTGCTCCCTTACACGTGTAAGTCTCTGTGCGGATCACGATAGCCTTACAGTCGTAAGGACGCAAGCGTCGCCCGAGAACGGAGTCGGAATGGCCCAGCGCACCCCGCTCAGCCGCGAGCGCATCGTCGCCGCAGCCATGCAGGTCGCCGACGGCGGCGGCCTCGCGGCCGTCAGCATGCGCAGCGTCGGCAAGGCGCTCGGCGCCGAGGCCATGTCGCTCTACCACCACGTCTCCGGCAAGGACGAGCTGCTCGATCTCCTCGCCGATGCGGCGTTCGACCAGATCCCGCTGCTCGAGATCGGCACGCCGTGGCGCATCGCGATGACCTCGCGCGCCGACGCCATGCGCGCCGTGCTCAAGCAGCACTCCTGGGCGCTCGGCCTCCTCGAGTCGCGCTCGAATCCCGGACCGGCCGTCTTCCGGCACCATGACCGCGTGCTCGGCGTGCTGCGGCACGACGGCTTCGACCTCGCGCTCGCCGCCCACGCCTACTCGGCGCTCGACGCCTACATCTACGGCTTCGTGCTCACCGAGCTCAGCCTGCCGTTCACGCCCGACGTGGGCGCCGATGCGTTCGCCGAAGGGCTCGAACTGCCGGCCGACGACTACCCCCACCTCGCCGAGATGCTCGAGCAGATGGTGCTCGGGCACGACTACGACTTCGGCGACGAGTTCGGCTACGGCCTCGACCTCGTGCTCGACCAGCTCGAACGGCGCCGCGCCGAGCTCGGCGCAGCGGAGTCCTCCGACTGACCGGCCGCGCGCGCGGGGGCGGTGACCGGCATCGCGCGGCTCATCCCCAGCTCGGCAGCCAGAAGTGCAGTTGCCTGAAGAAGGGGCTGATCGGCATGCCCGTCCAGATGGGCAGGAAGAACGCCGACACCGCGATCACGACGACGAGGTAGACGCCCACAGTCCACAGCCCGCCCTGCCGTCGCCAGCGCGGATCGCCCGGCCTTCCGGCGACGAGGCCGATGACGTACACGAGCGCGAGCAGCAGGAACGGCTCGAACGCGATCGAGTAGAACTGGAACACCGTGCGGCCCAGGTACATGAGCCACGGCAGGTAGCCCGCCGCGAGCCCGACGAGGATCGCCGCGGCCTGCCACTCCCGGTATCGGGCGAACCGGTAGACGAGGTAGAACGCGGCGAGCGCGGCCGCCCACCAGATGAGCGGGTTGCCGATCTCGATGATCGACGAGACGCTGCCGTCGGCCCCGTCGGAGTAGTACATGTTGGTCGGCCGGATCATGAAGAGCCAGGTCAGCGGGTTCGACTGCCACGGGTGCTCGCTGTGCACGCCGACGTGGTACTGGTACGCGGAGGCGTGGTAGTGCCAGAGGCCCTGCAGCGAGGTCGGCACCCAGGCGAGTGCGCCCGTCCAGGCATTGCCCGCCTCCTCGGCCCAGTGCCGGTAGTACCCGCCGTCGGTCGTGAGCCAGCCCGTCCACGAGGCGAGGTAGACGACGAGGGCGACGGGCACGAGCAGCACGAACGTGACGGGCGCCTGCTTGAGCAGCGCACCGCTCGCCCAGAGGTGGACGCCCGCTCGCCGGCGGGCGAGGGCGTCGACCACGACGAGGTACACGCCGAACGCCGCGAGGAACCAGAGCCCCGACCACTTGACCGCGGATGCCGCGCCGAACGCCGCGCCGGCGGCGACCACCCATGGGCGGGCCCACAGGGCGGGTCCGAAGTGCGGGTCGCGGCCCGACGCCCATGCGGCGGCCAGCCCCGCGTCGAGTGCGCGCTCGGCATGCGCCCGGTCGAGCAGGATGAACCAGAATCCGAGCAGGCAGAACAGCATGACCCAGTTGTCGAGCAGCGCGACGCGCGACATGACGATCGCGTTGCCGTCGATCGCGAAGAGGAGGCCCGCCACGACCGCGAGCGAGGTCGACGTGAAGAGCCGGCGCGCGACCATCGTGAGCAGGAAGACCGCGATCGTGCCGGCGAGCGCCGTCGTCGCCCGCCACCAGAAGGCGTCGCCGGCGCCGAACGCCGCCATGCCGAGGCCGATGAGCCACTTGCCGAGCGGCGGGTGCACGACGTACGAGGGGTCGTCGAGGTAGGTGTTGGGGTCGCCGCCGGCGAAGTCGGCGTCGGCGCCCTCGGGCCAGGCCGACTCGTAGCCGTTGTGCCAGAGCGTCCAGGCGTCCTTCACGTAGTAGGTCTCGTCGAACACGATCTGGTGCGGATGGCCGAGCCCCCAGAAGCGCAGCGCCGCCGCGATGAGCGTGACGAGGACCGGCCCGCCCCAGGTCCACAGCGCGCGCCGGCGCGGCGTCGCCGTCGCAGCCGCCCACCAGTCGTCGAGGCGCGAGCCGCGCGGCTCGTCGGACACGTCGACCGCGTCCCCGGCCGGGGCGTCCGGCGCGGCCGGAACCGCCTCGGGCTCGCCCGGGTGGTCGTCGAGCCGGGTCGCTGCGCGATGCTCCGGCTCGTCGACACTCATGCGCCCAACCCTAAGCCAGACTGGAACCCATGATCATCCTCGCGGCGACCCCGATCGGCAATCTCGGCGATGCGTCGACGCGGCTGCGCGAAGCGCTCGAGTCGGCGACCGTGATCGCCTCGGAGGACACCCGGGTCACCCAGCGCCTGCTGGCGGCCCTCGGCATCGACAACCGGCCGCGGCTCATCGCCCTGCACGAGCACAACGAGCGCCGGAAGGCGGACGAGCTCGTCGACCTCGCCCGCGACACCGACCTGCTCGTGCTCAGCGACGCGGGCATGCCGACGGTCTCCGATCCCGGATTCCCGCTCGTGGCCGCCGCTGCCGCGGCGGGCGTCGTCGTCACCGCGATCCCCGGGCCGTCAGCGGTCGTCACCGCGCTCGCCGTGTCGGGCCTGCCGACCGACCGCTTCGCCTTCGAGGGGTTCCTGCCGCGCAAGGCGGGCGATCGGGCCCGCCGCCTCGCCGAACTCGCGGGCGACCGGCGCACGCTCGTCTTCTTCGAGGCGCCGTCGCGACTCGCGGCGAGTCTCGAGTCGCTCGCCGAGGCGTTCGGGGCCGACCGCCCGGCGGCGGTGTGCCGCGAGCTCACGAAACTCCACGAGGAGGTTCGTCGCGGTCCGCTCGGCGAGCTCGCCGCGTGGGCCGCCGACGGCGTGCGCGGCGAGATCGTCGTCGTCGTCGGGGGAGCGGGCGAGGCCGTCGTCGACGCGGACGCCGCGCTCGAGCGCGTGCTCGGCCTCGCGGCATCCGGCACGAGGCTCAAGGACGCCGCCTCGCTCGTCGCCGCCGAGACCGGCCTCGGCAAGCGCGAGCTCTACGAGGCCGCGCTCGCGAGTCGCGACGGGCGCTGACCGGCACCGGCCGCGGCATCCTCCCCGAATGCGGCGCAGCGGCACAACCCCTGTCGCGCCGCCCCCGAAAGGGGGACAATGGAACCATCCGCACGATCCAGGAGGTGCGAGATGGCAACCAGAGACGAGTCGCGGGCCTTCACGGCCCGGGCGGTTCGATATGCGGAGTTCGGCGGCCCCGAGGTGCTGCACGTCGACGACGTGCCGATGCCGGTACCGGGCCCGGGGGAGGTGCTCGTCGAGGTCTTCGCCTCGGGCCTCAACCCCGCCGAGAGCGCGATGCGGCGCGGCGAGTACGGCGGGGGCGGCGTCGAACTGCCGGCGACCCAGGGCCGCGATCTCGCGGGCGTCGTGATCGCCACCGGACCCGACGTCGGGCGCTTCGGGCGCGGCGACGAGGTCATGGGCTTCGTCGAGCGCGGCGCCCAGGCGACGCACGTGGCGGTTCCCGAGCGGCAGCTGCTGCCGAAGCCCGCGGGCATCTCGTGGGAGGTCGCCGGATCGCTCTACGTCGCCGGCACGACCGCGTGGAACGCCACCGAGGGCCTCGCGCTCGGCCCCGACGACACCGTCGTCGTGACCGCGGCCGCCGGCGGGGTCGGATGCCTCGCCGCCCAGTTCGCGCGGATGCACGGCGCGACCGTCATCGGCACGACGACCGAGGAGCGTTTCGACTTCCTGCGCCAGTTCGGCGTCATCCCGACGAGGTACGGCATCGGGCTCGCCGACCGGGTGCGCCGCATCGTCGACGAGACCGACCATGCGCGTCCCGTGAGCGCGTTCCTCGACTTCCTCGGCGGCGAGACCGAGGCGGCCGCAGAACTGGGCGTGCCGAGCTCGCGCACGCTGACGGTGCTCGACCACGACGCGGTCGCGTCGAGCGACGCCGTCGCGGCCGGAACGGGCGACGTCGTCGCCATGGGGCGCGTCGCCGCCCTCGTCGCCGCCCGCCGCGTGCGCCTGCCGATCGCCGACGTGTTCGGGCTCGACGGCATCGTCGACGCGTACCGGGCGCTCGACCGGCGCGACGCTCCGGGCAAGATCGTGCTCGGCCTGCGGGTCGTCGACTACCCGGGCCAGAAGGTGCGGGAGCCGGCGATCAAGGAGCAGGACGTCACGCTCGGCGTGCCGACGCCGCACGCGCACCTCGACGTGACCGAGGCGATCCCGCCCGCGATCGGCGACGGCAGCGTGCGGCGGCGACACCGCGAGGAGCACGCGCGCGAGGGGGCGACGGCGACGGAGTGATCGGGTTTCGAGACGCGTCCTCCTTCGTCGGGCGCTCCTCAACCAGCGGTGCAGTAACGCAGACGTCGAGGCATCCCATGCGCCCAGAGGATTGAGCGGCGTTGCGGGTGAGCCCGAAGCCTCCGCAGTAATGGTGCTCGATGCGCCCATAGGA
>NZ_JBYRES010000005.1:0-290233 GCF_058349945.1 Agromyces cucurbitae | reverse complement strand
ATGCGCCCAGAGGATTGAGCGGCGTTGCGGGTGAGCCCGAAGCCTCCGCAGTAATGGTGCTCGATGCGCCCATAGGATTGAGCGCATGGCCGAAGCCTCCTCGTTCTACATCACCACGCCCATTTTCTACGTCAACGACGTGCCGCACATCGGTCACGCGTACACGGAGGTCGCCGCCGACGTGCTCGCGCGCTGGCACCGGCAGGCGGGCGATGACACGTGGATGCTCACGGGCACCGACGAGCACGGCCAGAAGATCCTGCGGACGGCGACCGCGAACGGCGTCACCCCGCAGGAGTGGGCCGACAAGCTCGTCGCCGACGCCTGGATCCCGCTGCTCGAGACGGTCGACATCGCGAACGACGACTTCATCCGCACGACCGACGCGCGCCACGAGGCGAACGTGCAGAAGTTCCTGCAGAAGCTCTACGACGACGGCCACATCTACACGGGCGAGTACGAGGGCTTCTACTGCGTCGGTTGCGAGGAGTACAAGCAGGAGTCCGATCTCGTCGCGGGCACGGGCGAGTACGAGGGCCAGCAGGTCTGCGCCATCCACTCGAAGCCCGTCGAGCTGCTGCACGAGAAGAACTACTTCTTCCGCACGTCGGCGTTCGCCGAGCGGCTGCTCGCCCTCTACGAGGAGCGCCCCGACTTCGTGCAGCCCGAGTCGGCCCGCAACGAGGTGCTCGGCTGGGTGCGCTCGGGCCTCGCCGACCTCTCGATCTCGCGCTCGACGTTCGACTGGGGCGTCAAGGTGCCGTGGGACGAGACGCACGTCGTCTACGTGTGGTTCGACGCCCTCCTCAACTACATCACCGCGGTCGGCTACGGCCAGGACGACGAGGAGTTCGCACGCCGCTGGCCCGCCCAGCACATCGTCGGCAAGGACATCCTGCGGTTCCACGCCGTGATCTGGCCGGCGATGCTGATGGCCGCGGGCCTCGAGGTGCCGAAGGGCGTCTTCGGCCACGGGTGGCTGCTCGTCGGCGGCGAGAAGATGTCGAAGTCGAAGCTCACGGGCATCGCGCCCGAGCAGATCACGTCGACCTTCGGCTCCGACGCGTTCCGCTACTACTTCATGCGTGCGATCGCGTTCGGCCAGGACGGCTCGTTCTCGTGGGAGGACCTGGCCGCCCGGTACCAGGCCGAGCTCGCGAACGGCTTCGGCAACCTCGCCTCGCGCGTCGTCGCGATGATCAACCGCTACTGCGACGGGGTCGTGCCGCAGCAGGGCGCGCTCGAGGCGGCCGACATCGAGATCGGGTCGGTCGAGCGACGGGCGACGGATGCCTCGTGGCAGGCGATCGACCGCATCGCGATCCACGACGCGATCGGTGCGGCGTGGGAGCTCGTCGACGCGCTCAACGGCTACCTGACCGCCGAGGAGCCGTGGGCGCTCGCGAAGGACCCCGAGCGGCGCGACCGCCTCGAGACCGTGCTCGCCACGGCGTACCGCGGGCTCGGCACGCTCGCCGTGCTGCTCTCGCCCGTGCTGCCGAAGGCGACGACGAAGCTGTGGACGGCGCTCGGCGCCCCCGGCACCGTGCAGGACGCGCGCATCGACCTCGCGTACGAGGCCGAGCTCGGCGAGCGGGTCGCGCCGCTCGAGGCGCTGTTCCCGCGGGTCGAGGTCGCGGAGTAGGGCGGATGCCGGAGTATCCGCCGCTGCCCGAACCGCTGCCGGTCGCGGTGTACGACAACCACACGCACCTCGAGCCGAGCGACGACGCACCGCCCGGGCGACCCGAGACGATGCTCGACCTGCACGAGCACCTCGAGCGGGCCGCGTCGGTCGGCGTCGCCGGGGCCGTGCAGGTCGGCACCGACGTCGCCACGAGTCGCTGGTCGGCGGCTGCGGCCGCCCGGGAGCCGCGCCTGCTCGCCGCGGTCGCGCTGCATCCCAACGAGGCGCCCGAGCTCGAGGCATCCGGTTCGCTCGACGACGCCATCGCCGCCATCGACGAGCTCGCGGCGCAGCCGCGGGTGCGGGCGGTCGGCGAGACGGGCCTCGACTTCTTCCGCACGGGCGACGACGGCCGTCCCGCGCAGTTCCGTGCGTTCGAGGCGCACATCGACATCGCGAAGCGGCACGGCATCGCCATGCAGATCCACGATCGCGACGCGCACGACGACGTCGTCGCGACCCTGCGCCGGGTCGGCGCTCCCGAGCGCACGGTGTTCCACTGCTTCTCGGGCGGCGAGGAGCTCGCCCGCCTCGCCGCCGACGAGGGCTGGTACTGCTCGTTCGCCGGCAACGTGACGTTCAAGAACGCCGAGAACCTGCGCGAGGCGCTGCGCGTGCTGCCGCGCGAGCGCATCCTCGTCGAGACCGACGCACCGTACCTGACGCCCGTGCCGCTGCGCGGACGACCCAACGCGCCGTATCTCGTGCCGCTCACGGTGCGGTTCATGGCCGAGACCCTCGGCGCCCCGCTCGACGAGTTCTGCGCGCAGCTCGCGGCGAACACGGTCGACGTGTACGGGTCGTGGGCCCTCGACATGGCAGGATGAGCGGCATGCACCGCCACGAGGCCGAGCCCGCCGACGGCGCCGAAGCCGCGACGCCGCGCCTGCTCGGCCCGGCCGAGATCCGCGACCTCGCCGAGCTCCTCGACGTCACCCCGACGAAGAAGCTCGGGCAGAACTTCGTGCACGACGCGAACACGGTGCGGCGCATCGTGCAGACCGCGGGCGTGCAGCGGGGCGAGACGGTGCTCGAGATCGGCCCGGGGCTCGGCTCGCTGACGCTCGGCCTCCTCGAAGCCGGAGCCGACGTCGTCGCCGTCGAGATCGACGGCCGGCTCGCCGAGCAGCTGCCGCACACCGTCGCCATCATGCAGCCCGGCACCTCGCTCACGGTCGTGCATCAGGACGCGCTTCGCGTGACCGAGCTGCCCGCCGAGCCGGTGCGGCTCGTCGCGAACCTGCCGTACAACGTCTCGGTGCCCGTGCTGCTGCACCTGCTCGAGCACTTCCCGTCGCTCGTGTCGGGCGTCGTCATGGTGCAGGCCGAGGTCGGCCACCGGCTCGCCGCCGAGCCCGGCTCGAAGGTCTACGGCGCACCGAGTGCGAAGGCCGCGTGGTACGGGCGCTGGCGCACCGCGGGGCAGGTCTCGCGCATGGTCTTCTGGCCGGTGCCGAACGTCGACTCCGTGCTCGTCGGGTTCGAGCGCGGTGAGGCGCCCGGCACCGAGGCCGAGCGGGTCGCGACGTTCGCGCTCGTCGACGCGGCGTTCCAGCAGCGTCGCAAGATGCTGCGCCAGTCGCTGTCGGGCGTGCTCGGCGGCAACTCCGGCGCCGCCGCGTCGGTGCTCGAGGCTGCGGGGGTCGACCCGCAGGCGCGCGGCGAGCAGCTCACGATCGACGACTTCCTGCGCGTCGCCCGGGTCGCGGCCTCCGCCTGACCGAACCGACGGGATCTCGCGCTCGCCGGATACCCTCGTCGCATGGCGAAGACGACGGTGGGGGCGAATGCCGACGGGGTGGGCGACGACGCGGTGCTGGCGGCGACCGGCCGGCCGCGCGACGAGTGGTTCGCGCTGCTCGACGCCGACGGCGCGCAGGCGCTGACGCACCAGCAGATCGCGACCGCGCTCGTCGCCCGGCACGGCGTCGACCCGTGGTGGGCGCAGAGCCTGACGGTCGCGTACGAGCAGGCCCGCGGCATCCGCCGCCCCGGCCAGAAGCAGGACGGCACGTACGAAGCGGGCGTCACCCGCACGGTCGGCCTCGAGAAGACGGCGGCCCTCGAGGCGCTCGCCGCCGTCGTCGAGCGCGAGCTCGCCACGCCGCCGCTCGCGCTCAACCTCACGGCGAAGCATCCCACCGCGAGGTTCCCGCTCGAGGGCGGCGAGTTCGTGCTCGCATCGTCGAGCGAGCGCGGCGTCGACCGCAGCTCGATCGGGCTGACCTGGGGCCGGATGCCCGACGACGACCGCCTCGCCGAGGTGAAGGCGCGCATGCGCGAGTGGCTCGCCGAGGTCGGCTGAGCGCGGGAGCCCGGATGCCGTCGGGTAGCGTGGTGGCATGACGATCGCCTGGGCCGACGAGGCAGTGCACGTTCGGGCGCCCGGCAAGATCAACCTCTTCATGCGCGTCGGCGCGGTGCAGCCCGACGGGTACCACGACGTCGCGACGGCGTACCAGGCGGTGTCGCTCTACGAAGACGTGCGGGCCTGGCCCGACGACGAGTTCAGCGTCGCGTTCAGCGGGTCGATCGACGTCTCGAGCCTGCCGACCGACGGCTCGAACCTCGCGCTCAAGGCGGCGAAGCTGCTCGCCCGCACCGTGGGCGTGCCGGGCGGCGTGCGGCTCGAGATCGAGAAGCACGTGCCCATCGCGGGCGGCATGGGCGGCGGCAGCGCCGACGCGGCGGCGACCCTCGTCGCGTGCGACGCGCTCTGGGGCACGGGCCTCACGAAGGACGAGCTGCACGCCCTCGCCGCGAAGCTCGGCGCCGACGTGCCGTTCGCGCTCTCGGGCGGCACCGCGATCGGCACGGGCCGGGGCGATCGGTTGAGCCCCGCGCTCGCGACCGGGTCGTTCCACTGGGTGCTCGCGGTCGCCGAGTTCGGCCTCTCGACGCCCGGCGTCTACCGCGAACTCGATCGACGGCGCGAGGCCGACCCCGAGACCGACCCGGGCGACGCGAGCCCCGTCGTCGACGCCGAGGTGCTGCAGGCACTGCGCGCTGGCGATGCCCGCATGCTCGCCGACGCGCTGCACAACGACCTGCAGCCGGCCGCGCTCGGGCTCGCCCCGGGGCTCGGCGGCATCCTCGAGCTCGGCGAGGCGCACGGCGCGCTCGCCGGCATCGTGTCGGGCTCGGGCCCGACGGTGGCGTTCCTCGTCGACGACGCCGACGCGGCGATCGAGCTGCAGGTCGCGCTGTCGGCCGCACGGCTGAACGCGGTGCACGTGCACGGCGCCGTGCACGGGGCGCGACTGATGCACTCGTAGGTCGCGAGCCGACGCAGGCCCGACCGGGCTCTCGTCTCGGGCTCGGCCGACGGGCGTCGCCCGCGCCCGCGGGCGTTAGGCTCGTTCGGTCATGGCACACCTCCTCGGCGCCGAGCGCCTGCATCTCGAGTTCCCGACGCGCACCGTCTTCGACGAGGTCACCCTCGGCATCGACGAGGGCGACCGAATCGGCATCGTCGGCCGCAACGGCGACGGCAAGTCGACCCTCCTGAAGCTGCTGGCGGGGCGGCTCGAGCCCGATGACGGGCGAGTCACCCGACGTCGCGGCCTGCGCATCGGCATGCTCGACCAGGCCGACGTCGTCGACCCGGGCACGACCGTCGCCGAGGCCGTGGTGGGCGGCATCGACGAGCACGTCTGGGCGGGCGACCCGAAGGTGCGCGACGTCATCGCGGGCCTGCTCGCCGACGTCCCGTGGCAGGCGCCCGTCGCGAGCCTCTCGGGCGGCCAGCGCCGCCGCGTCGGGCTCGCGGCGCTCCTCGTCGGCGACTGGGACGTGCTCTTCCTCGACGAGCCCACGAACCACCTCGACGTCGAGGGCATCGCGTGGCTCGCGAAGCACCTGCAGCAGCGCTGGCCGGCGACGGCGGGCGCGGTCGTCGTCGTGACCCACGACCGCTGGTTCCTCGACGAGGTCTGCACCGACACGTGGGAGGTGCACGACGGGATCGTCGAGCCCTTCGAGGGCGGCTACGCCGCATACGTGCTGCAACGGGTCGAGCGCGACCGCATGGCGGCCGTCGCGGAGGCGAAGCGGCAGAACCTCATGCGCAAGGAGCTCGCGTGGCTGCGCCGCGGGGCGCCGGCGCGCACATCGAAGCCGAAGTTCCGCATCGAGGCGGCGAACCAGCTCATCGCGAACGAGCCGCCCGTGCGCGACGCGGTCGAGCTCAGCCGGCTCGCGGTCTCCCGGCTCGGCAAGGACGTCGTCGACCTGCTCGACGCGACCGTCGAGTACCCCGGACTCGACGGCGAACCGCGTACGGTGCTCCACGAGATCGAGTGGCGCATCGCGCCCGGGGAGCGCACCGGCATCCTCGGCGTCAACGGCGCGGGCAAGTCGACCCTGCTCGGTCTCGTGACCGGTGCGGTCGAGCCGACGTCGGGCCGCGTCAAGCGCGGCAAGACGGTGAAGATCGCGACCCTCAGCCAGGAGCTCGCCGAGCTCGCCGAGTGGGGCGACGAGCGCGTGTCGGCGGTCGTCGCCGAGCAGCGGGCGAGCTACACGATCGGGCAGGGGTCGAAGGCCGTCGAGCTCACCCCCGGGCAGCTGCTCGAACGGCTCGGCTTCACGAACGCGCAGCTCTCGACGCCCGTGAAGAACCTCTCGGGCGGGCAGAAGCGGCGCCTGCAGCTACTGCTCATCCTGCTGCAGGAGCCGAACGTGCTCATCCTCGACGAGCCGACGAACGACCTCGACACCGACATGCTCGCCGCGATCGAGGACCTGCTCGACTCGTGGCCCGGCACCCTCCTCGTCGTCTCGCACGACCGGTATCTCATCGAGCGCGTCACCGACCGCCAGCTCGCCGTCATCGACGGGCACCTGCGCGACCTGCCGCGCGGCATCGAGCAGTACCTCGAGCTGCGGGCGAATTCGACGGCGGATGCCACGGGGTCGGCGAGCGGGTCTCGACCCGCTCCGTCGTCGCTCCTCGACCGCCGGCAGGGGTCACTCCCTCCGCAGCCCGCTGCCGGGGCCGCGCCGGCCCTGTCGGGCGCCGACCGCCGGGCCGCCGAGAAGGAGCTCGCCTCGATCGACCGGCGGCTCGAGAAGCTGCAGGGCGAGATCGCCCGGCATCACGAGCAGCTCGCCCGGCACGACCAGTCCGACTACGTGGGCCTCGGCGTCCTCGGCGACGAACTGCGCGAGCTCGAGGCATCCGTCGCCGACCTCGAAACCCGCTGGCTCGAAGTATCTGAGCTGCTCGAGGGGTGACGTCGCAGAAGCTGTGACGGATTGTGACCATGTGGTCAACAGGGCGAAGAACCTTCGCCTAACGTGGAGATGCGCCCGCGTTCGCGGCATCGAAGCCCCCACCGACATCCTCCGTGGCGGAGCCATGCCGGCATGCAGCCGATCAGGCCCTCGATCGCGTGCGCCCACCGAGAGAGGAACCCCATGTCACGCCGTACCCGCATCACCTCAGTCATCGCCGCGCTCGCCGCGGTGCCCCTCGTCGCCTCGCTCGCGGCCTGCGCCTCGAACGGCGGTGCGGCCGGCGCGGAGGGCGGCTCCGACGACGTCGTGAAGATCGGCGTCGTGGGCAAGGGCGACCCGCAGTGGGCCGCCTTCGAGGAGGCCGCGGCCGACGAGGGCATCACGATCGAGATCGTCGACTTCGGCGACTACACGCAGCCGAACCCTGCGACGACCGAGGGCGAGCTCGACCTCAACCAGTTCCAGCACATCGTCTACCTCGCCGACTACAACGTGTCGGCCGGTGAGGACCTCACGCCGATCGGCGCGACCGCGATCTACCCGCTCGGCCTCTACTCGACGAAGTACGAGTCGGTCGACGACATCAAGGCCGGCGAGACCGTCGCCGTGCCGAACGACGCCTCGAACCAGGCCCGCGCGCTGCTCGTGCTGCAGTCGGCCGGGCTCATCGAGCTGAAGAGCGGCGGCACGATCTTCAGCGACCTCGCCGACATCGACGAGGCGAAGTCGAAGGTCAAGGTCACCGCGCTCGAGGCGTCGCTCACGCCGACCTCGCTGCCGGACGTCGCGGCGGCCGTCATCAACAACGACTTCGTCGAGGACGCCGGCCTCACCTTCGAAGACGCGATCGCGCAGGACGACCCGACCGACCCGAACGCGCTGCCCTACGTCAACATCTTCGCCACCCGTGCGGAGGACAAGGACAACGCGACCTACCAGAAGCTCGTCGAGATCTTCCAGACCGACCCCGAGGTGCAGGCCGGCCTCGTCGAGGCGTCGGGCGGCACGGGCGTGCCCGTGACCACCCCGGTCGCCGACCTCGAGGCCTCGCTCGCCAAGGTCGAGGCCGACACCGAGGCCGCCAAGGGCTGATCGCCGCGAGGGGCTGATCTGCGCCAAGGGCTGATCGGCGCCAGAGGCTGATCACCCGTGCGCCCACCGTGGGCGCACGACGCACGATGAACCATCACCCGCCGCGCGGGCGACGGGCACCCGAGGTGCCGGTCGCCCGCTGCGGCGTTGGAGGAGGAGAACCACCATGGCGCTCGTCGCGCTGAAGAACGTCACGAAGACGTACCCCGCGCCCGACCGCAACGGTCGCGAGGTCGTCGCCGTCGACGACGTCACGCTCGACATCGAGCCGGGCGACGTCTACGGCATCATCGGGTACTCGGGCGCCGGCAAGTCGACGCTCGTGCGGCTCGTGAACGCCCTCGAACCCGCGAGCTCGGGGTCGATCGAGTTCGACGGCCGCGAGCTCACCGGCCTCGGCGAGCGTGAGCTGCGGGGCATCCGGCTCGGCATCGGCATGATCTTCCAGCAGTTCAACCTGTTCAACGCCAAGACCGTGCGCGGCAACGTCGCGTACCCGCTCAAGGTCGCCGGCTGGAAGAAGGGCGAGATCGAGGCGCGCGTCACCGAGCTGCTCGACTTCGTGGGGCTCGGCGACAAGGCGAACGCCTACCCCGACCAGCTCTCGGGAGGCCAGAAGCAGCGCGTCGGCATCGCCCGGGCGCTCGCGACGTCGCCGCGGCTGCTGCTCGCCGACGAGGCCACGAGCGCGCTCGACCCCGAGACGACGCAGGAGGTGCTCGCGCTCCTCAAGCGGGTGAACCGCGAGTTCGGCGTGACGATCATCGTGATCACGCACGAGATGGACGTCATCCAGTCGATCGCCACGAAGGTCGCCGTGATGGACGCCGGGCGCGTGATCGAGGACGGCGACGTGTTCGACGTCTTCGCCGACCCGCAGAATCCGTCGTCGCGGCGCTTCGTCGGCACCGTCGTGAAGGGGGTGCCCTCGCCCGCCGAGCTCGCGGTGCTGCGCGAGCGCCACGAGGGACGCATCGTCACGATCTCGTTCCGCGACACCGACGCCTCCCAGGCATCGGTGTTCCTCGAGCTCGCGAACGCGGGGCTCGACTTCGAGCTCGTGTACGGCGGCATCAACGACATCCAGGGCCGGGCGTTCGGGCACCTGACGCTCGCGATCCGGGGCGCGGATGCCGCGGTCGACGCCGTGCTCGCCTCGATCGCGAACCGCGCGGAAGTGACGGAGGCCCGCTGATGGATCGCCTGCTCGAACTCGGCCCCGACTTCTGGGTCGCCGCCGCCGAGACGCTCTACATGGTCGCGCTGACCCTGCTCATCGGCGGGTTCATCGGGCTCGTGCTCGGCATCGTGCTCTACGCGACGCGGGCCGGCAGCCTGCTGCCGAACGCCGTCGTGTACAACGTGCTCAACGTCGTCATCAACTTCTTCAGGCCCATCCCGTTCATCATCTTCCTCGCCGCGGTGCAGCCGCTCGCGAGGTACGTGATCGGGGTCGGCATCGGCAACGACGCGCTCATCTTCTCGCTCTCGATCGCCGCCTCGTTCGCGATCTCGCGCATCGTCGAGCAGAACCTCATCACGGTCTCGCCCGGCGTCATCGAGGCCGCGCGCTCGATGGGTGCGGGGCCCGTGCGGATCCTCGCCACGGTCGTCATCCCCGAGGCGCTCGGCCCGCTCATCCTCGGCTACACGTTCATCGTCGTCGCGATCGTCGACATGACCGCGATGGCCGGGTTCATCGGCGGCGGCGGGCTCGGAAACTTCGCGCTCGTCTACGGCTTCCGCCAGTTCGAGCCGGCGATCACGTGGGCGGCGCTGCTGCTCATCGTGATCTTCGTGCAGGCCCTGCAGTTCCTCGGCAACTGGCTGGCCCGCAAGGTCATGCGCCGGTAGCCGTCGTGCGCCGGCTCACCCGACGTCGAAGCCGAGGCTGAGCTTTCGCAGGAGGCCCGCGAGCCGCTTCTGCTCGGCCGCGGGCAGCCGCGCGAGCAGCTCGGCCTCGGCGTCGACGAGCCTGGTGATCGCCGCATCGACCCGGGTGAGCCCCGCGGGGCTCATCTCGACGAGGATGCCGCGACCGTCGTTCGGGTCGGTCTGACGGCTCACGAGGCCGCGTTCGACGAGCCGGTCGATGCGGTTCGTCATGGTTCCGCTCGAGACGAGCGTCTGCTGCAGCAGCTGCTTGGGGGAGAGCCGGTACGGCGACCCCGCCCGGCGCAACGCCGAGAGCACGTCGAATTCGCTCGCCTCGAGCTCGGAGCGGGCGAACGCCTGGCGCCTGGCGCGGTCGAGGTGCTTCGACAGCCGCGCGACGCGGGAGAGCACCTGCAGCGGGGCGAAGTCGAGATCGGGGCGCTCGCGCTCCCAGTCGTCGACGATCCGGTCGACCTCGTCAGCATCTCTCACCCCGCCATTATCCCGCCGGTGCGGCGCGGATCCGCACGGTTGCCGCTCGGCGGGCGTGCAGCGCCTGCACCGCGCCGTTCGGGCACCGGCCGCCATGGCAGACTTGATGTCGCGCGCGGCGGAGCCCCGTTCGCGCGATCCGCCATGGTGTAACGGCAGCACGACAGCCTTTGGAGCTGTGAGGACCAGGTTCGAATCCTGGTGGCGGAGCCCGTTCGCGGCGATCGGGTTCGACCCGCCCGCGGCTCGCAGCATCCCGCCCGCAACCGACAGGAAGCCCGCATGACCGACCAGAACCTCGCGATCATCGTCCTCGCCGCCGGCCAGGGCACCCGCATGAAGTCGTCGCTGCCGAAGATGCTGCACCCGATCGCGGGCACGCCGCTCGTCGGCCACGTGCTCGCGACGGCCCGCGCGCTCGACGCCGCGCACGTGCTCGCCGTCGTGCGCCACGAGCGCGACCGGGTCGCGGCCGCCGTCGAGGCCGAGTTCCCCGGGATCGTCATCGTCGACCAGGACGAGGTCGAGGGCACCGGCCGCGCCGTCGAGCTCGCCGTCGCCGCGCTGCCGGCCGACTTCGAGGGCGACGTGCTCGTGCTGAACGGCGACGTGCCCCTGCTCGACGCCGACACCCTCGCCGGCTTCCTCGAGCGCCACCGCGGCACCGCGTCGGCCGCCTCGGTGCTCTCCGCGATCTACGACGACCCGACCGGTTACGGCCGCATCGTGCGCGGCGACAAGGGCGCGTTCGACCGCATCGTCGAGCAGAAGGACGCTTCCGAGGCCGAGCGGGCGATCGCCGAGATCAACGCGGGCATCTACGCGTTCGGCGTCGGCGCGCTGCGCGACCAGCTCGCCAACCTCACGACCGACAACGCGCAGGGCGAGAAGTACCTCACCGACGTCATCGGGCTGCTCCGGGCCGCGGGCTCCGAGGTCGAGGCCGTGCCGGTCGCGGAGCCGTGGCTGGTCGCCGGCGTCAACGACCGCGCCCAGCTCTCGGAGACGGCGGCACGCCTCAACGCCCTCATCGTGCGCGGCTGGCAGCTCGCGGGCGTCACGATCGACGACCCGGCGACCACGTGGATCGACCTCGCGGTCAAGCTCGAGCCCGACGTGACGATCCGCCCCGGCACGCAGCTCAAGGGCGCGACGCTCGTCGAGACCGGAGCGATCGTCGGCCCCGACTCGACCCTCGTCGACTGCGAGGTCGGCGCGGGCGCGCACGTGAAGCGCACCGACGCGACGCTCGCGGTGATCGGCGCCGGGGCGACGGTCGGCCCGTGGTCGTACCTGCGTCCCGGAACGGTGCTCGGCGCCGACGGCAAGATCGGCGCGTTCGTCGAGTCGAAGAACACGACGATCGGCGAGGGCAGCAAGGTGCCCCACCTCTCGTACGTCGGCGACGCGACGATCGGTCGCGGCGTCAACCTCGGCGCGGGCACGATCACGGCCAACTACGACGACATCAACAAGCACCGCACCGAGATCGCCGACGAGGTGCACACGAGTTCGCACACCGTGCTCGTCGCGCCCGTTAGGCTTGGTGCCGGAGCGAAGACCGGCGCCGGTGCGATCGTCCGCAAAGACGTTCCCGCCGGGGCGCTGGCCCTCAGCGTGGCCCCTCAGCGCAACATCGAGGGGTGGGTCGAACAGAATCGGCCCGGTACGGAGGCGGCCCGTGCGGCCGCCGAGGCACGGTCCGCCGAACGAGGCGAGTGAGCAGAAGGCGAGCCATGGGGCGCAAGAAGAAGATCGTCGATCTCGACCGCGAGAACAACATCGCACCCGGCCTGCAGGCCAAGACCAAGAAGCGCCTCGTGGTCGTTTCGGGTCGCAGCGATCCCGCACTCGCCGCGCAGGTCGCCGCGACGCTCGGCACCGAGCTCGCCCCGACCGAGCACCGCACGTTCGCGAGCGGTGAGATCTACACCCGCTTCGAGGTGTCGGTGCGCGGCTGCGACGTCTTCGTCGTGCAGTCGTTCGGCCCGCCCGTCAACGAGTGGCTCATGGAGCTGCTCATCATGCTCGACGCGCTCAAGCGCGCCTCGGCGAAGCGCATCACGGTCGTCGCGCCGTACTTCCCGTACTCCCGTCAGGACAAGAAGGGCCGCGGGCGCGAGCCGATCTCGGCGCGGCTCGTCGCCGACCTGCTGAAGACGGCGGGCGCCGACCGCATCATGAGCGTCGACCTGCACGCCGCGCAGATCCAGGGCTTCTTCGACGGCCCCGTCGACCACCTGTTCGCGAAGCCCGTGCTGCTGCGCCACTTCCAAGAGAGCCTCTCGACCGACGACCGGTCGAAGCTCACGGTCGTCTCGCCCGACATGGGCCGCGTGCGCGTCGCCGACACGTGGGCCGACGACCTCGGCGCACCGCTGGCGATCATCCACAAGCGCCGCGACCCGAAGGTCGCGAACCAGGTCACCGTGCACGAGATCGTCGGCAACGTCGACGGCCGCGTGTGCCTGCTCGTCGACGACATGATCGACACCGGCGGTACGATCGTGAAGGCCGCCCAGGCGCTCAAGGCGAACGGAGCCGAGAAGGTCATCGTCGCCGCGACCCACCCGATCTTCAGCGATCCCGCGACCGAGCGCCTGCAGGACTCCGCGATCGACCAGGTCGTGGTCACCGACACGATCCCGCTGCCCGATGAGAAGCGGTGGGAGGGCCTCACGATCCTGCCGATCGCGCCGCTGCTCGGCCGCGCGATCCGCGAGGTCTTCGAAGACGGCTCGGTCACGAGCATGTTCAACGGCGAGGCCTGATCGTGCGTTCGGCCCTGCCCGGCCGGCCCTGGGTCGCGAGCTACGCCGAGGGCGTGCCCGATGAGGTCGAGACGCCCGAGGGATCGCTCTACGACCTGATCCGCGCCTCGGTCGAGCAGTACCCCGACCACGTCGCGCTCGAGTTCTTCGAGCGCACGACGACCTACCGCGAGCTCGGCGACGAGATCGAGCGCGTCGCCGAGGGGTTGCGGCTGCTCGGCGTGCAGAAGGGCGACCCGGTCGCCCTCGTGCTGCCGAACTGCCCGCAGCACATCGTCGCGTTCTACGCCGTGCTGCGGCTCGGCGCGATCGTCGTCGAGCACAACCCGCTCTACACCCCGCGCGAGCTGCGACACCAGTTCGAAGACCACGGCGCCCGCGTCGCGATCGCCTGGAGCAATGTCGTCGAGACGATCCAGGCCTTCCCCGACGACATCGCGGTCGCGCACCTCGTGTCGGTCGACGTGACGCGCGCGATGCCGTTCGGCATGCGCGCCATGCTGCGCCTGCCGATCGCGAAGGCCCGCGAGTCGCGCGCCGCGCTCACCACGAAGGTGCGCGGGGCGATCCGCTGGGAGGAGCTGGCCGCCTCGCAGGCGATCGACCCGCACATCATCTCGCCCGGGGTCGACGACGTCGCGCTCATCCAGTACACGAGCGGCACGACCGGCAGCCCCAAGGGGGCCACCCTCACCCACGCGAACCTCGAGGTGAACGCCGCCCAGGCCCGGGCGTGGGTGCCCGACGTGCCGCGCGGCAGCGCCGTCGTCTACGCGGTGCTCCCGATGTTCCACGCGTACGGGCTGACGCTGTGCCTCACCTTCGCGATGAGCATGGGCGCCCGCCTCGTGCTGTTCCCGAAGTTCGACCCCGACCTCGTGCTCAAGGTCGTGAAGAAGCGGCCGGCGACGTTCCTGCCGGCCGTGCCGCCGATCTACGACCGGCTGACCAAGTCGGCCGCTGCCGCGGGGGTCTCGCTCCGCGGCATCCAGATCGCGATCTCGGGGGCGATGCCGCTGTCGGCCGAGGTCGTCGAGCCCTGGGAGGCCGCGACGGGCGGCTACCTCGTCGAGGGCTACGGGCTCTCCGAGTGCTCACCCGTGCTCATGGCGAACCCGGTGGCCGAGAACCGCAAGGCCGGCACCGTCGGCCTGCCGCTGCCGTCGACCGAGTGCCGGGTCGTCGACCCCGACGACCCCATGACCGACGTCGCGCCCGGCACCGAGGGCGAGCTCGTCGTGCGCGGTCCGCAGGTGTTCTCGGGGTACTGGCAGAAGCCCGAAGAGACCGAGGCGGTCTTCGTGCACGACCCCGAGGGCGGCGCACCGTGGTTCCGCACGGGCGACATCGTCGCGATCGACGACGAGGGCTTCGTGCGCATCGTCGACCGCATCAAGGAGCTGATCATCACGGGCGGCTTCAACGTCTCGCCGAGCGAGGTCGAGGAGGCGCTCCGCGCGCACGACGACATCGTGGACGCCGCGGTCGTCGGCCTGCCCGACGAGCGGCAGGGCGAACAGGTGGTCGCGGTCGTCGTGCTTCGCGACGGCGCGACGTTCGACGAGGCCGCGATCCGCGCGTTCGCGCGCGACGGGCTCACGCCGTACAAGGTGCCCAAGCGCGTCGTGAAGGCCGACGACCTGCCGCGCTCGCTCATCGGCAAGGTGCTGCGCCGCGAGGTGCGCAACGGCCTGCTGAACGGCTGACCGGGTCGAGCACGTGTCGTTCCTCTCCGCCGAGACCGCGAGGGCCCTCGCCGAGCTCGCGGCGCTCGACGCGCTCGCGGCGGCGGGTGACGACGAGGATGCCGCTCCGCTCGAGCGCCTCCGCGGCATCCGTTCGCTCGTCGCAGCCCTCGACGCCGATCCGGCCTCGCTCGCCGCGGTGCGCGAGGCCGTCGCCGCCGGCGTCGGCTGGGAGGAGATCGCGGATGCCGCGGGCCTCAGCCCCTCGGCGGCGAAGTACCGCTGGGCGGGGGACGACGCGGCGATCGCCGACCGGCAGGAGGCGAGCCGCCGCCGCAAGCGGGAACGGCCCTCGAGCGTGCCGACCGACCTGCCCGGCCTGTCGGTCGCCGAGGCGGCGAAGCGGTACGGGGTCACGGCGCAGGCGATCTACCAGCGTGTGAACCGGGGGCTGCTCGAGGCCCGTACGGTCGAACTGCCCGACGGGCGCAAGTACAAGCGCGTCTTCCCCGCCGACTCGTAGGCGCGACGCCCCGATCGAGGGTCTGGGTGCGGGTTCGCGCGGGTGCTATCTTGCGGCTGAGGCCCGAAGACGGGCCGCGCGCCGACCGGGTCTGATCACTCGCTCGCACTCCCGGTCACCGAGTCGAGGGAGTGCGATGTCCACGTCGATCGCGAAGCTGCTCCGCCGCCCGGCGGCGAGCACCCAGTCGCTCGAATCGGTCGCCCTCCTGATCGCCGGCGCGGTGTTCGTCGTCACGGCGCCGATCTCGTGGCTCTTCTACCGCGACGGCGAGCTGCCGATCTCGGGGCCCGGGTCGCTCGGCCAGGCGATCGCCGTCACCTCGGCCGTCGTCGCCGGTGTCGTGTTCGTGTTCGGCCGTGCGGTGGTCTCCACGCGGGCGGGCCGCGCCGGCGTCACCGATCGCGCCGAGCGTCACGGGCGGCTGCGCTGGTTCGACGTCGCGGCGCTCGCGATCGCGCACGCCGTCATCGCGCTGCTGGGCTGGACCGGTCTCGCCTCGGTGCTGAGCCTGAGCTTCATCGACGCGGTCGTGTTCTCGGTGCCGGCCGCCGCGCTCACCGGCGTCGCCGTCGCGCTCACCGCCTACGCCGTGTTCCTGTCATCGGTGCACATGAACCCGATGATGCTCTCGCTCGTGCTCGCCGTGTTCCTCGTGCTGGGTGCGCTCGCGAGCATGCTGAGCGCGTCAGACCCGTACTGGTGGAAGATGAACCTCAGCTCGCTCGGCATGACCGACGACCTCTCCGCCCTCGCCTTCAACCTGACGCTCATCATCGCGGGCGTCCTCGTCACGACGATCGCGCACTACGCGGTCTCGTCGATCGCGGCGTCGACGCCGAAGGAGGTCAAGGGCCGGCGCAAGGTCACCGGCATGCTCGCGCTGCTCGGCATCCTGCTGGCGTGCGTCGGCGTCTTCCCGGTCGACGAGTACCTGCAGGCGCACAACCTCGCCGCGACGGGCATGGCGATCGTCTTCACGGTGCTCGTGTTCGCACTGCCCCGCTGGTTGCCGTCGGTGCCGCGCCCGTTCGTCATCCTCGGCTACGTCGACGTCGCGGTGATCGTCGTGATGGCGGTGTTCTTCATCAACGGGTACTACAACCTCACCGCGGTCGAACTCGTCGTGGCCGTGCTCGTGTTCGGCTGGGTGATCGTGTTCCTCCGCAACCCGGGCGAGGCCGCGCCGGCCGAGGCCGGCGCGGACGGGGCCGACGACGAGGCCCGTGCCGACGCGGGTACCGGCGAGGTCGGCACCGCCACGACGGCTGCGAACGGGACGGGCCCGGCCGACGCCGACGACGCCCGCTGAGGCGGCCGTTCCCGGCCGGCCGCGAGTCAGGTGCCGCGCTCGTCGGGCGCGATCGGCGTGGGCGCCGACGGCAGCAGCCCGAGGTTCGCGACCGGGGTGACGACGCCGCCCGGCGCGACCGCGGAGCAACGCCAGCCGGGACCGCCCGCGCCGAACAGCTCGAGCGACACCTGCGAGCCCTCGGCGTCCGCATCGAATCGCTCGACGTAGACGGCGCAGGCGCGCGCCGCCGCCGACTGCGCCTGGCCGACGAGCGAGAGCACGAGCGGCAGCACGAGCGCACCGAGCGCGACGAGCACGGTGATGCGGAGTGCCCGCCGGCGCCGCGCGCCGACGACCGGGCGATCCTCGTGCGGAAGGTCGTCGGGGCCGGTGCGATATCCGTCGCTCATGCCGTGCTCCGTCCGAGGATCGAGGCGATGCCCGCGGCCGCGGCGACGACCGTGACCGCCGAGACGGCGGCGATCAGCACGACGGGCGGGGCGAATCGTCCGTCCTCGAGCTGGCGACGTCGCACCGCGCCGGTGCCGGCCACCGCCGCGGCCGCACCGATCAGCACGACGCCGGCGACGACGAGCCAGCCCTCGCCCTCGACGAACCCGGTGCGCAGGGCGAGGAGGGCGTTCACGGCCACGACGAGGGCCGTACGGCTCCACGACAGCGAGGTGCGCTCGGGCTGGAGACCGGGATCGCGGACGGTCACGTCGCTCATGGCAGCGCCAGGAAGACGGTGAGCACGATCGCCGTGACGAGGCAGACGGCCGCGAGCACGGGCAGCGCCCAGCTGTAGCCGAGGCGTCCGCCGCGGCGCATCGCGATCTCGTTGCTGCGCCAGCGGAAGTACGAGAGCAGCGCGAGCACGGCCGCCGCGAGGCCGAGGGTGACCGCGAGCGCGGTCACGACGAGGTCGGGGCCGACGTTCGTCGCGAACTCGTGCAGCAGCACGCCGCCGGCGATGAGTGCGAGCGCGGTGCGGATCCAGGCGAGGAACGTGCGCTCGTTCGCGAGCGTGAACCGGTAGTCGGGGTCGTCGCCCTCGCTGCGCCACTTCGGTTCGGCCATGCGTCGAGCCTATCCGCGACCGCGCGGCACGCCGACGGGCGAGACGCGAATCGCCCGCCCCGAACGACGGGGCGGGCGATTCGACTCGGCTCCGAGGCGTCCGGGCGCGGATGCCGCGTGCTCAGTGCGACGACGGCGTCGTCTCGATCTCGGTGCGGTCGCCCGACCACAGCGTGTGGAAGACGCCCGGCTTGTCGACGCGCTGGTAGGTGTGCGCCCCGAAGAAGTCGCGCTGGCCCTGGACGAGTGCGGCGGGCAGGCGCTCGGCGCGGAGGCCGTCGTAGTAGGCGAGCGACGAGCTGAACGCGGGCGCGGGGATGCCCGCCTGCGCGGCGGCGACGACCACACGGCGCCACGCCTCCTGCGCGCCGGTCACGGCGTCGCGGAAGTAGGGCGCGACGACGAGGGCGACGAGCTCGGGGTTCTCGGCGTAGGCGTCGGCGATGCGGTTGAGGAAGCGGGCGCGGATGATGCAGCCGGCGCGCCAGATGCGGGCGATGTCGCCCTTCTTGACGTCCCAGCCGAACTGCGCGGCGCCGGCGATGATCTCGTCGAAGCCCTGCGAGTAGGCGATGATCTTCGACGCGTAGAGCGCCTGGCGCACGTCCTCGATGAAGGCGTCGGCGTCGGCCACCGTGAACGCGCCCGACGGCCCGGGCAGGTCGGTCGCGGCGGCGCGCTGGCCGCGCTGCGACGAGAGGCTGCGCGCGAAGACCGCCTCGGCGATGCCCGAGACGGGAACGCCGAGGTCGAGCGCGTTCTGCACCGTCCAGGCGCCGGTGCCCTTGGCGCCCGCCGAGTCGAGGATGACGTCGACGAGGGGCTCGCCCGTCTCGGCGTCGACCTGGCGCAGCACCTCGGCGGTGATCTCGATGAGGTAGCTCTCGAGCTCGCCCGTGTTCCACTCGGCGAAGATGTCGGCGATCTCGGCCGGCGACTTGCCCGTGCCCTGGCGGATGAGGTCGTAGGCCTCCGCGATGAGCTGCATGTCGGCGTACTCGATGCCGTTGTGCACCATCTTCACGAAGTGGCCGGCGCCGTCGGTGCCGACGTGGGTGACGCACGGCGCGCCGTCTTCAGGGGCGCGGGCGGCGATCGACGCGAGGATCGGGCCGAGCGTCTCGTACGACTCCGCGGTGCCGCCGGGCATGATCGACGGGCCGTTGAGCGCGCCCTCTTCGCCGCCCGAGATGCCGGTGCCGACGAAGTGGATGCCGGTCGGCGCGATGTCGGCCTCGCGGCGGATGGTGTCGTGGAAGTTCGCGTTGCCGCCGTCGACGATGATGTCGCCCGGTTCGAAGCGGCTCACGAGCTCGGAGATGACGGCGTCGGTGCCGCGGCCCGCCTGCACCATGATGATCGCGGTGCGCGGTTTCGCGAGCGAGGCGACGAAGTCGTCGTACGACTCGCTCGCGACGAACTCGGCCTCGGGGTGCTCCTCGACGAGGGTGCGCGTGCGCTCGGGGGAGCGGTTGAACACGGCGACGGTGTTGCCCTCGCGGCTCGCGAGGTTGCGGGCGAGGTTCGACCCCATGACCGCGAGTCCGACGACGCCGATGTTTGCTGAAGGGGTGACAGGCACGTAGCTCTCCTCGAGAAGGATGTGGGGTCGGCTTCCAGCGTACTGTGAGCCGGCCTCACCGTTGCACGGTGTTGCGGTGAGCTGGGATGCCTCGTCGTCCGCGCAGGGCTGGTAGGATTGCCGATTGGACTTCGGCGAGGGATGCCAATCCGTTCGCGCATGCGAGCGGCGAGGCATCCGTGATCGACGCGGTAGGGGCAGGCTCCACGGCTTTTCCTCACGCTCTGCGCAGCACGCTGCGCGCGTTCGAGTCGAAAACAACAGACACACGATCTGGGCCGTCAGGGTGAACCGCCCGGCCCCGCAAGGAGAGACATCATGGACGAGGACAACAAGGTCGTCGCAGAGGCTCGCGACAGCTTCGGCAAGGGCGCTGCGCGCAAGATCCGCGCCGCCGGCAAGATCCCCGCGGTCATCTACGGCCACGGCACCGACCCGCAGCACGTCACCGTGCCGGCCCACCAGGTCGGACTGCTCATCCGCAAGGCGAACGCCGTGCTCGACCTCCAGATCGGCTCGAAGAGCCAGCTCGTCCTCGTCAAGGACGTCCAGAAGGACCCGGTGCACCAGGTCATCGAGCACCTCGACCTCATCGTCGTGAAGAAGGGCGAGAAGGTCCAGGTCGAGGTGCCCGTGCACCTCGAGGGCGAGTCGGCTGCGGGCACCGTCGCCGACCTCGACCACCACGCGCTGTCGCTCGAGGTCGAGGCCACCCACATCCCCGAGAACGTCGTCGTCTCGGTCGAGGGCCTCGAGGAGGGCACCCAGATCCACGCGAAGGACGTCGAGCTGCCCAAGGGCGCGACGCTCCTGACCGACGGCGACGCGCTCGTCGTCAACGTGCACACCCCGCAGAAGGTCGACCTGGGCGAGGAGCCCGCCGAGGCCGCCGAGGCCGAGGCCGAGGCCGCCGCCGAGGCGCCGGCCGAAGAGGCTGCCGCCGAGTAATCACGCTCGCGCCCCGAGGGCCCGTCCACGACCGCCAGGTCGGGGCGGGCCCTCGTCGTTCCCCGGGGCATCGGCCCGCCGGTGCCCGTCGGTGGGGGCGGGCCCCGGCGCCGCGGGGTGCAGCGCCCGCCGGGTCACGCGTCGAACAGCACCCGGGATGCCTCGGGGTCGATCTCCGACGCGATCCCGCGCAGCGCGTGCTCGAGGAGCTCGACGATCTCGTCGTCGTCGAGCTCGTCAGCGAGGGCCGCGTCGACGAGGGCCTGCTCGGTGAACGCGAGCCAGCCCCGCAGCCCGATGCGGAGCGTCGGGCTCGGTTCGACGCCGAGCTCGCGGAACAGCACGACGACGCGCTCGGTCTGCAGCAGGCGCGCCTGCTCGACGACCGCGCGGATCTGCGGGTCGCCGCTGGCCGGGCCGCGCACGAGCGAGAAGAAGGTGCCGCCGTGCGCCCGCACGAACCCGACGGTTCGGCGCAGCGTGTCACTGAGCCGGGGGAGCGGCGCGAGCGACTGGTCGGGCTCGGTCGCGAGCAGCATGCTGTCGCGCGCCGTCTTCACGAGTTCGCGCTGGAAGCCCTGCCGCGACCCGAAGTAGTGGAAGAGCAGCGCCCGCGAGACCCCGGCGTCGGCGGCGAGGCGCTCGATGTTGAGCTCGCCGAGCGGGTGCTCGGCGAGGGCCGCGACGCCGAGCGCGATGAGCTGTGCGCGACGTTCGTCGGGGGTGAGGCGCGCGCGCCGCGCGGCGGGTGGATCGTCGACGCGGGCGGCCATGCTCCGAGCCTATCGGCGGCCGGGTGCCGGAATCGCGCGGGCGAACCGTGCGGCAGTGACCCGATCGTTATTGACTTCGAGTGAACAACTATTGACGAACAGTCAATAGGGTCCGTAGGGTCGCCGTGGCGGCGAACCGCCGCCCGCTTCAGCGCATCAAGGAGGATCCATGAAGTTCCGTTCACTCACGGGCACACGCCTCGGCCGGGTCGCCATCGCCGCCGTTCCCGTCGGCGTCGCCGCCAGCCTCGTCATGGCCGGCGTCGCGAACGGCGCCGTGCCGGTGTCGTTCGCCGTCTCCGGCAGCCAGTTCAAGATCGCCGCATCCTCGCTCGACGGCAGCGGGTTCTCGCAGTACGCGGGCGTCGCGGCCGAGAAGAACGGCACGCCGCACCCCGTCGCCATCTCGAACATCGGCGAGGCGTCGCTCTCGGACCTCTGCCAGTCGGTCGTCACGGACACCCCGCTCGGCAAGCTCGGCATGCTCATCTCGGCCGGCGGCGGCGGCAAGCCGGCGACGGCGAGCGACCTGCAGATCGGCCTCACCGACCTGCAGGGCGACGCGACGTTCGGCAACATCCGCATCGGCGTCGACGCCTCCACGGTGAAGACCCCGTCGAAGGGCGAGGCCGGCGGCTTCGCGCAGGACGCCGACACCATCAAGATCTCGGGCCTCAAGCAGACCGCGTGGAGCACCCAGGCGGGCGTGTTCACGCTCAACGGGCTGCACCTGCAGCTCACGAACGGCAAGGAGTGCTTCTGAGCCGCATCCCGGCCTGAACGCCGCATGACCCGCGGGGCGGGCGCGACCCGACGCAGCCCGCCCCGCGACCTCCGCCACCGCCCCCGACACCGCACCCGCGCCAGCACACGACGAAGGAGTCACCGATGCCCGCGACACACGACCAGCCGACCGACCTCGACCTCCTCGCGGAAGCCGCCGACGCGACCGATGCGGCCGGCCCCGCCGAAGCACCCGCATCGGGCGGATTCGGCGCCTGGTACCGCTCGCGCCCGTTCATCGGCGGCATCATCACCGTGCTCGCCGGGGCGGCGATGTTCCTGTCGAGCCAGCTCGACCTCGGCAACCTGACGATCCACGTCGGCGTCGAGGGCATGCAGGCGACGATCCTGCCGATCGTCGTCGCGCTCGCCGGAGTGCTCGCGGTCGCGATGCCGGCGCACCGCATCTTCTACGGCGTGATCGTGCTCGCCGCCTCGGTCTACTCGCTCGTGGCGGTGAACCTCGGCGGCTTCTTCGTCGGGTTCCTGCTCGGCTGCGTCGGCGGCATCATGGTCGTCTCGTGGGCGCCGCGACGCGAGTCGGATGCCGCGGCCGACGCCGAGCCGGCGCCCGCGGTCGCCGAGGATGACGGCGAGCCGGATGCCGCGCCCGGCGCCCGTGCTCACGAGGCGGAGACCGCGGCGTGAGCCGCGTACGGCACCTGCGCGCCGGCGCGATCGGCGCGCTCGCGCTGCTGCTCGTCACCGGCACCGCGCAGGGCGCGTCGGCGCTGCCCGGCGTGCGCGCCGAGGCGACCGAGGGTTGCGAGGAGCCGACGCCGCTCGAGCAGTTCTTCGGCGCCGACCCCTGCCCCGACCCCGCGGCGACGCCCGAACCGACCCCGTCGCCCGAGCCGACGCCGGCCCCGTCGCCCACCGCCGAGCCGGGCACCGGAGACCCCGACGCGGACGGCGAAGAGCCCGAGGCATCCACGCCGCCCGACGCGGAACCCGCCGCTCCCGAGGAATCCCCGGCGCCGAAGCCGGCGGCCCCGGTGCTCGCGCCCCTCGACGAGGCCGCTCCGGTGTTCACGGGCGATCCCGCGACCCTGTCGGGCGACCGCCTCGCGATCGAGGGGCTCTCGGGCATCGCGATCGTGTCGGTGAAGCTCGCCGACGGGTCGACCGAACGCGCCATCCGGCTGCAGGCCGACCGCATCGTGATCGACGGGTTCCGGCTCGACGTGCCGGCGGGCGACGGCGGGCTCCGCAACACCGCGACGACGCTCACGGTCGACGGGAACGTCGTCGTGTACACGCCGTCGATCGCCGGCATCCTCGACGACGGCACGAAGCGGCTCATCGACACCCTGACGACCCCGACCGCCGACGAGCTCGCGGGGCTCACCCGGCTCACGCTGCCGCTGCGCGGCATGCTCGCCGACTCGATCGCCTACGACGACTCGCATCAGGCGACGTTCTGAGCGGGTACGCTCGTTGCGGGCCGGAGCGGCCCTGATCGACCCGAGCGGAGCACGAATGGCGTGGTTCAGGCGGGCACGCGCGCGGAAGGACGACGGCATGGCCGAGAACACCTGGCTCGTCGTCGGGCTCGGCAACCCCGGCGCGCAGTACGCCGGCAACCGGCACAACGTCGGGCAGATGGTGGCCGACGAGCTGGCCTCGCGCCTCGGTGCGAGCTTCAAGAGCCACAAGACCCCGTCGCGCGTCGCCGAGGGCTTCGTGCGCCCAGGCGGTCCGAAGCTCGTCGTCGCGAAGCCGAACTCGTACATGAACACCTCGGGAGGCCCGGTGTCGGCACTCGTCAAGTTCTACGGGGTGCCGCCCGAGCGCATCATCGTCGTGCACGACGAGCTCGACCTGCCGTACGACACCGTGAAGCTCAAGCAGGGCGGCGGCCACGGCGGACACAACGGACTGCGCGACATCGCGAAGTCGCAGGGGCCCGAGTTCATCCGCGTGCGGGTCGGCATCGGCCGGCCGCCCGGCCGGCAGGACCCGGCCGACTTCGTGCTCAAGGACTTCTCGGGCACCGAGCGCCAGACCCTGCCGAACCTCGTCTCGGATGCCGCCGACGCGGTCGAGGCGATCGCCGACGGCGGGCTGCTCGCCGCGCAGCAGAAGTTCCACTCACCGAGCTGAGCTCCGGCGGCCGGTCGCCGGTCAGATCAGGCCGCGCAGGAACTCCTCTGGGCTCGTACCCGCCGCGCGCGCGCGCTCGACGAGCCGGGTGTGCTCGTCGACGGTGAGGTCGAGCGACATCGTCAGCCAGTCGGCGGCCGGGTCGTCGAAGTCGAAGAGGGTCGCATCGGCGGGGGAGCGGTCGTCGTGCGCCGCGGCGTCGATCGGCTCGGGCGCCTCGACGGCGACCTCGTTCGCGGGCACGTCGTCGGCATCGGGCGCGGGCAGCGCGTCGGCCACGGCGGTCGCCACGGCGGCGTCGCCCTCGCAGTCGCCCGTCCAGCCGGGCCCGCTCGGCACCGGGAGTCCGCTGCGGAACGCCTCGGCGGCCGCACGGGCGCGCTCGTCGGCGGCCTCGTTCATCGGGTGGCCGACGTGGCCCTTGACCCACTCGAAGCGGAAGCGGCGGCCGACGAGGGCGGCGTCGAGCTCCTTCAGGATCTCGACGTTCATGACGGGCTTGCCGTCGGCCTTGCGCCAGCCCTTGCGCTTCCATCCCGGCATCCACTTCGTCACCGAGTTGATGACGTACTGGCTGTCGCACTGCACGAGCAGCTCGTCGTCGAGGTGCGCCGTCGCGCGGAACAGCTCGAGCACCGCGGTGAGCTCGCCGACGTTGTTGGTGCTGTGCTTCCACCCGCCGGCCGCCCAGCAGTCGTCGGCGACGTACCAGGCCCAGCCCGCGGGGCCGGGGTTGCCGAGGGCCGAGCCGTCTGCGGCGGCGATGATCATGCGATGGTGTCCTTCCGTCGGGGCGGGAGTCATCGTATCGGGAGGGGGTGTCGGCGGGGCGGAATAGACTTCTCCGGTGAGCCTCAAGGGTCTGAACACGGCGCTTTCGCGCGCCTCCACGATCGATCGCGCCCTCGCCGAGGCCCAGCGCAACGCCGACTTCTCGGCTCCGTCGGGACTCGACGCGCCGATGCTCGCGTCGCTCCTCGAACGCCGCGCGGCAGCCGGCCTCGCGCCCTCGATGCTCGTCGTCACGGCGACCAGTCGCGAGGGCGAGGCCCTGCGCGCGTCGCTCGCCCCCTACCTGCCCGACGCCGAGCTGCTCGAGTTCCCCGCGTGGGAGACGCTGCCGCACGAGCGCCTGTCGCCGAGCGCCGAGACGGTCGGCCGGCGGCTGCATGCGCTCCGGCGCCTGCACGAGTGGGCCGAGGCGCCCGGGCCGAGGCATCCCCTCGTCGTCGTCGCCTCGGTGCGCGCCGCGCTGCAACCGATCGCCGACAACCTCGCCGCCCTCGAGCCGATCGAGCTCGTCGAGGGCGCGCGCGGGCACGACCTCTCGCAGATCGCTGTGCGCCTCGTCGACCTCGCGTACGCGCGCGTCGACATGGTGTCGCGCCGCGGCGAGTTCGCGGTGCGCGGCGGAATCCTCGACGTCTTCCCGCCGACGGCCGACCACCCCGTTCGCGTCGAGTTCTTCGGCGACGAGGTCGAAGAGCTGCGCGCCTTCTCGGTCGCCGACCAGCGGTCGCTGCCCGAGCCCGTCGAGCGGGTGCGCCTCGCGCCGAGCCGCGAGCTGCTGCTCACGCCGGCCGTCAGGCAGCGGGCGCGCGAGATGGTGCACGAGTTCCCGAGCCTCTCGGCGATGCTCGAGAAGATCGCCGAGGGCATCCCCGTCGAGGGCATGGAGTCGCTCGCCCCCGCCCTCACCGAGCGGCTCGTGCCGCTCGCCCACTACCTGCCGCGCGAGGCCGCCGTCGCCGTGATCGCACCCGAACGGGTCTCGGGTCGCGCGGCCAGCCTCGCCGAGACGAACCGCGAGTTCCTCGCCGCCGCGTGGAGCGCCGCGACCGTCGGCGCGGGCGCGCCGATCGACCTCGACGCGGGTGACTTCCTGACGGTCGCGCAGCTGCGCGAGGCGACGCTGTTCAGCGCCCCGGGCGAGGCCGACCCCGGCCGCGTCTGGTGGACCCTCTCGCCGTTCGACGCCGGCGACGCGGCCGAAGACCTCGAGCTCGATGCCTCGTACGTGCGCATCGCGGCCAACGCGATGCCGAGCTTCCAGGGCAACGTGGCGGGCGCCGTCGACCACGTCGCCGGTCGCCTGCGCGACGGCTGGTCGCTCGTCGTCGCCTCGGCGGGTCAGGGTCTCGTCGAACGCGCGCGCGACGTGCTCGCCGACGCCGGGCTCGCCGGTCGCATCGTCGACGAGGTCCCCGACTCGCTCGAGGCCGGCGTCGCGTACCTCGTGCAGGCCGAGGCATCCCGTGGTTTCGAGGTGCCCGAGGCGAAGCTCGGCCTCATCGCCGAAGCCGAGTTCTACGGGCGCTCGGCCGGGTACGACGCCCGCGCCGGCAAGAAGCTCGCGACGAGGCGGCGCAACGTCGTCGACCCGTTGCAGCTGAAGCCCGGCGACTACGTCGTGCACTCGACCCACGGCATCGGCAAGTTCATCGAGCTCGTGCAGCGCGAGGTCGCGACCGGCACGCGCCCGAAGGGTCCGAGCCGCACGGCCGGTATCGCGGGCCAGCCGACGACCGTGCGCGAGTATCTCGTGCTCGAGTACGCCTCATCGAAGCGCGGGCAGGCCGGCGACCGGCTGTTCGTGCCGATGGACCAGCTCGACCTGCTCTCGCGCTACGTCGGCGGCGAGGCGCCCTCGCTCTCGAAGATGGGCGGCAGCGACTGGTCGCAGGCGAAGTCGAAGGCCCGCAAGGCCGTGCGCGACATCGCGGTCGAGCTCGTGAAGCTGTACTCGGCGCGCATGGCGGCGAAGGGCCACGCGTTCGGGCCCGACACCCCGTGGCAGCACGAGCTCGAAGAGGCGTTCCCGTTCGCCGAGACGCACGACCAGCTGCAGACGATCGACGAGGTGAAGGCCGACATGGAGCGGCCCATCCCGATGGACCGCCTGCTCGCGGGCGACGTCGGCTTCGGCAAGACCGAGGTCGCCGTGCGCGCCGCGTTCAAGGCGATCCAAGAGGGCAAGCAGGTCGCGATGCTCGTGCCGACGACGCTGCTCGTCAAGCAGCACCTCGAGACGTTCAACGAGCGGTACGCGGGCTTCCCGGTGCACGTGCGGGCGCTCAGCCGGTTCCAGACCGACAAGGAGGCGCGCGAGACCATCGCGGGCCTCGCCGACGGCACGGTCGACATGGTCATCGGCACGCACCGCATCCTCACCGAGAAGGTGTCGTTCAAAGACCTCGGCCTCATGATCATCGACGAGGAGCAGCGGTTCGGCGTCGAGCACAAGGACGCGCTGAAGAAGCTCAAGACGAACGTCGACATCCTCGCGATGAGCGCCACCCCCATCCCGCGCTCGCTCGAGATGGCGGTCACCGGCATCCGCGAGATGTCGACCCTCGCGACTCCGCCCGAAGACCGGCACCCGATCCTCACGTTCGTCGGCCCGTACTCCGAGCAGCAGGTGGCCGCGGCGATCCGCCGCGAGCTGCTGCGCGAGGGCCAGGTGTTCTTCGTGCACAACCGGGTGTCGTCGATCAACCGGGTCGCCGCGCAGCTCGCCGAGCTCGTGCCCGAGGCGCGCATCGCGGTCGCCCACGGCCAGCTCAACGAGCACTCGCTCGACCAGATCGTGAGCGACTTCTGGGAGCGCAAGTTCGACGTGCTCGTCTCGACGACGATCATCGAGACGGGCCTCGACATCTCGAACGCGAACACGATCATCATCGACCGGGCCGACAAGTACGGCCTCTCGCAGCTGCACCAGCTGCGCGGCCGCGTCGGCCGCGGGCGAGAGCGCGCGTACGCGTACTTCCTCTACGACCCGGCGAAGCCCCTGTCCGAGACGGCGCACGACCGGCTGTCGACGATCGCCGCGAACAACGAGCTCGGCAGCGGCATGCAGGTCGCGCTGAAAGACCTCGAGATCCGCGGCGCCGGCAACCTGCTCGGGGCCGAGCAGGCCGGGCACATCGCTGGCGTCGGGTTCGACCTGTACCTGCGCATGATCGGCGAGGCCGTGTCGACCTTCCGCGGCGACGTCGCCGAGGGCCAGACCGAGCTCAGGCTCGAGCTGCCCGTCGACGCGCACATCCCCGACGAGTACGTCGACAGCGAGCGGCTGCGTCTCGAGGCGTACCAGAAGCTCTCGGCCGCGAGCGGACCGGCCTCGAAGGAGGGGCAGATCGACCAGGTGCTCGAGGAGCTCGTCGACCGGTACGGTGCGCCGCCCGAGTCGGTCGAGCATCTCGTCGCCGTCTCGCGGCTGCGCCGTCAGGCCCAGCTCGCGGGGCTCGGCGAGGTCATCGCGACGGGCTCGAAGCTGCGCATCGGGCCCGCGCAGATCCCAGACTCCCGGCGGGTCCGGCTCGAGCGCATGTACCCGGGGGCGAAGCACTTCGCGCAGAACGACGTGATCCTCGTGCCGTGGCCGACGCCCGGGGGCGAACCGCCCGGCGACGCCGACCTCATCGAGTGGGTGTCGCGCCTCATCGCGAACATCTTCGAGCCCGCGCCCGCGGCGGCCTGAGCGCAGGGGGCGGCGGCCTGAGCGCGGGCGCCCGAGCCCTGTGTTCGCGTGCCGGCGGGGCGCCAGCGTTTCGGAGATCTGCACCCGATCGGGTGGTGCGCGCATTCGGCACCGAGATCGTGGTGATCTCCGAATCCGTGGCGACCATCTCGGTCGCTACTGTGCTGGCTGTACTGTAATCTGTAGTACAGATATCACAGCCAGTGCAGGCATGACAGGAGTCCCGTATGCAGATCGAGATCGATCCCGAGTCCGAGGTGCCGCTGTCGCAGCAGTTGCGCGACCGCATCGTCGAGGGCATCGCTGCCGGTGACCTGCATCCGGGCGATCCGCTCGCCTCGGTGCGCCAGCTCGCCGTCGACTTCGGCATCAACGTCGCGACCGTGAGCCGCGGCTACGAACTGCTGCGCGGCGAGGGCCTCGTGCGCACGAACCGACGCTCGGGCTCGGTCGTCGCGCGCGGCCCCGAGTCGGGCGCACCGTCCGAGGCGTTCGTGCCCGAGTGGCGTGCCCGGCTGCGCACCCTGCTCGCCGAGGCGGTCGCGCAGGGCATGTCCGACGACGAGGTGACCGGCACGACGGGCGAACTGCTCGCGCAGTTCGCCCGGGCGCGGTCGGCGAGCGGGCCGCGCCCGCCGCGGGCGTCGTCGGCCACGAGGCATCCCGCACCCGACCCTGAGACCCCGGCCTCGACCCAGACCACGGAGGAAGACCACGCATGACCCTGTTCTCGATCGTGCTCGGAGCGGCGCTCGTGTCGCTCATCGCCGTCAGCATGCTCGTCATGCCCGCGCTCGTGCGCCGTACCCTGCCGCTCGGCGTGAGCGTGCCGAACGCGCACGTCGACGACCCCGTCGTGCGCACCGCCGTCCGCCGCTACCGGGTGATCGTCGCCGTCGGCTGGATCGCTGCGCTCCTCGTCGTCGTCCTCGTCGCGCCGTTCGCGCCCGCGGTCGCGCTGCTCGCGTCGATCCTGCTCGTCCTCGTCGCCTCGGTCGTCGCCTATCTCGTGCCGCGTGCCGCGATCCAGCGCGCGAAGCGAGCCGGCGGCTGGTACGACGAGGCCGTCGTTCGCATCGTCGCCGACTCCGCCCCCGCCGAGCGTCCTCGGCCTCCGACGGGGTGGTTCGCCGCCTCCCTCGCGCTGATCGGCGTGGTCGTCGCGGTCGGCATCGCCGTCTACGACCGGCTGCCCGATCCGCTTCCCGTGCACTGGAACGCGGCGGGCGAGGTCGACGCCTACGCCGACAAGAGCATCTGGTCGGTGTTCGGGCCGCTGCTCGTCGGCGCGATCACGGTCGTCGGGCTCTACGCGCTCTCGTTCCTCGTGCGGGTCTCACCCGTGCGCGGCGTCGCGGCCGATGATCGGGAGACCAATGCGGCCCGGGCCTTCGCCGTGCGCAGCGTCATGATCGGCATGCTCGGCGCCGTCATGTTCGCCATCACGATCATCTTCTCGTGGACGACCCTCGTCTCGTGGGCGGGCACGGCCTCGCCGGGGCTCGTCATCGGCGTCACGACCGGGCTCGTCGTCGTGCTCCTCGCGGTCGTCGCGCTCTCCCTCCGGCGGTACCGGCGGGCCGTCCGCCCCGGCGGTGCGACCGTCGACGGTGCGCCCGATGCCCCCGACGACGACCGGTACTGGAAGGCCGGGATGGTGTACGTGAATCCCGACGACCCGTCGTTCATGGTGCAGAAGCGGTTCGGCGTCGGCTGGACCGTGAACCTCGGTCACCCCGGCGGCATCATCGCCGTCGTCGTGCTGCTCGCCGTCATCGTCGCGCTCATCGTCGTGCCGATCGCCCTCGACTGAGCTCGGGGCGCAGCCACGGATTCGGAGATCAGGACGAGATCGGGTCGGCCGCCGGGTGCGGCATCCGAGACCGTGCTGATCTCCGAAACGTGGTGACGTGAAGCAGGCAGCAGGCCGGGCGAGCAGGCGCCAGGCGCCGGCGCGGCAGCACGCCGCTCAGTGCGCGAACGTTCCGCCGCCACCCGGGCCCGATGCCGCGCCGCGTCGCCGGTAGTGCGCCGAACGCAGGGCGACGGCGATCGCCGAGCCGACGATCGCGATGCCCGAGCCGAGCAGCACGGCGAGCGTGCCCTCGTCGGCCACCGCGGGCATGCCGGCGAACGCGAGCTCGTTCATGAGCAGCGACACCGTGAAACCGACGCCGCCGAGGGTGCCGACCACGAGCAGGTCGACGATCGTGAGCGGGGTGCCCGAGCGCCGCCCGGCGACGAGCCCGCCGAGGCCGCCGGCGAGGGTGATGCCGATGAGCTTTCCGACCGGCAGTGCGACGAGGATGCCCCAGAACGCCGGATCGAGCTCGCTCGGCCGCACCTGCGGCACGACGACCATCGCCGCCGACAGCGCGAAGAGCGGCAGGATCACGCCGTTCGACCAGGGCTCGAGCGCGTGCGCGGCGCGACCGCCGGGCCGTCGGCTCATCACGAGGCCGAGCGCGACGCCCGCGATCGTCGCGTGCACGCCCGACTGGTAGACGAAGTACCACGCCACGACGCCGAGCACGACGAGCAGCAGCATGATCGGCCACTGCGGACGGCGCGCGAGGATGTACGGCGAGCGCGGTTTCATGAGCCGGCTCACGGCGCCGAACAGCGCGATCGCGATGCCGGCGAACCCGAGCGCGGCGAGGTCGGCGTCGCTCGTGAAGAAGAACGCGATGATGAGGATCGCGATGAGGTCGTCGAGCACGGCGAGCGCGAGCAGGAACACGCGCACGCGCGTCGGGATCCACCGCCCGAACACCGCGAGCACGCCGAGCGCGAAGGCGATGTCGGTCGCGGTCGGGATCGGCCACCCGTCGACCGTCTCGGTGCCGGCCGTGAACGCGACGTAGATGAGCGCGGGCACGATCACGCCGCCGACCGCGGCGATCGCGGGCAGCAGCGCCTTCGAGAGCGAGTTCAACTCGCCGATCACGAGTTCGCGCTTGAGCTCGACCGCGACGATGAAGAAGAAGATCGCGAGCAGTCCGTCGCTGATCCAGTGGCCGAGCGACAGGTCGAGACCGAGCCACGGCAGGTCGATGTGCTCGGTCTTCAGCTCGATGAGCGGGGGCCCGACGGGCGTGTTCGCGATGATGAGGCCGAGCGCGGCGGCGATGAGCAGGAGGGCGGCGGCCCACCGTTCGGAGCGGAGGACGTTCATGCGGATCCTTCGGGGTACGACGTACGTGTGCTGCCGACCAGACTTCCCGGCTCTCCGCGTCGATCCTATCGGCCGGTCGGGGCCGGGCGGCGGCGCCCCGCCCGCCGACGGAACGCGGGTCGTCCGCGACGTACGCTGGTGGGATGCCCTTCTCGCTCTGGATCACGCTGCTCGTCGCGTGCCTCGTGATCAGCTTCACCCCCGGCGCGGGCGCCATCAACACGATGGGCAACTCGCTCAACCACGGCTTCCGCCGGTCGATCTGGGGCATCCTGGGCCAGCAGGCGGCGCTGCTCATCCACATCGTGATCGTCGCGCTCGGCGTCGGCGTGCTCGTGGCCTCGTCCGAGCTCGCGTTCAACGTCATCCGGTACGCGGGCGCGGCGTACCTCGTCTACCTCGGCATCCGGCAGATGCTCGCGAAGCCCACGGTCGACGACCTCGACGACGACGAGGCGGATGCCCCGGGGCGGGCGCTCGCCGCGGCATCCGAGAGCCGCTGGTCGATGTTCCGGCGGGGCCTCTGGGTGAACCTGCTGAACCCGAAGGCGATCGTGTTCTTCCTGGCGTTCCTGCCGCAGTTCATCCGCCTGGGCGAACCGCTCTGGCTGCAGTACCTCATCGTCACGGTGACGGTGATCACGGTCGACATCGCGGTCATGTGGGGGTTCTTCGCCGCCGCCGCGCACGGTTTCCGCCGGTTCACCCGCACCGCGCGCGGCCAGCGCACGCTCAACCTCGTGTTCGGCGGCCTCTTCATCGGGGTCGCCCTCCTGCTCGCGTTCGTGCACTGACCCGCGGGCGGGGCCGGGTTCCTCCTCGAGCCGACCGGCATAGGCTGCCGGTATGAGCCAAGCCCACCCCGGCCTCGACGAACTCATCGCGACCGTCGCCCTGCTGCGCGCGCCCGGCGGCTGCCCGTGGGACGCCGACCAGACGCACGAATCGCTCGTGCAGTACCTCGTCGAGGAGTGCTGGGAGCTCATCGACGCGATCGAGGCGGGCGATCGCGCCGAGATGATCGAGGAGCTCGGCGACGTGCTCTACCAGGTGCTCTTCCACGCCGACATCGCCGCGCACACCGACGGCGAGCGGTTCGACATCGACGACGTCGCACGTCACATGACGGCGAAGATGGTGTCGCGGCATCCCCATGTGTTCGGCGATCGCGAGGCCGAGACCGCCGACGACGTCGTCGCGTTCTGGGAGGACCTCAAGGCCGACGAGAAGCCGCACCGCACGAGCGTGCTCGACGGGGTGCCGCGCGGCATGCCGGCGCTCGCTCTTGCGCGCAAGGTGCTCGCCAAGGCCGAGAAGGCGGGCGTCACCGCAGCCGTGATCGTGGATGCCCCGGGGCCGGCGCCGGCCGAGGGACCGGTGAGGGCCGACGCCGGGTCGGCTCCGGTCGCGCCCGCGACGGAGGCGGAGCTCGGCCGGCTGCTGTTCGGGCTCGTGGCCTCGGCGCGCGAGCAGGGGCTCGACGCCGAGCGGGCGCTGCGCGGCGCCGTGCGCGACTTCGAGGCCGAGGTGCGCCGCGCCGAGCAGTCGGACGTCGCGGCGAGGGGCGCCGGCGCGGGGGAGTGACGCCGCGGCGTCGTCAGCCGAGCCCGAGTCCGTCGCGCCACGACGGATGCGACGGCGACCAGCCGAGCGACCGCGCGGCCGAGGCGTCGGTCACCCGCGCCGAACCGCGCGCGGTCGTCGCCGGCCGGCCCGTGAAGCCCGCCCGGGCCGCGAGCACCCCCGCCCAGTCGGCGAGTTCGGCTGGATCGTCGTCGACGAGGTCGACGGTGCCGGCCGGCCAGGCGAGTGCCGCGACGACGGCCGCGACCGCGTCGTCGACGTGCAGCCAGTTCGTGGTCTCGGCGATCGCGTCGACGCGGCCCTCGCCGGCTCGCGCCGTGAAGGCGCCGTCGGCCGCGTACCAGGTGCCGGGCCCGTAGAGCAGCCCGAAGCGCAGCACGACGCCGTGCTGGTGCCCGGCGACGGCGCGTTCGAGCGCCGCCACGGGGGCGTCGTCGGGCGACCACGAGATGCTCTCGGCGATGAACCGCCCGACCCCGGCCGCCCGTGCGGCAGCGACGAGCGCGGGCGCGCCCTCGAGCCGGAGCCGGGCGTTGGCGGCGTAGTCGAGTGCGGCGAGGTCGGTCGCGAGGAAGGCGATCGCGTCGGGTTCGGCGGCGGCGACGGCGCGGTCGATCGACGCGGCGTCGAGCACGTCGAGCACGAGGCCGTTCGCGCCGTCGCGCTCGATGCCGGCGAGCCGCCCGGGGCTGCGGCTCGTGCCGAACACCGTGTGCCCGCCCGCGACGAGCGCGCGCACGGCCGGCGCGCCGAGCACGCCCGTGGCGCCCACGACGAGCATGCGCTGCCCGCCGTTGGCGCGGGGCTCCGCGTGGTCGTTCGCAGTGCCGGTCATCGTGCCTCCCGTCGGACGGTCCCGCGCGCGGACCGTGCCCGCGCAACTGGAAGAATGGCACGCATGGCCCAGAACGTGACGCCCCCGCGCGGCATGCGCGACTTCCTCCCCGCCGAGAAGGCCCGACGCGAGCACGCCCTCGGCGTGATCCGCGGCGTGTACGCGGCGCACGGCTTCGACGAGATCGAGACGCCGGTCATGGAGGACTCGTCGCGGCTGCACGCGGGCCTCGGCGGCGACAACGAGAAGCTCGCGTTCGCCGTCATGAAGCGCGGCCTCACGGGCGACGACCTCGCCGCCGCCGCGGCGTCCGGCGACGCCCTCGCCCTGGCCGACCTCGGCCTGCGCTACGACCTCACGGTGCCGCTCGCCCGGTTCTACGCGACGAACCGCGCGGCCCTGCCGCCCGTGTTCCGCTCGATCCAGATCGCGCCGGTGTGGCGCGCCGAGCGCCCCCAGAAGGGCCGCTACCGCCAGTTCGTGCAGTGCGACATCGACGTCATCGGCGACGCGACCCCGCTCGCCGAGCTCGAGCTGCTGACGGCGACCGTCGCGACCCTCGACGCGCTCGGGCTCGCGGGCTGCACCATCCGCATCAACGACCGCCGTATCCTGCATGGCATCCTCGCGTCGTGGGGCGTGCCCGACGACCTGCGCGAGCGCGCGCTCATCACGATCGACAAGCTCGACAAGATCGGCACCGGGGGAGTCGCGGCCGAGCTCGCCGAGATCGGCGCGGTCACGGCCGACACCGAGGTCGCGACGGCCCTCGAGGGGCTCACGAGCGCCGACTGGCACCTGGCCTCGGGCGTCGTGCCCCCGCCCGCGTGGCTCGACCTCGAGGCCTACGGCGACCTCGTCGCGCTGCGCGAGGCGATGCCCGACGCGGCGATCGAGTTCGACCCGACGCTCGTGCGCGGCATGGGCTACTACACGGGCACGATCTTCGAGATCGCGCACCCCGAGTTCGGCTACTCGCTCGGCGGCGGCGGTCGCTACGACCACATGGTCGGACGCTTCCTCGGGCAGGAGGTGCCGGCGTGCGGCTTCTCGATCGGCTTCGAGCGCATCGTCGACCTGCTCGAGATCCCGCGCGACGACCTGCCCCGCGCGATCGTGCTCGTGCACGATGCGGATGTCCCGGCCGAGCGCCTGCTCGCGATCAAGGGCGAGCTCGTCGCGTCGGGGGCGCGCGTGCGCCTCGAGCGCCGGGTGAAGAACCTGCGTGCGCTGCTCGACCGCGTGACCGCCGACGGCTTCGAGGAGTTCGCGACCGTGAACGCCGCGACGCCAGACGCGGCATCCCTCGAGTTCCGCGCTCTCGGCGCGTAAGCCCGCGCCGGCGCGGCGAGATCGCCATATTCCGCAAGTCGATCGCCAGACGGGGCGGTGCGTGACGACCGACCGGAGCTCCACCGCCGAGCGTCCTAGACTTGGCAGCGGGCCGTTCGGCCGTCTATCCACCAGCACATCCCTCACAGAGGAGTCCACTGTGGCATTCATCGAAGCTGTAGGTGCGCGCGAGATTCTCGATTCGCGCGGCAACCCGACCGTCGAGGTCGAGGTGCTGCTCGACGACGGTTCGCTGGCCCGCGCGGCGGTGCCCTCGGGTGCATCGACCGGTGCGTTCGAGGCGTACGAGCTGCGCGACGGCGACCCGAAGCGCTACCTCGGCAAGGGCGTCCAGAAGGCCGTCGAGGGCGTGCTCGACGTGCTCGGCCCGGCCATCGAAGACCTCGACGCGAGCGACCAGCGCCTCGTCGACGCCGCCCTCATCGAGGCCGACGGCACCGCGAACAAGTCGAAGCTCGGCGCGAACGCCATCCTCGGCGTCTCGCTCGCCGTGGCGAAGGCCGCCGCCGACTCGGCCGACCTGCCGCTGTTCCGCTACCTCGGCGGCCCGAACGCGCACGTGCTGCCCGTGCCGCTCTTCAACGTCATCAACGGCGGCGAGCACGCCGACAACGGCATCGACATGCAGGAGTTCTTCCTCGCGCCGATCGGCGCCGAGACCTACTCGGAGTCGCTGCGCTGGGGCGTCGAGACGTACCACGTGCTGCGCAGCGAGCTGAAGGCCGCCGGCTACTCGACCGGCCTCGGCGACGAGGGCGGCTTCGCCCCCGACCTGCCCAGCAACCGCGAGGGCCTCGACTTCCTGCTGAAGGCGATCGAGAAGGCCGGCTTCACCCCCGGCACCGACATCGCGCTCGGCCTCGACGTCGCCGCGACCGAGTTCTTCAGCGACGGCGTCTACCGCCTCGAGGACAAGGACTGGTCGGCCGCCGAGCTCATCTCGTACTACGAGGGACTCGTGCGCGACTACCCGATCGTGACGATCGAGGACGCGCTCGCCGAGGACGACTGGGACAACTGGAAGGCGCTCACCGACGTGCTCGGCTCGAAGGTGCAGCTCGTCGGCGACGACCTGTTCGTCACGAACCCGGCGCGCCTCGCCGACGGCATCCGTCGCGGCGTCGCGAACTCGCTGCTCGTGAAGGTCAACCAGATCGGCACCCTGACCGAGACGTTCGACGCGGTCAGCCTCGCGCAGCGCTCGGGCTACACCGCGATGCTGTCGCACCGCTCGGGCGAGACCGAGGACACGACGATCGCCGACCTCGCGGTCGCGACCAACTGCGGTCAGATCAAGACGGGCGCGCCCGCCAGGAGCGAGCGCGTCGCGAAGTACAATCAGCTTCTGAGGATCGAAGAAGAGCTCGGTGAGGCCGCGGTGTTCGCGGGCCGCACGGCGTTCCCGCGCTTCACGGCGTGATCGCGTAGCGACATCGCGACGGGGGCGGCCGGGTGGCCGCCCCCGTCGTCGTCTTCCGGGCCGTCATGAGGAGGGCGATGAACGGCGAGTCCCCTCGCACCCCTCGCAGGCCTGCGAACCCGGCGGGCTCCCGCGTGCCGCGGTCGCGCCGCAAGGCCGGGGCGGATGCCTCGGAGTCGCCGTCGTCGGCGAAGCGGGCGGGTTCGACCGGCACGTCGCCGTCGTCGACCGCGACGTCGTCGTCGAAGGCGGGGTCGTCGAAGGCCGGGTCGCCGAGTTCGACGACGTCGAAGTCGGGCGCGAAGGCATCGGCGAGCGCCAAGCCGAGGGGCTCGAAGCCGCGCCCGGCGTCCGCGCCCGGGCGGGGTTCCGCGTCGTCCACGCGTGCGGGCTGGCTGAGCGGCATCCGATTCTCAGGTTTCTCGCTGATCATGTTGGGCATACTCGTGCTCGCGGTCGTGGTGCTCGCACCGACGATCGCCGCGTTCGCCCAGCAGCGCGCGCAGCTCGCCGAGCTCAAGGCCGCCGTCTCCGCCCAGGAGGAGGAGGTCCAGCGGCTCCGCGACGAGCGCGAGCGCTGGAACGACGAGACGTTCATCGTCACGCAGGCGCGTGAACGGCTCTACTACGTGATGCCGGGCGAGGTGAGCTACCTCGTCATCGACGACCGCGACGCGGCCGCGAAGACCGACGAGACGACGGCCGTCTCGGCCGAAGTGACCGAAGCGAAGGGCGACTGGATGCGCACCCTGCTCGACTCCGTGATGACCGCGGGGCTCGCGCCCGAGGCCGGCGCGACCGACGCACCGGCGACCGACGCACCCGCGTCGCCGACGCCGACCACTCCTGCGACGGGAGACGCCCGATGACCCGCCCGCCGTTCGAGCCCGTCTCCGAGCGCGACCTGCGCGTCGTCTCGGCCCAGCTCGGTCGCCCCGCGCGCAACGTCGTCGGCATCGCCGCACGCTGCGTCTGCGGCAACCCGACGGTCGTCGCGACCGCGCCGCGCCTGGCCGACGGCACGCCGTTCCCGACGTTCTACTACCTCTCGCACCCGGGCGCGACGGCCGCCATGTCGTTCCTCGAGGCCGGCCAGCTCATGGTCGAGTTCAGCGAGCTGCTCGCGAGCGACGACCTCGTACGCGCCGGCTACGAGCAGGCCCACCGCGACTACCTCGCCGACCGCGAGCGCTTCGGCGAGGTCGAGGAGATCGCGGGCATCTCGGCGGGCGGCATGCCGACCCGCGTGAAGTGCCTGCACGCGCTCGCCGCCCATGCGCTCGCGGCCGGCCCCGGCGCCAACCCGATCGGCGACCTCGCGCTCGCCCGCTCGAGCTGGTCGCCCGACGTCTGCAAGTGCCCCGACTACGGAGTCGACGAGGAATGAGCCCCCGGAGTCGAGCCGCCCGAGCGCGTGCGCTCGCCGCGAAGTCGGCGGTCGCCGTCGTCGCCGCGGCCGCCGTCGTGGTCGGCGGCGCGGCACCGGCGCAGGCCGACACGGTGCGGGACTACGAGTACTGGCTCGGCGACTACGGGTTCACGACCGCCTGGTCGACGACGCAGGGCAAGGGCGTCACCGTCGCGATCATCGACACCGGGGTCAACGGCAACGTCACCGAGCTCCGCGGCGTCGTCAAGGGCGGCACGGATGTCTCGGGGCTCGGCACGCCCGACGGGCAGACGCCGGTCGGCGACCCCGACGAGAGTGCGCACGGAACGATGGTCGCCTCGCTCCTCGCCGGTCGCGGCACCGGTGAGGGCAACGGCGTGATCGGCGTCGCACCCGAGGCCGACCTGCTCACGGTGTCGGTCGCGTTCGGCCAGGACACGGGCGCCGAGAAGACGAACGACGAGCAGATCGCCGAAGGCGTGAAGTGGGCGGTCGACAACGGCGCCGACGTCATCAACATGTCGCTCACGCGCAATACCCGCGACTGGCCCGAGAGCTGGGACGACGCGTTCACGTACGCCTTCGAGCACGACGTCGTCGTGGTCGCGGCGGCCGGTAACCGCGGCAACGGCACGACCGAGGTCGGCGCTCCCGCGACGATCCCCGGCGTGCTCGCGGTCGCGGGCGTCGACAAGGAGAAGAACGCGAGCCTCGACGCGAGCTCGCAGGGCATCACGCTCGGAGTCGCGGCTCCCAGTGAAGACCTCGTCGGCGTGCGGCCCGACGGCCGCGTCGCGATCTGGAGCGGAACGAGCGGTGCCGCCCCGCTCGTCTCCGGCATGGTCGCGCTCGTGCGGGCCGAGTACCCCGAGCTCGATGCCGCCGACGTCATCAACCGCGTGATCCAGACGGCCGACCCGAACGGGCACGAGGTGCCGAGCCCGCTCTACGGCTACGGCCTCATCGATCCGGTCGCGGCGCTCGAGGCCGACGTCGAGCCGGTCGACGCCAACCCGCTCGGCAGCCTCGAGGAGTGGATCACCATCCACCGCCGCGCGACCTCGACCTCGCCGACGCCCGAGGCGACCGAGCAGGAGATCGTGCCCATCGCCGACCCTCCGCCCCCGGCCGACGAGGGTACGGCGACCATGCTGCCGACCCCGTGGACGCTCGCGTACATCACCGTGCCGCTCTCGTTGGTCGCAGGATTTGGTACGCTAGCAGCGCTGTTGGGCATCGGCGCCATTCGGCATACCAGGCGAACGGTACGCACGCGCGACCCCTGATCGCGCGCACCGGGTCGCATCTACCAGATACTGAGGAGTCCATTCACCGTGCCCAAGATTCTCATCGTCGGCGGTGGCTATGCGGGGTTCTACACGGCGTGGAAGCTCGAGAAGTGGCTTCGCCCCGGCGAGGCCGAGGTGACGATCGTCGACCCGCTGCCGTACATGACGTACCAGCCCTTCCTTCCCGAGGTCGCCGCGGGTTCGATCGAGGCGCGCCACTCGGTCACCTCGCACCGTCGCCACCTGAAGAAGACGAACGTCGTCACCGCGAAGGTCACGAAGATCGACCACGCGTCGAAGACGGCGACCATCACCCCCGAGCTCGGCGAGCCGTGGGAGTTCGAGTACGACGTCATCGTCGTGACCGGTGGCGCGGTGTCGCGCACCTTCCCGATCCCGGGCATCGCCGACAACGCGATCGGCCTCAAGACGGTCGAAGAGGCCGTCGCGATCCGTGACCGCGTGCTCACCAACTTCGACAAGGCCTCGAACCTTCCCCCCGGCCCCGAGCGCGAGCGCCTGCTCACCTTCGTGGTCGTCGGCGGCGGCTTCGCGGGCATCGAGGTGTTCGCCGAGCTCCGCTCGTTCGCGAGTGCGCTGCTCGAGTACTACCCGCAGCTGACGTTCGACGAGACGCACTTCCACCTCATCGAGGCGATGGGCCGCATCATGCCCGAGGTCTCGCTGCCCACGAGCCACTGGGTCATCAAGCACCTCGCGCAGCGCGGTGCCGAGATCCACCTCGACACCCAGCTCACGAGCGCCGTCGACGGCAAGATCGAGCTGTCGACCGGTGAGAGCTTCGAGAGCGACCTCATCGTCTGGACGGCCGGCGTCATGGCGAACCCCGCCATCGTGCGCTCGAGCGACCTGCCCGTCGAAGAGCGCGGCCGCATCAAGACCCGCGCCGACCTCCGCGTCGGCGGTGAAGACGACGACGAGATCGTGGCCGACGCCTGGGCGGCCGGCGACATCTCGGCCGTGCCCGACCTCACGGGCGGCGGCGTCGGCGGTTACTGCGTGCCGAACGCCCAGCACGCCGTGCGCCAGGGCAAGCTGCTCGCGAAGAACATCGTCGCCGTGCTGCGCGGCGAGGAGCCCAAGAACTACGTGCACAAGAACCTCGGTGCCGTCGCCGGTCTCGGCATCGGCTCGGGCGTGTTCCAGTCGGGCAAGCTCGCGATCAAGGGCCTGCTCGCGTGGTTCGCCCACCGCGGGTACCATGGCCTCGCGATGCCCAGCTGGGAGCGCAAGTTCCGCGTGTTCTGGGGCTGGTGGAACAACTTCTGGCTCGGCCGCGACATCGTGTCGCTCTCGGCCCTGCAGCAGCCGCGCGCCCAGTTCGAGCTGTTCGCCGCACGCCCGAAGCCGCCGGCCGTCGAGGCCCCGGCCCCCGCGGCCGAGGCACCGGCCAAGGCCGTGAAGTCGGCCAAGAAGGAGCCCGTCGCCGCCAAGTAGCGGTTCGGCCCTGACTAGGCTGTGACGCGGCGTCGCCCTTCGGGGCGGCGCCGCGTCGGCGTCTCCGCGCAGGCGGCCCCCATAGCCCAACCGGCAGAGGCAGGCGGCTTAAACCCGCTCAAGTCTGGGTTCGAATCCCAGTGGGGGCACCCGGCGGGCAGGCGGCGCTGGGTCCTTGGCCCAAGCCCAGTCTGGGTTCGAATCCCAGTGGGGGCACCCGGCGGGCCGGCGGCGCCGGGTCCGATGTCGGCGGTCGGGTGTTCACTGCGGGGCATGGCCGATTCCGAGGGTCCGACGAGGTTCGCGATCGACGCCGAGACGGCGCTTCGACTGATTCGCGACCGGTATGCGGCCGATGAGCGGCGTCCGCTCGTCGCACCGTCCGTCCTGCGCAGCCATGCGATGGCGCTGCTCTACCGCGAGGTGCGCGAGAACCTGCTCGACGAGCGCGAAGCTCGTGCCCAGCTGGAGGCGCTCGCGTCGCTGCGCGTTCGGCTCCTCGGTGACCGGGTGTCGCGCGCGACGGCGTGGCGCATCGCACGCGACCTCGATCTCGACGACCCGACGCTCGCCGAGTACCTCGCCGTCGCGAAGCTGCAGGCCGACGTGCTCATCGCCGGCGACGAGCGCATCGTGAGCGCGGCGGCCGGCATCGTGCCGGTGGCGCCGTACGTCGAAGTGCACGGCTGACGGCGCGAGGCGACGAGAGCCGGTGCATGAGATCGCCGCAGCCGGAGCCGGCCGTGTCACTCGAATTGAGTGATGCACTGCCGGCCGCCGGGGCGCTAGGTTCGAGGCATCCTCGCGCAAGATGGTCTCGCCGAGTGACGAAAGGGGCACGCTGATGAACAGCTTCTGGGACTTCCTCGTCTGGCTCTTCTGGATCTACGTCATGTTCGCGTGCATCTGGATCTTCATCACCGTCATCATCGACATCTTCCGCGACCACACGCTCAACGGCTGGGCCAAGGCCCTGTGGCTGATCTTCCTGGTGTTCCTGCCGTTCCTCGCGGCGTTCATCTACCTGATCGCCCGCGGCAAGTCGATGGCCGAGCGGCGCATGCAGGAGCAGGTGGACGCCCAGGCGCAGGCGAACGCGTACATCCGCAGCGTCGCCGGCAGCGGCGGCGGGTCGGCGGCGGCCGACATCGAGAAGGCCAAGGGCCTCCTCGACTCGGGCGCGATCTCGCAGGCCGAGTACGACCAGCTGAAGGCGAAGGCGCTCGCCGGCTGATCCGATCCGGAGGACCGAGCGGCGGCGTTCGTGCATGGGGGTGCACGAACGCCGCCGTTCCGCGTTCGCGCCGGCGCCCACCGGTGCCGGCGCTCACTGGTGCCGGCTCTCACCGTGCCGGCGCTCACTCCATGAGGTCGAGGCGGCGCAGGATGAGCCCTTCGCGCAGCGCCCACGGCGACACATCCAGCTCGGACACGTCGAAGGCGCGCATCGCCTCGGACAGCACGACCGCACCGGCCACGATCTGGAACGTGCGGTCGGCCGTGATGCCGGGCAGCGCGGGGCGCGCGTCGGCGGGGATGCGGGCGAGCCGGGGGATCCAGTCGTCGAGGCCCTTGCGGCGCAGGATGCTGCGTTCGTCGGAGCCCACGCCGTCCTCCGTCCAGCCGGCGAGGCGGGCGAGCGAGCGGATCGTCTTCGACGACCCGACGACGTGGTCGGGCGAGGCGATCCCCGCGAAGTCGGCGACCGCGCCGGCGAGCACCGCGCGTGCGTGCTCGCGCAGCCGATCGACCTGCTCGCTCGAGGGCGGGTCGTCGGGCAGGAAGGCCACCGTCGAACGGCCGGCGCCGAGCGGCAGCGAACGTGCGACGTCGGGCACCTCGTCGCCGCCCTGCGCGATCTCGAGCGAGCCGCCGCCGATGTCGAAGAGCAGGATGCGGCCGGCCGACCAGCCGAACCAGCGGCGTACCGCGAGGAAGGTCAGTCGTGCCTCGTCGTCGCCGCTCAGCACAGAGAGCCGCACGCCGGTCTCGCGCTCCACGAGGTCGAGCACGTGCTCGCCGTTGGCCGCCTCGCGGATCGCCGACGTCGCGAACGCGAGCAGCTCGTCGATGCCGGCCTCGCGTGCGGCCTTCGCGGCGTCGCCGACCGAGGCGAGGATCGCGGCCACGCCCTCGCGGCTGATCGCCCCGTCGGGCTCGAGGTAGCGCATGAGGCGCAGCACCGACTTGTGCGAGGCTGTGGGAATCGGTCGCGCGCCCGGATGGGCGTCGACCACGAGCAGGTGCACGGTATTGGAACCGACGTCGAGAACCCCGAGGCGCATGATGCGAGCGTAGCGCCCCCGACGTGGCGATCACCGCCGCGATGCTGCATACTTATCCAACTGGGTCAAATGTCCCAGTCATGGTCGCCGCATCGCCGCGGGGCCGTGCACCCGCGAAGGAGCAGGAGGCCGTGATGACGCGGATGTCGGCGACCGATCGTCGGGCGGCCCTCACCGAGGCGGCGCTGCGCGTCGTCTCCCGCGAGGGGCTCGCGCAGGCCACCACGCGTGCCATCGTCGCCGAGGCCGGCATGAGCCTCGCGAGCTTCCACTACGCGTTCGAATCGCGCGACGAGCTCATCGACGAGCTCATCGGCGTCGTCGTCGCACGCGAGCGCAAGGCGATCGCGGTCGACGAGCTCGCCGCGGCCGCCGAGCAGGGTGCGAGCCTCCGCGACCTGCTCGAGGCTGGTATGCTGCGCTACTTCGAGCACCTTCGCGCCGACCCCGAGCACGAGCAGGCGATGCTCGAGCTCACCCAGTACGCGCTGCGTTCGCCCGAACGGCACCCACTCGCCGTCGCCCAGTACGCGCGCTACGTCGAACTGCTCGTCGAGGCCCTCGAGGCCGCCGCCGAGCTCACGCACTCGACCTGGCGCCTGCCCGTCGCCGAGGTCGCCCGCGTGCTCGTCGCCTTCAGCGACGGGCTCACCATCACCTGGCTCGTCGACCGCGATGACGCGGCCGCGGCCCGCGTCGCGGCGGCGGCTGCCGACGCCGTCTCGAGAATGGCAGACCCCCGATGACCCGAACCGACCCCGCCCTCCCGTCGAACGGCGAACCCCTGACCGCGCCCGCCGCCTATGCGGAGCCGACCCGGCGCGTCGGCGGCGGCTGGATCGCCGCGTTCGCGACGGTGTGGCTCGGCATCTGGATGGCGCAGCTCACCCCCGTGCAGCTCCTGCTGCCCGCCCAGATCGACGCACAGCTGCAGCCCGAGCACTGGGTCGACTCGGTCGTCGCCTTCGGCACCATCTCGGGCATCGCCGCGGTCGCGACGATCATCGCCTACCCGCTGACCGGAGCGCTCTCCGACCGCACCACGAGCCGGTTCGGCCGTCGTCGCCCGTGGATCCTCATCGGTGCGCTCGTCTTCGCGATCTCGCTCGTGCTGCTTGGCGTGCAGACGCAGATGTGGGCGATCGGTGCGGCCTGGGTGGCGGCATCCATCGGCTTCTGCATCATGACGGCCGCGCTCACCGCGACGATCTCCGACCAGGTGCCCGTGAACCAGCGCGGCTTCGTGTCGGGCTGGATGTCGGCGCCGCAGGCGGTGGGCATCATCGTCGGACTCATCCTCGTGACCGAGCTCGTCACCGACGCCGCGCTGGGCTACGTGCTGCTCGCGGTGCTGCTCGTCGTGCTCGCCGTGCCCTTCCTCACGCGGCACGACGAACCGCTCGCGCCGGCCCTGCGCACGCCGATGACACTACGCACGATCATCGCGGGCTTCTGGATCAGCCCCCGCAAGCACCCCGACTTCGGCTGGACGCTGCTCAGCCGTGTGCTCGTCTCGACCGGCAACGCGCTCGGCACGAGCCTGCTGCTGTACTTCCTGATGTTCCAGCTGAACGACGAGCACGCCGAGGACGACCTCATCGTGCTGACGCTCGTCTACATGGTGTTCGTGATCCTCGCCTCGCTCGTCGGCGGCAAGCTCTCCGACAAGCTCGGGCGCCGCAAGCAGTTCGTCTTCGTCGCGTCGGCCCTGCAGGGGCTCGCGGCGCTGCTCCTCGCCCTGTTCCCCGACCTCACGGTCGCGATGGTCGCCGCCGGCATGCTCGGCCTCGGCTACGGCTGCTTCCTCTCGGTCGACCAGGCGCTCGCGACGCAGGTGCTGCCCGACGCGGCGAGCCGCGGCAAAGACCTGGGCATCATGAACATCGCCTCGGCCGTTCCGCAGGCCGTCGCCCCGATGATCGGCGCGGCCGCGGTCGTCGTCTCGGGCTCGTTCATGCTCGTCTTCCTGCTCGGGGCCGCCCTCTCGACGGCGGGCGCCTTCGCGGTGGCCCGCGTTCGGAGCGTGCGCTGATGACGATGCTCGACCTGCGCAAGACCGGCACCCCCGTCGCGGATGCCGCGACCTGGCGCCGCCCGGCCGACCACTGGCCCCGGCTGACGGAGGCGACGCGTCACCTCGATGCACCTGTCGGCGCCCTGCACCTCGGCGCCTTGCGTCACAACGCGCTCGACATGCTGCGGCGCGCGAACGGCACCCCGATCCGCGTCGCGTCCAAGTCGATCCGCGTGCGCAGCGTCATCGAGGGGCTGCTCGCGATGCCCGGCTACCGAGGAGTGCTCGCCTACACGCTCGCCGAGGCGCTCTGGCTCGCCGACACGGTCGACGACGTGGTCGTCGGGTATCCGACCGCCGAGCGCGGCAGCATCCGGCGGCTCGCGACCGACCCCGACTTCGCCGCCAGGGTCACCCTCATGGTCGACTCGCCCGCCCAGCTCGACCTCGTCGACGCGGTGCTGCCGCCCGCGAAGCGCGAGGCCGTCCGCGTCTGCCTCGAGCTCGACGCCTCGTGGGACGCACCCGTGCTCGGCCACCTCGGCGTGCGCCGCTCGCCCGTGCACGAGCCGGCCGACGCCCGCGCGCTCGCCGCGTACATCGTGAAGCGGCCGGGGTTCGAGCTCGTCGGCATGATGTCGTACGAGGCGCAGATCGCGGGCGTCGTGAACCGCCCCGAGGGGCGACCCGTCGACGGTGCGGTCAATCGCTGGATGCAGTCGCGCTCGATGCCCGAACTGCTCGAGCGACGTGCCCGCGCCGTGGCCGCGGTGCGCGAGGTCGCCGACCTCGAGTTCGTCAACGGCGGCGGCACGGGCTCGCTCGAGCGCACCTCGGCCGACCCGTCGGTGACCGAGATCGCCGCGGGCTCGGGCCTCTTCGGCGGGCACCTGTTCGACGGGTACGAGCACTTCACGCCGGCGCCGGCTGCCGCCTTCGCACTCGACGTCGTCCGTCGTCCGAGCGCGAACCACGCGACGATCCTCGGCGGCGGCTGGGTCGCCTCCGGCCCGCCCGCCGCCGACCGACTGCCGCGCATCGTCTGGCCCGAGGGGCTCGTGATGGAACCCCGCGAGATGGCGGGCGAGGTGCAGACCCCGGTCTCGGGTCGCGCTGCGCGTCGGCTCGGCGTCGGCGATCGGGTGTGGTTCCGCCACACGAAGTCGGGTGAGCTCGCCGAGCACCTCAACGAGTTCGCCGTCGTCGACGGCAACGAGACCGTGCAGATGATCCCGACGTATCGGGGAGAAGGGATGGCGTTCCTGTGACCGCGACCGGAGCAACATGGCGCAATTGGGGCCGGACGGAGTCGGTGCGGCCGCTGCGCGTCGAGCGACCCGACTCGCCCGAGGCCGTGCAGCGCGCCGTGCAGGCCGCGTCGGCGTCGGGCCTGCGCATCAAGCCGGTCGGCTCGGGGCACAGCTTCACGGGCATCGCCGTGGCCCCCGGGGTGCAGCTCGACCTGGCCGACCTCGCGGGCGTCATCGACGCCGACGTCGCGACCGGCAGGGTGACCCTCCGTGCGGGCACGAAGCTGCACACCCTGCCCGGGCTCCTCGCACCCTACGGCCTCGCGCTCGCGAACATGGGCGACATCGACAAGCAGTCGATCGCCGGCGCCACCTCGACGGGCACGCACGGCACCGGCCTCGGGTTCGGCGGGCTCGCGACGCAGATCGTCGCGGCGAAGCTCGTGACGGGCACGGGGGAGCTCATCGCGGTGAGCGAGACCGAGCGCCCCGAGCTGCTGCCGGCGGTGCGCCTCGGCCTCGGCGCGCTCGGCGTGCTCGTCGAGGTGACGCTGCAGCTCGTGCCGCGGTACGTGCTGCACGCCGTCGAGCGGCCCGAGCCGCTCGCCGATGTGCTCGACGGGTGGGAGGAGCGGGTGCGCGGCGCCGACCACTTCGAGTTCTACTGGCACCCGCACACCGAGGTCGCGATGACCAAGACCAACACCCGGCTGCCGGGCGACGCTCCGCGCAAGCCGCTCGGCCGGGTCTCGCGGTGGCTCGACGACGAACTGCTCGCGAACGGCGTGTTCCGCGGGGTATGCGCGCTCGGCACGGCCGCACCCGGGGTCATCCCGTTCTTCGCGCGCCAGGTCGAGCGCCTGCAGGGCGGACGCGACTTCGCGGACTTCTCGCCGAACGTGTTCGTCACGAACCGCACGGTGCGCTTCCGCGAGATGGAGTACGCGATCCCGCTCGCGGAGGTGCCCGAGGCACTGCGCGAGGTGCGCGCACTCATCGAGCGCAAGGGCTGGCGCATCAGCTTCCCGGTCGAGGTGCGCGCTGCCGCAGCCGACGAGAACTGGCTCTCGACGGCCCACGGGCGCGAGTCGGGCTACATCGCCGTGCACCGGTACTTCCGCGAGGACCAGCGCGAGTACTTCGCCGCGGTCGAGGAGATCATGCGCGCCCACGCCGGGCGCCCGCACTGGGGCAAGATGCACACGCAGACGGCCGAGACCCTGCGCGACGTGTACCCGCGGTTCGACGACTTCCTCGCGGTGCGCGACGAGCTCGACCCCGAGCGTCGCTTCGCGAACCCGTACCTCGAGCGCGTGCTCGACGGGGTGCGCGTCCCCGCCTGAGTGGTCGGCCCGGCCGCACGACGGAACGACGAACGGGCGGATGCCGCGGCATCCGCCCGTTCGCGACGTGCTTCGCGGCTTCGCGCCTAGAGACCGAACTCCGCGAGCCACTCGTCGACGACGGGGATCTCGACGCGCTGGTAGCCGCCGAGGTAGCGGCAGTTCGAGGTGTAGCCGTAGCTCGTCACTGCGACGAGCTCGCCGTCGAGGAAGACGGGGCCGCCGGAGTCGCCGAAGCAGGTGCCGCCCGTGCCCCACGGGTCCTTCTCGTTGCCGTTCGTCTGCAGGATCTGCGGCGTGAGCTTCTGGCCCGGCATCTCGACGTAGCGACGCAGGATCGGGTAGCTCTCGGGCTCGGGCTTCATGTTGTCGCCCTCCTGCCGCACCTCCGTGCCGTAGCCGACCGCCGTGAACAGCGTCTTCGACAGCGACTTCTGGGCGATGCCGTCGAGCGTGCCGGTCGCCGCGATCTCGGGGTAGCCGTCGCCGTGCGACGCGACCGGCTCGTCGAGCACGATCACGCCGACGTCGTTCCAGTTCTTCAGGTCGGTGAAGTCGGAGTACTGCGGGTGCGTGTACGCGGTGCCCGAGAGGTACCCCGCGTCGGCGAGCTCCTCGGCCGTGTACCCGGCCTCGGGGTCCTCGGCCGTCGGCAGGAAGCTCGGCGGGGCGTCGTCGAGGAACGTGTCGAACGTGACGAGGGTCTTGCCGAGGGTGCCGAGCGTGCAGTGCGCGGCCGTGATGACGACGGTCGGCGACACGAGCGTCGCGCTGCAGCGGAAGCGGCCGGTGCCGTCGTAGAACGCGATCAGCCCGACGTCGGGGTGGAGCTCGGCGTCGGCGGTGCCGCCGGTGGACGCCTGGGCGGGGGCGGCACCGACTGCGAGGCCGCAGACGGTGGCGAGGGCCGCGAGGGCCGCGAACATCTTCTTGCGCATCTCTCTCTTCCGGTCGAGGGACAGTGCCACGATCATGCCCTCCGGTCGTGGCCGTTGTCGAGCAACGCGCACGAAAGTGGAGTGCGGCGCAGGAAATCCGCGTGGGACGCGAGGCATCCGCGACCGGCAGGCGTGCCGGGCCGACGCCTCAGGCCCGAGCGCTCAGGACCCCGGCGGACGACCGGTCAGATGCCATTGCACGGCCGGCCCGACGCGCGCGACCAGTTCATCGGTCGGCAGCGAGGCCAGCGGCTCGAACTCGAGCACGTAGCGCACCATGATGACGCCGACGAGCTGCGAGGCGGCGAGCTCGGCTCGGAGTTCGGCGTCGGGCGCGTCCTCGAGGTGCTCGGCGATGCGATGCATGATCTCGCGCCGGAGGAACTCGCGGAGCATCCGCGAGACAGGCCCCTGGCCGATGGCCGAGCGGAGCGCAGCGACCGCCGCCGGGCGCACCTTCGCCGAGTCCCAGGCGGTGATCACGGCGCGGACGAGGCGGTCGCCGAGGTCGTCGAGGGGGCCCTCGAGCGCGGTCTGCACGAGGCGATCGGGCTGCAGCGGCACCTCCACGACCTCGGTGACGAGCTGCTGCTTGTCGTCGAAGTAGTGGTGCACGAGCGCGGGGTCGACCCCCGCCCGACGGGCGATCGCGCGCATCGACGCCGCCTCGTAGCCGCGCTCGCCGAACTCCTCGGTCGCCGCGGCGAGGATGCGCGCCCTCGTGTCGCCCGGCTTCGCGCCCTTCGGGCGCCCGGGGCGACGTCGGGTCGTGCGCTCGCTCACGTTCCTGAGCCTAGCCCCGGAGGCACCCCGAGGGATCCTCCGAGTCTCATGGGAAGCACGTTTCGCGCCGGGCACGATCGGTAGGATTGTTGCAGCCCCAGATCTCTGCCGAACGCGCTAGGAGTCCGTGCCATGGAATGGCTGATCCCCGTCATCATCGTCGTCGCGCTCGTGGTGATCATCGGCATCTACCTCTGGGCCACGTACAACTCCCTCGTCACCCTCAACGTGCGCGTCGACGAGGCGTGGAGCGACATCACGGTGCAGCTGAAGCGCCGTGCCGACCTGATCCCGAACCTCATCGAGGCTGTCAAGGGCTACGCGGCGCACGAGAAGTCCGTGTTCGAATCGGTGACCCAGGCCCGCGCAGAGACCCTGCAGGCGCAGGGGCCGGCCGAGGCGGGCGTGGCCGAGAACCACATGCAGCAGGCGCTGAAGTCGATCTTCGCGGTCGCCGAGGCCTACCCGCAGCTCCAGGCGAGCCAGAACTTCCTGCAGCTGCAGGCCGAGCTCGTCGACACCGAAGACAAGATCCAGGCCTCGCGCCGGTTCTACAACGGCGGCGTGCGCGAGCTCAACACGAAGATCAAGGTGTTCCCGAACACGCTCTTCGTGCGCGGACTCGGCTTCCACGAGCGCGACTTCTTCGAGGTCACCGAGGCCGCGTCGATCGCCGAGCCTCCGCGCGTCCAGTTCTAAGGGTCGGCCTTGTATCGCGCGATCGCCAAGAACAAGCGCAACACCGTCTTCATCATCCTGTTCTTCCTCGCCATCATCGGCGGGCTCGGGTGGCTGGCCGCGGTCATCTACCAGGACCCCACGATCGTCGTGGTGACGGTCGTCGTGGCGACGGGCTACGCGCTCATCCAGTACTTCACCGCCGATCGGCAGGCGCTCTCGATGTCGGGGGCGGTCGAGATCACGTCGAAGGCCGACCACCCGCGCCTCTGGCGCACGGTGGAGAACCTGTCGATCACGACCGGCACTCCCATGCCCCGCGTGTTCGTGATCTCCGACCCGGCCCCGAACGCCTTCGCGACCGGGCGCGACCCGCAGCACGCGGTCGTCGCGGCGACCACCGGGCTCCTCGAGATCATGGACGACGCCGAGCTCGAGGGCGTCATGGCGCACGAGCTCGGCCACGTGCGCAACTACGACATCCGGCTGTCGATGATCGTCTTCGGCCTCGTCGTCGCCGTCGGCTTCATCTCCGACATGTTCGTCCGCATGGCGTTCTTCGGCCGCAACAACAACTCGAACCCGATCGTCATGGTCGCAGGGCTCGTGGCGATGCTCATCGCCCCGCTCGTGGCGAGCCTCGTGCAACTGGCCGTCTCACGCCAGCGCGAATACCTGGCGGATGCCACGGGCGCGATGACCACCCGGCACCCCGACGCGCTCGCCCGCGCGCTCGAGAAGCTCGAGGCCTACGGCCGGCCGATGCAGCGGCAGAACTCGTCGATGGCCCACCTCTGGATCGCCGATCCGCTCAAGCCGGGCCTCATGAGCCGGCTGTTCGCGACGCACCCGCCGATCCCCGATCGCGTGAAGCGTCTCGAGGAGATGGGCGGCAGCTTCTAGCAGCGGCGCAGTATCGGGCGCTGACGCGGAGCCGCTACGCCGCGGCCGAGAGCTCGGCGGCCAGGGCGGGGGAGAGGTCGCCGCGACCGGTGACGACGACCTCGCCGAGTCCCTGCCAGGAGGCCGCGCGGTGCAGCACCGGCACGAGCCTCGCCGCGGTCTCGTCGGGCGCACCCGGCTCGGCCCACGCCGACTGGACGCGAAGCACCCCCGCCTTGCGATCGCTCTTGAGGTCGACGCGGCCGACCACCCGATCGTCGAGCAGCACCGGCAGCGAGTAATAGCCGAACTGCCGGTCGGCCTCGGGCGTGTAGATCTCGATGCGGTAGTGGAAGTCGAAGAGCCGCTCGGTGCGGGGCCGGAACCAGACGACCGGGTCGAACGGCGACAGCAGCGCCGCCGCCTCGATGCGACGCGGCCGTCGCGCGTCGCGATGCAGCCAGGCGGGCGTCGCCCGGGAGCCCGTGCGCCAGCCCGGCACCTCGACCGGCACGAGCACGCCCTGCGCCTCGAGCTCGGCGACCGCCTGCCGGACCGGCGCCCGCTTCATGCGCCAGTAGTCGGCGAGGTCGGCCTCGGTCGCGATGCCGTATGCCGCGGCCGCGCGCTCGACGAGGGCGCGGACGGCCTCGTCGACCGGCGGCGCCGAGTCGAGCAGCTCGGCGGGCAGGGCCTGCTCGGGCAGCGCGTAGACCCGCTCGAACCGCTGTCGGTCGACGCAGACCACGTCGCCCGTGCGGAACATCATCTCGAGCGTGCGCTTGACGTCGGACCAGCCCCACCAGGGGCCGCGCCGCACGTTCGCGTCGTGCTCGATCTCGCTCGCCCGAAGCGGGCCCTTCTCGGCGAGCTCGGCGCGCAGCCAGTTGGCGAGCCCGTGCTCGTCGGCGACCCACCCGCCCCAGTCGCTGCCCGCCCGGCGGTACTCGTCGCGGCGGAACTCGAAGAGGGGCCAGAGCTCGCGGGGGATGTACGCCGCCTGGTGCGCCCAGTACTCGACCATGCGCCCCCGCCGACCCGACGTGATGCGGTCGAGCAGGCCGCGGTCGTAGTCGCCGACCCGGCTGAACGCGGGCAGGTAGTGGCTGCGCTCGAACACGTTGACCGAGTCGATCTGGAGCAGGCCCAGTCGATCGACCACTCCGCCGAGCGCGCGGGTACCCGCGGCGTCGGGCACGGGGCGGGCGAACCCCTGCGCGGCGAGCGCGATGCGGCGGGCGAGGGCGGGACTGACGACGTCGACCATGATGCGTCCGACGCTAGCGTCAACCGCCGACATTCCGCGCGGCATCCGTTCGCGGCATCGGCCCGGCGCGGCTGACCGCGGCCGCCGAGGGATGTCGGCGACATGCTCGTTCGCGCATACGGCGTGCCTAGACTGGACGAATGGCGGACTCGGGCGGGGCGGAACGAGCCGGGCGGCGCGCCCGACGGTGGTTCGGGTTCGGCGGTGCGGCGAAGCCGGCGCCGAAGCCGACGCAGGGGGCGGGAGCCGCGACGGCGCCGCGCGACGCCGACGCGAGCGTGCCGTACGGCATGCGGGTCGCGGGGGCCTGGTCGTGGCGGCTGCTGCTCGTCGGCGGCGTGCTCGCGGTGGTCGTCTTCCTCGTCATCCAACTGCGGCTCATCGTCATCCCGCTGCTCGTCGCCGTGCTGCTGAGCGCGTTGCTCGTGCCGTTCTCGGGCTTCCTGCAACGCCGTCGCTGGCCGAAGTGGCTCGCGGTCGCCGTCGCCATGCTCTCGGCGCTGGCGGTCGTCGGGGGCCTGCTCACGCTCGGCATCTGGCAGATCGCGCGCGGCGCCGGCGAGCTCGGCGCCCAGTCGCTCGTCGCCTGGGACGAGTTCCGCGCCTGGCTGCTCGACGGCCCCCTGCACCTCACCGAGGCGCAGCTCAACGACTGGATGGCGCAGGCGGTCGAGACCGTGCAGGAGGACATGAGCGTCATCTGGAGCGGTGCGCTCTCGGTGGGCACGACGGTGGGGCACTTCCTCGCCGGCATGCTGCTCGCCCTCTTCGCGACCCTCTTCATGCTCATCGACGGCCGCGGCATCTGGAACTGGCTCGTCGGCATCTTCCCCCGACGCGCCCGGGCGGCGGTCGACGGCGCCGGCCAGGCCGGGTGGGAGACCCTGCAGAACTTCGTGAAGGTGCAGATCCTGGTCGCGACGATCGACGCGATCGGCATCGGCCTCGGTGCGTGGTTCCTCGGGCTGCCGCTCGCGGTACCGATCGCGATCCTCGTCTTCCTCGGGTCGTTCATCCCGATCGTCGGCGCGGTCGTCACGGGAGCGCTCGCCGTGTTCGTCGCCCTCGTCTACAACGGGCTGTGGCCCGCCCTCATCATGCTCGGCATCGTGCTGCTCGTGCAGCAGGTCGAGGGGCACGTGCTGCAGCCGCTCATCATGGGCACGGCGGTCAAGGTGCACCCGCTCGGCGTCGTCGTCGCGGTCGCGACCGGCTCGTTGCTCGCCGGCATCCCCGGCGCCCTGTTCGCCGTGCCGTTCGCCGCCGTCGTCAACGTCATGATCCTGTACGTCTCGAGCGGCGACTGGAAGGACGACGCTCCACCCTCCACCGTCGCCGTGCGCTCGCCGCTGTGGCGCACGGTGCCGCAGCGACCCGGCTTCCAGCGAGGAGAATGAACGAGTTGAACCACACGATCGCCGGCCCCGCGCTCGCCGACTTCGAAGCCGCCCGGGCCGTCGTCGCCCGCGTCGCGCGCACGACGCCCATGGAGTCCTCCCGCTACCTCGAGCGCGTGCTCGGGGCGCCCGTGCGGCTCAAGTGCGAGAACCTGCAGCGCACCGGCTCGTACAAGCTGCGCGGGGCCTACCACCGCATGTCGTCGCTCACCGACGACGAGCGGGCGCGCGGCGTCGTCGCCGCGTCGGCCGGCAACCACGCCCAGGGCGTCGCGTTCGCCGCGCGCGAGCTCGGCATCAGGGCCACGATCTTCATGCCCGTGGGCGTCGCACTGCCGAAGCTCGAGGCCACGAAGGCCTACGGCGCCGACGTCGTGCTCGCGGGCGCCTCGGTCGGCGAGACGCTCGAGGCGGCCGCCGCGTTCGCGGCCGAGACGGGCGCCGTCGTGATCCCGCCGTTCGACCACGTCGACGTCGTCACGGGCCAGGGCACCCTCGGGCTCGAGATCCTCGACCAGGCGCCCGACGCCGCCACGATCGTCGTGCCGATCGGCGGCGGCGGCCTCGCCGCGGGCATCGCGAGCGCCGCGAAGCAGCGGGCCGCCGCAGAGGGCCGTACGATCCGCGTCATCGGCGTGCAGTCCGAGAACGCCGCCCCCTACGTCGCGTCGCTCGCGGCCGGCTCGCCGCAGAGCGTGCCGGTCGTGCCCACGATCGCCGACGGCATCGCCGTCTACCGGCCGGGCGAGCTCAACTTCGCGATCATCCAGGACGCGGTCGACGAGGTCGTGACCGTCACCGAGGACGACATCGCGCGAGCCCTGCTCGTGCTGCTCGAGCGCGCGAAGCTCGTCGTCGAGCCCGCGGGCGCCGTCGCGGTCGCCGCGATCATGAAGGGCGCCGTGCCGAGCGACGGACCGGTCGTCGCGGTGCTCTCGGGCGGCAACATCGACCCGCTGCTCATGCAGCGCGTCATCGCGCACGGCCTCGCCGCCTCCGGCCGCTACCTGACGGTGCGCGTGGGGCTGCCCGATCGCCCCGGCCAGCTCGTGCGGGTCGCCGAACTGCTCGCGGGCGCGCACGCCAACGTCGTCGAGGTGCTGCACACGCGCCACGGGCGCGGCATGCAGATCTCCGAGGTCGAGATCGACATCTCGGTCGAGACCCGCGGCCCCGAGCACCGGGCCGAGGTCGTCGAGGTGCTGCGCCGGGCCGGGTACGAGCCCGTCGTGCTCGACGACTGAACGGGCGCGTCGCGGATATGCGAAGAGCGGATGCCCCGAGGCATCCGCTCTTCGCGTTCGATCAGGCGGGCAGGCCTACTGGCCGCCCCACGTGTCGACGCTCGTGATCTCGACGGCGATCTCGCGACCGTTCGGCGCGGTGTAGCTCGTCTTCTCGCCGACCTTGAGGCCGAGGATCGCGGCGCCGAGCGGCGACTGCTCGCTCCACACGTCGAGCTCGGAGTCGCCGGCGATCTCGCGGCTGCCGATGAGGAAGGTCTCCTCGTCGCCCGCGATCACCGCGGTGATGACGGTGCCCGACTCGACGATGCCCTTCGACGCGGGCGCCTCGCCGACCTCGGCGGTCTTCAGCAGCTCGGTGAGCTGGCGGATGCGGGCCTCGATCTTGCCCTGCTCGTCCTTCGCGGCGTGGTAGCCGCCGTTCTCCTTGAGGTCGCCCTCTTCGCGCGCGGCCTCGATGCGCTTCGCGATCTCCTCGCGACCGGTCGTCGAGAGCTCGGCGAGCTCGCCGGCGAGGCGGTCGTAGGCGTCCTGGGTGAGCCAGGTGACAGTGGCGTCCTGCGCCATGATGCACACTCCTGTGTCGGGATACCCGGTGCGGTCGCCATCGCGGGCAGGGAGCCCGCGAGACCGCGCCGGATAGACGTGTCGCCCCGACATGGGTCGGGGCGAATGACCTATGTTAGGTGAGCCAGCAGCGGTAAATCAAACCCGTGTTCGCCTCCTGTGCGGTGCGTACGGTCTCGGTGAGCGCGCGGATGTGCTCGGTCGAGGGCGGCACGATGATCGTCTTCCAGCCGACGATCGCGAAGTCGGCGTTGAGCGCCTGCACGATGCACGCCGTCTCGTTGCCGGGCGGCACCGAGAGATTCCAGCTCACCTCGACGGCGCGCTCCTCGTTGATGAGCCGGTGCCCCGTGTCGGTCACCTCGACCTGCGGCTTCTGGCCGTCGAGGCCGGCCCACACGACCCAGGCCACGAGCACCACGGCGACGGCGACGGCACCGGCGATGAGCAGCAGCCGATCACGCGAGCGGTTGCGGCGCGTGCGGCCGTAGCGCTCGTCGAGGGAGGTGGTCACGGGGCTCCTTCGGAGGTGGATCGACTAGGCTGCTTCAAGCCTAAACCCGCCTCCTGAGGGCGGGATCCATCCCCGAAAGGCCGCCCGATGCTCGTCGACTCCCTCCGTTCCGTGCTGTCCTCGGCGACGCTGATCCTCGCCGACGGCAAGGAGGAGTTCGACCCCGACACGGTCACCCCCGGCGTGTGGGGCTTCGTCGTCACGTTCCTCGTGATGGTGGCCGTCGTGCTGCTCGTCCTCGACATGGTCCGCCGCATCCGCCGCACCAACTACCGCGCCCAGGTGCGCGCGCAGATCGAGGCCGAGAACGAGGCGGCCGCGCGCGATGCGGAGCTCTCCTCGTTCGACCAGGGCGACGGGCCGGATGCATCGGGCGAGGCGCCCGACGACGACCGGCGACCCTCGAACTGAGCCGGATCGCCCGTCAGCCGACGTGGTAGACGGGCGCCATCGCGATGAGCAGCGTCGCGGTCCAGTGGCACATGAACGCGAGCACGGTGCACACGTGGAAGATCTCGTGGAATCCGAAGACCCCGGGCCACGGGTTGGGCTTCTTGATGCCGTAGACGACCGCGCCGATCGTGTAGAGCACGCCGCCGACGCACACGAGCACCATCATCGCGACGTTCGCGTTCACGAGGTCGACGATGTACATGATCGCCGCCCAGCCGAGCAGCAGGTAGATCGGCACGTAGAGCCAGCGCGGCGCCGTGATCCAGAACACGCGGAAGCCGATGCCGACGAGCGCCCCGCCCCAGACGACCGCGAGCAGCACCCACCCCTTGTCGGGCGGCAGCGCGAGGATCGCGAGCGGCGTGTAGGTGCCCGCGATGAGCAGGAAGATGTTCGCGTGGTCGATGCGCTTGAGCACGACCTTCGTCTTCGGCTTCCAGTTGAACCGGTGATAGAGCGCCGAGTTGCCGAACAGCAGCATCGACGTGAGCATGAAGACCGCCGACGCCCACTTCGCCGGGGCGCCCTGGGCGAGGCAGATGAGCACGATGCCGGCCGCGATCGTCACGGGGAACGTGCCGGCGTGGATCCAGCCCCGCCACTTCGGCTTCACCTCGACCGCGGTGTCGTGGCTGAGCGCGTCGTCGAGCAGCGGGATGTTCGGCAGGTCGGGGCCGTGCTCGTCGCGCGAGACCGCGAGGTCGTCGGGGTCGGCGGGGGCAACGGGGCGCGACATCTCCTCGACGAGGTCGGCGGGTTCGTTGCGGCGCTCAGGGCTCATGGTGAAAGCGTAGGGCCTCGCCCATCACGGTCGGCTGTGAGTTCGAACGCGGAGGCCGAGGGGGTAGCGTAGTGCCGTGCAGACGAGCGATCAGCCCCTCGGTCGCGGGATCCTCTACCGGCTCTACCAGAACCGGCTCCGTCGCGGACTCGACCCCGCCGGCCTTCCCCGACACGTCGCGATGATCATCGACGGCAACCGCCGGTGGGCGAAGCAGCTCGGCTACCGGACGGCGGCCGACGGCCACCGCGCCGGCGCCGCGAAGATGCGCGAGTTCCTCGAATGGTGCGACGATCTCGGCGTCAAGGTCGTGACCCTCTACCTGCTCTCGAGCGACAACCTCGGCAACCGGCCGAGCGACGAGCTCTCCGATCTCTTCGAGATCATCGCCGACCTCGCCGAGGAGCTCAGCCACTACCGCGACTGGCGGGTGCAGCACGTCGGCAGCGACACGGGCCTGCCCGAGCCGCTCGTCGCCGCGCTCGACGCCGCCGAGCACCGCACGGCCGACAAGCGGGGCCTCCACGTCAACCTCGCGGTCGGCTACGGCGGCCGCAAGGAGATCACCGACGCGATGCGCTCGATCGTCGCCGCGCACCACGCCGAGGGGCGCAGCCTCGAAGACCTCGCCGAGCGGCTGACGCCCGACCTCATCGGCGAGCACCTGTACACGGGCGGCCAGCCCGACCCCGACCTCGTGATCCGCACCTCGGGCGAGCAGCGGCTGAGCGACTTCATGCTCTGGCAGTCGGCGCACTCGGAGTTCTACTTCGTCGAGGCGCTCGGTCCCGACCTGCGCAAGGTCGACTTCCTCCGCGCGCTCCGCGACTACGCGAAGCGACACCGCCGTTTCGGCGGTTGACCACCCGTTCTCGCGGCACCTCGCTGCGAGGCATCCACCCGTTCTGTCAAGATGTTCGACGGAGAAGGGGGCACGCAACGTGACCATCGACGATTTCACCGCCGGCTTCACCGAGGAGCCCGGCTACCTCGACTACGGCCGGGTCGGGCCGCTCTCGACCGCCGCCGCCGAGGAGACGCTGGCGTTCACCCAGGTGCTCCAGCGCGCGCGCCACGGCAGCCTCGACGCGTTCGGCGAGCAGAACCTGCGGCTGCGCGAGTCCGCCGCGGCGCTCACGGGCTTCTCCGCCGACCAGATCGTGTTCGAGCCGAACACCACGACGGGTCTTATGCACGCCATGTTCGGGCTCACCGGCGGGGTCCTGCTGTCGCAGGAGGAGTTCCCGAGCCTGCCGATCGCGGCCGTGCGGGCGCAGGAGGCGCTGCACACGGTGCAGCCCGTCTGGCTCGAGACCGACCACGGCAAGGTGACGCCGGGCCAGATCCGCGAGCAGCTCGAGCAGGGCGTCGTCGCCGTCGCGGTGAGCCTCGTCGACTCGCGCACCGGATACCTCTGCGACATCGAGGGCATCCGCCAGGTGATCGGCGACCGGCTGCTCATCGTCGACGCCATCCAGGGCTTCGGCGTCGTCGACGCCCCGTGGCAGGTCGCCGACGTCGTCGTCACCGGCGGCCAGAAGTGGTGCCGCGCGGGCTGGGGCACCGGCATCATGGCGCTCTCCGACCGCGCGCTCGAACGACTCACGCCCGTCTTCTCGGGCTTCAGCGCGACCGAGGAGGCGGAGCCGTGGGGCCACGTGCCGCCGCCGGCGCCCGACGCCCGCGCGTACCGCGTCTCGAACCCCGACCCGCTCGCGCAGGCCCGCCTCGCCGCGGCCTTCGAGGAGATCGCCGGCGCCACGGTGCCCGCGATCAACGCGGCCGTCGCCGACCGGGTGAGCCGCGTGATCGAGCTCGCCGACGAGTACGCCATCCCCGTCTCGTCGTCGCGCGACGAGCAGGAGCGGGCCGGCATCGTCGTGCTCGAGCCGCCCGCCGATCAGGTGACCGTGCTCACCGCGTCGCTGCACAACCACGGCGTGACCGCGACCACGCGGCTCGGCACGGTGCGGTTGTCGATCCACGCGGCGACGAGCGACGAGACGCTCGAGATGCTGCGGGCGGCGTTCGTGTCGTACTCGACGGCCGCCTCGTACTGAGCGCTGCGGATGCCTCGGGGCCGGCGCCGGCCCCGAAGCATCCGTGCACCGGCCCCACCGCGAAGATGAACACCGCGTGACGTTTCGCGTGTCGCTCGCGCGGTTCGGGCGAGGCGGACGTAGGTTCGGCTCAACGGGCAGATCGCCCGTTCGGGTCGGCCTCCGGAACCGACTTCGGGAGGGATCGGCGGCAGGCTCGTGAACCGGGCAGGAATGCTCGGGGCGGGAGCGGTTGTGGCGTCATCGGTTACTCCTGGATCGGTCGGTCGTTCCGAGGCGCGCGCGGGGGAGCGCGCCATCGAGGGCACGCGCGACGGCGTCGCGCAGGCCGAGCGCACGTACGTGCTCGACACGTCGGTGCTGCTCAGCGATCCGCGCGCACTCTTCAACTTCGCCGAGCACGCGGTGGTGCTGCCCGTGGTGGTCATCACCGAGCTCGAGGCGAAGCGCAACGACCCCGAGATCGGGTACTTCGCGCGGCAGTCGCTGCGCATCCTCGACGAGCTGCGCGTCGCGCACGAGCGGCTCGACTTCCCGATCCCCGTCGGCGACGGCGGCTCGCTCCGGGTCGAGCTCAACCACTCGAACCCGAAGGTGCTGCCGTCGGGCCTGCAGCTCGGCGACAACGACTCGCGCATCCTCGCGTGCGCGGCGAACCTGCAGCAGGACGGCGTGCCGGTCACGGTCGTCTCGAAAGACCTGCCCCTCCGGGTGAAGGCGGCCTCGATCGGCCTCGACGCGCAGGAGTACCGGCACGAGCTCGCCCTCGACTCGGGCTGGACCGGCATGTCCGAGCTCACGCTCGGGTCGAACGACATGGCGAAGCTCTACGAGCGCGAGTCGATGGTCACGCGCGAGGTCGAGGGCCTGCCGGTGAACACCGGGCTCGTGATCCACTCCGACCGGGGATCGGCGCTCGGCCGGGTCGTCGGCGACGGCGAGGTGAAGCTCGTTCGCGGCGACCGCGAGGTGTTCGGCCTGCACGGCCGGTCGGCCGAGCAGCGGCTCGCGATCGACCTGCTGCTCGACCCAGAGATCGGCATCCTCTCGCTCGGCGGTCGAGCCGGCACGGGCAAGTCGGCGCTCGCGCTGTGCGCGGGCCTCGAGATGGTGCTCGAGCGCCAGCAGCACAAGAAGATCATGGTCTTCCGGCCGCTGTACGCGGTCGGCGGTCAGGAGCTCGGCTACCTGCCCGGCGACCAGGGCGAGAAGATGAACCCGTGGGGGCAGGCCGTGTTCGACACGCTCGGCTCGGTCGTCTCCGACAACGTGCTCGACGAGGTCGTCGACCGGGGCATCCTCGAAGTGCTGCCGCTCACGCACATCCGCGGCCGGTCGCTGCACGACGCGTTCGTGATCGTCGACGAGGCGCAGTCGCTCGAACGCAACGTGCTGCTCACGGTGCTCAGCCGCATCGGCCAGAACTCGCGCGTCGTGCTCACCCACGACGTCGCGCAGCGCGACAACCTGCGCGTGGGCCGCCACGACGGCATCGCGAGCGTGATCGAGACGCTCAAGGACCACCCGCTGTTCGCGCACATCACGCTCACCCGCAGCGAGCGCTCGGCGATCGCGGCGCTCGTGTCGGAGCTGCTCGACGGGGCGGAGCTCGCCTGAGCCGAGTCGCTCCGACCGAGTGATCTGCTCGCCGCTGCGCCGCCTCGTCGCCCGTCGCGCCACCCGACCGGGCGCAGGGACCGCCGAAGCGGCGCAGCGGCGAGACGGCGCCCGAGCGGCGGCGACACCTCGTCGAGCAGATCGGCGAGGTCGGGTGAGCACGGGCCGCGGCGCGGGGCCGCACCGGCCGGGCGCGCTCGGCCCGAGCTCGAGTGCGATGTTCGGTGAAATATCAGTCCTTGCGAGGTCTATCTCGATATAGCAAGATCAAGCGCGTGGATGAACTGCCGCGCGTGACCGACGCCACGACCGACGTGCTGCGCGTGCTCCTCGAGGAGCGGGCGCCGATCTGGGGACTGGCGGTGGTACGCGCGGCCGGGCGCCGGGCGGGCACGGTCTATCCGATCCTGGAGCGCCTCGAACGGGCGGGCTGGGTCGAGTCGGAGTGGGAGCACGACAGCGCTCGCAGCGGCCCGAGGCGCCGGTACTACCGGCTCAACCCCGGCGGAGCCGATGCGGCGCGGCGGGCGATCGCGCATCGCACCGCGACGTCCGTCGCGAAGGGCCGCGCCATCGCGCCGACGTCGCTCGGCGCCCGACCGTCTCTCGGGAGCATCGCGTGAGTCGCCGCCGGAGCCGCGTCGCCGAGGTCGCGGTCGACGGCGCGGTTCGGCTGCTCCCAGCAGCCCGCCGCGAACGCTACCGCGAGGAATGGCTCGCCGACCTCGCGGGAGCAGACGCCGCCGGGCTCTCCCGGGCGCAGGTCGTCGTCGGTGCGCTCCGCATCGCCGTGGTCACCCCGCGGACTCCCGAGGCGTTCGGCGTGTCGGCCCGAGAGCTCATCGGTCGTCGGCTGCGGTGGGCGAGCGCACTCCTCGTCGCCGCGTGCGTGATGACGCTCGGCGCGTTCACGGGGCTGCCGTACCTCGGCGGGGTGTTCGCGCGCGCGACCGGTGGCCTCCTCGCCGCCGCCATCGCCGCGTGCTGGCTGGTCGGCACCTGCTGTGCGGCCTTGGCCATGCACGGTGCGCTCGCCGGGCGACGGCCCGGCCCGCGGTGGGCCGGCACCCTGGGCGCGGTCGTCGCGGCCCCGCTCGCGCTCGTGATCGCCATGCCCATGCTCCTGCCGATCTCGATCGTCGGACTCGTCGGCGGCGTCGTCCTGGCGGGTCTCGCGGTCGGGCTGCCGATCTCGGCCGACGTCGAGCGGCGTCGTACGAGCCCCGGGCTGCCCGCCCGCCTGGGGACCCGGTCCACCGCCGCGGTCGGCGCGGTCGTGGTGTCGGCCGCGGCAGGGCTCGGGGCCGTGAACCTTCTCGTGTGGAATCCGATGGCGAAGGTGCCCGGGCTCGCGCTCGATGAGATCTACCGGCAGATGGCGGCCCGCGGCGAGTCGCCGCAGGCCGCGGCCGTACCGGTCGTGGTCTGGGCCGTCGGGTGGGTGCTGCTCGCGGTCGTCCTCCTCGTGACGGCACTGCTCGGCGACCGGGGGCTCCTGCGGCACCTCGACGCGCGCCGCATCGCACGGGCGACGCTCGTCGCGCTGGCCTGCATCGGCTTCACCCAGTGGATCGCCGGCTTCAGCGTGGGCATGTCGATCGCCGATGCGTTCATGACCGACGGTGCTCCCGCCACGGCGATCGGCGCCGTGCTGGTCGCCGTCGGAACGACCGCCGGCGTGATCGTCGCCCTTCGCGCGCTCCCGCCCGGGTCGGGAGCGGCGACGGCGATCCGCACCCCGTCCTGACCGCTTCCTCCTGCGGCCGGGCGCTCTGTCCCGGCCACCCGGGAGGGACGCTGCCCGATCGCCTCGGCCTGAGACGACGGATGCCCCGTGCCGAGGCTCGGCACGGGGCATCCGGGTTCGTGACCCTACTTCGCCTGCGGCGGACGGGTCATCGAGAGCAGGTCGAGGGCCGAGTCGAGCTGCTCGACCGTGAGGTCGCCGCGCTCGACGTAGCCGAGGTCGATGACGGCCTCGCGCACCGTGATGCCCTTGGCGACCGAGTGCTTCGCGATCTTCGCGGCGGCCTCGTAGCCGATGAGCTTGTTGAGCGGGGTGACGATCGAGGGCGACATGCCCGCGAGCGCGGTCGCGCGCTCGACGTTCGCCTCGAGGCCGTCGATCGTCTTGTCGGCGAGCACGCGCACCGAGTTGGCGAGCAGGCGGATCGACTCGAGCAGCGCGGTGCCCATGACCGGGATCTGCACGTTGAGCTCGAAGGCGCCCGAAGCGCCGCCCCACGCGATGGTCGCGTCGTTGCCGATGACACGGGCGCACACCATGAGCACGGCCTCGGGCACGACGGGGTTGACCTTGCCCGGCATGATCGACGAGCCGGGCTGCAGGTCGGGGATGTGGAGCTCGCCGAGACCCGTGTTGGGGCCCGATCCCATCCAGCGCAGGTCGTTCGCGATCTTGGTGAGGCTCACGGCGATCGTGCGCAGCGCGCTCGACGCGTCGACGAGGCCGTCGCGGTTGGCCTGCGCCTCGAAGTGGTCGGCCGCCTCGGTGATCGGCAGCTCGGTCTCGGCCTGCAGCAGCTCGATGACGAGCTGCGGGAAGCCGGCGGGGGTGTTGATGCCCGTGCCGACGGCGGTGCCGCCGAGGGGGACCTCGGCGACGCGGGGCAGCGCCGAGCGCACGCGCTCGATGCCGAGGCGCACCTGGCGGGCGTAGCCGCCGAACTCCTGGCCGAGGGTGACGGGGGTCGCATCCATGAGGTGGGTGCGGCCCGCCTTCACGACGCCCGCCCAGAGCTCGGCCTTCGCCTCGAGGGCGACGGCGAGGTGGTCGAGCGCGGGGATGAGGTCGTCGATGAGCGCGGCCGTCACGGCGATGTGCACCGAGGTCGGGAAGACGTCGTTCGACGACTGCGACGCGTTGACGTGGTCGTTCGGGTGCACGGCGCTGCCGAGCTTCGAGGTCGCGAGGGTCGCGAGCACCTCGTTCATGTTCATGTTCGAGCTCGTGCCCGAGCCGGTCTGGTAGACGTCGACCGGGAAGTGCTCGGTGAAGCCGTGCCGACCCGAGACGACCTCGTCGGCGGCGGCCACGATCGCGTCGGCGATGCCCTGGTCGAGCACGCCGAGCCGGGCGTTGGCCTGCGCCGCCGCCTTCTTGATGCGGGCGAGCGCCTGGATCTGCTGGGGCTCGAGACCCGACCCCGAGATGGGGAAGTTCTCGACCGCGCGCTGCGTCTGCGCCCGGTACAGGGCCCGCGCGGGAACCCGCACCTCGCCCATCGTGTCGTGTTCGATGCGGTAGTCGGCGGCGTTGTCCACCACGGTGTGTTTCCCCTTCGGTTCTGCGATGCCGGACTCGCCGGCTGCGATGCCGGGTCGGCGGCCTTCGGCCGGCTCGGCGGATGCCGCTCGCGGCGGCGTCAGATGCGACCGATGACGATGTCGGTCTCGACGCGACCTTCGAACAGGCGGTAGTTCGCGCCGACGATAGCCAGCGTACCCGCTGCGACCGCGTCGCTGATCATCTCGGAGCTCTCGACGAGCTCGGTCACGGTGTTGCGCAGGTGCTCGCGGCCGACGAAGCCGGCGTCGACGTGGCTCGGCTCGACCGGGGCCTCGCCCGCGACCTTGGTCACGGCGGGCACGATCTTCTCGACGAGCCCGGCGATGTGCGGGGGCAGCGGCGCGGCGTCGGCGGCCTGCGAGTCGATCGCGGCGCGCACCGCGCCGCACTCGTCGTGCGCGAGCACGATGACGACGGGCACGTCGAGGATGCCGACCGCGTACTCGATCGAACCGAGGGCCGACGGCGTCACGACCTGGCCGGCGTTGCGCACGACGAACGCGTCGCCGAGGCCGACGTCGAAGATGATCTCGGCGGCGAGGCGGGAGTCGCTGCAGCCGAAGATCGCCACGATGGGGCGCTGCGCGTGCGCGAGCGAGGTCCGGCGGTCGATGTCCTGACGCGGGTGCTCGGGCTTGCCCGCGATGAAGCGTTCGTTGCCCCGGCGGAGTTCGCGCCACGTGGCGGCCGGGGACTCGGGGCGGGCGGTGGGCGCGTCGTTCGTCTGCTCGGTCACGTGGCTCCTCGTGGTCAGTCCTGCGCCTCGATGGTCGGCGTGATGGCCGTGGCGAAGGTGGCGAACTCTTCAGGGGTGGCCGTGCCGAGCAGCACGAAGGTGCTGCCGCCCGACTCGGTGGTCAAGGCGTACCGCGCGTTGCCGACGTCGGCGTCGGTCTTGCGGTTGTCGTAGATCGTCCAGTCGACGCCGTCGATGTTCACGGTGCCGGTCGCGAGGGTGCGGGCGAGCAGGTTCGAGACCCATGTCGGGTTCGCGTCGAAGCCCTGGTAGAGCCCGAGGTACTCGTTGCTCGGCGTGAGGTAGCCCGCGTACCAGGCGGTGACGCCGTCGGTCTTGTCGGTGCGCAGCTCGGCGGCGTTCGCCCGCCAGCCCTCGGGCAGCTCGGGCACGGCGATCGGCTCGTCGCGCACCGCCTGCACCTGCTCGGCGACGCCGGCGACGTCGACGTCGCGGTCGAGCGGGGTGTCGCTGCGCGGCACCATGAGCACGATGACGACGACGATCGCGAGGCTCGCCCCGAGCGCGAGCACGAGGTTCTTGAGGGTCTGCCGCTGCCGGTGCTTGAGCGAGGCGTCGGCCTTGCGGGCCGCGGTCTCTTCGGGTGTCTCGGGGCGGCCGAGCTCGGCGACGACCCGGGGTTCGCGTGCCGCCATCAGCGCTCGTCGCCTTCGGCCGGCCCGCGGCCCGATGCGGATGCCGCGGCGCCCGCACGGGCGGCCTCGAGCCGGGCCTTCGCACCGATGAGCCACTCCTCGCAGCGAGCCGCGAGCGCCTCGCCGCGCTCCCAGAGTGCGAGCGACTGCTCGAGCGTGGCCGAGCCCTGCTCGAGTTCGCCGACGACGCGCACGAGCTCGTCGCGCGCCTGCTCGTAGCTCAGCTCGGCGACATCAGGGGAGGAGGGCATGCGCCCCATTCTATTCGGCGTCGCCGACGGTTCCCGCCTGGGGCCTCAGTCGTGCGGCTCGCCCTCCGAACGGGCGGCGAGCGCGCCCTCGGCGAGCGTGATGACGAGCGACGTGCCGGCGGGCGCTGCGGCGGGTGCCGTCACGACGTGGCCGTCGTCGCCCTGCACGATCGCGTAGCCGCGGTCGAGGGTCGCCTGCGGCGAGAGTGCGCGGAGGTGTCCGCGGAGCTCGCCGACGCGATGGGTCTGGCGCTCGATCGTGCGCTCGACGAGCTCGGCGCCGCGGGCGACCCAACGGGTCAGCTCTTCGGCGCGCCGATCGACGATCCACGAGGTGTCGGCGAGGGCGGGCCGCGAGCGCAGGTGCCCGATGCGGTCGATCTCGTGCGCCACGAGCGTGCGCAGGCGCAGCGAGATGCGTGCGCGCGCCTGCTCGACCCGCAGCAGCTCCTCGCCGACGTCGGGGACGACGCGCTTGGCCGCGTCGGTCGGCGTCGAGGCGCGCAGGTCGGCGACCTCGTCGAGCAGCGGCCGGTCGGCCTCGTGCCCGATGGCCGAGACGATCGGGGTGGTCGCCTCGGCGGCCGCGCGCACGACCCGCTCGTCGCTGAACCCGAGCAGGTTCTGGAAGTCGCCGCCGCCGCGCGCGACGATGATGACCTCGACCTCGGGGTCGGCATCGAGGCGCCTGATCGCCGCGACGACCTCGCTCGCGGTGCGGTCGCCCTGCACCGCGGCATGCACGACGCGGAACTCGACGGCGGGCCAGCGCAGGCGCGCATTGCGCAGCACGTCTTTCTCTGCGTCGCTGTCTTTGCCGGTGACGAGCCCGACGACGCCCGGCAGGAACGGCAGCCGGCGCTTGCGATCGAGGTCGAAGAGCCCCTCGGCGGCGAGCTGCGCGCGCAGCCGCTCGAGGCGCTCGAGCAGGTCGCCGAGGCCGACGTGCTTCATCTCGAACACCTGCATCGAGAGCGAGCCGCCCTTGACCCACCAGTTCGGCTTGACGAGCGCGACGACCCGGTCGCCCTGCGTGAACTCCTCGCCGAGCCGGGCCTTCACCGACGACCAGATCTGGAACGACACGGTGGCGTCGGCGTCGAGGTCCTTCAGCTTGCCGTAGACGTTGCCGCCGGAGACGCCCCACTGCGTGAGCTCGCCCTCGATCCAGACCGTGCCGAGACGGTCGAGGTACTGCTTGAGCTTGGTCGAGAGGAGGGACACCGGCCACGGCGCGTCACGTGTCGCCGGAGCATCCGTCACCATGGCCTCCCAGCCGCCCGCCTGCGTGCGCCGCGTAGACTCGGCATCGTGACGAGCTTGACTGATGCCCCGCGGGTCGGCCTTGGCATGCCCAGAATCCCGAGCGTGCGCGGCCGGCTCAAGGATAACCCGGTGGACCGACCCAAGCGGGTGCTGCTCGCGGCGCCCCGCGGCTACTGCGCCGGCGTCGACCGGGCCGTGATCGCGGTCGAGAAGGCCCTCGAGCACTACGGCGCCCCGGTGTACGTGCGCAAGCAGATCGTGCACAACATCCACGTCGTGACCGAGCTCGAGAAGCAGGGCGCGATCTTCGTCGACGAGGTCGACGAGGTGCCCGAGGGCGCCCACATCGTGTTCAGCGCGCACGGCGTCTCCCCGGCGGTCGTCAACGCGGCCTCCGATCGCGGCCTGCACGCGATCGACGCGACGTGCCCGCTCGTCACGAAGGTGCACCGCGAGGCCGTGCGCTTCGCGCGCGACGACTACGAGATCCTGCTCATCGGCCACGAGGGCCACGAGGAGGTCGAGGGCACCGCGGGTGAGGCGCCCGACCACGTGACGCTCGTGAACAGCCCCGACGACGTGCCGAACATCGAGGTGCGCGACCCCGACAAGGTCGTGTGGCTCTCGCAGACCACGCTCTCGGTCGACGAGACGATGGAGACGGTGCGGCGACTGCGCGAGCGCTTCCCGAACCTGCAGGACCCGCCGAGCGACGACATCTGCTACGCCACCCAGAACCGCCAGGTCGCGATCAAGAAGGTCGCGCAGGAGGCCGAGCTCGTGATCGTCGTGGGGTCGGCGAACTCGTCGAACAGCGTGCGCCTCGTCGAGGTCGCGCTCGAGAACGGCGCGAAGGCGGCGTACCGGGTCGACTACTCGTCGGAGATCCGCCAGGAGTGGCTCGACGGCGTCGCGACGGTCGGCGTCACGAGCGGCGCCTCGGTGCCCGAGGGCCTCGTGAAAGAGGTGCTGCTCGAGCTCGCGGACGCCGGCTACGGCGCGGTCGACGAGGTCAAGACGGCCGAGGAGGACCTCATGTTCTCGCTGCCGAAGGAGCTCCGCAAGGACCTGCAGGGCAACCGCGACGCGCGCGCGCTCGGGGGTCGCAACCGCACCGCCGAGGCCTGACCACGACGACCGACGCCGACACCCGCGGGAGCCGACGGGGTCGATCAGGCGGCGGCCTCCACGACTGACGTCCGGCGGCCCGCCGACGCGGTCTCGACGACGAGCGCCGCGGCGACGATCGCGATGACCGCCGCGAGCTGCGCCGCGCCCGAGAGCACCGTGCCGACCGGTGCGGTGGCGAGCGCCGCCGCGGCCGCGGCGATGCGCCATGCGACCGGGCCGAGCGCGAGCGTGCGCCGGTAGGTCGCGTCGGCCACGAGGTAGAGGGCGGTGCCGCCCGCGACGAGCCAGGCGCCGGATGCCTCGACCGGCGCGAACGCGTGGCCGAGCACCTCGTGCAGGCCCGCGGCGAGGAGCACGAGCCCGAAGATCATCGCGAGGTGCTCGAGGTAGTACGCGACGAGGGCGAGGCGCGTGCGCGCCTCGACCGGCGCCCCGGCGATCGCCCGTTCGGCTCGCTCGTCGTCGCCCGTGAAGTAGCACCACCAGAGCGCAGCGACGAGCCCGACGGCGAGCACCGCGCCGACGATGAGGGCCGGCTCGATCTCATGTCCGGTGGCGCCGACGCCCACCGAAACGATCGACTCGCCGAAGGCGATGATCATGACGAGGCCGTGCCGTTCGACGAAGTGCGTCGCGCCGGGGTCGAAGCCGCCGCGCGCGCTCAGCGCCGCCGAGATGAGGAACAGCACGAACGGCAGGCCGAAGAGCACCCAGTCGAGCGGGCCCTCGACGAACCCCGAGCAGACGAGCAGCACGCCGACGAGCACGTTCGACGGCCCGACGACGAGCATGCGCCGCGCGGCGGCGCGCCCGCCGCGGTGGATGAAGAGGGCGGCGTGGATGACCGCGACGACGATGTAGCTCGCACCGAAGAGCACGCCGGTCGAGCCGAAGGCCTCGGGGATCGCGAGCGACATGACGAGGAAGGCCGCCATCGCCCCGATGAGCGCGATGCGCACGAACGTCGTGTCGGGGGCCGCCTGGTTCGTGAGCCAGGCGAAGGCGTCGTACATCCACCACACGAGTCCGAGCACGAGGGCCGCCTGTGCGATGCCCGTCGCGTCGGGGCGATGGATGACGATCTCCGCGACGCGGCTGATCGTGAAGACGAAGACGAGATCGAAGAGCAGTTCGACCGTCGAGACCCGCGAGGCGATGCGGGCGATGCGGTCGGCGGGGAGGTCGCGGCTCGGCACGATCGCCACGGTAGCGCAGGGGAGCCGCCGGGGTCGCTCGCCCTGGGCGAACAGGCGATGAGTGAGCGCTCACTCAGTGCTACGCTCGCGCTCATGTCCACCGTGACTCCGACCCCGGCGCCCACCCCGCCGACCCGGCAGGGCCGCGCCAAGCCCATGTCCGTCGACGACCGGCGCGCGGCGATCGCCGCAGCGACCGTGCCGCTCCTCTCGCGGTACGGCCGCGACGTCACGACACGGCAGATCGCCGAGGCGGCGGGCGTCGCCGAGGGCACGCTCTTCCGCGTCTTCGACAGCAAGGAGGCGATCATCGACGCCGCCGTCGAGGTGTTCCTCGACCCCGAGCCCTTCCGCGAGGCACTGCGCCGCATCGACCCGAGCCTGCCGCTCGACCTCAAGATGCGACTCGTCATCGATCGGTTCCAAGACCGGTTCAGCGGCATCTTCGGCGTCTTCGCCGCGCTCGGCGCGCGCCCGCGGCCCCCGGCCTCGATCGACCCCGGTGTCATCATCGGCATCTTCGAGCAGCTGCTCGCCCCCGAGCTCGAGCGGCTCCGCGTGCCGCCCGCCGACGTGTTCGCGTTCGTGCGCATCATCGCGTTCTCGTCGGCCATGCCGCAGTTCGCCCAGACGACGGGCCTCGACTCCGACCGGCTCGCCGACCTCATCGTGCACGGCATCGTCGGCCGACGCGGCGCCGACGCCGAGGCATCCGCCCCGCCGACGACGCGCACCGACGCGGCGCCGACGCCCCGCACCGCCACCCCGCCCACCGCCCCGAGGGGAACCGAACCATGCTCCTGAAACTGCTGCGAACGTACCTGCGCCCGTACCGCTGGCTCGTCGTCGCCGTCATCTTCTTCCAGCTCGTGCAGTCGATCGCCTCGCTGTACCTGCCGAGCCTCAACGCCGACATCATCGACGACGGCGTCGCCACGGGCGACACGGGCTTCATCCTGTCGACGGGCGCCCTCATGCTCGGCATCACGCTCGTGCAGGTCGCCGCCTCGATCACCGCCGTGTACTTCGGCGCGAAGACCGCGATGGGACTCGGTCGCGACGTGCGCCGCTCGGTGTTCCGCCGCGTCGCCGACTTCAGCGAGCAGGAGGTGTCGCGCTTCGGCGCGCCGAGCCTCATCACGCGCTCCACCAACGACGTGCAGCAGGTGCAGATGCTCGTGCTCATGAGCTGCACGATCCTCGTCTCGGCGCCGATCCTCGCGATCGGCGGTGTGATCATGGCGCTCAAGGAGGACCTGGCGCTGTCGTGGATCATGGTCGTCGCGGTGCCCGTGCTGCTCATCTCGGTCGGGCTCATCATCAGCCGCATGGTGCCGCTGTTCCAGTCGATGCAGCGCAAGATCGACGGCGTCAACCGGGTGCTGCGCGAGCAGCTCACCGGCATCCGGGTCATCCGCGCGTTCGTGCGCGAGGGCGTCGAGTCCGAGCGGTTCGACGACGCGAACGACGCGCTCACCGACACCGCCTTGAAGGCGGGCCGGCTGTTCGCGCTCGTCTTCCCGATCGTGATGCTCGTGCTCAACCTCTCGAGCATCGCCGTGCTGTGGTTCGGCGCGTTCCGCGTCGAGGACGGGTCGATGCAGGTGGGCTCGCTCACCGCGTTCCTCAGCTATCTCATCCAGATCCTCATGGCCGTCATGATGGCGACGATGATCGCGTTCCTGCTGCCGCGCGCCGTCGTCTCGGCCGGCCGCATCGGCGAGGTGCTCGAGACCGAGTCGACCGTGCACGATCCCGAGCAGCCGGTCACCGCGCTCACCGCGCCCGGCACGCTCGAGTTCCGCGGGGTGAGCTTCGCCTACCCCGGCGCCGAGGAGCCCGTGCTGCACGACCTCAGCTTCACCGCCCGGCCGGGCGAGGTGACGGCCATCATCGGCTCGACGGGCGTCGGCAAGACGACCATCGTGAACCTCGCGGCGCGCCTCTTCGACGCGACGAGCGGCAGCGTGCTCGTCGGCGGCGTCGACGTGCGCGACCTCGACCCCGACGTGCTCAACGCGCAGTTCGGGCTCGTGCCGCAGAAGCCGTACCTGTTCGCCGGCACCGTCGGGTCGACGCTGCGGTACGGCGATCCGGATGCCTCGGACGACGAGCTCTGGGCCGCGCTCGGGACCGCCCAGGGCCGCGACTTCGTCGAGGCCATGCCCGGCGGGCTCGACGCCCCCATCGCGCAGGGCGGCACGAACGTCTCGGGCGGGCAGCGCCAGCGCCTGTCGATCGCGAGAGCGCTCGTGAAACGGCCGCCGATCTACCTGTTCGACGACTCGTTCTCGGCGCTCGACACCGCGACCGACCAGCGGCTGCGCGCGGCGCTCGACCGCGAGGTCGCCGACGCGACCATGATCGTCGTCGCCCAGCGCGTGGCCACGATCACGGGGGCCGACCAGATCCTCGTCGTCGAGGACGGCCGCATCACGGCCCGGGGCACCCACGACGAACTGCTCGAGACCTCGCAGGCGTACGCCGAGATCGTCGAGAGCCAGCTGAGCGCAGAGGAGGCGGCCGCGTGAGCGAGCAGAGGACCACCACCGGGGCGACGCCGGCCGTCACCCCGCGCCCGCCCGTCCGCCGCGGCCCGATGGGCGGCGGCCCCATGGGCGGCATGGGCATGCCGGCCGAGAAGTCGATGAACTTCGGCCCGAGCGCGAAGCGCCTCATCGGGCGGCTGAAGCCCGAGCGCACGCTCGTCGTGTTCGTCATCCTGCTCGGCGTCGTGAGCGTCGTGTTCAGCGTGCTCGGCCCGAAGATCCTCGGCCAGGCGACGAACATCATCTTCGAGGGGTTCGTCTCGCTGCAGATGCCGTCGGGCGTGACGCAGCAGCAGGTCGTCGACCAGCTGCGCGCCTCGGGCGACACCCAGCAGGCCGACATGATCGCCTCGATGCAGAACATCGTGCCGGGGCAGGGCATCGACTTCGCCGCGCTCGCCGCGGTGCTCGGACTGGTGCTGCTGCTCTACGTGCTCGCCTCGTTGTTCGGCTGGGCCCAGGCCTATGTGCTCAACGGCGTCACCCAGCGCACGGTCTACCGGCTGCGTCGCGAGGTCGAGGAGAAGATCCACCGCCTGCCGCTGTCGTACTTCGACAAGATGCAGCGCGGCGAGCTGCTCTCGCGCGTCACGAACGACATCGACAACATCTCGCAGACGCTGCAGCAGACCATGAGCCAGCTGCTCACGTCGCTGCTCACCGTCGTCGGCGTGCTCGTCATGATGTTCGTCATCTCGCCGCTGCTCGCGGTCATCGCGCTCATCACGATCCCGCTCACGCTGCTCATCACGACGATCATCGCGAAGCGGTCGCAGAAGCAGTTCATCGCCCAGTGGACGCACACCGGCACCCTCAACGCCCGCATCGAGGAGGCCTACTCGGGCCACGCCCTCGTGCGCGTGTTCGGCCGCCGCCGCGAGGTCGAGCGGTCGTTCGACGAGAAGAACGAGGAGCTCTACCAGGCGAGCTTCGGCGCCCAGTTCGTGAGCGGCATCATCATGCCCGCCATGATGTTCGTCGGCAACCTCGTCTACGTCGCGATCGCCGTCGTCGGCGGGCTCATGGTCGCCGGCGGATCGATCTCGCTCGGCGACGTGCAGGCATTCATCCAGTACTCGCGGCAGTTCACCCAGCCGCTCAGCCAGCTCGGCTCGATGGCGAACCTGCTGCAGTCGGGCGTCGCGAGCGCCGAGCGCGTGTTCGAGCTGCTCGACGCCGAGGAGCAGGTGGCCGACCCCGCCGAGCCCGAGGCTCCCGAGACCGCTCCCGGCGAGGCATCCGGTCGCCTGGTGTTCGACGACGTGTCGTTCAGCTACGACCCCGAGAAGCCGCTCATCGAGCACCTCTCGCTCACCGCGGAGCCCGGCCAGTCGATCGCGATCGTCGGGCCGACCGGCGCCGGCAAGACGACGCTCGTGAACCTCATCATGCGGTTCTACGAGCTCGACTCGGGACGCATCACCCTCGACGGGGTCGACATCACGCGCATGACGCGCGACGAGCTGCGCGGCCGCATGGGCATGGTGCTGCAGGACACCTGGCTGTTCTCGGGAACCATCCGCGAGAACATCGCCTACGGGCGGCCGGATGCCACGGAGGAGGAGATCCTCGAGGCGGCCCGTGCGACGTACGTCGACCGGTTCGTGCGCACCCTGCCCGACGGGTACGACACGGTGCTCGACGACGAGGCCTCGAACCTGTCGGCGGGCGAGCGGCAGCTCGTGACCATCGCGCGGGCGTTCCTCGCGCAGCCGGCCGTGCTCATCCTCGACGAGGCGACGAGCTCGGTCGACACCCGCACCGAGCTGCTGCTGCAGCACGCCATGAACGCGCTGCGGGCCGACCGCACGTCGTTCGTGATCGCGCACCGGCTCTCGACGATCCGCGACGCCGACCTCATCCTCGTGATGGAGGCCGGGAGCATCGTCGAGCAGGGCACGCACGCGGGCCTGCTCGCCGCGGGCGGCGCGTACGCGCGGCTCTACGAGGCGCAGTTCGCAGCACCCGTCGACGCCGACGCGGAAGGGGGCGCGGCGGCCTGAGCCGCCGCGGCGCGCCGCACCTCGCGAACGCCGAGCGGGGCCGGGCGAATCGCCCGGCCCCGCTCTCGTGCGTGCGACGTCGTCGGCGTCAGGGGGCCGACGTGCCCGTCGACTGCAGGAGCTGGAGCAGCGCCGGATCGCTCGCGAGCACGACCATGCTGACGATCATCATGACGACGAACGCGACGACGCCGGCCAGCAGCGGAATCCACCACGAGGTCGCCCCGGCGCGCATGCGGGCGCGCGACCAGAGGAACGCCGCGAGCCAGAGCACGAGCTGCGCCATCACGCCGATCGCGATCGCGACGGGCACGCCCGGGCCGGGTGTGAACTCGGTCGGGGCGGGCGTGCCGAGCATCTCGGCGGTGAGCTTCGCCGACTCGAGCACGTTGCCCGGGAATGAGACGATCACGAGGCAGTTGTAGATCGCTCCGAGGGCGCCGAGCACGAGCAGTGCGATGGTCCACGCGCGGTCGGCGGGTCGGGCCGGGGCGGCGGCTCCGGCGAGACCCGCCGTCCCGGTCGCGGCGCCGCCCCACGCGCTCGTCCCGCTCGGCGCGGCATCGCTCGCCGATGCCGCGGCCTCGGTCGCGGCATCGGGGTCGACGCGCGACGTGCCCGAGTACGGGTCGTCGGCCGGCGGCGTCCACGTCCACCCCTCGGGGGCGTACTCGCCGTAGCGCGGACGGGGCCGCTCGTCGGGTCTCGGGGTCGCGGGCTGCGCCGCCGCGGCGTCGCGGCCGGCGTCGCCGGCCCCGTCCGGTCGAGCGGCCTCGTCGTGCGTCATCCGGTGCCTTACGCGGTGATCGACTGGCCGGCCGAGCCGAGCTGGCGCGTCGACTCGCCGACGCGCACCGCCATCGCCGACTCGGCGACCTTGCCCCACGCGCGCGGGTCGTACTGCTTCTTGTTGCCGACCGAGCCGTCGACCTTGAGCACGCCGTCGTAGTTCTGGAACATGTAGCCCGCGATCGAACGGGTGAACGCGTACTGCGTGTCGGTGTCGATGTTCATCTTCACGACGCCGTTCGCGACCGCCTCGGCGATCTCGGCGTCGGTCGAGCCCGAGCCGCCGTGGAAGACGAGGTCGAGCGGCTTCTCACCGGTGCCGTACTTCGCCTGCAGGCCGTCCTGGATCTCCTTCAGGAGCGCCGGGCGCAGTTTCACGTTGCCGGGCGCGTAGACGCCGTGCACGTTGCCGAAGGTGAGGGCGGCCATGTAGCGGCCCTGCTCGCCGAGGCCGAGCGCCTCGACCGTCGAGATCGCGTCGTCGAGCGTCGTGTAGAGCGCCTCGTTCGAGCCCTCGTGCTTGACGCCGTCCTCCTCGCCGCCGACGACGCCGATCTCGACCTCGAGGATCGCGCTGATCGCCTTCATGCGGGGCAGGATCTCCTTCGCGATCTCGAGGTTCTCGGTGAGCGGCACGGCCGAGCCGTCCCACATGTGCGACTGGAAGATCGGGTTGCGGCCCGCCTTGACCTCCTCCTCGGAGGCCTCGATGAGCGGGAACACGAAGTCGGCGAGGGCCGGCTTCGGGCAGTGGTCGGTGTGGAGGGCCACGGTGATCGGGTACGACTTCGCGACCTCGTGGGCGAAGCGGGCGAACGCGAGGGCGCCGGTCGCGCGGGCCTTCACGGTGTGGCCGGCGAAGTAGTCGGCGCCGCCCGTCGTGACCTGGATGATGCCGTCGGAACCCGCCTCGGTGAGGCCCTGCAGCACCGCGTTGAGGGTCTGCGAGCTCGAGACGTTGAAGGCGGGGAACGCGAAGCCCTTGGCCTTCGCGGTGTCCAGCATCTCGGCGTACTGCTCGGGGGTTGCGATGGGCATGGTGCTCCTTCGATACGACGGCGGGTTCGGCACGAGTCTAACGACTCGCGAGCAAGGCTCAGCTGTGGCGTCGCGCCACGGCAGGATGAAGGGCGTGATCGTTTCGCAGGATGTCGATGCCCTTGCCGACCCGCTCCGGCCCGCGGTGGTCGGAGCCGCCGCGGCGTGCCTTCCGCTCGTCGGTTCGGGCGACGGCCATGCGGTCGATGCCGCCGCCGTCGCCGCGATGCGCGCCGCACTCGCCGACGTGCCGTTCGACGGACGCGTCGTCGTCGGCGAGGGGGAGAAGGACGAGGCGCCCATGCTGCACCTCGGCGAGCGATTCGGTCGTGCGCAGGTCGGCGACCCGGCGATCGACCTCGCCGTCGACCCGGTCGACGGCACCCGGCTCGCCGCGGCCGGGCTGCCCGGCGCCATGGCCGTCGTCGCGGTGGCGCCGCGCGGCGGGCTCTTCGACCTCGGCCCCGCGCACTACCTCGAGAAGCTCGTCACCTGGGTGCCCGGCATCACCGCCCGGGATGCCTCGGCGCGAGGCATCCCGGGCGTGATCGCCTCGCTCGTGGCGACCGCTGCCGACCTGCGCGGCGTGACGCCCGGCGAGGTGCGGATCGCGGTGCAGGATCGGCCGCGCAACCGGCCGTACGTGGAGGCGGTCGACGCGGCGGGCGGTCGCGTCGAGCTGTTCGAGCACGGCGACGTCGAGCGGAGCATCCGGGCGCTGCACGGCGAGGCGGGCCCCGCGCGCGCCGACGGCGAGCGGCGCGGCATCGCGGGCCTCGACGCCGTGGTCGGCATCGGCGGGGCGCCGGAGGGCGTCATCGTCGCGGCCGGGGTGCGCGTGCTCGGCGGTTCGATGCTCGCGCGGTTCGCTCCGCAGTCCGAGCCGGAGCGCGAGCGCGTGCTCGCGCACCTGCGCCTCGGAGCGCGGCGGTCGATCGAGGCCGTCGCAGATCTCGATGAGCTGTGCCCTGGGCCGACCGGTGGCGTCGATCTGCTCGTCGCCGCGGTGACGGACTGCGAGCTCGGCGTCGCCGTTCCGGGCGTGCGGGCGATGCCGGGCGGGACACGGGTGCACCACTGGTCGGCGTCGCACCGGGCCGTCGCGTGGGTCGACTTGCCCGAGCGTTAAGAATCGAAGAACTTGCCCGTCACGACGCGTCGAACTTCGGCGGATCGCGCGATCGGCTGGCTAGGCTCGAAGCGGCGGAATCACCGCCGATCGGCGCGCCGGGGCACGACTGCGGCGCAGACGCGTCCTGGAGGACCCCGCTCATGAGCAACGACAGCCTGTTCCACCCCGATCGCAACCTCGCGCTCGAGCTCGTGCGGGCGACCGAGGCTGCGGCGATCCGGGCGGAGCCGTGGATCGGCAAGGGCGACAAGAACGCCGCCGACGGTGCGGCCGTCGACGCGATGCGCGCCTTCCTCTCGACCGTCGACTTCGACGGCGTCATCGTCATCGGCGAGGGCGAGAAGGACGAGGCGCCGATGCTCTTCAACGGCGAGCGCGTGGGCTCGGGCAACGGCCCCGCGTGCGACATCGCCGTCGACCCGATCGACGGCACCTCGCTGACCGCCGCCGGCCGGTCGCACGCGCTGTCGGTACTCGCGGTGTCCGACCGGGGCACGATGCTCGACGCCTCGAGCGTGTTCTACATGGACAAGATCGTGACCGGCCCGGCCGGGCACGGCGTCGTCGACATCCGCAAGCCCATCGGCGACAACATCCGCGCGCTCGCCGCGGCGCTCGGCAAGGACGTGGGCGACATCCTCGTCGCGGTGCTCGACCGCCCCCGTCACGAGCAGCTCATCGCCGACATCCGCGCGGCCGGCGCCGGCACCCGCCTCATCCTCGACGGCGACGTCGCCGGCGGCATCAACGCCGCACGCAGCGGCAGCCGCATCGACATGTGCGTGGGCATCGGCGGCAGCCCCGAGGGCATCACGACGGCCTGCGCGGTCAAGGCGCTCGGCGGATTCATGCAGGGCCGCCTCGCCCCGAAGGACGACGCCGAGCGCGAGCGCGGCATCGCCGCGGGCCTCGACGTCGACGCCGTGCTCGAGATCGACGACATGGTGCGCGGCGACAACACCTTCTTCGTCGCGACCGGCGTGACCGACGGCGCACTCGTCGCCGGCGTCAAGCGCAAGGGCGACTACATCGTCACCGAGTCGGTCGTGCTGCGCTCGAAGTCGGGCACGCTGCGCCGCATCCAGGCGGAACACCTCGCCTCGAAGTGGCACGACGAGGCCTGAGTCGCCCGTCTCGCTCGTTGCGGGGGTGCCTTCCCGACGGATTCGCGGCGTGTCCGCGCTCGATCTGTCGCGAAAGCACCCCCGCAACGCGTTCTCGCGCCGTCAGGCTAGTCGGTGACCGATCCGGGCACCACGACGACCGGCACGGGGGAGTTGCGCAGGATCCGCGAGGCGCTCGAGCCGAGGAAGACCTGCGCGAGCCGGTGCGTCGACGACGACCCGACGACGAGGAGGTCGCCGTCGGACCAGCCGACGGCCGACACCGCGGTTCGCCAGTCGCTCTCGGCGGTGATGCCGAACGAGAGTTCGTCGGCCGAGAAGCCGAGCGACTCGAGGTGCACCGCCGCCTCCTGCTGCGCCGCCGTCACCTGGGCGGTCCACAGGTCGAGCACCTGGGTCTGGGCGTGGCTCACCGTGGTCGTGACGGGTCGCCTCGGCGGTTCGACGAGGAACGTGACGACGCGCAGCCTCGCCCCGATGAGCCGGCAGATCTCGGCCACGCGGCCCAGCAGCGTCCAGCTCGCGTCGTCGTCTCGGAACCCGACCGTGATGCGCTGCACCGCGCCGGAGGCGCGATACCCGCGCGGTGCGATCGCGACGGGCAGCGTCGACGAGTGCAGGAGGCGATCGGTCTTGGAGCTCAATCGCACGAGGCCCGGCTCGGCGTCGCCGGCCGAGCCGACGACGAGCATCCACGCGTCGCGTTCGAGCGCCTGCTCGAGGAGCACCTGCGGAACGGATCGCCCGGTGACCCAGACGGCTGACGCGTCGACGCCGGGATGCCGCCCGAAGTCGTCCATCGCGGCGTCGGCGCTCGCCCGGCCCTCCTCGGCGGCCCAAGTCTCGTACTCGCGATCCACCCCGCCGGGGACGGGGGTGCCCCAGCCCTTCGGCACGACCGAGACGGCCACGACGGGCTCGGGACGGCTCGCCGCCAGTTGGCAGGCGAGTTCGACCGCACTTCGATCGTTGTTGTGCGGGCCGTAGCCCACCAGGAGCGTCATACCTCCTCCTCGGGGTGGATCGGCTCGGAGATCTCCTCGTCGGAGGTGTAGTCGTTGAGCGTCGCGTGCCGGCGCCCGTAGAACCAGTAGTACAGGAGCACGATCGCGATCCAGGTGCCGAAGATCGCCCACGTCACCGCTGCGAGCCCCGACAGGATGTAGACGCACGCGGCGATCGTGAGGATGGGCACGACCGGGTAGAGCGGCACGCGGAACGGGCGCTCGAGTCCGGGCTGCGTGCGACGCAGCACGATGACGGCGAGCGCGACGACGCTGAACGCCATCAGCGTGCCGATCGAGACCGTGTCCCACAGGTAGTCCGAGGGCACGAAGCCCGCGATGACCGCCACGATGACCGAGACGACGATCGTGTTGTAGACCGGGCTCAGCGTCTTCGGGTTGACCCGCTGGAACTTGTGCGGCACGAAGCCGTCTCGCGAGATCGAGAACAGGATGCGGGTCTGGCCGTACAGCGTGACCAGGGTGACCGAGAAGATGGAGATGACGGCCCCGGCCGCCAGGATCGTGCCCCAGATCGGCGTTCCCGTGATGTTCTCGAGGATCTTCGCGAGTCCGGCCTCGCCCGCCTCCTCGGTCGAGAAGAACTCGACCGGCTCGGCGGCCAGCCCCGCGACGGCGACGAGGATGTAGACCGTCGAGACGATGACGAGGGCGCCGATGATCGCCCGGGGGAGCGCCTTCTGCGGGTTGCGCACCTCTTCGCCCGCGGTCGCGACGGCGTCGAGGCCGATGAACGAGAAGAAGATCGTGCCGGCTGCTGCGCTGACGCCCGCGGCGCCGAACTGGAAGAAGTTCTCGAAGTGGTCGGCGTTGAAGGCGGTGAAGCCGAGCACGATGAAGAGCAGCAGCACCCCGAGCTTGATGAGCACCATGATCGTGTTGACGGTCGCCGACTCGGCGACGCCCCGGATGAGCAGGAGCATGCACAGCACGACGAGCACGACGGCCGGCAGGTTGATGATGCCGCCCGTCGCTGCGCCGTCCGGCCCGGGGATGAAGGACACCGAGAGCTCTGCAGGCAGCCGGACGCCCACGGTGTTCTGCAGCAGTTCGTTGAAGTAGCCGCTCCAGCCGACCGCGACCGCGGAGACCGCGACGCCGTACTCGAGCAGCACGCAGCCCGCGATGATTACCGCCCAGATCTCGCCGAGCGCGTGATAGGTGTACGAGTACGTGGAGCCGCTGACCGGAATCGCCGACGACAGCTCGGCGTAGCAGAGCGCCGAGAGGCCGGCGCAGACCGCGGCCACGATGAAGGAGATGATCACCGCCGGCCCGGCCTTCGGGATCGATTCGCTCAGCACGAAGAAGATGCCGGTGCCGACCGTGGCGCCGACGCCGAACATCATGAGCTGGAACGTGCCGATCCGTCGCGCGAGCTCTTCGCCGGGATGGTGCCGGTGCTGGACGATGATGGGCTTGCGCCGAAGGAGTTGTTCTCTGAGTGTTGCCATGCCGCTCTCCCCGTCGGGGTCGCCGGGCCGCGTTGCCGGGCGTCGCCCCAGTCTCGTCGCGGCGATGCGAGCGCGACAAGATCGTCGCACGACCGACCGTCTGAGATCCCGGACATTCTCGCGCCGAGTTCGAAGCTCGCCTCGCCGGTCGTCTCGTTCCGGGGGTGCTTTTCCGCCAGCTCTCCGGCGTGTCAGCGCTCGGACTGGCGGAAAAGCACCCCCGGAAGCCGCGCGCTTCGTCGGCGGCATTGCCGCAGCCCGCGAGAGGTGCGAGGCTCGGGCGCAGGGTGCCGACACTCGGAGTGCATCCCGAATCGAGGGTGGCAATGGTGCAGATGCTGGACGCGTTTCCGGGCCTGGCGGTCGACGATATCGAGGCGGCGCGCACGTTCTACCGCGACGTGATCGGGCTCGACGTCGCCGATGAGATGGGTGCGCTTCGCCTCACCCTGCCGTCGGGCCAGACGCTCTTCGTCTACGGCAAACCCGATCACGAACCCGCCGGCTTCACGGTGCTGAACTTCGTCGTCGCCGACATCGACGTCGCGGTCGACGAACTCAACGCCGCCGGTGTGGAGACCAAGATCTACCGCGGCGACCAGGACTTCGGCACCGACGAGCGCGGGATCGCGCACGGCCGTGCCACCGGAATGGGGCCCGACATCTGCTGGTTCCGCGACCCCGCGGGCAACGTGCTGAGCGTGCTCCAGCCGTAGACGTGCGGCGGTCGTCGACGTCTCGCCGCGCGGTACGCCGAGCTTCGGCCGGATGCGTCAGTCGTCGTGACGGAGACCCGCCCGGATGGCGGGGTCGATATCCGCGCCGAGATCACCGTGTTCGATGGCTTCGTCGATCTCCAGTGGGAGCGCGGTCGACGCATCGATCGCGCTCACGTCGTCGGTTTCGGGCTCGTCGTGCGCCTCTGCCGAGATCGCCTCGGTGAACTCGTATGCCGTGATCTCGCGGGGGCTCTCGTCGATGCCCTCGAGCGTCGCGAGCACCTTCGTCTCGTCGAGCGCCTTGAGCTTGCGGGCCGTCGGCAGCACGCGCGACTCGAGCGAGCCCACGAACGCGTTGTAATCCTTCACGGTGCGCTCGATCGTTCGGCCGAGCTTCTCGATCTGGCCCGCGGTCGTCGCGAGACGGGCGTACAGCTCGCGGCTGAGGTCGAAGAGCGACTTCGCCTCTTTCGTCAGCACGTCTTGCTGCCAGCTGAACGCGACGGTCTTGAGGACCGACCACAGCGTGACGGGTGACGCGAGGGCGACCCGCTTCGAGAAGGCGAACTCGAGCAGCGCCGGGTCGGCTTCGAGCGCGCTCGAGATGAGCGACTCGCTCGGGATGAACGCGATCACCATCTCGGGCGAGGCACCGAGCCCCTCCCAGTAGGTCTTGCCGCCGAGCGCGGTGATGTGATCGCGCACGGCCTTCACGTGGTGCTTCATCAGACCGTCGCGCCGCGTCGCGTCGGCGCCGGACGCGGTCGCGGGGATCTGGCTCGCCTCGAGGTACGCGTTGAAGGGCACCTTCGCATCGACCGCGATGTGCTTGCCCCCCGGCAGGTGGATGACCATGTCGGGCCGGCCGGCGCCGGCGTCGGTCGTGATCGAGTGCTGCGTGTCGAAGTCGACGCGCTCCATCAACCCGGCCGCCTCGACGACGCTTCGCAGCTGCGTCTCGCCCCAGACGCCGCGCGTGCTGTTCGACCGGAGCGCCGAGGCGAGCGACTCGGCCGTCGACCGCAGTCGCTCTTCGTTCTCGGCGGCGATCTTGAGCTGCTGGCTCAGCTCGCCGTGCTGCCGATGCCGCTGCGTCTCGAGCTCGGACACCTTGGACTGCATCTCGGTCAGCGTCTGCTTCACCGGAGCGAGCGCCTGGAGGACCTTGCTCTCGGCCGCCTCGCGCGTCTCGCGCTCGCGCTGTTCGGCGCGATGACGCTCGACGAGTTCGAGGTACTGGGCCCGCGCCGATTCGATCTGCTCGCGCAGCGCCGTCGTGGTCGCGTCGACCGCTGCGAGCTCGGCGCGCAGCTCGGCCTGGATGCGCTGCTCGTCGGCGCGGAGCTGCGCCTGCTCGGCGGCGTGCGCCGCGTGGACGCTCGCGATCTCGGCCTCGTGGCGGGCTGCGACGAGTGCCGGATCTTCGACGACCGTCGCATCGGCGGGGGACGCCGACGCACGTCGCTGCGCGAGGAACCAGGCGCCGAGCGCGCCGAGCGCGATGCCGACGACGAGGCCGATGATGAGCAGCAGGATCTCCATGTCACCGAGTGTCGCAGGGGCCGCCGACATCGGGGGTGAGGCGCTCGGGGGAGCGGGGTCTCGGGGACAGTCGGCCGGTGGTCTCGATACGGCGCTTCGCGCCTACTCGACCGACCGGAACACCCCGCGCGCCTACTCGACCGACCGGAACGCCCGCGCCTACCCGACCGCCCGGGCGACCGGAGCGGGTACCGGCCGCACGGGCCCGAGCACGCCGACCCGCACGCCCGTGATGCGGGCGAGGGCCTCGAGGTCGCCCGCATCGTGGCGTTTGGCGGCGTGCGCCATGATCGCTGCGCACGCCTCGGCGTCGTCGAGCGCGTTGTGGTGCGAGAAGTCCTCGAAGCCCGCGGCCATGGCGGCCGACGGCAGTCGGTACGAGTCGAGGTGGTAGGTCTTGCGGGCGACCTGCAGGCTGCAGAGGTAGCGGTGCGCCGGCGTCTCGAGCTCGAACGCCTCGCTCGTCTTGGCGATGACGCCCATGTCGAACGTCGCGTTGTGCGCGACGAGCCAGTCGTCGCCCGTGAAGTCGCGGAACTCGTCGAGGCGCGCCGCCCAGTTCGCGGCATCGGCGACCATCTCGGGCGTGATGCCGTGGATGCGGATGTTCCACTCGTTGAACTCGTCGTGCGGGAACGGCGGCCGCAGCAGCCAGTACGCCCGGTCGACGACCCGTCCGTCGCGCACCTTGACGAGGCCGACCGAACAGGCCGAGGCGCCAGAGGAGTTCGCGGTCTCGAAATCGATGGCGGTGAAGTCCACGGGCATGCGGGCATCGTCGCACGGCCCGCCGACGGTTGACGGATGCCTCGCCGCGGGCATGGAATGGGGACCATGAATCCCCTCGGACCGGAGAACGAGCATGCCGCGCGATCGTTCGGCTCCGCGGCATCCGTCTATCACGCGGCCCGGCCCGGGTACCCGGCCGAGGCCGTCGCCTGGCTCGTCGGCGATGCGAGGCGCGTGCTCGACCTCGGGGCGGGCACCGGCAAGCTGACCCAGGTGCTCGTGGAGCTCGACCGCGAGGTGATCGCCGTCGATCCCGTCGAGGAGATGCTCGACGAGCTCGAGATCGCGGTGCCCGGGGTGCCGCGCATCCTGGGCACGGCCGAGGACATCCCGATCGAGGACGACGCGGTCGACGCGGTCGTGGTGGGGCAGGCGTGGCACTGGTTCATCCCCGAACGTGCCGTGCCCGAGATCGCACGCGTGCTGCGCCCCGGCGGCGTGCTGGGCCTCGTCTGGAACAGCCGGGACACGAGCGTCGGCTGGCTGCACGAGGCGGGCGAGATCATGCACGAGCGACACGACGCGAGCGCGAGCTTCGAGGGCTACGTGCGCATCGGCGCGCCGTTCGGCCCGATCGAGGAGCGCACGGTCGCCTGGTCGGCGACGATGAGCCGCGAACGGTTCCTCGACCTCGTGCGCTCGCGCTCGTACTTCATCACGGCGAGCCCCGACGAGCAGCGCGACACGATCACGAGGCTCGAGGAGCTGCTGGCGCGGCATCCCGATCTGGAGGGCCGCGACGAGCTCGAGGTGCCGTACCTGACCCGCTGCTTCCGCGCGCGGCTCGCCTGACGCGCATCGCTGCGGCCGGATGCCTCATGGCCGGCGCCGTTCGCGGCGATCAGGCCGCCGCGGCCGCGAACCTGCCGAGCACGAACTCCCATCCGGTCACGTAGCGGTCGCGCACGTCGCCGTCGCGGCGCTTCACCCACCCCGTGTGCACGAGCGTGAGCGTGCACCCGTCGCCCTCGGCCGCGAACGTGACGGCGACGTCGGTCGCCTCCTCGGGGCCGAGCGAGGGATGCCACGTGAACGCGAGCCCGTGCGGCGGATCCCAGCGGGTGAGCGTGCCCCACACGCTCGTGGTGCCGTCGCGCTGCGTCTCGACGATGAGCCCGCCGACCCGGCCGTCGATCGCGAGGCCGACCGCATCCTCGTGGCCGGTCGAATGCGTCGCGAGCGGCCACCACTCGACGATGCGCTCGGTGAACAGCTCGAACGCCCGGTCGGGCGCGAGGGGCACGTGCACGGTCTTGACGATCGCGTCGTCGTACGGGTCGGTCCCGTCCATGATGCCGTTCTGGTCCAGGTCGGCTGTCTCGTTCACGATGACTCCTTCGATTCGCGTTCCGCCGCCTCGGCGAAGCGGGAGAGTGCGGCCGACCAGAACTCGTCGAGCCAGCCCCGCAGCGCCGTGGCGCCGCGGTCGTCGAGGCGATAGATGTTGCGCGTGCCCCGCGCGTCGTGCGCGACGAGCCCGCTCGTCGCGAGCACGCGCAGGTGCTGCGACACGGCAGGCCGGCTCACGGGCAGTCGCTCCGCGAGCTCGCCGACCGAGAGCGGCCCGGCCGTCGCCAGCAGCTCGACGATGCGCCGCCGGGTCGTGTCGCCGAGGGCGTCCAACACTTGGTAAGCCTCCACGAACCGTAAGTTACTACTTACCAAATACGACCGCAAGGGTGTCTGTCGGGCGTTCGGCGCGGGCGCGCGGCATCCGCCCCGCCTCGCACCCATGAAGCGGTCGGCTCGGGACCGGTACGATAGACCCCCGTGGCACTCACCATCGGAATCGTCGGTCTCCCGAACGTCGGCAAGTCGACCCTCTTCAACGCCCTCACCAAGAACCAGGTGCTCGCGGCGAACTACCCGTTCGCGACGATCGAGCCCAACGTCGGCGTGGTGAACCTGCCCGACCCGCGCCTCGAGCAGCTCGCCGCGATCTTCGGCTCCGAGCGCATCCTGCCGGCCGCCGTGTCGTTCGTCGACATCGCCGGCATCGTGCGCGGCGCGTCGGAGGGCGAGGGGCTCGGCAACAAGTTCCTCGCGAACATCCGCGAGGCCGACGCGATCGCGCAGGTCGTGCGCGGGTTCAGCGACTCCGACGTGGTGCACGTCGACGGTGCCGTCGACCCCAAGGCCGACATGGAGACGATCAACACCGAGCTCATCCTCGCCGACCTCGAGACCCTCGAGCGCGCCATCACGCGCTACGAGAAGGAGGTCAAGGGCAAGAAGCTCGACCCCTCGGTGCTCGCCGCGGCGAAGGAGGCGAAGGAGGTGCTGCAGGCCGGCACCCCGCTCTCGGCCTCGAAGGTCGACCTCGCGCCCATCAAGGAGCTCGGCCTGCTCACGGCCAAGCCCTTCATCTACGTCTTCAACGTCGACGAGGAGGTGCTCACCGACGCGGCGAAGAAGGCCGCACTGGCCGAGCTCGTCGCACCCGCCGAGGCCGTGTTCCTCGACGCGAAGATCGAGTCGGAGCTCATCGACCTCGACCCCGAGGAGGCGGCCGAGCTGCTCGCCTCGACGGGTCAGGAGGAGTCGGGCCTCGACCAGCTCGCGCGCGTCGGCTTCGACACGCTGGGCCTCCAGACCTACCTCACGGCCGGCCCCAAGGAGTCGCGGGCGTGGACGATCCGCAAGGGCGACAAGGCCCCGCAGGCGGCGGGCGTCATCCACACCGACTTCGAGCGCGGCTTCATCAAGGCCGAGGTCATCTCGTTCGCCGACCTCGTCGAGACCGGTTCGGTCGCCGAGGCGCGCGCGAAGGGCAAGGCCCGCATGGAGGGCAAGGACTACGTCATGCAGGACGGCGACGTCGTGGAGTTCCGCTTCAACGTATAAGTTTCAGCGCCGTCAGGTGTGCCAACGGGTCGACACCGCATGCTGCGGTAGGGCTCAAGACATCTGCGGCTGAGCGTGGATTGACTACTCTTGCGCCATGGTCCAGGCTGATGTTTGGTCGTTCTACGAATCGCTCGGTGACAGCGATCGGAGTGATCTGTCTCCGTTGGAGCAGTCGGTCGCGGCGGTGTGCGATCTGCGGCAGGAAGTCAACTCAGGTGGCTTCGATGTCTACTTCCGCTATTGGGGCGGCAACACCGCCCCAATCGCACTGAGCGGCCTCGAAGCCCTTCTGGGGACGGAGTGGATGCTCCTTCTCAAGGACGCCATGGCGCTTCTCGGTCCGACCTACCCTCAGGAGCAGGCGCGACGTGAGGAGTTGCTGGACGAACTTGGGCTGGATGAAGAACTCGACGCTTGCGATAACCGCTTCTACGAACTGGAAGCGTCGACCGACACTGACGTGAGATTGAACGCCGCCCTTGCAAGCTGAAGCGGAATGCCGAACGCCGACGTAACTCGATGGAGTTCCGCTTCAAGGTCTGAGCCAGGCCGTGCCGAAGGCCGTCCGGCTGGTTGTTCGGTCAGTCGCTCGCCGGGGGAGTCCGTGCGAACCCGGCGAACCGCTCGACCACGAGCACACCGGCGCCTCCGAGCATCGCGGCCTTCTGTTCGAGCATCTCGCGGGCGCGATCGCTGATGGACCCGTAGACCTCGATGCCCGTAAGGGTAATCAGTTCCGCGAGCCTGCGGAACTCCTCCCGGCCGACCTCCAGGTGCAGTTCGAGCGAGGTGCAGTCGGGGTGTACGGCGGTGACCGTCATCCGCTCCGAGCCCTCGTCGAAATGGAAACCGTATGCGATGAGGCGCGGCTCGAGCCGCTCGATGACGCCGACGAGCCGCTCGACTCCCGCCTTGAGCTCATCGAGGCGACCGTCGTGTACGTTCGCGTGGTCGATATAGACGATCAACTCAGCGTCGAGAGGGCCGGGGCGACCGTGCATATGCTCACGGTACCCCGCGCGAATCGGCGGCGGACGAATGCGCGGACGAATGTTCGCAGAGAGGACCTCATGACCGACACCCTGCCCCGCTGCCCCGAGTGCTCGAGCGAGCACACCTATGAGATGGGGGCGCTGCTCGTGTGCCCGATGTGCGGGCACGAGTGGGCGCCCGGCGACGTCGATGCGGATGCCTCGGCCGATTCCGACGCGCGGGTGATCACGGACGCGGTCGGCAACGTGCTCGCCGACGGCGATACCGTCACCGTGGTCAAGGACCTCAAGGTCAAGGGTGCATCTGGCACCATCAAGGTCGGCACCAAGGTGCGCGGGATCCGGCTCGTCGACGGCGTCGGCGACCACGACCTCGACGGCAAGGTCGACGGCTTCGGTCAGCTGCAGCTGAAGTCGAGCGTCGTCAAGAAGGTCTGACGCGCGCCGAGCGCGTCGCGGGCGGCCGTCACTCGGCGGCCGGCAGCGCCGGGTGGTCGCTCGGGTAGACGCCGACCGCGAACCCGTAGACCGTCTCGCCCGACCGCGGCAGCCGGTCGAACTCGTCGACCAGCTCGGCCATGCGGCGCCAGAACTCGGAGGCCTGCTGCTCCGAGATGCGCGCGTGCCGGATGAACCCCCACAGGCGGCCCTGCTCGAACGCCGTCGCCGACTCGCGCGCGGCGACCTCGAAGTCGTTGAAGTCGCGGGGTGCCTCGGCGCCGGCCGACGTCGGCTCGGCCGCCACGAAGAACATGCGCGCGGTGCGCCCGTAGAAGCGCTCCTCGATCGCGCGCACCCGGCGCGTGCGAACCACCCGCAGCAGGCCGTTGTCGACGAGCACGTCGACGTGGTGCGCCACCGTGCTCTTGGGGCGCCCGACGGCCGTCGCCAGCTCGGTCACGGTCGCAGCGCGTTCGTGCATGAGCTGCAGGATCGTCGTGCGCAGCGGGTGGCCGATCGCGCGCACCTGCGCCGGCTCGGTCAGCGCCAGGCGATCGGCGAGCTCGTAGTCCGGAGGGTTGTCCGCCATGACCGAACAGACTAGCATTCTCGAATGATCCAGAACATTCGATCAATCGACGAGGGGCGCCGCTGACATGGCCGAAGTACTGCTGTACCACCACATCCAGGGCCTGACCGATGGGGTCGAGGCCTTCGCCGAGGACCTTCGGCGGGCCGGCCACACGGTGCACGCGCCCGACCTGTTCGACGGTCGTACCTTCGACAGCATCGAGGAGGGATTCGCGTACGCCCGCGAGACGGGCTTCGAGGTGATCCGCGAGCGCGGCGCGGCCGCGGCCGCGGAGCTCGGCCCCGAACTCGTCTACGCCGGGTTCTCGTTCGGCGTGACGATCGCACAGCGGCTCGCGCAGACCCGTCCGGGTGCCCGCGGGGCGCTGCTCATCTACTCCTGCCTCCCGGTCGACGAGTTCGGGGAAGCGTGGCCGGAGGGTGTGCCGGTGCAGATCCACGGCAAGGAGGGCGACGAGTTCTTCGACGAGGACCTGCCGGCCACGCGCGAACTCGTCGCCGCGACGAGCGAGGCCGAGCTGTTCGTCTACCCCGGCGACCAGCACCTCTTCGCCGACTCCTCGCTCGACGCGTACGACCCCGAGGCGGCGGCGCTGCTCGCCGAGCGGGTGAAGGCGTTCCTCGCCGAGGTCTGAGCCGAGCACGTGCACGGGCACGGGCACGGGAATCGTGCGACCATGTCGAGGTGACCCTGCCCACGCCCACCCTGCACACCGAACGACTGCGACTGCGTCCCTTCGCCGAGGCCGACGCCGACGACCTCTTCGCCCTGAACAGCGATGCGCACGTGCTGCGCTACTGGGACTCCCCGCCGTGGACCGACCGATCGTCGATCGAGCGCTTCATGGCCGGCTGCCGGCGGATGGCGGAGGAGGGCAGCGGCGCACGCGTCGCGATCGAGCGCACGGACGACGGCGCCTTCGTCGGCTGGGCAACGTTCAACAGCTGGAATCCCGATTTCAAGAGCGCGTCCCTCGGCTACTGCTTCAGGCAGTCGTCGTGGGGGCGCGGGTATGCGACGGAGTCGGCCCGAGCGCTGCTCGGGTGGGCGTTCGACGCACTCGACCTCAACCGCGTCCAGTCCGAGACCGACACCCGCAACGTGGCCTCCGCCCGGGTGCTCGAGAAGCTCGGCTTCGAGCGCGAGGGCACGCTGCGCGAGGACTGCATCGTCAACGGCGACGTGTCCGACACGTGGGTGTACGGCCTGCTGCGGCGCGACTGGGAGCGCTGAACGCGCGAGCGGCGAGGCGGCTCAGGCGGCCGCGAGCTCGGACGCCGCGTCGAGCGCGAGGGCCGCGGCACGGCGCCCCTCGGCGATGAGGCGCGGGGCGTCCGACATCGTCCATTGCGCCATGCCCTCCATCTCGGGCTGGACGAGCACGACCGAGGGATCGCGCACGAGGTCGGCGGTGCGGCTGACCGTGCGCATCATGCGCACGTTCTCGAACTTCGCGTGCAGGCGCACGACGATGACCCGCGACGCGCCGAGCTCGCGTGCAGCGGCGAACGGCACGTTGTCGACCATTCCGCCGTCGGCGAGGAGGGCGCCGTGGCGACGCACGGGTGCGAGCAGGCCCGGCACCGCGATGGTCGACCGCAGCGCGACGCTCAGCGGCCCGTGATCGACGGTCACCGCGCGACGGGAGCGGAGGTCGGTGGCGACCGCGCCGAACCGGCGCGGGAGCTGCTCGATGAGCGGATCGCAGCCGAACACGCGTCGCACGCCGTCGTCGATCGCGCGCGAGTCGAGCAGGCCGAGTCGCGGGGCGAACGACCAGCGGGCGATCTCCCGCCAGCGGAACGCGAGGGCGACGCGTTCGATCTCGGCCGGGTCGAAGCCCGCCGCGTAGGCGGCGGCGATCAGGGCGCCCGAGCTCGTACCGACGGCGATGCCGGGGCGGATGCCGCGGTCCGCGAGCTCGTGCAGGACACCGATATGCGCTGCACCGAACGCGGCGCCGCCGCTCAGTGTGAGGCCGAGGGCAGGGTCGTCGCTCGCGGTCACGTACGGTTCTCCGATCTGTCTGCGGTCGACCGTAACGTGCCTGCGTGCGGCGATGCTGTGCGCCCGCGGTGAGAACCCTGAGCGGCTGGGTGACAGCGGGCGCCCCGCGTCACCCGCGCGCGTCAGACCGTGGTGCCGTCGCGCGGGGCGGCGTCGCGTCGAGTGTCGTCGTCGGTCGTGCCCGCTGTGGCCGGGCGCGCTTCCTCGTCCGCCGCGGTCGCATCCCCGGTCGGTCCGGCGACCCGATCATCTCGCACGGTGGACCGATCACGACGACCGGCCTCCGCATCGCCGTCCGCGTGCCGCCCGCGCATCGCCTCCGCGGGCACGTCGGGGTCGACCTCGGCCGCCTTGCGCGCCTGTGCGTCGGCCTTCTCCTGGAACGCGGCCGCGTGTTCGGCCCGTTCGGCTCCCTCGCGCTCGAGTCGCTCCGCCTCGAGGCGTGCGCGCTCGGCCGATGCCTCCGCCTCGGCGGCGCTCGCCTGGGCGGCGAGCCGGTCGGCGTCGGCCTGCGAGGCCGCGGCGGCCTGTTCGCGGGCGATGCGTTCGGTCTCCTCGGACTTCTCCCGCAGCTTCGCCGCGCGCCGGCGATCGGCGTCGGCCTTGGCCTGCTCGCGGCGCCGCGAGTTGGCCCAGACGACGACCGCCACGATGATCGCGATCACGACGATCGCGACGATGATCCAGATCCAGATGCTCGTATCCATGAGTGCGTTCCACCCTTCCGGCGACAGCACCATTCAACGGTCCGGCGTGCTCCGGCGGCAGGGGGTTGTGCCGAACGCCGATGTCTGCGTCGCCCCCTAGGTTTGGACGGAGGAGGTCGCATGGGAACGTCGACGGTACGAGCGCGCTACGCCGCGCGGGCGCGCGAGTACACCGAGCTCCTGGGGTCGATCGACGACATGGCCGCACCCGACCGCGACCTGATCGCGCGCTGGGCCGAAGCGGTCGACGGTCCGGCCATCGACGCCGGCTGCGGCCCCGGGCACTGGACGCAGTTCCTCCACGAGCACGGGGTCGACGCCGTCGGCGTCGACCTGGTGCCCGCGTTCGTCGACGGAGCCGCGCGCCGATTCCCCGACGTGTCGTTCCGGCTCGGCGAGCTGGGGTCGCTTCCGGTCGAGGATGCCTCGCTCGGCGGCATCCTCGCCTGGTACTCGGTCATCCACACCGAGCCCGAGGGCGTGCCCGCGATCCTGGCGGAGTTCGCACGCGGCATCCGGCCCGGCGGAACGCTGCTGATGGGCTTCTTCGAGGGCCCGCGGCTCGAGCCGTTCGACCACGCCGTGGTCACCGCGTACTTCTGGCCCGTGCCCGAGATGACCGAAGCCCTCGACGCGGCGGGTTTCGACGTCGTCGAGACCCATACCCGCACCGACCCGGGTCATCGGCCGTACGGCGCGATCCTCGCTCGGCGGCGCTGAGCCCCGCTGCTCAGCGTCCTTGCCGCTTCTTGTACGGTTTCGGCTGACCCTTCACGATGGGGGCGCGACCCTTGCCCTTCGAAGCCTTCGCCTTGCCACCGGCCTTCGCGCGAGGTTGCGCCGCGGGTGCCGGCGCCGCGTCGATCTCGGCGCGGGCCTCGGGCAGGAAGGCTGCTCCGAGCTCGGTCAGACGGGTGGGGTTCTGACGCGTGAACAGGGCGCCGCCGAGCTCGGTCTCGAGCTTCTCGATCGAGGAGTAGAGCGACGCGAGCGGGATGCCGAGCGCCTCGGCGGCGCGCGGGAAGTGCAGCTCCTCGGCGACGGCGACGAATCGCCGGAGCAGGGTGACGTTCACGGGGAGCCTTTTGTTCGTCCGCGCGACGACGCGGCCGTGTTCAGGGTACGTCAACCGTCCGGCGGGCGCTCCTCGGGCTCGTCGGGGACTCGCCCGCCGGCCTTGCCGTCGATGCGCGCGACCGGATAGGAAGGGAGTCATGCTGCGAGGCGCGAAGATCGGGCTCCGGGCCCGGCACGACGACGACATCCCGGTCCTGCTGGCGGAGCTCTACGACGACCCGATCAACGCGGCCCGTGCGGAGGGCCGGCCGTGGCGACCGCTGACGCCCGGCACGAAGGACCGCCGGCTCGTCGTCGACGAGTCGGCCGAGGGCCTGGTGCAGTTCTCGGTCGTCGAGGTCGAGGGCGAGAGGCTGATCGGGTCTGCGACGTTCTGGGGCATCGACAACCACAACCGCATGGCCCATCTCGGCCTCGGACTGCTGCCGTCGACGCGCGGCAAGGGGTACGGCACCGACGTCGTGGCGACGCTCTGCACGTACGGCTTCGCGTTCCGCGGCATGCACCGGCTGCAGATCGAGACGCTCGCCGACAACCACGCGATGCTGCGCGCGGCCGAGCACAACGGCTTCGTGCGCGAGGGCGTGCTGCGCTCGTCGGCGTGGGTCGTCGACGAACACGCCGACGAGGTGATCCTCGGTCTGCTCGCCGACGAGTGGCGGCGGGCGCAGGGGCAGGGGTAGGGCGCAGGGGGAGCGGTCGGCGTCGCGCGACCGTCAGACGCGGAGCGCCGCCTCCTCGCGGAGGCGCGGCTCGACACGCTGATCGGGGCGCACGCCCGACTTGTCGGCGTAGAACTCGCGGATGCGGTCCATGTCGGCCGCGACATCCCCGGTCAGGTCGATCGTCGGGCCGAGGCCCGTCGTCATCGTGGTGCGATCGACGTAGCCCAGGGTGACGGGCATGCCGGTCTCGCGGGCGATGCGGTAGAAGCCCGACTTCCAGTATTCGTGCGCACCGCGGGTGCCGTCGGGGGTGACGACGAGGCCGAAGACCTCGCCCGCGCGTACCCGCTCGACGACCTCGGCCACGACCCGGCTCGGGTCGGCGCGATCGACGGGGATGCCGCCGAGCGCACGCATGATCGGCCCGCGCCAGCCGGCGAACAGGCTCTTCTTGCCGAGCCAGCGCACGTCGATGCCGAGGCGCCAGGCGATGCCGAGCATGAGCACGAAGTCCCAGTTCGAGGTGTGCGGCGCGCCGATGAGCACCGAGGGACGGTCGGGAGCGGGCTCGCTCCGGAAGGTCCACCGGCTCACGGCCCAGTAGACGCGGGAGACGAGGCGACGCAGCATGCCGCAACCGTATGCGATCGCATATGGCCCCAGCGGCATGCGGTCGCAGGTCGTGCGGCTGACTAGGGTTGTCCGGTGACCGCAACACTCGTGGCCCAGGGCCTCGCCGGGGGATACGCCCATCGCACGCTGTTCGACGACCTCGACCTCACGGTCGCACCGGGCGACGTCGTCGGCGTCGTCGGCGCGAACGGCGCAGGCAAGTCGACGCTGCTCGGCATCCTCGGCGGGGCGATCACGCCCCTCGCGGGCACCGTCTCGCTCGCGCCGTCCGACGCGTTCGTCGGCTGGCTGCCGCAGGAGCACGAGCGCGTCGAGGGCGAGACGATCGCGCAGTACGTCGCCCGGCGCACGGGTTGCGCCGAGGCATCCGCCCGCCTGGATGCCGCGGCAGAACTGCTCGCCGCGACCTCCCCGCCCGCCGGAGTCGACCCGGCCGAGGAGTATTCGGTCGCCCTCGAACGGTGGCTCGCCTCCGGCGCCGCCGACCTCGACGAGCGGCTGCCCGCCGTGCTCGCCGAGCTCGGGCTCGCGGTCGGCGACGGGGACGCGTCGGATCGCGAGGCCGGCGCCGGCCACGCGATCACCGCCGACTCGCTCATGACCGGCCTCTCGGGCGGGCAGGCCGCCCGGGTCGGACTCGCCGCGCTCATCTGCTCGCGCTTCGACGTCGTACTGCTCGACGAACCCACGAACGACCTCGACCTCGACGGGCTCGCCCGGCTGGAGGCGTTCGTCGCGGGCCTGCGCGGCGGCGTCGTGCTCGTGAGCCACGACCGCGAGTTCCTCGCGCGCACCGTCACCAAGGTGCTCGAGCTCGACCTCGCCCAGCACTCGAACCGGGTCTACGGCGGCGGCTACGACGCCTACCTCGAGGAGCGCGAGACCGTGCGCCGCCATGCGCGCGAGGACTACGAGGAGTTCGCCGCCAAGAAGGCCGACCTCGTCGCGCGAGCCAGGGTGCAGCGCGAGTGGTCGAGCCAGGGCGTGCGCAACGCGATGAAGAAGTCGCCCGACAACGACAAGATCCGGCGCAAGGCCTCGATGGAGTCGAGCGAGAAGCAGGCGCAGAAGGTGCGTCAGATGGAGAGCCGCATCGCCCGCCTCGACGAGGTCGAGGAGCCGCGCAAGGAGTGGAAGCTCGAGTTCACCATCGGGCGGGCGCCGCGATCGTCGTCGGTCGTGGCGACGCTCGACGCGGCCGCCGTCACCCGCGGCGACTTCACCCTCGGGCCGGTCTCGCTGCAGGTCTCCGCGGGCGACCGCATCGGCATCACGGGGCCGAACGGCGCCGGCAAGTCGACCCTGCTCGGCCTGCTGCTCGGCCGCATCGCCCCCGACGCGGGCCGTGCGAGCCTCGGTTCGTCGGTCGCGATCGGCGAGATCGACCAGGCACGCTCGCAGCTCGCGGGCCCGACGCCGCTCGCCGACGCGTTCGAGGCCCTCGTGCCCGAGTTCAGCTCGGGCGAGGTGCGAACCCTGCTCGCGAAGTTCGGGCTCAAGGCCGACCACGTGCTGCGGCCCGTCGACGACCTGTCGCCCGGCGAGCGCACCCGCGCTGGCATGGCGCTGCTGCAGGCGCGCGGCGTCAACGTGCTCGTGCTCGACGAGCCCACGAACCATCTCGACCTGCCCGCGATCGAGCAGCTCGAACAGGCGCTCGAGGGTTACGACGGCACGCTGCTGCTCGTGACCCACGACCGCCGCATGCTCGAGCACGTGAACCTCGACCGGCGCTGGCACGTCGACGCGGGGCGGGTCGCCGAGGCCTGAGGCGGCCACGAGCGCCGCGCAGGGATGCAAGACCGACGAGGCGCACGACACAAGCAGGATGTGCGCGGAGCCGGGAAGGCATGGATCATGAGGGCCGTGGTTGCGGCCACCCTCGTGATCTGGTTCGCGGCCGCCATGGCCGCGGGACGCTGCGGCGGCATCGGCGGTTACGACGACGACGTCCGGCAGCGCGGCATCGAGGCGACCACCGGTGAGGGGCCCGGAGCAGAGGCGATACGACGCCTCGGCCCCGCCGCGGCACCGATCTCACTCGGCGTGTCGGCGGGTTCGACGACGGCAGGCCGCGCGGTCGGCGAACCTGCCGCCGACGACTTCGTCACGACGTACGGACCACCCTACGGCGGCGCACGGCTCTCGTTCGGCTCGTCGATCCTCTCGCCGGAGGCTGGCGAGGCGCCCGTCTACGGCAACGACAGCGGGGCCGAGACGAGCGTCGACGGCGTGGCCGCGCTCGCGAGCGCGCTCGGCCTCAGCGGTGAACCGCGGCCGCACGACGGTGTGTGGGTCGTGGGCCCCGACGACGAGAGCGGGCCCCGCCTCACCGTCGACGACGGGACCTGGCCCGGCTTCTCCTACGTCGACCCGCTCATCGATCCGTACTCCTGCCCGGACGAGGACGGCATCGAGATTCCGTGCGCGCCGACGGGCGACATCCCCACCGCGCGCGACGCGATCCATGCGCTGCGCGCTCTCGTCGTCTCGACGGGCCGGGACCCGGAGGACTTCGAGTTCGACTCGGTGACCTCCGACGGCGAGAGCGCGATGGCCCGCTCGGCCGAGGCACGGTTCGTCGTCGACGGCCGGGCCACCGACCGATCGTGGCACATCGAGTTCACTTTCGACGGGATCGTCAGCGCCTGGGGCGCACTCGCACCGGTCGACCTCCTCGGCGAGGTCGAGATCGTGAGCGAGCAGGAGGGGCTCGAACGGCTGGCCGAACCGCGATTCGGTCCCGAGCGCACCGTCATCCCGCCGCGGCCGCCGCATGTCGTGCACGAAGGGCCGGCGAACTGGATGCCGCGCACCGAGCCGCCCGCGCTGCCGCGCCCGGGCACCGTAATCGACTGGCCGGTCGAAGCGGTCGAGATCGTCGGCGTGCGGCTCGTGCTCGGCACCGAGACCCTCATCGACGGGCGCACGATGCTCGTCCCGAGATACGAGTTCACCGATGCGAACGGAGGCGAGTGGGAGGTGATCGCGATCGCGGAATCGTACCTCGAATACCTCCGAGCCACGGAGTAGGGCGCGAGTCGATCCGAGCGTGCAAGACTCGCAGCAGCGGCGACACATACCGGATGTGGAGAACACCAACGCCGTCGTCGATGCCGACCCGACCGAGGGAGTGCCGATGCCTCTGAGCGCCGACACGGATGCGACACCCGACGACGCGCCTCCCGCGGACGCCCCCCGCGACGATGCCGCATGGTTCACCCGACTCGTGCGCGAGCACTCGACCGCGCTCGTGCGCTACTTCGCCCGCCGCGGCCCGCGGCAGGACGCGGAGGACCTCGCCGCCGAGGTGTTCGCGACCGCGTGGCGACGGCGCGACGACGTGCCGCGCGGCGCCGAGCTGCCGTGGCTCTACCGCACGGCCGGATTCACGCTCGCGAACCACCGTCGAAAGCACGTCGACCTCCCGGTCGAGGACGTACCCGAGGCCGGTGCCGCCCGCGTCGCCGACGACCCCGAGCTCAGTGCGCTCTTCGACGCCGAGCTGCGCGGCGCGCTCGCGAGCGTGGGGGAGCGGGACCGGCGCATCCTGCTGCTGCACGCGTGGGAGGGGCTCGACGGCGAACAGCTCGCGCAGGTGCTCGGCATCTCCAGGTCGGGCGCGGATGCTGCGCTCTCACGCGCTCGCAAGCGCCTCCGTGAGGCGTGGGGCGAGCGGCTGACGTTCTGAGACGGGCGCCGATCGCGGACCGCGGTGCCCGCGGTGCAAGGTCCGGCGGGGCGGCGACATATCCGATGTGTACCCACCACGGAGGCTGAGCGACATGAACGACGACCGCGAACGAGACCCGAACAGCGCTGACGAGCGCGGGCCCGACGGCGCCCTCGAGCGCGAGGTGCCGGCCGGCGAGGCATCCGACCCCGTGGCACTGCTGCGCGCAGCCGACCCTGCCGCGGGGATCGACCCGCGCGAGGGTTTCGCCGACGAGGTCGTAGCCGGCGTGCTGGCCGACACCTCGGAGCCGGTCGTCGCCGCCGCGGGAGCAGGGGACGCCGCGCCCGGCCGTGGCGATGCCGCCGCGGTCACCGACCTCGATGCCGAACGTTCGCGCCGCAGGCCGAAATGGATCGCCATCGCCGCCGTGGCCGCCTCGCTCGCGATCGTCGGCGGCGCGGGCTATGCCGCCGGCGCAGGGCTCAACGGCCCCTCGACGCTCGCCGGTGCCGCCGCGCCGCCCATCTCGCTGCCCGGAGGAGGCGGAGATGAATCGACCGGAGCCGCCGACCGGCCGATGACCGAGCAGATGCCGGCGGCGGGCGGCACGTTCGACGCCACCGGCAAGATGGCCGCCGACGCGTCGTACCCGTACGGCTTCGGGTTCGGCCGCAACGTCTTCAGCGCATCGGGGCTCGCGACCGAGGCCGGCAGCGCGGGCGGCTACGGGTACGACGCCCGTTCCGTCTCGAACGCCGAGACGGTCGGCGCGCTCGCCGCGGCGCTCGGTGTCGAGGGGACCCCCGACCTCAAGGACGGCTCGTGGGTCGTCGGGCCGCAGGACGGCACGGGGCCGTCGGTGTCGGTGGGCCTCGACGGAACGCTGAGCTTCTGGTTCATGAATCCGGTGCTCGACCCCTGGGCGGAGTGCAACAAGCTCCTCGAGGGGGCGACGACCGAGCCGGCTGCACCGGTCGAGCCGTGCGAACCCGCCGTGCCCGACCTGCCGAGCGACGCGGCCGCGATCGATGCGCTGCGTGCGCTCATCGGCTCGGTGGGTCGCGACCCCGGCGATTTCGAGTTCACGAGCGACGACGACGTCGAGGGTGCGTTCACCCGATCCGCGCAGGCGTGGCCGGTCGTCGACGGGCAGCGCCTCGACCAGGCGTGGTCGATCGAGGTCACGAACCAGGGCACGTACAGCGCGAGCGGCGCCCTCGCACCGATCGTGAGCCTCGGCGAGTACGACGTCGTGAGCGAGCAGGAGGCGTTCGAGCGTCTCTCCGACCCCCGTTTCGGCGCCCAGATGACGGCCATGCCGTACCTGGCGGCCGAGGGCGATTCGGCGACGAGCGATTCGGTCGCGGCGCCCGAACCGTACGTGCCGCCGACCGAACCGCCCGCCACCCCGGCCGATGGCACGGCCGTCTCGTGGCCGGTGAACGAGGTCGAGATCGTCGACGCCCGACTGGGGCTCGCGAGCCAGTGGCAGCCCGACGGCAGTGTGCTCGTGGTGCCGGCGTACGAGTTCACCGACGCCGACGGCGGAACCTGGTCGATCATCGCGGTCGCCGACGCGGAGCTCGACTTCTCCGCCGAGTAGCGGCCGGCTCGATCGAGGGCGGCCCGCGGCAGTCGATGCTGGCGGGCCGCCCCTTCGGCGTGCAAGGCTGGGCGCATGCCCGAGTCGCCAGAGGTGCAGGCGCTCGCCGACGAACTCGACGAGCGACTCCGCGGTCACGAGGTCACGGCGGTCGACGTCGTCGAGTTCCGCACCGTCAAGACGCGCACCGAGCCGCCGTCGGCGCTCGTGGGCGAACGCGTCGCCGGCGTCGCCCGCCACGGCAAGCTGCTCGACGTCGAACTGACCGGTGCGCACCTCGTGGTCTCGCTCGGACGGCACGGCTGGGCGCGCTACGCGTCCGACGAGCCGGCGGATGCCTCGGGCGATGACCGCCCGCCGGCGCTCGCGATCCTCGAGTTCGACGACGGCACCGTGCTCGAGTTCACCGACGCAGGCGACTGGGTCTCGCTCGGGCTGTGGGTCGTCGACGACCCGGTGGCGGTGCCCGCGGTCGCCAAGCTCGGCCCCGACCCGGCCGACGAGCAGTTCACGCGCGCAGATTTCGACGCGGCCGTCGCCGGGCGCCGCAAGCAGGTGAAGGCCGTCCTGCAGGAGCAGGAGTCGCTCGCAGGGATCGGCAACGCGTACTCCGACGAGATCCTGCACACCGCGAAGCTGTCGCCGGTGGGGCATGCCGCAGCGCTCGACGAGGCCGCCCTCGACGACCTCTACGCGAGCACGGTCGGGGTCGTGATCGGTGCGATCGACGCGAGGCGCGGCGTGCCGATCGACCGGCTCAAGGCCGAGAAGGTCGCCGCGATGCGCGTGCACGGCCGGGCGGGCGAGGAGTGTCCCGTGTGCGGTGACACCGTCCGCGACTTCACCTTCGCGAGCACGACGGCGCAGTACTGCCCGACGTGCCAGACCGGCGGCGAGATGCTGCCGCTGCGCTCCGGCGGGTAGCCGCACGGGCTGTCCTCGACCTTCCGTCGACCGACCAGTCCTCATAGACTGCGAGGTGCGAACGTCGGTCGGGGGACGCCGTCGCAACATGACGTCCTCGCGACCGGGGAGGGGGACGTCGCATGGTCCGGAACGCATGGGGCCTGACGGCCGGATTGGCGATCACCGTTTCGGTGATCCTCGGCGGGGTGTCTCCCGCCTTCGCCGGGAGTGGTCTTCGCGAGGCCGTTCCCGGCACCGACGTGCCATCGACCGCGGTGCCGGCGACGCCGGCTCCGGCCACCGAGGCACCCGCCACCGACTCGCCGTCGACCGATCCGCCGGCGACGGAGCCGCCCGCGACCGAGCCGCCGGTGACCGAGCCGCCCGCGACCGCGCCGCCGGCGACCGAAGCGCCCGTCACGGAGCCCCCCGCGACGGAGCCGCCGGTGACCGAGCCGCCGACGACGGAGGCGCCGGTCGAGCAGCCCGAACCGACGGACGCCCCGCAGCCCGAGGGATCCGATCGGTTCTCGGCAGCCGCCGCGACCTCGGTCGTGCCGTTCCCCACGGGCGTGCAGCGCCTCGCGGGCGCCGACCGCTACGAGACCGCGGTCGCCGTCTCGAACCGGTTCGAGCCGAACGTGCCCGTCGTCTACGTCGCGACGGGCACCGGATTCGCCGACGCGCTGAGCTCGGCTGCGGCGGCCGCCCACCTCGGCGGACCGCTCCTCCTGACGCTCCCCGACGCGCTGCCGTCCGTCGTGCGCGCCGAGCTCGTGCGGCTCGCTCCGAAACGCATCGTGGTCGCGGGCGGCGACGCCGCAGTCGGTGCGGCGGTCTACCGCGAACTCGCGAAGCTCACGCCGGCCATCGCACGGGTCAGCGGGCGCGATCGCTACGAGACCGGCGAGCGGCTGGCCGCGGATGCGTTCGGCACCGCGAGGCAGGCGTTCGTCGCGACCGGACGCGACTTCCCCGATGCACTGGCCGCGTCGGCGGCGGGCGGGGCGATCGGCGCGCCCGTGCTGCTCGTCGACGGCATGGCGACGACGTTGAGGGCCTCGACGGCCTCGGTGTTGCACAAGCTCGGTGCCGGCACCGTCCGCATCGCCGGCGGGACGGGCGCCGTCAGCCCCGGCATCGCGAAGCAGCTCGCCGCGAACGGGTTCGGCGTCGTGCGACACGATGGCGCCGACCGCTACCTGACGGCGGCGGCGATCAACGAGGCGGTGTTCGGCGTGAGCCCGACCTCGGGGCGCGACGCCTACCTCGCCACGGGCGCCGACTTCGCCGATGCGCTCGCAGGTGCGACCCTCGCCGGCGTCACCGGCGATCCGATGTACCTCACGCAGCGCACGTGCATCCCGCACCCGGTCTGGGTGGCCCTCGGGCAGCTCGCCCCGCCCACGCGCGTGATCATCGGCGGAACGGCCGTCGTCGGCGAGCAGGTCGCCGAGAACACGCCGTGCGCGATCGTCTGGGCGAAACCCGCCTCTGGGCGGATCACCGACGTGTTCGGTCCGCGCGACCCGATCTGCACCCCGAGCGGCTGCACCCAGTCGATCCATCGGGGCGTCGACATCGGCACCGGATGCAACGCGCCGATCTACGCGGCCTCCGGCGGACGGGTGAGCACGGCGGCCTGGGTCGGCACGTACGGCAACTTCGTGAAGATCGCGCACGGCTCGGGCATCGACACGGGATACGCGCACCTCGTGAACGGCGGCGTGCTCGTCAAGGTGGGGCAGCTCGTGCGCGCCGGCCAGCAGATCGGCTGGTCGGGCATGACGGGTGCGGCGACCGGCTGCCACCTGCACTTCGAGGTGTACCAGAAGGGCGTGCAGATCGACCCCGTGCCGTTCATGCGGCAACGCGGCATCACGCTCGGGTGACGGCGGCGACCGCGGAGCAGCGCGTCAGGCGGCGAGCGGTGCGTGGCCGCCCACCCGCACCCGGCTGATCGCCTCGGGGGCCGCGGTGAACCGGCCCGGCCGGCCGTCGGGTGTGAGGTACTGCACGCGGATGCCGCGCCCGACGCGCGTGATCTTCGTCACCTCGTAGGCGCGGTCGGCGGAGCTCACGAGCATGTCGCCGACGTGCAGCTCGCGGGTCTGCCGCAGTTCTGTGACCTCCATGCTGAGATGTTCTCAGCACCCACCGACATCGCCGTCAGTCGGTCAGTACGTCGGAGAGCGCCGCGAGGATGGGCGCCCGCCCGAGCTCGATATGGGCGTAGGCCAGGGATGCCGCGAGCGCCGCGTTGCCCGCGAGGAGGGCGTCGTGGATGCGCTCGTGCTCGTGCGTCTGCTCCTCGTCGCGCGCCTCGTGCGTCAGCCGGAAGACCCATTCCATCCGGCCGAGCATCGGCTCGAGGCCGCGCACGAGCAGCCCGTTGCCCGAGAGGCGCACGATCTCGGCGTGGATGCGCAGGTTCGCCGAGACGCCCGCCGGCTCGTCACCGGCCGAGAACCGCTTCTGCGACTGTTCGAGGAGCCGGCCGAGCCGGTCGGGCACGGCGAGCCCCTGCTCGATGCGCCGCGCGGCCCGCCCCGTCGCGAACGGCTCGATGCAGAGCCGCGCGTCGAAGAGCTCCTCGAGGTCTGCGCGCGTGAACAGCCGCACGACCGCCCCGCGGCGCGGCTCGGTGACGACGAACCCCTCGGACTCGAGCCGCTGCAACGCCTGTCGCACGGGCACCCGCGACACCTCGTACCGGTCCGACAGCTCGCGCTCGATGAGCCGGCTGCCGGGGCGGGGGTCGCCGGTGATGATCGCCTGCAGGAGCGCCCGGTAGACGACGTCGGCGAGCGCTTCATCGGTGCGGTGGGTCATGGCGGGTCGTTCTCGGGTCGTCGCTGCGAGGGTGCGCGATCTCGGGGCGGTCGGGCGATGGCGGATGCCGCGTCGGCGGCGGCCTCAGCCGGCGACCGGGAACACCGGCGGGAACAGCTCGTCGGGCGACCCGTGCCGTGCGTCGCGGTCGGTGTAGCCGGCGCGCAACTTCGCGAACAGGGCCTTCGTGTCGGCGCGCACGGCGTCGAGGTCGACGCCGGGCAGGCTGCCGTCGCGCATGACGACCCGGCCGCCGACCATCGTGAGGCACGCGTCGCGCGCCGTGCCGTTGAGCACGAGGGTGCGGATCGGGTCCTCGACCGGCCCCATGCGCACGTCGTCGAGCCGGAACGCCGTGAGGTCGGCGGTGGCGCCGACCGCGATGCGTCCGAGGTCGGGTCGGTGCAGCGCACGTGCGCCGCCGAGGGTCGCCGCCTCGACGTAGGCCGCGAGGTCGCCCTTCGAGAGGTCGCCGTGCTGCACCTTCGCCGCCGACACGCCCGTGTCGATGCCGCGGATGAGGTCGGGCGGGAACGAGTCGGTGCCGAGCGCGAAGTTGACGCCCGCGTCGCGGTAGTGCGCGAAGTCCCAGAGCTCGGCCCCGTAGCGGGCGTTCGTGAGCGCGCAGTGCACGATCGAGACCCCGGCCTCGACGAGGCGCGCCAGGTCGCCGCGGTCCTCGCCGTGCACGCCGGGGTTCACGTCGATCACGACGCCGTGCGGCACGATGACCCGGTCGTGGAGGAGCCCGTGCGCCTCGAGGTGGTCGAGCGGCGTGTGCCCGTGGTGCGCGATGACGTACTCGCGCTCGAACTCGCCCTGCAGCGCGTGGATGCGCACGAGCGCATTCCGCTCGTCGGCCGCGGCGGCCGTGGCCTCCATGAGCTCGGGGGAGAGGGTCTCGATGCGGCACGGCAGGAAGACGCCGGTCAGCAGCGGGTCGCCGAGCTCGCGGATGCGGTCGACGAACCGGATCGCGTCGGCGAGGCCCGCTCGACCCTCCTCCTCGATGAAGCGGATGTCGCGGGCGCCGGCCTCGTCGACGACGGGCACGCCCGACCGGTACGAGGGCCCGAGGAACCCGCGCATGCCGATCCGGCTCGAGAACTCGGCCATCGCGAAGAAGTCGTCGGCCGACTCGGCCCAGGCCGAGTGCACCTCGGAGGCGATCGGCATGTAGCTCGTGATGCCGTGCAGCGCGAGCTGCACGAGCGCGATCTCGCGGATCCGGCGGCGCTCGGCCTCCGTGAACACGTGCGCACGGCGGCCGAAGTACTCGCTCGACCACTGGAGCCGCGGACCGTCCTCGCCGCTCGACCAGGAGTCGAGGATCAGGTGGTCGATGTCGGTGAGGGCATCGAGGTCGATGAGTCCGGGCATCAGGAGGCTCTCGCCGAGGTCGATGCGCTCGTCGAACCCGAGGTCCCGGGCGCCGGCGGCGGCGCCGGCGTAGACGATGCGAGCGTCGTCGGCGACGACGGCGCCGTCTCGGATCTCGACGTGGCTCGTGCCGTCGAAGGCGAGCAGGTGATCGGCGGTGATCAGCGTGCGCACGGGTTCCCTTTCGCAGGAATGTGAACATTTGGTATCCAAAAACTACCGAGTCGTCACGGCAGCGGCAAGTTCGAAGTTTTCGTCGCCGACGAGGCATCCGCGCCGAATTCAGCATTGACCGGCGAGTTCACGGCCGAAATGGCCCCTGAAAGTGGGTCGGATGTGGAACGTGATATTCCACCGGGCTTGCGCTCCGTCAGATTTGGTATACAGTTTTGCCGACCGAACCCCGACCCTTCAAGGATGATCGTGACGGATACACAGGTGGCGGCGACCCCGACCGCGCAGACCGCCGGCAGCGACCCCCAGGCGCTCATCGGCGCACCGGCACCCGCCGCGCCGCGCGACGGCGAGCCGAAGGCCGAGATCGCGACCGGGCGCACACTGCTCGGCACGGCGTGGCTGCGCATCAAGCGGAGCCCGGTGGCACTCGCCTCCTTCGGCGTCGTCGTGGCGATCGTGCTCTTCGCCGTGCTCGCCCCCGTGCTCGTCGCGATCGAGGGGCAGGACCCGTTCACGACCCGCACCGGGCCCGACGTGCTCGACAACTTCATGACCCCGGGGCTCCCGCTGCCGGGCTACATGTTCCCGTCCGCCGAGCACTGGCTCGGCGTCGAGCCGGGGCTCGGCCGCGACCTCTTCGCGCGGCTCGCCTACGGCGCCCAGGTCTCGCTCGTGATCGCCCTGCTCTCGACGCTCGTGTCGGTCGTGCTCGGCACCGTGCTCGGTGCGGCAGCGGGGTTCTTCGGCGGCAAGGTCGACATGATCATCAGCCGCACGATCGACCTCTTCCTGGCGTTCCCGCACCTGCTGCTCGTGCTGTCGCTCACGCCGATCCTCGCCTCGCGACTGCGCGACACCCCCTTCGGCACCGGCAGCTTCGTGCCGATCGCCTCGCTCGTGCTCATCCTCGGCTTCTTCGGCTGGGCGTACCTCGCCCGAGTCGTCCGCGGCCAGGTGCTCAGCATCCGCGAGCAGGAGTACATCGAGGCCGCGCGCTCCTACGGCGCCTCGTACCGCTCGATCATCTTCAAACAGGTCATCCCCAACGTGCTCGGCGTCGTGCTCGTCTACGCGACGATGCTCATCCCCGCGAACATCTCGGCCGAGGCGGCGCTCTCGTTCCTCGGCGTCGGCGTCAAGGACCCGACCCCCTCATGGGGCCAGATGCTCAACGCCGCCCAGGCCGGCAACTGGTACCTCAGCGACCCGTGGTTCCTCATCGTCCCGGGCACGGCGCTCGTCATCACCGTGCTCGCGTTCAACCTGCTCGGCGACGCCGTCCGCGACGCGCTCGACCCCAAGGCGTCGCGCGACTGAGCGCGTTCCCCGGCCGGCTCCACCACCGTTTCCCGTCCCGCACCGCACCACCCACGCAAGGAGAGTCATGAAGTTCCGCAGTTCCCTGATCGTCGCGGCCACGATGGCCGTGGCGCTCGCCGTCACCGGTTGCACCGCCGGCGGCGCGCCGAGCGGCCAGCCGTCCGCCGGCAGCAGCGACGACCCGTACGCCGCGCGCATCGTCGAGCCCGGCTTCACCGAGCCCGGCGGCAACGTCAACGTGCTCATGTCGAGCGACTTCATGACGCTCGACCCGGGCAACAGCAACTACGTGCAGACCGCCAACGTCGGCCAGCTGTACTACCGCACGCTCACCATGGCGAAGGAGACCGCCGGGCAGCCGCCGGCCATCGTCGCCGACATGGCCACCGACACGGGCAGCGTGTCGGAGGACGGCCTCACCTGGACGTACACGCTCAAGGACGGCCTCACGTACGAGGACGGCACGCCGATCACCTCGGCCGACGTCAAGTACGGCATCGAGCGCACCTACGCCCGCGACGTCTACACGCAGGCCCCGCAGGAGCTCAACTCGGCGCTCGACTCCGACGACTATACGGGTCCGTACTCGGGCGGCGAGCTCACCGCGGTCGAGACGCCCGACGAGCAGACGATCGTCTTCCACCTCAAGCAGCCGAACCCCGACTTCCCGGCGCTCGTCTCGCGGTCGAACACCGCGCCCGTGCCCGAGGCGAAGGACACGAAGCTCGACTACACGAACCACCCGATCTCGTCGGGCCCCTACATGATCGAGAGCTACGACCGAGGCCGCGAGCTGAAGCTCGTGCGCAACCCCGAGTGGGACCCGGCGACCGACGAGAACCGCACGGCGCTGCCCGACACGTTCACCTTCTCGCTGTCGACGGCGCAGGCGACGATCAGCCAGCAGCTGCTCGCCGACACCGACCCGACCGCCATCACGCTCGACTCGAACGGCGCGCTGCAGGCGTCCGACACCGCGCGCCTGACCGAGGCCGGCATCGCCGAGCGCACGGCCGCCGGCATCCTCGGCTGCACCGACGTGCTCAACTTCAACACCGAGACGATCACCGACACCGACGTGCGCAAGGCGCTCGCGCTCGCCATCGACCGAGCGGCGATCCAGGTGCAGTACGGCGGCGCCCGCTTCGGCAAGATCACCAACTCGTACCTCAACGACAGCCAGGTCGGCTACGTCGAGGAGACCACCGACCTCGACCCCGCGGGCGCCGCGAAGCTCGACGAGGCCAAGGCGCTGCTCGAGGGCGAGGACGTCCCCGCGACGCTCACCTACGGGTACTCGAACGCGACCGACCGGTACAAGAACCTCGGCACGGTGCTGCAGCAGAACTTCAAGGAGCTCGGCATCGACCTGCAGATGACCGCGATCCCCGCCGCGAACTACTACACCGTGCTCGCGAGCGACGAGATGCCCGACATCGCCCGTGCCGGATGGTGCGGCGGCGCGGCGTCGGGCTCGACCCGCACGACGGTCGACCCGAACATCGGGCCGAGCCTCGACGGCACCACCTACGGCTTCAGCAACATCTCGCGGTTCCACGACCCCGGGATCTCGCAGAAGATGTACGAACTGCGCGACACGAACGGCACCTCCGAGGAGATCAACACCGCCTGGTCGGAGCTCTACAACGAGGCGATGGAGAGCTACCCCATCGTGCCGCTGATCCGCACGTTCACGAACAGCGTCGTCGGATCGGACATCCGCAACGCCCAGGTCGGCTACTTCTTCGGCAGCATCGACCTCTCCACCGTCGGCGTCGAGCAGTAACGACGCGCTCCACTCACGCATGAAAGGGCGGGGCCGGCCGCGCAGGCCGGCCCCGCACAGGCCCAGTGATGTTCGGATTCCTCGCCCGCAGGTCGGTCGCCCTCCTCGCCCTGCTCCTCGTCGTCAGCTTCGTGACGTTCACGCTGTTCCAGTTCGGCCCGGCCGACCCCGCCGCCGCCGCGTGCGGCCAGGAGTGCACCCCCGAGCGCATCGCCGAGGCGCGCGTCGCGCTCGGCATGGACCAGCCCTTCTTCGTGCAGTACGTCGACTACCTCTCGGGCTTCGTCGGCGACCGCATGATCGGCGCCCCCGGCGCCGAGCAGCTGTGCAGCTGGCCCTGCCTCGGCAAGTCGTTCCAGACGAACGAGAACGTGACCGACGTCATCGCCCGGGCACTCCCGTACACGATCTCGATCGCGATCGGCGCCGTCGTGCTGTGGACGATCTTCGGCGTGGGGCTCGGCCTGCTCGCCGCGCTCCGCAAGGGCCGGCCGACCGACAAGCTCATCGTCGGCGCCGCATCGATCGGCGTCTCGCTGCCCGTGCCGGTCACGGGCCTGCTCCTGCTCCTCGTCTTCGTGAGCACGCTGCGCGTGCTGCCGTTCACGAGCAACACGATCTCGTCGCCCTTCGGTCCCGCGGGCCCCGGCGCGTGGTTCGCCAACTACCTGCTGCCGTGGGTCGCGCTCGCGATCCTGTTCAGCGCCCAGTACATCCGCATCACCCGCAACAACATGATCGAGACGTTCGGCGAGGACTACATGCGCACGGCGAGGGCGAAGGGACTCTCGCGCCGCAGGATCACCTTCACGCACGGCGTGCGCGCCGGCCTCATCCCGATCATCACCATGCTCGGCCTCGACATCGGCGCACTGCTCGGCGGCGCCGTGCTCACCGAGCAGATCTTCTCGGTTCCGGGCCTCGGCTTCACCGCCGTCCGCGCGGCGACCTCGGGCGACCTGCCCGTGACGATGGCGATCACGATGCTCGCCGCCTTCTTCATCATCATCGCCAACGTGATCGTCGACGTGTCGTACGCGGCCGTCGACCCGCGAGTGAGGATCAGCTGATGACCACCGAACCGTTCCTCGACATCCAGGGGCTGCAGGTCGCCTTCCCGACCGACGACGGACTCGTCCACGCCGTCAACGGCATGGACCTCTCGCTCCGCCGCGGCGAGACCGTCGGAATCGTGGGCGAGTCGGGCTCGGGCAAGACCGTCACGAGCCAGGCGCTCATGGGGCTGCTCAATGGCACGAGCGCGCAGATCAGCGGCCGGATCATGTTCGAGGGGGTCGACCTCGTCGCCCTCGAGGAGCGCGAGATGCGCGCCTACCGCGGCAAGAAGATCGGCATGATCTTCCAGGATCCGCTCTCGGCGATGCATCCCTTCTACACGGTCGGCAAGCAGATCGCCGAGGCCTACCGGGTGCACAACCGGGTGACCGCGAAGCAGGCGAAGGCGACCGCGATCGACATGCTCGCCCGCGTCGGCATCCCCGACCCGGTGTCGCGCTACGACGCCTACCCGCACGAGTTCTCCGGCGGCATGCGCCAGCGCGCGATGATCGCGATGGCCCTCGTCTGCGAGCCCGAGCTGCTCATCGCCGACGAGCCGACCACCGCGCTCGACGTCACCGTGCAGGCGCAGATCCTCGACCTCATCTCATCGCTCCAGGCCGAGACGGGCTCCGCGGTCATCTTCGTCACCCACGACCTCGGCGTCGTCGCCGAGGTGTGCCAACGCGTGGTCGTCATGTACGGCGGCCAGTGCGTCGAGCAGGCCGACGTGCACGACGCGTTCTTCGAGACGGCGCACCCGTACACGAAGGGCCTGCTCGCCTCGATGCCGTCGATGGCCGACGAGGCCGGGCGCCTCACGCCCATCCCGGGCTTCCCGCCCTCGCTCCTCGATCTCCCCGGCGGATGCCTCTTCGCACCCCGTTGCCCCGTCGCGCAGCTCGTGCCGGGCAACCGCTGCTTCACCGAGCGGCCCGAGCTGCACGGCGACGGCCACCGGTCGCGCTGCCACCTGAACGAAGGGGTCCTCGTATGAGCACGCCGATCCTCGAGGTCGAGGGCCTCACGAAGTACTTCGGCAAGCGCGGCGGGCTCTTCCGCCGCGGGTCGGTCGTCAAGGCCGTCGACGGGGTGTCGTTCACGCTCGAACGGGGCACGACGCTCGGACTCGTCGGCGAGTCGGGCTGCGGCAAGTCGACGACCGGTCGTCTGCTCATGCGCCTGCTCGAGCCGACCTCGGGCCGCATCGTCGTCGACGGCACCGACGTCACGAACCTCAGGGGCCGCGACCTCGCGCAGTTCCGCCGGCGCGTGCAGATGGTCTTCCAGAACCCCGCGTCGTCGCTCAACCCGCGCCAGACGGTCGGCGCGGTCATCGCCGCACCGCTCCTCGCCCAGAAGATCTCGCCGCCCGAGGGCATGAAGCGCCGCGTGCAGTCGCTCATGGACCGCGTGGGCCTCCGGCCCGAGCACTACAACCGATTCCCGCACGAGTTCTCGGGCGGCCAGAAGCAGCGCGTCGGCATTGCGCGGGCACTCGCGCTCGAGCCCGACGTCGTCATCTGCGACGAGCCCGTCTCGGCGCTCGACGTGTCGGTGCAGGCGCAGGTCATCAACCTGCTGCAGGACATCCAGGCCGACACCGGCATCTCGTACGTGTTCATCGCGCACGACCTGTCGGTCGTCAAGCACTTCGCCGACGACATCGCCGTGATGTACCTCGGCCGCATCATGGAGCACGGCGACGCCGACGAGGTGTTCGGTTCGCCGAGGCATCCCTACACGCGCTCGTTGCTCAGCTCGGTGCCGAAGCCCGACCCGACCGCCGACCGGTCGGGGCGCATCCGGCTCGTGGGCGACCTGCCCCACCCGTCGAACCCGCCGAGCGGCTGCGTCTTCCGCACCCGCTGCCCGGTCTTCGCGCTGCTCGACGAGGACCGTCGGCGCAGCTGCATCGACGTCGTGCCGACCGGGCCCAACGCGTGCCACCATCCCGATGAGGCCGCCGCGTTCGCGGCCGGCGTCGTCGACCCTGCCGAAAGGAACACCGTCCATGCTCATCCGTGACGTCCGCCCCTGGGGCGGCGACTCCGTCGACCTCGTCATCGAGGGCTCGCGCATCAGCGAGATCCGGCCCCACGACGCCACCGCAGCGGTCGCCGACGCGGTCGACGGTCGGGGCCGCCTCGTGCTGCCCGCGTTCAGCGACGTGCACGTGCACCTCGACTCGAGCCGCATCGGCCTGCCGTTCCGCGAGCACACGGGGCGCCCGGGCGTCTGGGGCATGATGATGAACGACCGCGAGAACTGGCGCGACACCGACGTGCCGCACGCCGAGATCGTCGCCGGCACGCTCGAGCAGATGATCGCGAAGGGCACGACGCGGGTGCGCTCGTACGCGCAGGTCGACGTCGACTGCAGGCTCGAGAAGTTCGACTCGGTCGTCGCCGCGAAGGAGAGGTTCGCCGATCACGCCGACGTGCAGATCATGACGTTTCCGCAGGCCGGCATCCTGCGCGAGGCGGGCACCGTCGAGCTCCTCGAGGAGTCGCTCAAGCAGGGCGCCGACGTGATGGGCGGCATCGACCCGAGCCAGCTCGACCGCGACCCCGCCAAGCACCTCGACATCGTCTTCGGACTCGCCGAGAAGTACCAGGTCGAGATCGACATCCACCTGCACGAGCCGGGCGAGCTCGGCGTCTTCAGCACCGAGCTCGTCCTCGAGCGCACCCGGGCGCTCGGCATGCAGGGCAAGGTCACGATGTCGCACGCGTACGAGCTCGGTGCCGTGTCCGAGGCCGTCAGCCGCCGTCTCATCGATGAGTTCGCCGAGCTCGACATCGCCATGGCGACGGTGGCGCCGTCGACGAGCAACCACCTCTCGCTCGTCGCGCTCGCCGAGGCGGGCGTGCGCGTCGGCCTCGGTGAAGACGGCCAGCGCGACTACTGGAGCCCCTACGGCAACTGCGACATGCTCGACCGCACCTGGCAGCTCGCGTTCGTCAACGGGTTCCGCCGCGACGACCACATCGAGCTCGCGCTCGCCGTGGCGACCATGGGCGGCGCGAGCATCATGTCGCACGAGTCGCCGCGCGTCGCGGGGGTCGGCGATCACCCGGGCGTCGCGGTCGGCGACCGTGCCGACCTCGTGCTCGTCGACGGCGAGACCCCGACGAGCGCAGTCATGGACCGGGGCCGCGACCGCACCGTCATCCACGACGGTCGTGTCGTCGCCGATGGCCTCCGTGTCGTCGGCCGCTGAGCGGTGGGCCGGGCGTGACCGCGGCCGCGGGACGGGTGCGACCGGCGGCCGCGTCGCCGGTCGCACCGCGGGCCTCGTCGCCGCCCTCCTGATCGGGGTCAACCTCCGACCCGCCATCACGGGCGTCGCAGCGCTCCTCGACGAGACCCGGGTCGCGTTCGGGCTGAGCAGCGCCGATGCGACCGTGCTGGCGACCCTGCCGGTGATCGCGTTCGGACTCACGGCACCGATCGGGCCCTGGCTCGCCCGCCGGCTCGGCGTCGCCCGTGCGCTCGCCTGGACGATGGCCGCGCTCGCGGCCGCACTGGTCGTGCGGGTCGTCGCGTCGGCGCTGCTGCTGCCCGGCACCTTCCTCGCGGGCGTCGCGATCATGGCGGCCGGAACCCTGCTGCCGCAGTACCTGAAGGAGCTGCGCGCGTCGGGCCTGTGGATCGGCCTCAGCAGCATGTCGTTCGGGGTGGGGGCGGCCCTCGGCGCGGGGCTGGTCGTGCCGGCCTACACGGCGAGCGGCGGCTCGGCGCCGATCGCGCTCGGCGGGTGGGCGCTCGTCGCCGTCGCCGCCGCCGCAGCGACGGCGGTCGCGGCACGACGCGGCGGCGAGCGTCGTGGACCGGCCGAGCCGCCGCGCCTCCGGGTGCCGAGGCGCGGGGGAGTCACGATCGGGCTCGTGACCGCGGTCTTCGGGCTGCAGGCGCTGCTCTACTTCGCCGTGACCGCATGGCTGCCCCAGTTCCTCGCCGATCAGGGCGAGCCGCCCGCCGTGCGCGGCGCGCTGCTCGCGTGGTTCAGCGTCGCCGGGTTCGTGCCGACGCTCGTGACTCCCGTGCTCGCCCGCAGGCCGCGGGTGCTGCGCTGGTTCGGGCCGGGCCTCGGCCTCGCGGTCGTCGTCGGCCTCGGTGCCCTCTCCCTCGCATCGGGCGACCAGTACGTCCTCGTCGTCGGGCTCCTCGGCGCCGTGCAGAGCGCGGCGTTCGGCCTCGGCATCACCCTCATCGTCTCGATGTCGGCGAACACGGCGTCGGCCGGCGTCGTCTCGGCGATCGCGCAGGGCGGCGGCTATGCGATCGCGGGTGCCGGCTCGCTGCTCGTCGGCGTCATGCACGAGACCACCGGGGGCTGGGGGGCGAGCTTCGCGCTCATGGCGGTCATCGCGGTCGCGTTCGCCGTCGCGGTCGCACTCGTCATCCGACGGGAGCCGGTCGACCTCGTCGCCGCCGACCCGGCGGTCGCCGAGCACGTCGGGCACTGACGACCGCTGCGGGCGGGCCGGGCGCGGCGCCGCCGGCCATCCACCGGGATGCCTCGCATCGAGCCGGCCCGGATGCGACATCATGGGACGGTGACCGACGCCACCGCCCTGCTGCGCGCCTACGACGACCAACTCCGCACCGACGCCGAGACGGCGAACGCCGTCTCGGCGGAGCGTCGCGGCCCGCTGCGGCTCGCCGTGTTCGCGGGCGGGTACGGCTTCGTGAGCTACCGCGACCTCGACGGGTTCGACGCCGAGGCGATCGACGGACTCGTCGGCGACGTGCTCGCGCGGTTCGAGCCCGACCCGGCGATCACGGCGGTCGAGTGGAAGACACGCGGGCACGATCACGCGCCCGGCCTCGTCGAGTCGCTCCTCGCGCACGGATTCGCGCCCGAGGAGCCCGAGTCGATCATGATCGGCGAGGCGGCGCTGCTCGTGGCCGACGTGCCGCTGCCCGACGGTGTCGTGGTGCGCCGGGCCCTCGACGAGCGCGACGTGCGGGCGATGTGCGCCATGCAGGACGAGGTGTTCGGCGACCCGGTCTCGGTCGAGCGCGCCGACGACCTCGTGGCGCGCCTCACCGCCGACGACGGCACGGAGCTCTGGATCGCCGAGGTCGACGGGCTCATCGTGAGCGCCGGGCGGCTGCAGCCGGTCGACGGCTCGGAGTTCGCCGGCATCTGGGGCGGCGCGACGCGCGAGGAGTGGCGCGGCCGCGGCATCTACCGCGCGCTGACGGCGGCCCGGGCCCGGTCGGCGCTCGCGCTGGGCAAGCGCTACATCAACAGCGACTCGACCGAGTTCTCGCGGCCGATCCTCGAACGGTCGGGGCTCGTGAAGGTGTCGACGACGACCCCGTACGTCTGGCGGCGCTGAGCGCGCGGCGGCCTCGCGCGTCCCCGACGGGTGCGGATGTCGCCCGTCGGTGACAGGATGCCTCTGTGCCCGAGCTTCCCGAAGTGCAGGCGCTCGTCGCCTTCCTCGACGAGCGGCTGGCCGGCCACGCCTTCGCGTCGTTGCGCGTCGCGGCCATCTCGGCGCTCAAGACCTTCGACCCGCCGCTGTCGTCGCTCGAGGGCGAGCGCATCGAGCGGGTGCGCCGCCACGGCAAGTTCATCGACGTCGAGACGCAGGGTGAGCACCTCGTGTTCCACCTGGCGCGGGCCGGGTGGCTGCGCTGGTACGACGAGGTGCCGAAGACCCCCGTCAAGCCGGGCAGGTCGCCGCTCGCGCTGCGAGCACGGCTCGACGACGGCGCAGGGTTCGACCTGACCGAGGCCGGCACGAAGAAGTCGCTCGCGGTCTACGTCGTGCGCGACCCGGCCGAGGTGCCTGGCATCGCGAGGCTCGGTCCCGACCCCACCGCCGAGAGCTTCACGCTCGACGACTTCGCCGCGATCCTCGCCGGGCGGCGCACGCAGATCAAGGGGCTGCTGCGCGACCAGTCGGTGTTCGCGGGCATCGGCAACGCGTACTCCGACGAGATCCTGCACGCGGCGAAGCTCTCGCCGTACCTGCTCGGGGCGAAGCTCACGCCCGAGCAGACCGAAGGGCTCTACCGGGCGATGCGAGATACCCTCGCGGAGGCGGTGGCCGTGGCATCCGGTCGCCCGCCCGCCGAGCTGAAAGACGCCAAGCGGCGCGCGATGCGGGTGCACGGCCGCACCGGCGAGACGTGCGAGGTCTGCGGCGACACGATCCGGCAGGTGATCTTCGCCGACTCGACCTTCCAGTACTGCCCGACGTGCCAGACGGGCGGCAAGCCGCTCGCCGACCGGGTGCTGTCGCGACTCGTGAAGTAGCGGTGGGCCGCCGGGTCGGTGGCGCGCGGCGGCCGACTGCGGTAGGCAGGAGTGATGACGACTCCCGACGTGACCTGGCCGCGACCGGCCGGTCCGCTCGAACTGCGCCTGCCGACCCGCGAACTGCTCGACGAGGTGCTCGTGTGGCGCAACCGCCCCGAGAACACCCGGTGGCTCTTGCGCACCGTGGTCGAGCCCGAGGCGTTCACGAAGCACTGGCTCGACGGCATCGACGATCCGCTCGACCACTCCGCGATCGCCGTGCTCGGCGACGAGGTCGTCGGCACCGGCTCGCTGTGGCTCACCGACGCCATGGGGCAGACGCACGGCGACCCCGACGAGTACGTCCGGGCCGAGGCGGGCATCGGCTACGGCGTCGCCCCGCAGCACGCCGGCCGGGGCTACGCGACCGCGATCGCCCGCGCACTCATCGACCTCGCGGTCGACGAGCTCGGCGTGCACCGCGTGACCGCGGGCTGCTTCGCCGACAACATCGCCTCGTGGAAGGTCATGGAGCGGCTCGGCATGCGGCGCGAGCAGCACGGGGTGCGCGACTCGTGGCACGCCGAGCTCGGCTGGATCGACGGGTACACGTACGCGATCCTCGCCGACGAGTGGCGCGAGCGGCGGGCGGCCGAGCGGGGCGCCAACCGACTCGCCGAGCCGGCGACCGGCGATCGCGCCGTCGCGAGCTGACCTCTCGACGGAAGGAGCCGTATGGACCTCGGCGCGAAGATCCTGACCACCCGCTGGGCGGTGCGGCTGCCGATCCCGTTGTTCAAAGCCGGGTTCGGCTTCGTCTTCTTCGGTCGGCTGCTCATGCTCGAGCACCGCGGACGCGTGAGCGGTGAACGCCGGTACGTCGTGATCGAGGCCGCCGAGCACGAGTCCCGCAACCGCATCGTCGTCGCCTCCGGCTTCGGCCGGTCGGCGCAGTGGTACCGCAACCTCGAGGCCGAGCCGCGCTGCGGCGTGAGCGTCGGGTGGCGCCGCCGGGTGCCGGCGCGCGCCGAGCTGCTCGGCGCGACCGAGAGCCGCGCGCTGCTCGATCGCTACGCCGCCCGGTATCCGAAGGCGTGGGCCGCACTGCACCGAGCGATCGTCGACGCGACCGGCGAGGCCGATCCCGAGATCCCGATGGTCAGGCTGCACCTCGAGCCGCGGCGCTCTCGCGGCTGACCCCCTTCGTGCCGAGCACCCCGTCGACGAGGCGCTCGAGCGTCGCGAGCCCGTCGACCGACAGCACCGACTCGAGGTGCCCCTGCACCGAGGCGACGCCCGCACCGCGGAGCGCGTGCACGGCGCCGGTGCGCGGGTCGGCGGCGATCTCGAGCCCATGACGCGGTGTCGTCCCGAGCCCGGCGTCGTACGCGGTGAACGTGTTGTAGTACCCGATCGTCGCCCGTGCGCCGAAGACCCCGACCTCGCGCTGCACGCCCTGCTGCGGGGCGGCGAGCGGTGCGACGGCGAGGCCCGAGAGTCGCGCGAGCACCTGGTGGCTGAGGCAGACGGCCAGTGCCGGGGCGCGCTGCTCGAGCCGCGCGGCGACGAGCTCGTGCAGCCGGAACATGCGCGCTTCGCCCGTCTCTCGCGGGTCGCCCGGGCCGGGACCGAACACCACGAGGTCCTCGTCGGCCACGAGCGGCGCCGTCTCCCACGACGTGATGCGCGTCGCGATGCCGAGGTGCCGCAGCTGGTGCGCGAGCATCGTCGTGAAGTCGTCGCCGGCGTCGACGACGAGTGCGGAGACCCCGCGCGGCGCGGCGCCGGGCTGCGGCGAGATCCAGAACGGTGCGAGGTGCGCGTTGCGTGCCGCGAGCGACATCGAGGCGGATGGCCCGGGGTCGGCGCCGACGGCGCCGGCATCGGACCGCGCGTCGGCTCCGAGGCATCCACCCGGCCTGTCGCCCTGCCGGGGGATCGCGCCGAGCGCCGTGAGCACGCCGGCCGCCTTCGCGTGGGTCTCGGCGACCTCGCCGTCGGGGTCGGAGTGGCGCACGAGCGTCGCGCCGACCGGCACCCGCACCGCGCCGCCGCCGTCGAGGTAGGCCGTGCGGATGAGGATCGGCGCGTCGAGGTCGTAGCCCGCGCCGGTCGGCGTGAACCGGGCGAGGACACCCGCGTAGTACCCGCGAGGCGTCGTCTCGCGGCGGGCGATCACGGTGCACGCGTTGCCCATCGGCGAGCCGGTCACGGTCGGCGCGAACATGGTGCGGCGCAGCACCTCGCGCGGGTCGAGCACGCTGCGACCCTCGAGCACGTACTCGGTGTGGGTGAGCCGCGACATCCGCTTGAGGAACGGCCCGCGGATGCGGCCGCCGTCGGGGCAGACGGCGCTCATCATCTTGAGCTCCTCGTCGACGACCATGACGAGCTCCTCGCGCTCCTTGACGTCGGCGAGGAATGCGGCGAGCGCGTCGTCGTCGGGCGGCCCGTCGAGGTGGCGGAAGGTGCCGCTGATCGGGTTCATCGTCACGAGCCCGTCGACGCTGGACACGTGGCGCTCGGGGGTCGCGCCCACCGCGGACAGGCCGGGCGTGTGCACCGCGAAGGTCCAGTACGCGCCCGCCTCGTGCTCGAGCAGCGCCCGCAGCCAGCCGAGCACGGCCGTCGCCGGGGGCTCGCCGGTCGAACCGGTGAACTCGCGCCGGATCACGAAGTTCGCGCCCTCGCCGCGTCCGATCTCCTCGTCGATGACGCGTCGCACGACGGCCGCGTACTCGGCGTCGTCGACGTCCACCCGCAGGTCGTCGACGACGACGGGATGCCGCGGCAGCAGCCCGATCGCGTCGTCGACGGGCACCGTCTCGCGATCGCGCACCACGAGGCAGCGCAGCGGCGCATCGTCGTCGTGGGCGGCGAAGCCGCGTTCGCGCACCTGCCGGAACGGCACGAGCGCGAGCACCTCGGCGCCGTCGAGGGGGATGTCGGCGAGGCGCTCGACGTCGACGACGTCGCCGACGAGCACGTCGAGCGTCAGGTCGTGCTCGCGCCGGACGACGGCGAACGCGGGCGGCTCGCCCGCGTCGGTGAGTGCGGTGAGGAGTCTCGTCATGGGTGTCTCCGGGTCGGGCCCTCGGATGGACCCTCCGCAGACACGGAACGACCGCCCTCGGGCGGTCGTGAGTCGTCGAAACGCGGGCCGCCTAGGAGGCGGGCCACCAGTTGCGGTTCGACGCGGTCATGCCGAGCACCCTACGGCATCGCGCGCCGGCGCGCCACCGTGCGACGACTCACGAGGTCGCGGGGGAGGCCCGCGAGCCGGCGCGGGACGAATCACGCGATCGGCGTGATGCCGAGACGCACTCGAGCAGGTTCGATCGATGATGGGGGCTCGCGTCCCGCGTACTCGACGAGTCCGGCAGAAACGAGGAGAGCATGAACGAACAGGCGAAGCCCGGCTACAACACGCCGATTCCCGCCAAGATCACGACGCCCGACCGGGTCTCGACGCGCCTCGGCGAACTGCAGTTCGTCGACGGGGTGCCCACGCTCGACACGGCCGCGAAGCTCTACGACCACCTCGACTTCATCCGCGGCGTCGAGGCGTTCCTGAACGCGGTGCCCGCGGCCTCGCTCGAGGGGATCCGTCGTGGCCTCGCCGACCAGGGCGTCGATGCCGCCCACAAGGGCGGCATCACCGATCGGCTGATGGATGCGAACCCGCTGTTCCTCACCGGCAACACCGACACGGTGTACGCGATCTCGATGCTCGACATCGAGCGCGACGGCCCCACCGTGATCGAGGTGCCGCCGGGGTGCGGCCCCGGCACCGTCGACGACGCCTGGTTCCGGTTCGTCGTCGACCTCGGTGCGCCCGGGCCCGATCGCGGTGCCGGCGGCACGTACCTCATCGTCCCGCCGGGCTACGACGGCGAGCGCCCCGAGGGCTGGTTCGTCGCCGAGACCCCGAGCGCCGTGAACCTCGTGATCATCCGCGGCTTCCTCGTCGACGGCAAGCCCGACCACTCGACCCGGCTGTTCGAGTCGGGCGTCAGGGTCTACCCGTTCTCGACGCGCGAGAACCCGCCCGCGATGGAGTGGACGTCGCTCTCGGGCGAGGTCATGAACACGGTCCACGCCAATGACTTCAGCTTCTACGAGGAGGTCGACCACGTCATCCAGAAGGAGCCGCTCGGCGTCGTCGACGACGAGACGCGGGGCCTGCTCGCGTCGATCGGCATCGTCAAGGGCACGCCGTTCGCGCCCGACGAGCGCATGCGCGGCATCCTCACCGACGCCGTCGCCGTCGGCAACGGCACGGCGCGTTCGCTGGCGTTCCACGGTCGCGAGCGGGCGTTCTTCCTCTACGACGACCGCCAGTGGATGAATCCGATGCCGGGCGGCGACTACCAGTTCCGGCGCGACGGCGGCAACGGCGGCCGGTTCCTCGACGCGCGCACCACGTTCTTCTACGTCGCGACCGTCAACACCCCGGCGATGGCGCTGAAGATGGTCGGCAAGGGCTCGCAGTACGCGTTCGCCGCGCTCGATGCGAACGGTACGCCGCTCGACGGTGCGAAGCAGTACCGACTGCGGCTGCCGGCCGATGCCCCAGCAGCCGACTTCTGGTCGGTGGTCGCCTACGACCCGCAGACGCGCTCGGAACTCCAGACGGGCCAGCCGCTGCCGAGCCGCAACAGCAAGCGCGACGCGCTGCAGTACAACGACGACGGCTCGGTCGACCTCGTGTTCGGCCCCGAGGAGCCGGCCGAGCTCGCCTCGAACTGGGTGCAGACGGTGGCCGGCAAGGGCTGGTTCGTGCTGCTGCGCCTCTACGGCCCGCTCGAGACGTGGTTCGACGGGTCGTGGAAGCCGGGCGACATCGAACCCGCCTGATCGCGCGGCGCCGATTGCGCGCTCGTACTACGATTCGGGGATGCCGAGCGACCCCGACCTCGTGGCGCGCCTCCGCGCGGCGGGCTGCGTGTTCGCCGAGGCCGAGGCCGACCTGCTGTCGACGGCCGCGGCCGGCGACGGCGCCGTGCTCGAGTCGCTCGTCGCGCGCCGGGTCGCGGGCGAGCCGCTCGAGGTCGTGCTCGGCTGGGCCGAGTTCGCCGGGCTCCGCCTCGTCGTCGAGCCCGGTGCGTTCGTGCCCCGGCGTCGCACCGAGCTGCTCGCCGCGGAGGCGGCACGGCTCGCGCGCGCGGCGACGCGAGCGCTCGGCCGACCGGCGGTCGTCGTCGACCTCTGCTGCGGCGTCGGGGCGATCGGTGCGGTCGTCACCGAGACCGCGGGCGCGGTCGAGCTCTACGCCGCCGACCTCGACCCCGTCGCCGTGCGCGCGGCACGGCGCAACCTCGAGCCGCGCGGCGGCCGGGTGTTCGAGGGGGATCTCTACGACGCGCTGCCGCGCGGGCTCTCGGGGCGCATCGACGTGCTCGCGGTGAACGCGCCGTACGTGCCGACCGCCGAGATCGCCTTCATGCCGCCCGAGGCGCGCGAGCACGAGCCGTCGCTCTCGCTCGACGGCGGCGACGACGGCCTCGACGTGCACCGCCGGGTCGTCGCATCCGCCCATGACCGGCTCGCGCCAGGGGGAGTCCTGCTCATCGAGACGAGCGAGGGGCAGGCCGAGGCGGCCACGGCACTCATGCGCGCCGGCGGCCTCGAGCCGCGGTTCGTGTCCGACGACGACCTCGACGACGACACGATCGTGGTGGTCGGGCGGCGCGCACGCGCCTGACGCGGCCGCGGGCGGCACCGCCGGGCGCGGCGGCCGCTTCAGCCGCCTCGGTGCCGGCCGAGCAGGCGGACCACCTCGTCGTCGCTCGTCTGCGTGAAGTCGAGGTAGTGCATGCCGACCGCCATGAACCCCGGCGGTGCCGACAGGCACACGAGCTCGTCGACGTCGGGCGAGTCGAGCAGGTCGGCGAGGCTCTCGGGCGACGCGACCGGCGTCGCCACGACGATCCGTTCGGCGCCGCGGGCACGGGCGACGCGGCACGCGACCCGCATCGTCGCGCCGGTCGCGATGCCGTCGTCGACGACGATCACGAGCCGTCCGCCGATCGCGACGGGCGGGGCGTCGCCGCGGAATCGTGCGACCCTCGCGTCGAGCTCGGCCCGCTCGCGGGCGAGCACCCGGTCGAACGTGCGGCGATCGACCCGCGACAGCGCGATCACGTCGTCGTTGCGCACGATCGCGCCCTCCTCGCCGATCGCGCCCATCGCGAGCTCGGGCCGGGCCGGGTCGCCCAGCTTGCGCACGACGAGCACGTCGAGCGGCGCGTCGAACGCCTCGGCGACGGCCGCCGCGACGGGAACGCCGCCGCGCGGCAGACCGAGCACGACGGGTGCGTCGAGCGGATCGACCGCGCCGGCGCGCGACGCCTCGAGGAGTCGGGCGGCGAGTCGCCGGCCCGCTTCGATGCGATTCGCGAAGTGCTCCATGACGAACGGCTCGGATGCCTCGTGGCGGTGTCTTCACTCCTTGGATAGTCCGGTGCGCCGGGGGCGTCAACCCCCGTTGCGAGGCGCCGAAAGACGAGGGGGCTTCGTGTTTTCCGAAGCGTCGCTTACACTGGTGCAAATCCTTCCCCCGGGCTCACCGGCCCGTGGGAACCCGTTCAAGGATTCGGCGGGCCCCCAACCCCGTCTGCTTGGAGAGCCCGTGGGACGTCATACCGTCGCGGTGCAGGTGAAGAAGCCGGCCCGCAAATTCGTCATGTCCATCGTCGGGGCGGTCGCGGTGGTCGCGATCGTCGGAACCGGCGCCTTCCTCTGGATCGGCGGGCATCTCGATCCGGTGCTCGCCTCGGCCGAGGACGGCTGCACCGCCCCGCAGCAGCTCGTCGTCGTCGCCGACCGGTCGATCGCGCCCGCCGTCGCCGAGGTCGCCGACCAGTTCGACCGCTCCGCGAAGCGATGCGTCACGACGGAGGTGACTCCGCAGGACTCGGCCGACACGTCCGCCGTGCTCGCCTCGGGTGCCGTCGACGCCGACGCCTGGGTGCCCGAGTCGAGCGTCTGGCTCGACCGCATGAACGCGACCGCCGCCTCGCTCGGCCAGTCCGCGCCCGTCGTGGACGCCGGCGACTCGGTGGCCTCGACGCCGATCGTGTTCGCGGCAGCGGCGACCGACGCGACGGCGCTCGCCAGTGAGCCGGTCAGCTGGTCGCGCGTGCTGCGCGGCGCGCTGCCGACGATCCTGCCCGACCCCGAGGCGTCCGCCGCGAGCCTCGCCGGCCTGCTCGCGCTGCGGGGTCATTCCTCGCCCGACGACCCGCGCCAGTTCGCCGGCGCGATGCTCGCGCTCGGCAAGTCGATCCCCGCCTCGACGAGCGCCGCCTTCGGCTCGCTCGGCGTCGGCGAAGCCCCCGCGGTCGTCATCACGACCGAGGCGCAGGTGGCGGCGTACAACCAGGAGGACCCGCCCGAGCCGCTCGTCGCCGCGTACCCGGCCGACGGCACCGTCGCACTCGACTACCCCTTCGTGCACCTCACGCTCGACAAGGACAAGCGCAAGCTGCTCGCCGACTTCGGCAAGGCGCTGGCCGATGCACGTGAGACGTTCGCGGCGCACGGCTTCCGCGACCCCGACGGCGGCGGCAAGCTCGACCTCGCCGGCGTCGGCACCTCGGGGCCCGGCGCCGAGCCCGCGCGCGACGGTGCGGCCCAGCTCGAGATCCTGCGCGCCTGGAGCGTGCTGACCCTCCGCTCGCGCATGCTCACCGTCATCGACGTCTCGGGATCGATGGAGGAGCCGGCGGCGAACGGCCTGCGCCGCATCGACGTCTTCCAGCAGGCGGCGATGGGCGCGATGCAGAAGTTCTCGGGCGAGGTGGAGCTCGGCGTCTGGCTGTTCTCGACGGCCCGCAACGGCGAACTCGACTACGAGGACGTCTCGCCGATCGCGCCGCTCGCCGACGCCGCGCACACGCAGCAGATCGCGGGCATCATCCAGTCGCTGCCGTCGCGGCTGGGCGGGGCCACCGGACTCTACGACACGACGCTCGCGGCCGTGAAGCGCGTGCGCGAGTCGTACGATCCCGAGAAGGTCAACTCGGTGCTGCTCATCACCGACGGGCGCAACGAGGACGAGAACGGCATCGACCTCGACACGCTGCTCGCCGAGCTGAAGAAGATGGACGACCCGACGAAGCCCGTGCCGGTCATCATGATCGGCTTCGGGCCCGACACCGACCTCGCCGCGATGCAGAAGATCGCCCAGGTCACGAAGGGCGCCGCGTACTCCGCGACCGAGCCCGAGGACCTGTCGACCGTGCTCGTCGACGCGCTGTCGCAGCGCAGCTGCCGCCCGAACTGCGGCTGAGCGGACGACCGGCCGTTGACGACGGAGGGCGAGGGAGCAGCAGCTCCCTCGCCCTCCGTCGTGGTGCGTCGACTAGTGGCCGGCCGGCGCGCCGTGCTCCATGTCGGCGGGTCGGCGGATGAGGAACGCGCCGACGATCGCGACGAGCGAGAGGATCGCGCCGACCATGAAGGCCGAGCTGATGCCGGTCGCGCTGGCCGAGACGATCGAGGCGCCGTTCGCCTCGGCGACGGCCGTGCGCGAGGTCATGACGGTGATGAACAGCGCCGTGCCGGCGGCGCCGGCGACCTGCTGCACGGTGCCGACGATCGCCGAGCCGTGCGAGTAGAACCGCGGCTCCACCGAACCGAGGGCCGAGGTGAAGAGCGGCGTGAACATGAACGCGAGCGCGGCCGACATGACGACGTGCGCGACGAGGACGAGCCACGGCGACGTGGTGTCGGTCACGAGGGTGAGGCTCCACAGCACCCCCGACACGACGATCGAGCCGGGCACGAGCAGCGGCGTCGGCCCGAAGCGGTCGTACAGTCGCCCGACGGTCGGGCCGAGCAGGCCCATGATGAGGCCGCCGGGCAGGAGCAGGAGTCCCGTGTAGAGCGGCTCGAGCCCGAGCACGTCCTGCAGGTAGATCGGCAGCAAGATGATCGTGCCGAACAGCGCCGCCATCATGACGACCATGAGCGCGACGGAGAGCGCGAAGTTGCGCGACGTGAAGGTGCGCAGGTCGAGCAGTGCGCGGTCGTGCCGCTGCAGCAGCAGCTGGCGCACGATGAACGCGGCGATGCCGACGACGCCGACCGCGAGCGCGATGTACATCGCCGGGGCGTCGGCCGCGCTGCGACCGCTCACGACCCCGCCGACGAGGCTGAGCCCGTAGACGAGCCCGCCGAAGCCGAAGGCCGACAGGATCACCGAGAACACGTCGATGGGGAGCTCACGCGTCTCGCTCACGTTCTCGACCTTGCGGATGCCGATGACGAGCATGACGAGCGCGATCGGCAGCACCAGCCAGAACATGTAGCGCCACGTCAGGTAGTTCAGGATGAGGCCCGAGATCGTCGGGCCGATCGCGGGGGCGACCGACATGACGATCGAGACGCGCCCCATGAGCCGGCCGCGGTCGCTCGGGGCGACGAGCGTCATGAGCGTCGTCATGAGCAGCGGCATCATGATCGCCGTGCCCGTCGCCTGCACGACGCGGGCGCCGAGCAGCACCTCGAAACCGGGCGCGAGCGCGGCCATGAGCGTGCCGGCCGAGAACAGGCTCATCGCCGTGATGAAGATCGGTCGCGTCGGGAACCGCTGCAGCAGGAAGCCCGTGATCGGGATGACGACGGCCATCGTCAGCATGAACGCGGTGGTGAGCCACTGCGCCGCGGAGAGGGTGATGTGCAGGTCGTCGACGAGGTGCGGGATCGCGACGCCCATGATCGTCTCGTTGAGGAAGACGACGAAGGTCGCGGCGAGCAGCAGCCAGATGACGCGCGTGTTGTTCGCGCCGTGGGCGGGCTGGTGGGCGACGACCGCGGCGTCCTGGGCGGCGGCGTCGGCGGCGACCGCCGGAGTGGAGGCGGTCGAGGGGTCGAGGTCGGATACGGCGCGTTCGGTCACAAAGGTTCCAATCGGGATCGGCGCTGGAGCAGCACCGGAACGTGCGTCGAGACGGAGAAGGTGCGGAAGAAACGGAACAGGTGGGTCAACCCGCAGCGGGCGACGCGCTATTCCCGATTGCCGAGATCGATCGGAACGCATGGAACACGGTCGGCTCGGCGACCGTGTTTCGTGAGGTGTCGGAACCGCGGCTCAGGGAGCCGGGGCCGGACCATCGGTCGGCGTGGCGCGGGGCAGCCAGCCCTCGAGGAGCGACTCTTCAGGCGCGAGCTCTGCTTCGAGCCTGCGGTCGCGGGCGGCGTCGTCGGCGGCAGGGGTCGGAGTGGAATCGCTCATGATCCCACGATAGCGCGCACCGCCGACACCGCGCGGCCGACCGCGGCCGCGGCATCCTCGATCTCGGCCGCCGTCGTCGCCGAGCCGAGCGTGAAGCGCACCGCCGTCTGCGCGACCTCGGCGGGAATCCCCATCGCGGTCAGCACGTGCGACGGATCGTCACGGCCGGCCGCGCACGCCGAGCCGCTCGAGCAGATCACGTCATCGCGCTCGAGCTCGAGCAGCACGGCCTCGCCGCCCGTGCCCGGGAAGACGAACGAGACGGTGCCGGGGAGGCGATCGTCGGGGTCGCCGGTGAGCCGGGCCTCGGGCACCTCCGCGAGCACGCGCGCGGCGAGCCGGGCGCCCAGCGCCCCGATGCGCGCCGAGGCCTCCTCGCGCTCGGCCTCGGCCAGGCGCAGGGCGGTGGCGAACGCGACGGCTCCCGCGACGTTCTCGGTGCCCGAGCGCCGGCCGCGTTCCTGGCCGCCGCCGTGCAGCACCGGCTCGAGCGGCAGCCGCCCGCGCACGACGAGCGCACCCGTTCCCTTCGGCGCACCGATCTTGTGCCCGGCGAGCGAGAGGGCGTCGACGCCGAGCGCGTCGAGCGAGAGGCGGAGGCGGCCCGCGGCCTGCACCGCGTCGGTGTGCACGAGCGCCCCGACGCCGCGGGCGAGCCGGGCGAGCTCGGCGACGGGCTGCACCGTGCCGACCTCGTTGTTCGCGAGCTGCACCGACACGAGCGTCGTGTCGGGTCGCAGCACGGCCGCGAGGGCGTCGGGCGAGACGCGGCCGCGGTCGTCGACCGCGACCTCGTCGACGTCGAAGCCGTGCTGTCGTGCGAGGTACGCGGCCGACTCGAGCACGGCCTCGTGCTCGACGGGCGAGACGACGAGATGCCGTCCGCGCGGGTTCGCGAGCGCCAGCCCCTTCACCGCGAGGTTGTCGGCCTCGGTGCCGCCGCTCGTGAAGACGACGTCGCCCGGCCGGCAGCCGAGCACCTCGGCCACCGTCGCTCGGGCGTCGGCGAGCGCGCGCGCCGCCGCATCGCCGAGTCCGTGACGACTCGACGGGTTGCCGAACGACCCCGTCAGGTGCGGCCACATCGCCTCGAGCGCCTCGCGGCGCACGGGCGTGGTCGCCGCGTGATCGAGGAAGATCACGGATGCCCCGCAGCCACGCCGATCGCGCCGGAGTTCGCGTCGCCCGCCGACGGGGCGACGGCGTCGGCCCCCGTCTCCACGACGACGTCGAGCCCGAGGTCGAGCGATCGCACCGAATGCGTGAGCGCGCCGACCGAGATGACGTCGACCCCGGTCGCCGCGATCGCCACGACCGTGTCGAGGTTCACCCCGCCAGAGGCCTCGACGACGGCACGCCCCCCGATGAGCGTGACGCCCTCGCGCAGCGCCTCGATCGTGAAGTTGTCGAGCATGATCGTGTCGGCCCCGCCGTCGAGCACGGGCGCGATCTGGTCGATGCGGTCGACCTCGACCTCGAGGTGCGCCGTGTGCGGCATCCGGTCTCGAGCCGCCCGCAGCGCGGTCGCGAGGTCGACTCCGCCCGCGGTGAGCACGGCGAGGTGGTTGTCCTTCGCCATGATCGCGTCGGAGAGGGAACGCCGGTGGTTGCGACCGCCGCCGTCGCGCACGGCCTGGCGCTCGAGGCTGCGCAGGCCCGGCGTGGTCTTGCGCGTGTCGACGATGCGCGCACGGGTGCCCACGACGGCGGCGACGTAGCGCGAGGTGAGCGTCGCGATGCCCGACATGCGCTGCAGCAGGTTGAGCCCGACGCGCTCGGCGCGCAGGATGCCGCGCGCCGGTCCGTGCACGCGGGCGAGCACGGCGCCCGCGGCGAACGGCTCGCCGTCGTGCGCGAGGGGCTCGACCGCGATGCGCGCGTCGACGAGCCGGAACGCCGCCGCGAACACCTCGATGCCGCTCAGCACGCCGGGTTCCCGCGCGACGAGCTCGGCCGTCGCGGTCGCGTCGGTCGGGATGAGCGTCTCGCCCGTGAGGTCGCCCCAGGGCGCGTCCTCGTCGAGGGCGGCGGTGACGATGCGGTCGATCTCGCGGGTGTCGGTCATCAGGCGGCCTCCTCGAGGGCGGGGCTGGTCGGAGCGGCGGTGGCGACCGGGGCGTCGGCGGTCGTGGTGCCCGCGGTCGGGTCGTCGGTGCGGAAGTGGGCGCCGACGCTCTCGCGGCGCGCGAGCGCGGCGGCGACCGTCAGGCGGGCGAGGTCGAGCAGGTTGCGGTCCTCGGCGGTGCGGCGGTCGACCGGCGCGGGTGCGGTCCACGCGTCGAGCTGTGCGGATGCCGCGGCCAGTCCGCGTGCGTCGCGCTCGAGCCCGACGCGACTCCACATGAGCTCCTGCAGGGCGGCGCGGTCGACGGGCCCGTGCACGCCGTCGGCACCGCGGCGCGACACGCCGGACGCGACCGGCGCCGGCTCGGCGAGGCGCCCCGGAGTGCCGACGGACGGCACAGGGCCGGCGCCCAGCGGTTCGCTCGACGTGATCGCGCGCGCGGCGCGCTCGCCGAACACCGCAGCCTCGAGCAGCGAGTTCGAGGCGAGGCGGTTCGCCCCGTGCACGCCCGTGCGGGCGCACTCGCCGACGGCGTAGAGCCCCGGCAGGCTCGAGCGGCCGTCGAGGTCGGTCACGATGCCGCCCATGGCGTAATGCGCAGCGGGCGTCACCGGCACGGCCTCGCGGCCCCAGTCGAACCCGGCCTCGCGCACCACCCGGTCGAGGCCGGGGAACCGCGCGGCGAGGAACGTCGCGCCGAGTGCGGTGGCGTCGAGGCGCACCGGCTCACCGCCCTGCCCGGCCATCCGACGCCAGACGGCGCGGGCGACGACGTCGCGCGGCGCGAGCTCGGCGTCGGGGTGCACGTCGAGCATGAAGCGACGCCCGGATGCGTCGCGCAGCACCGCCCCCTCGCCGCGCACGGCCTCGGAGATGAGGGGCGTGCCCGGCGCGGCGAGCGCCGTCGGATGGAACTGGGTGAACTCGAGGTCGGCGACGGCCGCCCCGGCACGCCGGGCCGCAGCGACACCGTCGCCCGTCGCGACGTCGGGGTTCGTCGTGTGGCGGTAGAGGCGCCCGCTGCCGCCGGTGGCGAGCACGACGGCGTCGGCACGGCGTTCGACGATCGAGCCGTCGACGCCGAGCAGGCGGGCGCCGACGACGGTGCGGCGGCCGTCGTCGCCCGGCTCGACGATCAGGTCGACGAGCATCGTGCGCTCGTCGATGCGCACGGCCCGTCGTCGCACGGTCGCGACGAGCGCGGCCTCGATCGCCGCGCCGGTCGCATCGCCGCCGGCGTGCACGATGCGGGCGCGCGAGTGGGCCGCCTCGAGGCCGCGCGAGAGCCCGGACTCGCCGCGGTCGAACGCGACGCCGAACCGGATGAGGTCGCGCACCCGCGCGGGCCCCTCGTCGCACAGCACCCGCACCGCGTCGGGGTCGGCGAGCCCGGCGCCGGCGGCCAGCGTGTCGGCGAGGTGGCGATCGGCCGAGTCGTCGGGGAACAGCGCAGCCGCGATGCCGCCCTGGGCGTAGCGGGTGTTCGTCTCGGCGAGCTCGGTCTTCGTGACGAGCTCGACCGTCGCCCCGGCGTCGGCGGCCCGCACCGCGGCCCAGAGGCCCCCGATGCCGCCGCCGACGACGAGCACGCGAGTCATCTCAGGCTCCGGTCTCGACCGGCGTCGCCGGCGTCGGGGCGGGCGCGGCGGCCGGCGGCTTCGCCGCGAGCATGCGCTCGAGCGCGAGCCGCGCCGGCTCCGCGACGTCGGACGGGACCGTGATGCGGTTGACGACGCGCCCCGCGACGAGCTCCTCGAGCACCCAGGCGAGGTAGCCCGGATGGATGCGGTACATCGTCGAGCAGGGGCAGACGACCGGGTCGAGGCAGAAGATCGTGTGCTCGGGGTGCTCGGCGGCGAGGCGCTGCACGAGGTTGATCTCGGTGCCGATCGCGAACGTCGTGCCCGCCGGGGCCGCCGCGATCGCCTTCACGATGAAGTCGGTCGAGCCGGCGGCATCGGCCGCGTCGACGACGGGCATCGGGCACTCGGGGTGCACGATGACCTGCACGCCGGGGTGCGTCGCCCGGGCCTCGGCGATCTGGTCGACCGTGAACCGCTTGTGCACCGAGCAGAAGCCGTGCCAGAGGATGACGCGGGCGTCGGCGAGCTCCTCGGCCGAGGAGCCGCCGAGCGGCTTGCGCGGGTTCCACATCGGCATCTGCGAGAGCGGCACGCCCATCGCCTTCGCGGTGTTGCGGCCGAGGTGCTGGTCGGGGAAGAACAGCACCCGCTGCCCGCGCTCGAACACCTGCTCGAGCACGGTGCGGGCGTTCGACGAGGTGCACACGATGCCGCCGTGGCGGCCGACGAAGCCCTTGAGGGCCGCCGAGGAGTTCATGTACGTCACGGGTACGACGGGCACCCGTCCCGAGGCGTCCTCGACGTCGAGCGGGCCGTAGACCGACTCGAGCTGCTCCCAGCACTCCTCGACGCTCGAGAGGTCGGCCATGTCGGCCATCGAGCAGCCCGCGGCCAGGTTCGGCAGGATGACCGCCTGGTCGGGCCGCGACAGCAGGTCGGCGGTCTCGGCCATGAAGTGCACGCCGCAGAACACGATCGCCTCGGCGTCGGGCCGCGTGAGCGCGGCGTTCGCGAGTTGGAAGGAGTCGCCCACGAAGTCGGCGTGCTGCACGACCTCGTCGCGCTGGTAGAAGTGGCCGAGCACGACGACGCGGTCGCCGAGCGTCGCCTTCGCCGCGCGGATGCGCTCGTGCAGCTCCTCGTCGGAGGCCCGGCGGTACGCCTCGGGAAGGGCGCCCTGGCGCGGCGACCCGGTGGGGATGACGTCGCCCATCGACGCGCCGGGACCGTAGCCGGCGGGGCCCGCGTCGAACTCCCACGGACCCTTCGCGAGCTCGGGCGCGCAGCTGGCTCCCCGGGCGGCACCGGTCGCGATGAGCTGCAGGCTGCGGTCGACGGATGCCGCGCGGCGGGTGTCGGGTGTCGTGATGGTCATGAGGCGGGCCTCTCGCTCTGGAACGGTTCTCGGGCCTCGCCCGTTCGGGGCGAGGCGACGTAGCGGTACAGCTTCGGCGGCCGGTGGGCCGCGCCGGCGAGCAGCTCGCCGGTCTCGCGCAGCCGGCCCGATGCGATCATCGTGCGGCGGAAGTTCGCGGGGTCGAGCGGCCGCTGCAGCACCGCCTCGTACACTTCGCGCAGCTCGGCGAGCGTGAACGTCTCGCCGAGGAACGCGTGCGCGATCTCGGTGTACTCGACCTTCGTGCGGAGCCGCCACAGGGCGTATTCGACGATGCGGTTGTGGTCGAAGGCGAGCCCGGGCAGCGTGTCGGCGGGCACCCAGCGCACGTTCGGTCCCGCGGTGGCGCGGGCCGCCTCGTCGCTCTGCACGAGTGCCCAGTACACGACCGAGACGACCCGGGCGTCGGGGGAGCGGTCGACCTCGCCGAACGTGTAGAGCTGCTCGAGGTACTTGGGCGCGAGTCCGGTGGTCGCCCGCAGGGTGCGGGCGGCGGCGACCTCGAGCTCCTCGTTGACCGGGAGCCATCCGCCCGGCAGTGCCCAGAGCCCGAGCTGCGGTTCGCGGGTACGGCGCACGAGCGGCGTCCACAGCACGGCCCCGCCCGAGGCATCGGGGCGCAGGGCGAAGATCACGGTCGACACGGCGAGGCGCGTCGGAGCGTCGTTCGCGTGGGGCATGCGGTCACTCCCTCCCGGCATCGGCGGGTTCAGGTCAGCATGACTCGAACCCGATTCGACGCCAGCTTACAGTCAATCTGACCAGAAGGCGAACTCGGTGACGCCGCTGACCGCGACTCGGGGTCGGCACTGATGTCCGGCCGGCGCAGCGCGAGCACGATCGAGGCGTCCCATCAACCACCCCACCCAACCCGAAAGGAGGCGCGCCATGAAGAAGGCGTTCCTCGTGACCACCGTCCTGTTCGTCGTCGATGCGATGCTGCAGGTCTACCTCGCCGCGTTCGGCACCTTCGGCATGGAGGCCGGCGACGACGAGGCGTTCGGCCTGCACGCGATCAACGGGCAGATCGTGCTCCGCGTGCTCGCCCTCGCCCTGATCGTCTTCGCCGCGCTCGCGCGAGCCGGCAAGCGCACCGTCTGGATGGCCGTCACGGTCTTCCTGCTGACCGTGCTGCAGCTGCTCATCTTCATCCTGACCGGCGTCATCTTCGGCGTCGGGCCCGAGAGCTCCTCGGTGCCGCTTCCGGCGATCCTCACCGTGAGCCTCCACGGCCTCAACGGCGCGCTCATCATCGTGCTCGGCGTCGCCCTGTTCTTCCGGGCCCGCAAGCTCGTCCGCGAGGGCTCGCCGTCGCAGCCGTCGCTGCCCGCCGCCGACACCGCGACCGAGACCGAGTCCGCGGCCTCGAGCGTCGCTTGACCCGCGGAACCACCACGGCGAGGAGGGATGCCCGATGACCACGGCAGCCCTCCTCGCCCTGTACGGCATCGCGATCATCGCGGCGGCCGGCCTGTGGGCGGCCGCCGCGACGACCGGCGGTCGCGCGCCGCGATGGCTCGCACTCGGCGGATGCCTCGCCGTCGCGCTCGCCGTCGCGCCGGCCGTCGCACTCGCCCTGCGCGACCTCGCGTTCGCCGACGAGAAGCTGTTCGTCGGGCTGCCGCTCGCGGTCGCCGGCTGCGTCGCGGGCGTCATCGGGCTCGCGCGTCGTCGCCGCGACGCCGACGACGTCGCTGCGCGCGTCGCACTGATCGGCGCCGTCATCGCGACCACCGCCGCGGCCGCCGAGACGTGGCTCGTCGGCGGCCCCGTTCGCGTCGTGCCGACGCTCGTGCTGCTCGTCGTCGTCGCGTTCGCGATCGGCACGACCTGGGCCGTCGAGGCCCGGCGCGATCGACGTGCGATCGCCGGCTTCGCCGGACTCGGCGCGATCGCCGTCGCCGGCTCGCTGGGCTGGGTCTGGCTCGCCGACACGGCCTCGCCGACGCTCGAGGCCGCGCCGGGCCACCACGCACTCGCCGCCGGCGCGTCGGACGGCACCGGCGCCGTGGGCGGCGCCCCGGGCGAGGCATCCGTCTCGGTCGCCGACCTGCGCACGCCCGCCGAGCCCGACCGACGCACCGACCGTTTCACGCTCACCGCGAAGCGCTCGCTCGTCGTGCTCGACGACGGTTCGACGGTCGACGCGTGGACGTTCGACGGGCAGGTGCCCGGCCCCGAGCTCCGCGTGCGGCAGGGCGACCTCGTCGAGGTCACCCTGCGCAACGAGAACATCGCCGCCGGCGCCACGCTGCACTGGCACGGCGTCGACGTGCCGAACGGCGAGGACGGCGTCGCGGGCGTCACCCAGGACGCCGTCATGCCCGGCGACTCGTTCGAGTACCGCTTCGTCGCCGACGTACCGGGCACCTACTGGTACCACACGCACCAGGGCTCGGCCGAGGGCGTGCGCAAGGGGCTCTACGGCATGCTCGTCGTCGAACCCGCCGGCGCCGCCGCAGGCTCGGCCGACGGGGCCGGAGACGATGCAGCCGGAGCCGACGGCGCGGCAGCCGACGTGCTCGACGTCGTGGCACCCGTGCACACCTTCGGATCGCACGTCGTCGTCGGCGAGCACGCGCTCGCGCCGTCGCGCACGGTCGCGCCGGGGACCCGCGTGCGCGTGCGCATCGCCGACACCGACCTGGAGCCGCTCGCGGTCCGTCTCGCGGGCGCGCCGTTCCGGGTGGTCGCGGTCGACGGCCGCGACCTGGCCGGGGGCGTCGACGTCGCCGACCGCTCGCTGCGGCTCCCGGCGGGCGGCCGCATCGACCTCGAGTTCACGATGCCCGACGCGCGCGTCGCGCTCGGCATCGATCGCTCGGCCGAGGCCGGCCTCGTCTTCGTCCCCGGCGAGGCGGATGCCGCGGACACGACGTCGGCCGCGAGCGACGCCGACCGTGCGCTGCCCGTGCCGTCGGCCGTGCCCGAGCTCGACCTGCTCGGCTACGGCGAACCCGACCCGGAGGCCGCGCGCCTCGCCGCGACGGCGCCCGACGTCGACGCGAAGCTCGTGCTCGACCGCCTGCCGCGCTTCGTCGGCGGTGCTCCGAGGTACGCGTACACGGTCGACGGCAGGGTGTTCCCGCACATCGACCCGATCGCCGTGCACGAGGGCGACGTCGTGCGCCTCACGATCGTGAACCGCGGCTTCGAACCGCATCCGATGCACGTGCACGGGCACCACGTGCTCGTGCTCTCGCGCGACGGCGTCGCCGCGAGCGGCGCACCGTTGTGGCTCGACTCGGTCGACGTGCGGCCGGGCGAGGTGTGGCAGGTGCTCCTCGTCGCCGACAACCCCGGCATCTGGATGGACCACTGCCACAACCTCGAGCACGCGGCCGAGGGCATGATGATGACGCTCGCCTACGCGGGAGTCACGAGCCCGTTCGAGCACGACGCGCACGGCAACCGCCCGGAGTGAGCGACGCGGGCGGGCTTCGATCGCGAATGCCGCGGCCCGCCGCTCACTCGCCGGGAGCGGAAGTCACTCGCTGGGCGTCGATGCGCTCGCACATCTCCGCTCCCAGCTCGGCCGCGGAGTCGTCGCTCTCGAAGAGCCGCGGCAGCTTGTCGAGACCGGGGTAGTGGCTGCTCGCGGCGGCCCGTTCGCCGGCCGAGTCCTGCCCGCAGTGCGCCGCCGTGCTGAGCGCCTCGGTGAACCGGTCGCGGCTCGCCTTGGAGAGCGCCCAGCCGAGCGGGGGCACCACGGCGGGCTCGGAGGCGGGTGCGACGACCACGACGCCGCCGTCGATGCGGCCCTTCTCGCCGATCAGCGCGTCGACGGCGGCGTGGCATCGGTCGTCGTCCTCGGGGCAGGCTTCGGGAAGGGTGAGCGCGATGCGCTGGATCCAGGCGTCCTGCGCCGTGAGGCGGACGCGGGCGGCGTTGCCGGTGATCGGGGCGAGCGGCTCGGCCTCGGCGCGCGTGACGTCGGTGACGAGGTCGTAGCCCTGCGAGTTGCGGAGATAGAGCAGCACCGGCACGAGTTTCGTGCTCGACGACGACTGCGCGTTCACGTCCTCGAACACCTTCATGAGTGCCGGGGCGATGTCGGCGATCGTCGCGAGCGACGTCGGTTCGACGTACCCGCCGTCGACGAACTGGGCGCCCGCCCGCCCGCCGACCTTGGCGCACGGCCCCGTCCCGGGCATGCTCCCCGTCGGGGTGATGACCGCGAACCGGGCCGACAGCATCGCGGCCGTCGACCAGTCGAGGCCGGCGAGGCACTTCGCGGCGTCCTTCGCGCCCGCGACGCCGGGGAGTTCGCCGAACTGCAGCATCGACGGCAGCCCGCCCGTCCCGTCGCACGGCCCGATGACGGCACCGCCGGCGGGGGCGAGATCCGATGCGGCGCGTTCGGCCGTGACCGGTGCCTGCTGCACGAGCAGCCGGCACTTCGTGACGACGTCGGCCGAGTTCATGAGCAGGGCCCCGGTGCGCGGGTCGATCGTGTTGGAGAACGGCTCGCCGAGCGCCGTGCCCTGCTCCCAGAACGACTCGATGAGCGCCGCCCGGTCGCGCCAGCGCCAGCCGGGGTCGTCCTCGGTGTCCGACGGCGCGAGGTACGACGGCATGTGCACGCCCCACCCGCCCGCCACGGCGTCGCCGACGACGAGGGCGAGCGCCGCGGTCGAGACGGCGCCCGGCGCCGACAGCCGCGCCGCCGAGTCGACGAGGGAGTCGGTGCCGGTCGGGTTCGTGCCCGCCGAGCTCGCGAGGGCGAGCCCGACCGAGCCCCCGCTGATGCCGCTCGCGACGAGTCCCGACTTCGCGGCGCACCCGGGCAGGGCATCGAGCACCGATGCGGTCCAGTAGGCGGCGCGGATGCCTCCGCCTTCGGCGGCGATGAGGAAGACGGGCCTGATGCGCGTGCCGTCCTCGGCCACGTAGACGCACCCGGTGTCGGCGCGCATGGCGCGCAGCTCTGCGGCCAGCGCATCGGCCTTCACGGGATTCGGGTCGGGGTCGTCGTCGGACACGTGCACGCGATGCAGCGCCGTGTCCGACCAGCCCCACGGCACGGCGGAGAGGGCCACGTTCACGGCGAGGGGCATCACGAGCGCGAGCGCGATGACGGGGCTCGCCTTCATGTTGAGCACCCGGAAGGGGAACACGAGCGTGCGCGACTGCAGGATCAGCGTGAACGCCCCGAGCACTGCGACCCATGCCCCGAGGGCGAGGAGGACGACCGCGACGGCGCCGAGCGCCGCCCCGAGCTGAGCCGGCCAGAGCATCGCGGCGACGAGCGCCGCGGAGCCGGAGATCAGGGCGATCCACTCGACGAGCCCGGCGCGCGACACCAGGCCCTCGCCCGCGGGCCGGTGGACCGTCGGATCGAGCCGGCCGATGCGCATCGCCTTCCGGCCGAACGCCGAGCGATCGGCGAACGCGATCACGGCGAAGGGGGCGAGCACCGCGACGCCCGCCGACATGGGCACGAGCGCCCAGCCGAGCAGCCCCGCCGCCGAGCCGCCGAGCACGAGCGGCACGAGGAAGGAACGGACGACGCCGACCGCGCCGACGACGAGCACGACGGCGGCGAGCGAGTCGCCGACGATCCAACTGTCGGCGGCGCGCTCGACCGAGGCGGGGCGCGGCTGCTCCGGTCGCCGGTCGACCCAGCGGGCGCCGAACGCCGCCGACGCCGCGATCGCGAGCTCGATCACGAGCACCGCGATGAAGGTCGGCGGGTGCACGGAGAACCCGCCGTCGGGATCGATCGGGCCGACGATCGCGATGGTCGTGATCGCGAGACCGACCTGCGCGATGGGAGCGATGAGCCAGGGGAGCGCAGCGTCGAACGGCTTCGGGGTCGGCCGGCCGACCCAGCCGTGCACACGGGTCTCGATCATGTACCGGGTGCGGCGCCGGCCGAGCGCCAGCGCGAGGGCGCCGGTGACGAGCATCGCGACGATCGCGGCGAACGCGTGCCATGCGCCGACCGCACCGTCGGCCCATTGGCGCTGCACGTCGGGCAGCTGGTCGAGGAGGTCGGCCGCCGGGATGCAGGCGAGCACGAGGAGCACGACGATCGCGAGGGCGGCGAGCCGGTGCACCCAGATCGCGCGGCCCAGCCGTGCCGTCCGGCTCCCGAGCCATCGGCGGTAGGCCGGGATGCGCAGCACCGCGACCGTGAAGACGACGAACCCGAGCACCTTGAGCGCCGTCGCCCAGACCATGACCGAACCGACCGCGGCGGAAGCGGGTTGCAGGCCGTTCGCGACGGTGATGCCGGCGACGATCTGCAGGACGTCTTCGAGCAGTTCGGCGCCGACGATCGTGAAGAGCGCCACCGTCGGCACGACGCGCACCCCCGCCGGCGCCTTCCGGACGAGGCCGCGCAGGAGCGTGGCGTAGGCCGCGACCATGACGAGGTCGAGCACGGCGGAGAGGATGATCCACCCGCCGAGATCGGCGTGCCAGGGCATGCGGGCCCAGGCGGCCCAGCTGTCGAGCTGGAACGGTCCGAGCGGGCCGAGCAGGAGGTTCAGGGAGTGGCTGTGCCCCTGGTGGTCGGGAACGCTCGCGATCAGTCGATCGAGCTCGGCGAGCGCGACCGCGATGAGCAGCACGGCGGCGAGGAGCGAGAGCGTGCGAGCGGTCCGCTTCCACGTGCCGTCGCCGATGCCGGGCCAAGCGGGGCGCGCCGCCTCGAGGTCGACCTCCGTCCGGTCGCCCTCGATCGTCGCGCGCGCACGTTCCTGCGCCACCAGCATCACCCGCCCAAGCTCGACCGTGCCCTTTGCGATGAGGCTATCGCCCGGCGCCCTCGGCCGTCCGTACCGCGTACGGGGGACGGCGGGGGACAGCATCGGTCGGCTGTGCCCGTCGCTGCTAGGATCTCGGTACAACCTCATACCGGGCCATCGACGCGTCGCGGGAGAGCCGGAGCCTCGTTCAGTTCGATCGAACAGGCCGCCCGGCACCGAAGGAGCAAGCCTCCCTGCCAATCTCTCAGGTCACACACCGCGATGACGAGGCCGCTCTGAAAAGTGCTCCGCGCGGAGCGCGGAGCAGATCGAGCGCCGCCGCAGGCGACGCGTCTCGAGATCTCTGAATTGCGCGCGGGGCCGCCCACGGTGAAAGCGCGTCATCGCGTGAAACTCTCAGGCTCATGACAGAGGGGGAGTTCTCATGCGGCATCCGCCGCACGAATCGCGACCGCGCCGACACCGCCCGTCGGCCAGTCTGGAGAACTCGTGACGAACGACCCCGGTACCACCACCCCCGCCGACGAGCGCCGCAGCCCGCTCGACGCCGTGCACCGCGCGGCGGGCGCGAGCTTCACCGACTTCGCGGGCTGGCAGATGCCGGTGCGCTACTCGTCGGATCTCGCCGAGCACCACGCCGTTCGCACCACGTCGGGCATCTTCGACCTCTCGCACATGGGCGAGATCGTGCTCGTCGGCCCCGAGGCCGCCGCCGCGCTCGACCACGCGCTCGCGGGCAAGCTGTCGGCGATCGAGGTCGGCCAGGCGAAGTACTCGCTCCTGCTCGCCGACGACGGCGGCATCATCGACGACCTCGTCGTCTACCGCACGGGCGACGACCGGTACATGGTCGTCGCGAACGCGTCGAACGCGGCCGTCGTCGCCGATGAGCTGCGCACCCGCGCCGCGGGCTTCGACACGCTCGTCTCCGACGAGAGCGACGACATCGCCCTCGTCGCCCTGCAGGGCCCCGACGCGCGCGCGGTGCTGCTCGAGACGCCGGGCTTCGGCGTCGACGGACCCGGCAACGATGAAGACGACTTCGACGCGCAGATCGCCGCGCTCAAGTACTACCGCGCCTTCCCGGCCACGTTCGAGGGCCAGCCGGTGCTCGTCGCGCGCACCGGCTACACCGGCGAAGACGGTTTCGAGCTCTACGTCGCGCCCGAACTGGCCTCGCGCCTGTGGGACGCGCTCACCGAGACCGGCGGCCCGCGCGTCGTGCCGTGCGGCCTCGCGAGCCGCGACACGCTCCGGCTCGAGGCGGGCATGCCGCTCTACGGCCACGAGCTCAGCCGCGACATCCTGCCCGTGCAGGCCGGCCTCGGCCGGGTCGTCGCCCTTTCGAAGGAGGGCGACTTCGTCGGCCGCGCCGCGATCGAGCAGGGGCCGGCCGACGGCGCCCCCGTGCTCGTCGGCCTCGCCGCGGAGGGTCGCCGTGCCGCCCGCGCCGACTACGAGGTCTACGACGGAGCCGGGCCCGACGCGACCCGCGTCGGCGTCGTCACGAGCGGCGCGCTGTCGCCGACGCTCGGCCACCCCGTCGCGATGGCCTTCGTCGACCCCGCCTCGAGCGAGCAGGGCACCGGCCTCTTCGTCGACGTGCGCGGAACGCGCATCCCCGCCACCGTCGTCGCGCTGCCGTTCTACAAGCGCGCGTCCTGATCCCGGCGCCGCCGGCCCGAGTGGGCGTGCGGCGCAACCCCGAGTCATCCGACACCACAAGGAGCACCCCATGACCGACCTCAACGCCCTCCAGTACACCGAAGAGCACGAGTGGGTCGTCGTCGACGGCGACGTCGCGACGATCGGCATCACCGACTACGCCGCCGAGAAGCTCGGCGACGTCGTCTACGTCGACCTGCCGTCGGCCGGCACCGCGATCACCGAGGGCACCGTCGTCGGCGAGATCGAGTCGACGAAGTCGGTCGGTGAGCTGTTCGCGCCGGTGAACGGCGAGGTCGTCGAGGCGAACCAGGCCGTCATCGACGCGCCCGAGCTCGTCAACAGCGACCCGTTCGGCGAGGGCTGGCTCGTCAAGGTCAAGGTCGGCGACCTGCCGAAGCTGCTCACCCGCGACGAGTACGTCGCCCTCACCGGAGAGTAAGGAACCACCCGGATGACTTCGCCTTCGTCGGCCTTCGATCTCGACGCCTTCGGGCGCCGCCACATCGGCACCACTCCGAGCGACCACTCGCTCATGCTCGCCGAGCTCGGCTACGACTCGCTCGACGCGCTCATGTCGGCGGCGGTGCCGTCGTCGATCCGCATGGGCGAGGTCCTGAACTCGGCCATCCCGGCCGCGGCGACCGAGCGCGACGCGCTCGCCGAGCTCGCGGCGCTCGCCGGCCAGAACACCGTGCGCACGCCCATGATCGGCCTCGGCTACTACGGCACGGTGACGCCCGCGGTGATCCAGCGCAACGTGCTCGAGAACCCGAGCTGGTACACGGCCTACACGCCGTACCAGCCCGAGATCAGCCAGGGCCGCCTCGAGGCGCTCATCAACTTCCAGACGATGGTCGAGAACCTCACCGGCCTCGACATCGCCAACGCGTCGATGCTCGACGAGGGCACCGCGGTCGTCGAGGCCATGCTGCTCGCGCGCCGCGGCTCGAAGTCGACGTCGAACCGCTTCGTCGTCGACGCCGACGCGCTGCCGCAGACGAAGGCGCTGCTCGTCTCGCGCGCCGAGGCGGTCGGCATCGAGCTCCTCGAGGTCGAGCTCTCCGAGGGCACGGACGTCTCCGCCCTCGGCGAGCACTTCGGCATCTTCGTGCAGTACCCGAGCGCCTCGGGGCGCGTCTGGAACCCGGCGGACGTCATCGCCGCGTCGAAGGCGCAGGGCGCGCTCGCCGTGGTCGCCGCCGACCTGCTCGCGCTCGCGCTCATCACGAGCCCGGGCGAGCTCGGCGCCGACGTCGCGGTGGGCACCTCGCAGCGTTTCGGCGTGCCGATGGGCTTCGGCGGTCCGCACGCCGGCTACATGGCGGTGCGCAAGGGCCTCGAGCGGCAGATGCCGGGCCGCCTCGTCGGCGTCTCGCAGGACGCCGCGGGCCACCCCGCGTACCGGCTCAGCCTGCAGGCGCGCGAGCAGCACATCCGCCGCGAGAAGGCCACGTCGAACATCTGCACCGCGCAGGTGCTGCTCGCCGTGATGGCGTCGATGTACGCGGTGTACCACGGGCCGCGCGGCATCCGGGCGATCGCGACCCAGACCGCCGCCAAGGCGAGGCTGCTCGCGGGCTGGCTCGAGGAGCTGGGCCAGCACGTCGCGCACGACGCGTACTTCGACACGCTCGCCGTGCACGTGCCCGGACTCGCGAAGAACGTCGTCGACCGGGGTCGCGACCTCGGCGTGCTGCTCTGGGAGGCCGACGAGGCGACGGTGTACGTCTCCGTCGACGAGACGACGACCCTCGCCGACCTGCACCTCGTCGCACGCGCCTTCGGCGGTCCCGACGAGCGTCCGACGACCGACGCGGCCGCCGAGCGCGTGCCGAGCGAGACGGCGATCCCCGAGGCGCTGCGGCGCACGTCGCCGTACCTCGAGCACCCCGTGTTCAACACGCACCACTCCGAGACGCAGATGATGCGCTACCTCAAGCTGCTCGCCGACCGCGACTACGCGCTCGACCGCGGCATGATCCCGCTCGGCTCGTGCACGATGAAGCTCAACGCCGCCACCGAGATGCAGGCCGTCACCTGGCCCGCATTCGCGAACCTGCACCCGTTCGCGCCCGAGGCCGACGTCGTCGGCTCGCTCGGGCTCGTCGAGCAGCTCGAGTCGTGGCTCGCCGAGGTCACCGGGTACGACACCGTCTCGCTGCAGCCGAACGCCGGCAGCCAGGGCGAGCTCGCGGGGCTGCTCGCGATCCGCGGCTACCACCGCGCGAACGGCGAGGGCGAGCGCGACGTGTGCCTCATCCCGTCGAGCGCGCACGGCACGAACGCGGCCTCGGCCGTGCTCGCCGGCATGCGCGTCGTCGTCGTCGCGACCGACGAGCTCGGCAACGTCGACCTCGACGACCTGCGCGCGAAGATCGCCGAGCACGCGGCATCCATCGCCGCCCTCATGATCACGTACCCGTCGACCCACGGCGTCTACGAGCACGAGGTCAAGTCGATCACCCAGGCGGTGCACGATGCCGGTGGCCAGGTCTACGTCGACGGCGCGAACCTCAACGCCCTGCTCGGCTACTCGCGGTTCGGCGACTTCGGCGGCGACGTCTCGCACCTCAACCTGCACAAGACGTTCTGCATCCCGCACGGCGGCGGCGGCCCCGGCGTCGGTCCGGTCGCGGCGAAGGCGCACCTCGCGCCGTACCTGCCCGGCCACCCGATGGCCCAGCGCGCCGACCACGCCGGCGGCTTCGTGCACGGCGGCGGACCGGTCTCCGCCGCGCCGTACGGCAGCCCGTCGATCCTGCCGATCTCGTGGGCCTACGTGCGCATGATGGGCTCGGAGGGCCTCAAGCAGGCGACCGCCTCGGCGGTGCTCGCGGCGAACTTCGTCGCGTCGCGCCTGCGCGAGCACTTCCCCGTGCTGTACACGGGCGAGAACGGGCTCGTGGCGCACGAGTGCATCCTCGACCTGCGTCCGCTCACGGCCGAGACCGGCGTCACGGTCGACGACGTCGCGAAGCGCCTCATCGACTACGGCTTCCACGCGCCGACCATGTCGTTCCCGGTCGCGGGCACGCTCATGGTCGAGCCCACCGAGTCGGAGGACCTGGCCGAGCTCGAGCGCTTCGTCGAGGCGATGGTCGCGATCAAGGCCGAGGCCGACGCGGTCGGCCGAGGCGAGTGGCCGGCCGACGACAACCCGCTGCGGGGCGCCCCGCACACCGCCGAGTCGGCGATCGCGGGGGAGTGGACCCACCCGTACACCCGCGAGCAGGCCGTGTACCCGGTGCGTTCGCTCGCGCGCAACAAGTACTGGGCTCCGGTGCGCCGCATCGACCAGGCGTACGGCGACCGCAACCTCGTGTGCGCCTGCCCGCCGGTGGAGGCCTTCGCCTAAGCGCCGCATCAAGCGCTGCACCCGCTGCATCCGCGCGGGTGCAGCGCTCGCGCGCGCACGCGCGCGAGTGAGAATCGGTCAGCTCGTGAGCCCGCCCCAGACGGCGCGGGCTCCCGAGTCGCCGATCAGCACGAGCAGCACGAGCGTGCCGACGCCCACGATCACGGATGCCGCGGCGAGTGCGATGCGCACCGCGCGTGCGGCGCCGGGCGAGTCCCGCCGCACGCGTTCGTCCGCGAAGCGGAACCAGGCCCACTGGCCCGCGGCGACGACGAACAGCGCGATCGCCCACGGCAGCAGCATCTCGCCGAACTGCTGGTGCCGGGCGACCGCGGGGATCGGGCCGAGCCGAGCCGCGAGCGAGCGTCCCGCGAGCACGGTGATCGGCACGAGTACGAGCACGATCGCCGCGCCGATCGCGGTGACGACGCCGAGGCGGCGCCTGGCCTGCGGCCAGAACGTGCCGAGCAGCAGTGCGAGTACCGTGAGCGGGGTGAGCACCACCACCGCGTGCACGACGAGCGGATGCAGCGGGAGGCCGGCGACCTGGATGAGGTCGTCGGCGGCGACGGGTGCGGCGAGCGGTGCGACGGCGGTGGGATCCATGCCGAGAACACGTCGTGCGCGGCCGACGGGTTCATCGGTGCGCGCGGTGAACCGATCGGTGCGCGGTCTCGTTCTTCCTGCAGCAGGCAGGAGGTGACGGATGCGACCCGGCGAGGACCCGCTCGACGACGACCACCGGCTGGTCGCGCTCTACGAGGCGCACGGGCCGTCGGTGTGGCGCTACGTCGTGCATCTCACGGGCGACGCCGCCGGCGCCGACGACATCGTGCAGGAGACGCTGCTGCGCGCCTGGCGGACGCCCCGCATCCTCGCCCAGGAGCCGGCGTCGACCAGGTCGTGGATGATCACGGTCGCCCGCAACCTCGTCATCGACGAGGCGCGCAGCGCACGACGCCGACACGAGGTCGGCGTCGCCGAGGCTCCCGAGACGCCGGAGCCGACGGGGCGCGATGCGACCGACGCACTGTTCGAGAGCCTCCTGATCGAGGAGGCCCTCGTGACCCTGTCGCTCGAGCACCGGGCGGTCATCGTGCACGCGTACTACGGCGGATGCAGCGTGGCCGAGGTCGCCCGGCGCCTCGGCATCCCGGAGGGTACGGTGAAGTCCCGCCTGCACTACGGGCTTCGGGCGCTGCGCCTCGCGCTGCAGGAGAAGGGGGTGACGCGATGAACCCGGATCACGAGCGCTTCGCGGACTGGGACTCCGCGTACGTGCTCGGCGCGCTCTCGCCCGCCGAGCGCGCCGAGTACGAGCAGCACCTCGAGTCGTGCGAGCAATGCCGGCGAGCGGTCGCCGAGCTCGCGCCGATGCCGGGTCTGCTCGCACGCCTCTCGCCCGACCGGGCCGGGGCGCTGCTCGACGACGGCCCCGGCGGCCTCGCGGCATCCGGCCCCCGCGACGACCTCCTCGACGTCGTCCGGCTCGAGGACCGCCGCAGGCGGCGCCGCCGCGCCCGCACGTGGTGGCTCGCGTCGGCGGCCGCGGCCGTCGTGCTCGTCGCGGCGATCGCGGTTCCGGTCGCCCTCACCCGCGCACCGGCCCCGTCGGAGTCGGTCGCGTTCGAACCCGTCGCCGAGGTTCCGCTCGTCGCGACGGCGAAGCTCACGCAGGTCGCGTGGGGCACGAGGATCGAGCTCGACTGCCGCTACGCGGAGACCGAGGCGTCGGGCGGTTCGACCGATCGCTGGCCGTACGCCCTCGTCGTCGTCGGCCGCGACGGCGAACGGGCCGACGTCTCGAGCTGGCAGGCGAGCCCGGGTGCCGACGCCCGGCTGTCGGCGGGCGCCGCGCTCGACCTCGACGAGATCGCCTCGCTCGAGATCCGGGCGATCGGGAGCGGCGACGTGCTCATGCGCGGCGCCGTCGAGTGAGCCCGGCGCTCGAGTGCGGCCGGTGCTCGAGTGCGGCCGGCGCTCGAGTGCGCCGGTGCGCGAGCGCGGACGGCGCCGTGGTGAACCGTTCCCGGCTCCGTCTCGTGCTCAGGGGAGAGCCGCGTCAGCGGCCGATCGGATGAGAGAGGGACTCCGCATGGAACTGCGCATCGTGACCGCAATCGCCGCCGTCGGCCTCGTCGCCGCCCTGGCCGGATGCACGGGTTCGGGCTCCGACTCGGGCGGGTCGATGTACGGCGGCGACGCCACTCCGGCCCAGACCGAGACGGAGGCGCCCGACACCGGGGCGGCCTCGTCGGGGGCCGCGCTCGCGACCGCCGACTCCTCGCTCGGCGAGATCGTCGTCGACGGGAAGGGCATGACCGTCTACATGTTCGACACCGACACGCAGGGCGGTGACTCGAGCAGCTGCGAAGGGCAGTGCGCGACGAACTGGCCGGCGGTGACGACCGACTCGGCGACGCCCGAGGTCGAGGGCGTCACGGGCGAGGTCGGCACCATCACGGGTGTCGACGGCTCCACGCAGGTGACGCTGAACGGGTGGCCGCTCTACACGTACGCGGGCGACGGCGCCGCGGGTGACGTGAACGGCCAGGGCGTCGGCGGCGTCTGGTGGGTGCTGAGCCCGGCGGGCGACAAGATCAGCGGCTGAGCCGTGCTCACGCGGGGCGCGGCGCCAGGTGGCGACCGCGCTCCGTGAGTTCGCGCCCCGCGCGGGCGGACGGCGCGGCGGCGGCGCGTCGTGCGGCGACGCGCCGCTCGGCGGCTCGCACCTCGGCCTCGGTCGCCCCGTGGCGACGGTCGGTCGCGCGGGCGGCGAGGCGGCCGGCGGCGAAGGCTGCGGCGATGCTCATGGTTCTCGGTTCCTCTCTCGGGCCGGCTGCGCCGGCGGGAGCCCCGTGCCGGGGCGTTCGCCCATGCTCGTCGGCAGCGCGACCCGGCGGATCAGTGCCCTCCCGAACGCGGGCCCCGGGAGTACACTGAGAATCTCTCGGACCTCTCGTTTCGGGCGGCCCGCGAAGGACTCGCACGGGGAGGTGCGGCATGCCGGGCATCGACGTCATCGCAGGCATCGCGATCATCGCGACCTTCGTCATCGTGAGCGTCGCGACGGCCGACACGGCCGGAATCGAACAGCGCATCCGTCGCCGCGGCAGCGTCGGCGAGTCGGCGGAGGCCATGCGTCATGCGCAGGACGTGATGGACTACGCGCGCGGCGGCTACCTCGGCGTCGTGTGCACGCCGTCCCGTCGCATGAGCCTGTCCGGCGACCTCGAGTCCGAGTCGACGCCGTCGCCGCGCGAGCGGACGACGCAGCGGGCGGAGGCCGTCGTCGACGCGCCCGTCGTCGTCGCCGAGGCGCCTCCCGGCCCGACGGGCCGGCACCTCGCCCCGAGGCGCGCAGCGGCGCGCAGGCGGCTCGCCGGAGGCATCCGCGCCCTGATCGTCACGCGGCGTCGCGCACACGGCGCGCGCCCGGTGCTCAGGCGGGCGGAGCGAAGAGCCCCGGCCACCACGCGACCGCCAGGGGATACCCGATGAACGACGCCATGTCGAGCACCCAGTGCGCGACGACGAGCGGCATCGTGCGTCCCCAGCGCGTGTAGCACCAGCCGAACACGATGCCCATCGCGACGTTGCCCGCGAACGGGCCGAAGCCCTGGTAGAGGTGGTACGTGCCGCGCAGGAGCGCGCTCGAGACGATCGTCGCCCACGGGCCGACGCCGAGTTCGCGCAGCCTCGTGAACAGGTAGCCGACGACGATGACCTCCTCGGTGAGCGCGGCCTTGAGGGCGGCCAGCACGAGGATGGGCACCGTCCACCAGTGCGTGTCGAGCGGTGACGGCACGACCGTGACGGTGATGCCCGCCGCCCGGCCGAGGGCGTAGAGCGCGAGGCCGGGCACGCCGATCACGAGCACGAGCGCGAGACCGGATGCCGCGTCCCGCCCGGGCCGCGTGAGGTCGAAGCCGATCCGGCGGAACCCGCTGCGGGTCGGCTGCCACAGCAGGTACAGCGCGAGCGCGACGACGAACAGCCCGAAGAACACGTCGAGGAACTGGTACGTGAAGTCGAGCCACTCGCGGCTCGAACGCGACTGGTTGATGGCGGCCGACTGCTTCGCGAGGGGGGTCTCGTCGGTCATGCGGGCGACGATCGACACGATCGAGTAGACCGCTGACGCCCCGAGCGAGAGCCCGAGCACGATCGCGATCTCGACCCGCAGACGGAACGCCCAACGGGCGCGGAGACCACGAACCTTGGGTTCGCCTGCATGCGGGCTGTGCAGTGGTCGTGCATCCGACATGCCGTAATCATCGCACGGGCGGTCGTCGCGCAACGATCGTGCGTGATCGTGGCGGAATATGCCGCCTCCCCGGTCGCTAGGTTGCGCCTCGGTAACGGTTTCCGTCTCGACTTTGCATCTCAGGGAACGATTCGTAGTCTGGCACCACGAAGCGCACAGCCCGGCCAAGAGCCGTGCCGTTCCGCGCACATCTCACAGGAGGAACATTGAAGAACAAGAGAATCGGCGCTGCCGCCATTGCTCTTGCTGCTGCCGGCGCACTGGTGCTCACCGGCTGCACGAGCGGCGGCGGGGGCGAGTCCACCGAGGCCGCCGGCGACCCGACCGCGATCATCACGACGAACGGCTCCGAGCCCCAGAACCCGCTGATCCCGACGAACACCACCGAGACCGGTGGCGGCAAGATCGTCACCTCGATCTTCTCGGGCCTCGTGTCGTACACGGCTGAGGGCGAGATCGAGAACGACGCCGCCGAGTCGATCGAGTCCGACGACAAGCAGCACTGGACCGTCACCCTGAAGGACGGCCTGAAGTTCACCGACGGCACCGACGTCACCGCGCAGTCGTTCGTCGACGCCTGGAACTACGGCGCGAAGTTCAGCAACGCGCAGAGCGCTTCGTACTTCTTCGACGACATCCAGGGCTTCAGCTACACCGAGGACTCGGAGCTGACCGGCCTCAAGGTCGTCGACGACAAGACCTTCACGGTCGACCTCGTCGCGCCCGAGGCCGACTGGCCGCTGCGCCTCGGCTACTCGGCCTACTACCCGCTCCCCGCGTCGGCGTTCGACGACATGGAGGCCTTCGGCGAGCACCCGATCGGCAACGGTCCGTACATGCTCGACGGTGACGACGCCTGGACCCACGAGGAGAACATCAAGCTCGTCACGAACCCCGACTACGACGGTGTTCGCAAGGCCAAGAACGGCGGTCTGACGATCGTCTTCTACGCCTCGCAGGACGCGGCCTACGCCGACGTGCAGGCCGGCAACCTCGACGTGCTCGACGCTGTGCCCGACTCGGCGTTCGCGACCTACGAGGACGAGTTCGGCGACCGTGCGGTCAACCAGCCGGCTGCCATCTTCCAGGGCTTCAACATGCCGTACTACCTCGAGCACTGGAGCGGTGACGAGGGCAAGCTCCGTCGCGCCGCCATCTCGATGGCGATCAACCGCGACGAGATCACCGACGTGATCTTCCAGGGCACCCGCACCCCGGCCAGCGACTTCACCTCGCCGGTCATCGCGGGCTGGTCGGACAGCCTCGAGGGCGCCGACGTGCTCCAGTACAACCCGGAGGAGGCCAAGAAGCTCTGGGCCGAGGCCGACAAGATCTCGCCCTACGGCGAGACGGTCTTCGACATCGCGTACAACGCCGACGGCGGCCACCAGGCCTGGGTCGACGCGGTCGTGAACTCGATCTCCAACACCCTCGGCATCCAGGCCGTGGGCAAGCCGTACCCGACGTTCGCCGCGGCCCTCGACGACCGCGAGAACAAGAAGCTGACCGGTGGCACGCGCGCCGGCTGGCAGGGCGACTACCCCTCGATGTACAACTTCCTGGCGCCGCTGTACCAGACCGGTGCCGGGTCGAACTACGAGGGCTACTCGAGCGAGGAGTTCGACGGTCTCCTGAAGGAGGGCGCCACCGCCGCGACGCCCGAGGACGCCACGGCGACCTACCAGAAGGCTGAAGAGGTCCTCCTGCAGGACCTGCCCGCCATCCCGCTGTGGTACTCGAACGTGACCGGCGTTTCGGCCGACACGGTCGACAACGTGGAGTTCGGCTGGGACTCGGTTCCGCTGTACCACGAGATCACCAAGGCGCAGGGTTAAGACGACACCTCGTCTATAATCCCGTCTAGCATGATGTCCGGGGCGTCGCCGCCCCGGACATCATGCTGATATCCGAACAACTCTGTGATTGCGGCCCAAAATGCTCTCAGCACTAGACACTGAGGAGCGCTGATGCTCTGGTACACCGGAAAGCGACTCCTCCAAATCATCCCCGTGCTCCTCGGAGCCACCTTCCTCATCTACTTCATGGTCTTCTCCATGCCAGGAGACCCGATCGCGGCGCTCTTCGGCGACCGGCCACCGGCGCCCGGTGTGATCGAACAGCTCCGCGAGCAGTACCACCTGAACGAACCGTTCATCGTGCAGTACTTCTACTACCTCGCCGGCATCTTCCAGGGTGACTTCGGCGTCACCTACTCGGGACAGCCGGTCAGCGAAGTCCTGGCGCGCACCTTCCCCGTGACGATCCGCCTGGCGCTCCTCGCGATCTTCTTCGAGATGGTCGCCGGCATCGCCGTCGGCCTCATCAGCGGTCTGCGCAAGGGCGGCATCTTCGACGCGACCGGCCTCGGCGTGAGCCTCGTGCTCATCTCGCTGCCGATCTTCGTGCTCGGCTTCGTCGCGCAGTACTTCATGGGCATCCAGTGGGGCTGGTTCAGCCCGACGGTGGGCGCCGGCGCTCCGACCGAAGACCTGATCCTGCCCGCCATCGTGCTGGCGACGATCAGCTTCGCGCAGATCTCGCGACTGACGCGCTCGTCGGTCATCGAGACGCAGGGGCTCGACTTCGTGCGCACCGCGTACAGCAAGGGCCTCTCGGGTCGTCGCATCGTGCCCGTGCACATCCTGCGCAACTCGCTGATCCCGGTCGTCACCTACCTCGGCACCGACTTCGGCACGCTGCTCGTCGGCGCGACGGTCACGGAGGGCATCTTCAACGTGCCGGGTGTGGGCCGCACGCTCTACCAGGCGGTCATCCGAGGAGAAGGGCCCACCGTCGTGTCCTTCGTCACGATCATGGTGCTCCTGTACCTCATCGTGAACCTCCTCATCGACCTTCTCTACGCCGTGCTCGACCCGAGGATCCGCTATGCCTGACCAGTCTTCATCGAAGCTCCCCATCGAGCACTACGTCGCCCCGCTGGAGGAGACGCCGCTCAGCGCCATCGACTCGGTCAAGACCGAGGGCAAGCCGTCGAACCTCTGGATCGACGCGTGGGCCGACCTGCGTCGCCGACCGATGTTCTGGATCTCCTCCGTGCTGATCCTCATCATCGTGTTCATCGCGCTGTTCCCCGGCCTGTTCACCTCGGTCGACCCGAGCCACGGCTGCCAGCTCGCCAACAGCAACGGCGCGCCCGAGGCCGGGCACCCGCTCGGGTTCACCCGCCAGGGTTGCGACGTGTGGTCGCGAATCGTGCACGGCGCCGGCACCTCGCTGTCGGTCGGCATCATCGTGACGATCCTCGTGTTCACCCTCGGCGTGATCTTCGGCGCCTTCGCGGGCTACTACGGCGGATGGACCGACGGCATCCTCTCGCGCGTCGGCGACATCTTCTTCTCGATCCCCTACATCCTCGCGGCCGTCGTGATCATGTCGGTGCTCGCGAACTACCGCAACGTGTGGGTCATCTCGCTCGCGATCGGTATCTTCGCGTGGCCGGCGACAGCCCGCGTGCTGAGGTCCGAGATCCTGCGGGTCAAGAACTCCGACTTCGTCACCGCCGCCACGGCGATCGGCGTCTCGCGGTTCAAGATCCTCTGGGCCCACGTCGTGCCGAACTCGATCGCCCCCGTGATCGTCATCGCGACGATCTCGCTCGCCGGTGCGATCGTCGCCGAGGCGACCCTGTCGTTCCTCGGTGTCGGCCTGCCGACGAACATCATGTCCTGGGGCAACGACATCGCCCAGGCGCAGACGACGCTCCGCACCGCTCCGCAGGTGCTGATCTACCCGTCGATCGCGCTTTCCCTGACCGTGTTCTCGTTCATCATGCTCGGTGAAGTCGTGCGAGACGCACTCGACCCGAAGGCGAGGGCACAGCGATGAGCACCCCCCTGCTGCAAGTCAAAGACCTCAAGGTCGCTTTCCGCACCCAGAACGGCGTCGTCGAGGCCGTGCGCGGTGTGAGCTTCAACCTCGACCGGGGCTCGAGCCTCGCGATCGTGGGCGAATCGGGCTCGGGCAAGTCGACGACCGCCCACGCGATCATCAACCTGCTGCCCGGCACGGGTCACATCGCCGGCGGGCAGATCCTGCTCGACGGCGAAGACCTCGCCAAGGCCTCGCAGAAGGAGATGGAGCAGATCCGCGGTCGCAAGATCGGCTTCGTCCCCCAGGACCCGATGTCGAACCTGAACCCCGTGTGGTCGATCGGCTTCCAGGTCGAGGAGGCGATCCGTGCGAACGGCATCGCCAGCGGCCGCAAGGAGGTCAAGGCCCGCGCGATCCAGGTGCTGAAGGAGGCCGGCCTGCAAGACGCCGACCGGCGCCTCAAGCAGTACCCGCACCAGTTCTCGGGCGGCATGCGCCAGCGCGTGCTCATCGGCATGGGCCTCGCGGCGAACCCGCAGCTGCTCATCGCCGACGAGCCCACCTCGGCGCTCGACGTCACGGTGCAGCGCGTCATCCTCGACCACCTCGAGTCGCTGACCCGCGAGCTCGGCACGACCCTGCTGTTCATCACGCACGACCTCGGCCTCGCGGCCGAGCGTGCCGAGCAGCTGCTCGTCATGTACAAGGGCCAGGTCGTCGAGGCGGGCCCGTCGCGCGAGATCCTGCAGAACCCGCAGCACCCGTACACGCAGCGCCTCGTCGCCGCGGCGCCGAGCCTCGCCTCGCGTCGAATCCAGGCGACCGGCAGCATCTCGGCGGCCGAGACGGCCATCGCGAGCGACGCGTCGTCGGCGGCGGGCGAGGCGATCGACCTCATCGCGACCGCCGAGGCGCGCGCGGAGGCCCTCGAGGCCGCTGCCGCGCAGCCGCCGGCGATCGTGGTCGAGAACCTCACCAAGGTGTTCAAGATCCGCGGCTCCGGTGACTTCACCGCGGTCGACGGCGTCTCGTTCCAGATCCCCAAGGGCACCACCATGGCGCTCGTGGGCGAGTCGGGCTCGGGCAAGTCGACCGTCGCGAAGATGCTGCTGAAGCTCGAAGAGGCGACGAGCGGCAAGATCGTGGTCGGCGGAAGGGACCTCGCCGCGACGAAGGGCAAGGAGCTCTTCGAGCTCCGCAGCCGCATGCAGCCGGTCTTCCAGGACCCGTACGGTTCGCTGAACCCGCTGCGCAACATCGGCAACACGATCGCCGAGCCGCTGCAGACGCACAAGGTCGGCACGGCGAAGTCGCGCCGCGAGCGCGTCTTCGAGCTGCTCGACCAGGTCGCGCTGCCGCGCACGCTCGTGAGCCGGTACCCGAACGAGCTGTCGGGCGGCCAGCGCCAGCGCATCGCCATCGCGCGCGCACTCGCGCTGAAGCCCGAGATCGTGATCCTCGACGAGGCGGTCTCGGCGCTCGACGTGCTCGTGCAGGCGCAGATCCTCCGCCTCCTCGCGGAGCTCCAGTCCGAGCTCAACCTCACGTACCTCTTCATCACCCACGACCTCGCGGTCGTGCGCGTCATCGCCGACCACGTCAGCGTGATGCAGAAGGGTCGCATCGTCGAGGCCGCGACGACCGACGAGGTCTTCGGCAACCCGAAGGAGCAGTACACGCGCGACCTGCTCGCCGCCATCCCCGGCGCGAACATCGAGCTGGGAGCGTAAGGCCGCCACGCGGCATCCGCACCGCCCTGAAAGCGCTCGAACGCCCGGCATCCGACCTCGGATGCCGGGCGTTCGGCATTCACACGGCTGCGCACGGTAGGCTGACATGGCGCGAACCGTCGATCCACGGTCGTCCGCGCTCCCACAGACTCCCATCCAGCGCATCCGCGCGGCCCGGGCGAGCCCGTTTCCGGGCCGGCCGGCCGAGACCGGCGGATGCCTCACCGCGAGGACGAAATCCATGGCGAAGGCCACCCGCAACTCCCTGCGCAACGTCGCGATCGTCGCGCACGTCGACCACGGCAAGACGACGCTCGTCGACGCGATGCTCAAGCAGACCCACTCGTTCGCCGAGCACGCCCACGTCGACGACCGCGCGATGGACTCGAACGAGCTCGAGCGCGAGAAGGGCATCACGATCCTCGCGAAGAACACCGCGGTGGAGTACAACGGCGTGCACGCGACCGACGGTCCCGTCACGATCAACGTGATCGACACCCCGGGCCACGCCGACTTCGGCGGCGAGGTCGAGCGCGGCCTCTCGATGGTTGACGGCGTCGTGCTGCTCGTCGACTCGAGCGAGGGCCCGCTGCCGCAGACCCGCTTCGTGCTGCGCAAGGCGCTCGAGGCGCGCCTGCCGGTCATCCTGCTCGTCAACAAGACCGACCGTCCCGACGCCCGCATCGAGGAGGTCGAGGAGGAGAGCCACGACCTGCTGCTCGGTCTCGCCTCCGACCTCGTCGACGACGTGCCCGACCTCGACGTGGACGCGCTCCTCGACGTGCCCGTCGTGTACGCCTCGGGCAAGGCCGGCCGCGCCTCGCTCAACCGGCCCGACAACGGCGCCCTGCCCGACAACGACGACCTCGAGCCGCTGTTCGGCGCGATCCTCGAGCACGTGCCCGCGCCGTCGTACGACGATGAGGCCCCGCTGCAGGCCTGGGTCACGAACCTCGACGCGTCGCCGTTCCTCGGCCGCCTCGCGCTGCTGCGCGTCTTCAACGGCACGATCAAGAAGGGCCAGACGGTCGCCTGGGTGCGCCACGACGGCACGCACTCGAACGTGCGCATCACCGAGCTCCTGAAGACGAAGGCGCTCGAGCGCTTCCCGGCCGAAGAGGCCGGCCCCGGCGACATCATCGCCGTCGCCGGCATCGAGGACATCACGATCGGCGAGACCCTCGCCGACCCCGAGGACGTGCGTCCGCTGCCGGCGATCCACGTCGACGACCCCGCCATCTCGATGACGATCGGCACGAACACCTCGCCCATCGTCGGCAAGGTCAAGGGGCACAAGCTCACCGCGCGCATGGTCAAGGACCGCCTCGACCGCGAGCTCATCGGCAACGTGTCGCTCAGGGTCGAGGACATCGGCCGCCCCGACGCGTGGGAGGTGCAGGGCCGCGGCGAGCTCGCGCTCGCGATCCTCGTCGAGCAGATGCGCCGCGAGGGCTACGAGCTCACCGTCGGCAAGCCGCAGGTGGTCACGAAGCAGGTCGACGGCAAGACGCACGAGCCGTACGAGCACCTCACGATCGACGCCCCCGAGGAGTACCTCGGCGCGATCACGCAGCTGCTCGCCGCCCGCAAGGGCCGCATGGACAACATGTCGAACCACGGTACGGGCTGGGTGCGCATGGAGTTCATCGTGCCGAGCCGCGGTCTCATCGGGTTCCGCACCGAGTTCATGACGATCACGCGCGGCACGGGCATCGCGAACGCGATCTCGCACGGCTACGACGAGTGGGCGGGCGCGATCACGACCCGCAACAACGGCTCGATCGTCGCCGACCGCGCCGGCGTCGTGACGCCGTTCGCGATCATCGCGCTGCAGGAGCGCATGACCTTCTTCGTGAACCCGACCGAAGAGGTCTACGAGGGCATGGTCATCGGCGAGAACTCGCGCGCCGACGACATGGACGTCAACATCACGAAGGAGAAGAAGCTCACGAACATGCGTTCGTCGACGGCCGACACCTTCGAGTCGATGACCCCGTCGCGCCAGCTGACGCTCGAGGAGTGCCTCGAGTTCGCCCGCGAGGACGAGTGCGTCGAGGTCACCCCCGAGAAGGTTCGCATCCGCAAGGTCGAGCTCGACGCCACGGCGCGCGCCCGCGCGGCGTCGCGGCTCAAGAAGCAGGGCTGAGCACCGCTCGGCAGTACACGACGCGGATGCCGCGGGGTCGACCCCGCGGCATCCGCGTCGTCGTCTCCGCGACCCCACGGGGAGAGAGCGTGATCACCACGCACGGGTTCTCTGCATGCGCATCGGAGGTTTCTCCCAGAATCGCTGCGTACGGTTCTTGAGATCGTCTCGACATCGAGACGTTTTCCGTTTCTGCCACGAAACCCGACCCCCTCGATACGTAACGCGTGATGACTTCCCCCCAGCACGGCCGCCGCGCGGCCATCCCCGCCCCTGCCCGCACCCGACCGGCACGACGCACGCCGTCCGCCCGCCAGGCGCTCTCGACCCTCGCGATGGGCTTCGTCGGCGCCATGCTCGTCGCGACGAGCGTGCCCGCACTCGCCGTGACGGCCACCGACGCCGAGGCCCGCGCCTCGGTGTACGCGCCCGTGGAGGACACCGTGACCTTCACGCCGCAGCACGTCGAGGTCGGCGCCGACGCCGTCGAGGCCGAACTCGCGGCCGAGTCGTACGACGTCGTCAAGGCGCCGCCGCCCGTCGTCGCCCAGGTCGCCGGGCTCGGCTCGGTGTCGATCATCGAGTCCGATGCCGTCGTCTGGCCGGTGCAGAGCCCCGACCGCCGCAGCGGCGGGTACGGGCCGCGCGACGCCCCCTGTGCGGGCTGCTCCACCTTCCACGACGGGGTCGACTTCACGCCGGGCAACGGCACGCCGGTCATGTCGATCGCCGACGGCGTCGTCGTGAAGGCGACCGAGAACGGCGGCGGACTCGGCGTCAACGTCGAGGTCGAGCACAACATCGGCGGCGAGCTCATCACGAGCTCGTACGCGCACATGCAGTACGGCTCGATCGCCGTCTCGGTCGGTCAGCGCGTGACCGCGGGTCAGCAGCTCGGCGTCGTCGGCACGACCGGCCAGTCGACCGGCCCGCACCTGCACCTCGAGATGTTCGGCACCGACGGCGTGCGTTTCGACGGGTTCGCCTGGCTCGCCGCGCACATCGGATGATCGCGCCTACGCGCCCGTGAACCGCGGCTCGCGCTTCTCCATGAACGCGGCGACGCCCTCACGCATGTCGTCGGTGCGGAACGCGTCGCCGAACCCGGCGATCTCGAGCTCGGTGGCCGTCGCGGTCGGCGTGCCCGTCGCGGCGACGAGCACGCGCTTGGCGAGCCCCACCGCGGGTGCGGCGTTCTGCGCGACGAGGGCGATGGTCTCGCGCGCGCCGGCGAACATCGACTCGCGGTCGGCGAACCGGCGGGCGACGAGTCCGGCGGCGACGGCGTCGTCGATGCCGATGCGCCGGCCGGTGTAGATCAGCTCCTTCGCGAGGGCCAGGCCGACCGCGCGGGGCAGCCGCACCGTACCGCCGAAGCCCGGGATGAGACCCAGGTGCACCTCGGGCTGGCCGAAGGCCGAGGCATCCGTCGCATAGATGAGGTCGCAGGCGAGCGCCATCTCGAGCCCGCCGCCGAGCGCGAAGCCGTCGACGCAGGCGATGACCGGCACGGGCAGGGCCTCGATCGCCGCCGCGACCCGATGGCCGGCGCGCGCGGCCTCCTCGCCCTCCTCGGGAGTGAGTCCCGACATCGCCCTGATGTCGGCGCCCGCGATGAACGCCCGGCCGCCTGCGCCGGTGAGCAGCACGCCGCGCACGGACGTGCCGTCGGCGGCGACGTCTGCCGCGAGTCCGGTGAAGGCCGACTCGAGTGCCGCGAGCACGGCGGGGGAGAGGGCGTTGAGCGCCTTCGGCCGGTCGATCGTCACGACCGCGAGGTCGCCGTCGCGCTCGACGCGCACCTCGGGAGCGTCGTCGGGGGTCGCGGTCGGGGCGTCGGTCATCGTCGATCCTCTCGTGCGTCGGTCGCGTGCGGTCCACGCTACGGCATCGGGCCGGCTCGCGACGGCGGCGGAGCGGGGGCCGCCCGCAGTGGCGACCGGGCGGTCGGGCGCGGCGGGCGGGCGGCATCGGCGGCGAGCCTCCCCGGTAGACTCGGCGCATGGCCACCTCCCTCGCCGGCCGCGTCGGCACGCTCCTCGTCGCCGCGCTCGTCGGCGCCGTCTACGGCACCGTCGCGACGGTCGGCCACCGGCAGGTGCTCGTCATCGGCGACGCCGTGATCCCGTGGGGGCTCGTCGTCGCGCTCATCGGCGTCGCCGCGCTGCTCGTCGGCTTCCGGCTCCTGACCCACGGGCGCGCGGTGACCGCCGCGGCCGCGGCCGGCCTCGTCGTCATGATCGCCGTGCTCACCTACCTGCCCGGCCCGGGCGGATCGGTGCTCGTCGTCGGCGACCTGCTCGGCACCGTCTGGTCGTTCGCGCCGGCGCTCATCGGCGTGCTCGTGGTCGCGTGGCCCGAGCTGCCGTCACGAGCCCCCGCCCGCGCATAGACTGAAGATCCAGCCTCTCCGAAGGAGCACGAACCACCGTGACCTATGTCATCGCCCTCCCGTGCGTCGATGTGAAAGACCGTGCGTGCATCGACGAGTGCCCCGTCGACTGCATCTACGAGGGTGAGCGCTCGCTCTACATCCACCCCGACGAGTGCGTCGACTGCGGGGCGTGCGAGCCGGTGTGCCCGGTCGAGGCGATCTACTACGAAGACGACCTGCCCGACGAGTGGGCCGACTACTACAAGGCCAACGTCGAGTTCTTCGACGAGATCGGCTCGCCCGGCGGCGCCGCGAAGGTCGGCGTCATCCCGAAGGACCACCCGATCATCGCCGCGCTCCCGCCGCAGGCCCACTAGCCGGCGGTCGACGACGTGGCGCGGGGCGAGCTGCCCGACTACCCGTGGGACCTCATGGTCCCGTACCGCGAGCGCGCGGCGGCGCACCCCGACGGCGTCGTCGACCTCTCGATCGGTTCACCCGTCGACGAGACGCCGGCGATCGTGCGCGAGGCGCTCGCCGCCTCGACCGACGCGCATGCGTACCCGCAGACCGTCGGCTCCGACGTGCTGCGCGACGAGATCGTCGCGTGGTTCGCCCGGCGTCGCGGGGTGACGGGGCTCGCGCGCGAGAACGTGCTGCCCACGGTCGGCTCGAAGGAGCTCGTGGCGCTGCTGCCGTTCCTGCTCGGGCTCGGCGAGGGCGACGTCGTCGTGCACCCCAGGGCCGCCTACCCGAGCTACGAGATGGGCGCCGTGCTCACCGGGGCGACGGCCATGGCGAGCGACGACCCCGCCGAGTGGCCGGAGGCGACGAAGCTCGTGTGGCTCAACAGCCCCGGCAACCCCGACGGGCGCGTGCTCACGATCGACGAGCTCCGCGCGGCGCGCGAGCGCGCACTCGAACTCGATGCGATCATCGTCGGCGACGAATGCTACGCCGAGCTCGGCTGGGAGGGCCGCTGGGCCGAGACCCCGGTGCCGAGCCTCCTCGACCCGCGGGTCGTCGGCGACAGCCGCCGCAACACGCTCGTCGCCTACTCGCTCTCGAAGCAGTCGAACATGGCGGGCTACCGCACGGCCTTCATCGCGGGCTGCCGCACGGTCGTCGGCCGGCTCACGAACGTGCGCAAGCACGCGGGGCTCATGCTCGCGCAGCCGCTGCAGCAGGCCATGCTCGCGGCGCTCCGCGACGACGCCCACGTCGCCGAGCAGAAGGAGCGCTACCGCGCGCGTCGCGCCGAGCTCAAGCCGGCGCTCGAGGCGGCCGGGTTCCGCATCGACCGCAGCGAGGCGGGCCTCTACCTCTGGGCGACCGAGGGACGCGACGCGTGGGAGTCGATCGGCAGGCTCGCCGACCTCGGCATCATCGCCGGCCCCGGTCACTTCTACGGCGTGCACCACCCCGAGCACGTGCGGCTCTCGCTCACGGCGACCGATGAGCGCATCGCGGCGGCGGCGTCGCGCCTGCGCGCGGCGGCCGGCTCGTAGCATCCCCACACGCACCGGGCGCTGGGCAGTGTCAGGTGCCGCCAATGTATACAGCGATCTCTTGGCGGATGCGACAGTGTGCCTCCGGCACGTCTAGGCTGTAGGTCGGGCCGTGGCCAACCCTACGTCGCGAGCCCGAAAGGCAGGTGACCGCGCAAGTGACGATCACAGGAGGCGCCGTGAGCGACGTCGTGAACCCCGCGGCGGGGCAGAACCCCGAGACCGCGACCCTCAGCTTCCCCGGCGGCACCGCCGAGTTCCCCGTCCGGCCCGCGGTCGAGGGCAATTCGAGCATCGACCTGTCGACGCTGACCCGCCAGACCGGGCTCACCGCGCTGGACTACGGCTTCGTCAACACCGCGTCGACGCGGTCGGCGATCACCTACATCGACGGCGAGCAGGGCATCCTGCGCTACCGCGGGTACCCGATCGAGCAGCTCGCCGAGCACTCGACCTATCTCGAGGTCGCCTGGCTCCTCATCTACGGCGAGCTGCCGACGGGCGAACAGCTCGCCGACTTCGACGAGAAGGTGCGCCGGCACACGCTGCTGCACGAAGACCTCAAGCGCTTCTTCTCGGCGCTGCCGCACACGGCGCACCCGATGTCGGTGCTCTCGAGCGCGGTCGCGGCGCTCTCGACCTACTACGAGGACTCGTCCGACCCGCACGATCCCGACCACGTCGAGCTGACGACGCTGCGCCTGCTCGCGAAGCTGCCGGTCATCGCCGCGTACGCGCACAAGAAGAGCGTCGGCCAGGCGTTCCTCTACCCCGACAACTCGCTCAACTTCGTCGAGAACTTCCTGCGGCTGAACTTCGGCAACATGGCCGAGCCGTACCGCATCGACCCGACGCTCGCGAAGGCGCTCGACCGGCTGCTCATACTGCACGAGGACCACGAGCAGAACGCGTCGACCTCGACCGTGCGCCTCGTCGGTTCGACCGGTGCGAACCTCTACTCGTCGATCTCGGCGGGCATCCAGGCGCTGTCGGGCCCGCTGCACGGCGGCGCCAATGAGGCCGTGCTGCAGATGCTCGGCCGCATCCAGGAGTCGGGCGAGGGCGTCGCCCGCTTCGTCGAGCGCGTCAAGAACAAGGAAGACGGCGTGAAGCTCATGGGCTTCGGGCACCGCGTCTACAAGAACTACGACCCGCGCGCGAAGATCGTGAAGGAGTCGGCCGACGCCGTGCTCGAGAGCCTCGGCATCGACGACCCGCTGCTCGACATCGCGAAGGAGCTCGAGCAGTTCGCCCTGCAGGACGACTACTTCAAGGAGCGTCGTCTCTACCCGAACGTCGACTTCTACACGGGTGTGATCTACAAGGCGATGGGCTTCCCGACGCGCATGTTCACCGTGCTCTTCGCGATCGGCCGCCTGCCCGGCTGGATCGCCCACTGGCGCGAGATGAACCTCGACCCGCAGACGAAGATCGGCCGCCCGCAGCAGCTCTACACGGGCGCCGCCGAGCGCCGGTATCCGGGGGCCTGAGCTCCGGCGCGTTCAACACGTCGAACGTGCACTCACCGCCCTGGAACAGGGCGGCGAGTGCACGTTCGCTGTCGCCCGAGTGCGGCCGAGCGCCGAGCTCAGGCGGCGTCGACGAGTTCCGTCGCGGGCGAGGCCGCCAGGTCGACGACGCGCGCGGTGCGCGCCGGGCGGCCGACGACGAGCACGATCGCCCCGGCGAGCACGGCCATGAGCGCGACGGTGAGCCACGCGATGTCGTACCCGGCCTGCGTCGGTGCCGACGCGCTGCCGCCCGCGCCGAACACGATCGCGCTCACGAGTGCCGAGCCGATCGCCGAGCCGATCGTGCGCAGGTTGGCGTTGACGCCGGTGGCGACGCCCGTGCGGTCGGCGGGCACGCTCTCGACGACGATGCTCGCCGCCGATGCGTACGCGAGGCCGATGCCGACGCCGAAGACGCCGCCGGCGACCGCGAGCTTCCACGCGGCGTCGTGGTCGAGCACCGCGTAGCCGATGCCCACGGCGATCAGGAGGGCACCGCCGGCGAGCATGAGGCGGAGGGGGATGACGCGGCTGAGCGCACCGGCGGCGAAGCCGATGCCCGACATCCCGACGAGGAGGGGCAGCAGCGCGAGTCCCGCGCTCTGCACGTCGAGCCCGAGCCCCCAGCCGGCGGTCGTCTCGAGGAACTGGGGGAGGTAGCCCCAGAAGCCGAACGCCGCGGCGCCGATGAGCAGGGCCGCCGCGTTGACCGGCCACAGCTCGCGGGCGAAGAGCAGCCGCAGGTCGACGAGCGGCTCGGCCGACCGCAGCTCGACGACCGCCCACGCGACCATGAGCAGTGCGGCGAGGGCGAACAGGCCGATCGTGAGCGGCGAACCCCAGCCCCAGCGGGCGCCCGAGCTGAGCGGCACGAGCAGCGCGACGAGCCAGCCCGACAGCAGCACGCCGGCGAGCACGTTCACCCGGCCGGTCGCCCGTGCGCCGTTCGCGGGGACGAGGAGGGTCACGAGCACGATGCCCGCGATCGCGGTGACGAGGGGCACGGCGAAGATCGCGCGCCAGCTGAGTGCGGTCGCGATGGGGCCGGCGAGCACGCTGCCCGCCGCGCCGCCGATGCCGATGATGGCGCTCGTCGCACCGATCGACCCGGTGAGCCGTTCGCGCGGCATGACGTCGCGCAGCAGGCCGAAGGCGAGCGGGAACAGTGCGCCGCCGATGCCCTGCAGCACCCTGCCGACGATGAGCGTCGTCAGGTCGGGGGCGACCGCGGCGACGATGTCGCCGACGGCGACGACCGCGAGCACGGCGAGGAACGCGGTGCGGCGCCCGCGGAGATCGCCGACGCGGCCGAGCAGGGGAGTGGCGACGGCCGCAGCGATGAGCCACGCGGTGTTCGTCCACGAGGCGGTGTCGGCGCCGACGCCGAAGTCGGCGGCGATGGTCGGGATGACTGGGATGACGAGATTCTGGAGCAGCGCGAGCGAGGCGACGCTCACGGCGATGGCCGCGAATGCGGCGCGTGAGGTGGTTGACACGGCGGACCCTTCGGTCAGGTGCGTGAACACGGGGAGCGAGGTAAAGTGGAGTATGGCTCCGAGTGGAGGAAGCCTCCGGTTGTGACATCGACGACACTACCGGAGGGGGCCTCCGCTTTGCAAGGGCCGCATCGGGATTTCCCTCATCGACGGGTCGCGACCCGCGACGAGAGGGCAGGAGAGGAACGCGAACGCATGTCCGAAGTGCTGCGAGTGCCGACCCTCGAGGCCCGGAGGCCCCGTCGCGCCGATGCCGCCCGCAACTTCGACGCGCTCGTCGCGGCCGGCCGGCAGGCCTTCGCCGAGGACGGCTCGTCGGCGTCGCTCGAGGACATCGCTCGCCGTGCGGGTGTCGGCATCGGCACCCTGTACCGCAACTTCCCGACCCGAGACGACCTGATCGAGACGCTCTACCTCGGCGAGGTCGAGGCGCTCGCCCAGTCGGCCGACGAGGTCGCCGACCTCGAGCCGTGGCCCGCCCTCGAGGCCTGGCTCGAGCGCTTCGTGTCGTACGTCGGCACCAAGCACGCCCTGCTCGACGGCCTCAACCGGGAGTCGCCCGTGCTCGGCGAGTGCCGCGCGATCATGCTCGGGGCGGGCGAACCGCTGCTCGAGCGGGCGCAGGCCGCCGGCGTCGTGCGCGCCGACATCACGGTCGGCGACGTCGTGAAGCTCGTCTCGGGCGTCGCAGCGGTCTCGTCGTTCGACGACGAGGCCCAGCGCGCACGGGTGCTCGGGCTCGCGATCAACTCGATCCGGATCTGAGCATCTACTCGGCCGGCTGGACCGCCCGGAGCAGCAGCGTGTCGCGCGCGGCGTCCATGATCGCCTCGTGCGTGAACGGCCACGCCCGGGTCTCGCCGCGCTGCCAGAGGGGCGCCTGGTCGTCGTAGTGCGCGTTGAACGCGTGACCCGACGCACCGGTCAGGTTGATCCAGGTCGATCGGTCGACGTCGGCGAGGTCGACGACCATGCGCATCGACGGAACCCAGTCGACGCCGTAGCCCTGCGAGGCGTCCCAGCCGATCGCGTTCACGATCGCCGAACCGCCGCCGAGCTCGTACGGTCCGCGGTTGAACAGCCACTCGATCGGGCCGATGCCCGACTCGCCGAAGCTCTGGTTGGTCAGGGTGAGCGTGTGCAGGTCGCCCCAGCGCCAGCCGTCGGGGTCTTCGCCCATGCGCTCGGATGCCTCGCCCCACGCTTCGTCGAGGGCGCGCGCGATGGCCGTGTCACGCGCCGATCCGTCGCCGCCCGCCTCGCCCCACCACGCCGAGTCCGGCTCGCCGAGCAGGGTCCCGACGACGGTGAACCAGCGGTCGCCGCCCACCGGCCGCGTCTGCTCGGGCAGGTCGCCGAACAGGTCGTCGAGCAGGCTGCGCCAGAAGACGTTGAAGTAGGCGGCCTCGGCGCTGTCGGCGTCGGCGCGGGCGTTCCAGCCCTCGAGCAGCTCGGCCCCGCGCGCGGCGTCGCCCGAGAGGTCGAGCTCGGCGATCACCGGCAGGAAGCGGGCGGCGTTCGCGTCGGCCGTGTCGAGCTGGATCGAGGTCATGTCGTCGGCCGTGAGCTTCGCACCGCCCTCGAGCGCCTGGCGCAGGCGGGTGTCGATGCCGGTGGCGCGGTAGCCGTAGTCCCAGTCCTTCGTCAGCAGGGGGCCGTCGGGCCCGGCCGCCGCGTTGTTCGCGGTCACGATGTAGCCCGCGGCCGGATTCTCGATGCTCGGCAGGGCGTCGAACGGCAGCATCCCGCTCCAGCCGTTCGCGCTCGTCCAGCCGGGCAGCGGCACGGTGCCGTCGCCGGCCTTGCGCACCGGGATCTTGCCGGGTGCCTGGTACCCGATGTTGCCCTCGCCGTCGGCGTAGATGAGGTTCTGGGCGGGCACGTCGAAGAGCGAGGCCGCCCGCCGGAATCCCTCCCAATCGCGGGCGCGGTCGAGCGCGAAGATCGCCTGGGCGGTCGTGCCGGGCGTGAGGGCGGTCCACTGCAGCGACACCTGCAGGTCGGCGCCGTCATCGGGGGATGCCGCGGCCGCGGCATCCGCGACGGCTGCGAAGTCGCTCCCGATGTCGGTGACGATGGGGCCGCGCCCCGTGGAGCGCACCGTGACCGTCACGGGGTCGCCGCCGGCGACCTCGATGACCTCCTCGCGCAGCGTGAGCGGCACCAGCTGGCCGTCGAGCTCGTACGAGTCGCCCTCGACCCGTTCGAGGTAGAGGTCGGCGACGTCGGGGCCGAGGTTCGTGAAACCCCACGCGATGCGCTCGTTGTGGCCGATGATGACGCCCGGAAGGCCCGAGAAGGTGTACCCGGCGACGTCGAAGGCGCAGTCCTTCGAGATCTCGGCACAGTGCAGACCAATCTGCGCCCAGATCGAGGGCATCGCGGGCCCGAGGTGCGGGTCGTTCGCGAGCAGCGGCTGTCCGCTCTCGGTGAGGCTGCCCGAGACGACCCACGAGTTCGAGCCGATGTCGCCGCCGTCGGGGCCGAGCAGGTGCGGAAGGTCGTCGAGGGTCGCCGCGAGCGCGCCGAGCGGTGCGGCGTACGCCGGCATCGAGGCATCCGGGGCGGTGCCTGCTGCGGCGGCGGCGATCGGCGCGCCGTCGGCGTCGAGCGGCGTGACCTCGGTCGCCGCGGGCGCGGCGGCGATCGGGCCGCCGACGATCGTCGGCATCGCGCCCCACGCGTAGTCGGGGTGCAATTGCGCGACCTGCTCGGGCGTGAGCTCGGTCGAGAGCAGCGCCCGGTCGATCTCGTCGCCGAGGTTCGACCGGAGGTCCCAGGCCATGGCCTTGAGCCACGCGATCGAGTCCACGGGCGTCCACGGCTCGGGGGAGTAGCCGGGGTTCTGCAGCCCCAGCACGGCGTACTCGAGCGAGAGGTCGGCGCCCTCGCGCTCGGCGAGGTACGCGTTGACGCCGTCGGCGTAGGCGTCGTAGTACGCGCGCGACTCGTCGTCGAGCAGTTCGTACTCCTGCTCGGCGATGCCGCGCCAGTCGAGGGTGCGGATGAACGTGTCGGTGCCGACCTGCGATTCGCCGAACAGCTCGGAGAGCCGGCCCGCCGTCACGTGGCGCCGGAAGTCCATCTCCCAGAAGCGGTCCTGTGCGTGCACGAAGCCCTGGGCGAAGAAGAGGTCGTGGTTCGTCTCGGCGACGAGCTGGGGGATGCCGGCGTCGTCGCGGTAGACGGTGACGTTCGCGGTGAGCCCGGGCACGTCGATGCGACCGCTCGTCGCCGGGAACGAGCGCTGCACGGTCCACCAGCCGACGCCCACGCCGACGACGCCGAGCACGAGGACGGTGACGAGCAGTCCGATGAGCAGTCGCAGGCCCGTACGGCGTCGGGTTCTCGGGGCGTCGGTACCCACGTCACTCCTTCGTGATGCACATGACGAGGCCGCCACGCGGCGGCCTCGGAAGCACCACTGTACCCCGAGCGAGTGGGGCGCATGACCCACCCGCCGTCGCCCGCCGCTGGTTGAGGAGCGCCGACGAAGTCGACGCGTCTCGAAACCCGCGTTCGGGGCCCGCGCCTTACGCGTGCAGCGCCGAGTTGAGCACGATGCCGTGCCCGTCGCGCGCGAGCACCTCGACGCGGCCGCTCAGCGAGTTGCGGCGGAACAGCAGGCCCGGCTGGCCGGAGAGCTCGACCGCCTTCACGGTGCGCTCGTCGCCGCCGTCGCCGACGATGACGACCTTCGTGCCCGCGGTCACGTAGAGTCCCGCCTCGACGACCGAGTCGTCGCCGATCGAGATGCCGATGCCCGAGTTCGCGCCGAGCAGCGCCCGCTCGCCGATCTCGATGCGCTGGGTGCCGCCGCCCGAGAGCGTGCCCATGATGGATGCCCCGCCGCCGATGTCACTGCCGTTGCCGACGACGACGCCCTGCGAGATGCGGCCCTCGACCATCGAGGTGCCGAGCGTGCCCGCGTTGAAGTTGACGAAGCCCTCGTGCATGACGGTCGTGCCGGGCGCGAGGTGCGCGCCCAGGCGCACCCGCGACGCGTCGGCGATGCGCACGCGCTCGGGCGTGACGTAGTCGAGCAGCCGCGGGAACTTGTCGAGCCCCGTCGCGTGGATGCCCGCGCGCTGCAGCGCGGGACGCAGCCGGTCGAAGTCGGCCGGGTGCACGGGGCCGGCGTTCGTCCAGACGACGGCGGGCAGGTGCGCGAAGACGCCGTCGAGGTTGATCGTGTTCGGGGCCGCGAGCAGGTGCGAGAGCACGTGCAGGCGCAGGTACGCGTCGGCGGTGCCCGCGGGGGCGGCATCGAGGTCGATCGTCAGCTCGACGAGCTCGACCCGCACGTTGCGGCGCGCGTCGTCGCCCGCGAGCCCCGCGTGCTCGGGGGCGAGGGGGGATGCCTCGGCGCCGAGCGCCGGCTTCGGGAACCAGGCGTCGAGCACCGTGCCGTCGCCGGCGATCGTCGTGAGCCCGGCGGCGGAGGCCGTGCGGGCAGGGGTGATGGCGTCGTCGTTCGCGGGCATGTCTCAAGGGTAGCGAGGGGCGCCGGGCGTGTGACGTGGCGGGTCGTCGTCGGCCCTGCGGCCCAGCCCTGCCTCCCGTGCGGCGATGACCGCCTCGGCCCGCCCCGAGACCTGCAGCTTCGCGAAGATGTTCGACACGTTGTTGCGCACGGTCTTCGGGGAGAGGAACAGGAACTGGGCGATGTCGCCGTTCGAGCGGCCGGCCGCGACGAGCTCGAGGATCTCCCGCTCGCGAACGGTGAGCTGCGGGAACGCGACGGCGTCGGTCGCGACGACCGGCCGTGCGAAGTACTCGGCGACGCGGGCGGCGATGCGCGGGCCGAAGATGGCGTCGCCGCCGGCGACGGCGCGGATGGCCCGCGAGATGTCGTCCTGGCCGGAGCCCTTCAGCAGGTAGCCGCGGGCTCCGGCGCGCATCGCATCGAACACGGTCTCGTCGGACTCCGACATGGTGAGCACGATGATGCCGATGTCGGGACGATGCGCAACGATGCGGCGGGTGGCCTCGATGCCGTCGAGGCGCGGCATCTGCACGTCCATCACGATCACCCGGGGCTCGAGTGCCGCTGCGGCGGCGATCGCCTCGAGACCGTCGGCGGCCGTGCCGACGACGTCGATGCCCTCGATCGAGCGCAGCAGCACGGCGAGGCCGTCGCGGTAGACGGGGTGGTCGTCGACGAGCAGCACCCGGATCAGGGGTGCGGCGTCGGAGGGTGCGGTGCGCGGCCGCTCGGGAGCAGCGGGTTCCGGCGGGACGGACTCATGCATCGACGCTCACCTCGGGCTCGACGGGACTGGGGAGGGGGAGTGCGGCGTGGACGGTCGTGCCACCGCCGGGGCGGTCGGTCACCTCGAGGGAACCGCCGAGCTCGACCGCGCGCTCGCGCATCGAGAGCAGGCCGACCCCCGCCGGTGCGTCGCGGGCGACGCCACGGCCGTCGTCATCGACGTCGACGAGCAGGCGGCCATGATCGTGCGAGAGCCGCACCCAGGCATGCCGAGCTTGCGCGTGACGCTGCACGTTCACGAGGGCTTCGGCGGCGATGCGGTAGGCGGCGACCTCGACCGCGGCGGGCAGCCGTTCTGGGATGTCGCTCGTCGAGGCGACCTCGAACTCGCCGCCGAAGCGCCGGCAGAGCTGCTCGATCGCGCCCGCGAGTCCCACGTCGTCGAGGCTCGGCGGCCGGAGGTCGTGGGCCAGTCGGCGGATCTCGCCGACCGCGAGCCGCAGGTCGTCGGCGGCCGAGGCGAGCAGCCGATCGGCCTGGGCGGGGTCGGCCGCACCGACGTTGCGGGCGGCCTCGATGCGCAGCTGCACCCCGGCGAGGTCGGGCCCGAGCCCGTCATGGAGCTCCCGCCTCAGCCGCCGCCGCTCGTCCTCGCGCGCGTTCACGAGCTCGACGCGGATCTGCTGGAGCTCGGCGCTCAGGGTGCTCGCCCGCACCGCCGAGGTGGCGTGCCGCACGAGGTCGGCGAGCAGCCGCTCGTCGCCGGGCGAGAGGCGCGCACCTCGGCCGGGCGACATCTCGAGGCGGCCGATGCGCTCACCGCGGTAGACGAGGGGGATCGACTCGACGTCGTCGCGCGGTGTTCCGTGGCGCGCGACCAGGCTGCCGCCATCGAGCGCCTCGACCTCCACGCCGACGTACGGCGAAGCGAACGCCGCCGCGATCGACGCGGCGAGCGAGTGCAGTTGGTCGCCCGCGTCGGCGGACACCTCGAGCCGGGCGGCGAGCGTCGAGACGACACCGTACGGATCGCCTCGGCGCCCGTTCACGAGCCGGTTCGCGAGGGCGAGCATACGGTTGCGGAGCGGCAGGTAGGCGAACAGGACGATCAGCATGGACGCCCCGGCGATGACCTCGTGCTCGACCAGCCGGCCGACGCTGGCCACGAGCAGAACATCGACGACGACGACGGCGACCGCGAAGAACGCGTAGACGACCGTCCAGCTCAGCAGCCGGTCGATGCGGTAGAGCCCGTGCCGCGTGATCGCGACGATGATCGACGCGCAGATCACCGCGGTGCCCACGATGACGATCACCTGGCCGAGATGGTAGGGCAGGGCGATGGCCGCGACCGCGAACAGGGCGGCGTAGACGATGCCGGCCCAGACGATCCACTTGAGCTGCCGGCGCAGTTCGTGGTCGGCGCCGATCATTCGGCCGAGCAGTACCATCGCCGTGAGCACGACGCTCATGATGATCGCCGGCATCCACGCCGAGCCGATGAACTGCCAGATCGACGTCGGCAGCATCACACCCCACTCGCCGCGCGCCCAGTGCATGAGCCGCGGGTCGGGGCTCCCGATGAGCCAATGGGCCACCGGCCACGGCATCGCGAGGTCGGCGGCGACGATCCCGAGGTTCAGGGCGAGCGCGAAGATCGCCACGATGCGGATCGGCCCCCGCGGCAGTCGCCCGTCGGGGAACAGGATGAGTGCGATCGGCACGGCGAGGTAGCCGACGACGGAGAGCCGTTGCGTGAACACGAACGCGGCGCCCAGCAGCGGCGCGTCCGGCCAGAGCAGCACGCCGTGGTTGAGCCATGCGAGCGCGAGCCCGTCGACGGCGGTGAGCAGGCCGCCGGCGGTGAGCAGCAGCGGCACAGGATGCCACGAGAGGCGTGCGAGCAGCAGGCATCCCGTGGTGCCGACGACGAGCCCGCGCCAGGCGGCCACCCATCCGGGCGCGGCCGGGATCTCGATGCCCGTGCGGTCGGTGAGGACGTCGAGTGCGAGCGCGGCGACCGCGCACACGACGATCACCACGAACGCGGCGACGGCGGTCGCGCGCGCCGCGGTGAGTCGTCGGCCCTGGCGCATGGCTCCATCGTGGCAGGGCGGGCACCGTCTGTCTCCGGGCCGGTGTCCCGATTCGCCCGGGACATCCTCGTGTCGAAGCCGGGCACGGGCGCCCTTGGCGCCCGGGACGATCGCTCGAGACGCTCGGACCGGCATCGGATGCGGTGCCGTCACCGAACCAGGAAGGACGACCCATGTCGACCGTCAAGAACCCGCCAGTCGTGCGCACCGACACCCGACCGATCGCCGTCGCGGCGACCCCGCGCGTCACGCCGACCCAGTTCCGCATCGCCGGCGGGGCGAGCCTCGCGCTGCTGGCCCTGTTCGTGCTGTTCACCGCGTTGCCCTGGCCGGCCGACGGCGACGCCTACCTCGGCGATGACATCGCGGCGGTCGCCTACTCGGCCAGCCTCGCCGCGGTGATCGCCATCGCGGTTCGGAGCAGCGCCTTCGGGAGGGGCCGCGCGTGGCGGACCGTCGGCGCCGTCGCGCTGGCGGCGCTCGTCGGCGCCACCGCGTTCCTCGCCGTCGGTCCGTTGATGCCCGCCGCGAGCCTCGAGCGGGCGGAGCAGGTCATCTCGCCCCTCACCCTCGGCGTCTTCTGGCTCGCCGCCGTCGGCATCCTCGCCGCGGGGCGCTGGCGCGGACCTGCCCGGGCACTGCCGTTCCTCACGGCGAGCTGGCCCATGACCGTCGTCGGCGTGGTGCTGATCGGCGGCGGCGGGCTCGACTCGACCGCGTGGCTCGCGTTCGTCATCCACCTCGGCGTCGGGCAGGCGCTCACCGGGCTCGCGCTCGTCATCGACGCGCGACGGCTCGCCGTGGCGGCCGGCACCCGCGAATAGACTCGGGGAATGCCCTCCGCGATCCCCGCCTCGCTCGACCTCACCGCCGACGCGGTCGCCATCACGCGGGCGATCTGCGACATTCCGAGCGTGTCGGGCGACGAGACCCCGCTCGCCGATCTCATCGAACGGGCGCTGGCCGGGGCATCCCACCTCGAGGTGATTCGCGACGGCGACACGATCGTCGCGCGCACGAACCTCGGTCGCGAGCGCCGGGTCGTCATCGCGGGGCACATCGACACGGTGCCGATCAACGAGAACCTGCCGACCCGGTTCGAGACGATCGACGGCGTCGAGTACCTCTGGGGCCGCGGCACCGTCGACATGAAGGCCGGGGTCGCGGTGCAGCTGAAGCTCGCGCTCGAGCTCACCGACCCCATCGTCGACCTGACGTGGATGTGGTACGACCACGAAGAGGTCGCCGCGTCGCTCAACGGCCTCGGCCGGCTCTCGCGCAACCGGCCCGACCTGTTCGAGGGCGACTTCGCGATCCTCGGCGAACCCTCGAACGGCCAGGTCGAGGGCGGTTGCAACGGCACGCTGCGCGCCGAGGTGCGCACGAGCGGGCTGCGGGCGCACTCCGCGCGCAGCTGGGTCGGCGACAACGCGATCCACAAGCTCGCCCCGGCGCTCACCCGCCTCGCCGAGTACGAGGCCGAGACGGTCGTGGTCGACGGGCTCGCCTATCGCGAGGGCCTCAACGCCGTGCTCGTCGAGGGCGGGGTCGCGGGCAACGTCATCCCCGACGCGGCCGTGCTCACCGTGAACTACCGGTTCGCGCCGAGTCGCGACGTCGCCGAGGCCTCCGCGGTCGTGCGCGAGGTGTTCGAGGGCTTCGACGTCGACATCGTCGACAGCGCCGAGGGCGCGCGCCCCGGCCTCGACGCGCCGCTCGCGCAGCAGTTCGTGGCCGCGGTCGGCGCCGAGGCGCGCCCCAAGTACGGCTGGACGGATGTCGCGCGCTTCAGCGCCCTCGGCATCCCCGCCGTGAACTTCGGCCCGGGCGACCCGCTCAAGGCGCACGCCGACGACGAGCGGGTCGAGGTCGCGCAGATCCTCGACACCGAGCGGGCGCTGCGCGCCTGGCTCACCGGGGCATGAGCGCCGGCCCCGTGGACTCGGGGCCGGTCGTGCGCGAGCCCGACCCGTTCCGGGCGAACCGGCGGTCGCCGCGCGTGCGCTGGCGGCTGCTGCCGTGGTGGCTGAAGGTCACCCTCGTGTACGCGGGCGCCCGGGTGCTCACGACGATCATGGTGCTCGAGGTGGCGCGCCATCAGGGGCCGAACGCCTGGACGGGCGCGAAGCCCGGCTACCTTGACTTCGCGAACCTGTGGGACGCCCGCTGGTACGAGATCATCGGCATCGGCGGCTACCCGCGCGAGCTGCCGCTCACCGACGACGGTTACATCGGCGAGAACGCGTGGGCGTTCCTGCCCCTCTACCCGGGCACCACCGAGGCGATGACCCTGCTCGGCGTGCCCTGGAAGCTCGCGGCCGTCATCGTCGCGGTCGCCGCGGGCTACGGCGCCGCGCTCGTGCTGCACCGGCTCATGTCGCGGTTACTCGAGCCCGACCGGGCGCTCTTCGCGGTCGTGCTGTTCTGCATCGCGCCGGTCTCGCCGATCATGCAGTTCGGCTACGCCGAATCGCTCGGCTTCCTCTGGCTCGCGATCGCACTGCTGCTGCTCGTCGACCGACGGTACGGATGGCTCGTGCCGGTCGTCATCGCGTGGGCGTTCACCCGCCCGGGGGCGCTCGCCTTCGCGCTCACGCTCGGCATGCACTTCGTGTGGCGGTGGTGGCACCGCGACCGGGACCCGTTCCCCGTGCGCGAGCGATGGCTCGTCATCGGCGTGGGCCTCTTCACCGCCGTCGCGGGGTTCGCCTGGCCGCTCATCGTGTGGGGCGTGACGGGGCAGTTCGACGGCTACACGGCGACCGAGCTCGCCTGGCGCTCGGCGTACATCGGCCGACAGGAGCTCGTACCGCTCACGCCGTGGTTCCAGGGCGGGGCGTGGTGGGCGACCTGGAACGGGCTGCCGGCCTGGTTCGGCATGGTCGCGGTCGCCCTGCTCGCCATCGCGTTCGCCGCGATGCTCTTCCTGCCGGCGGTGCGGCGGCTCGGCGTCGACATCCGGTTCTGGCTCGCGAGCTACGGCCTGTACCTGTTCGCGGTGTTCTTCCCGCAGTCGTCGACGTTCCGCATCCTCGCGCCGATGTTCCCGATCGTGGGTGCCCTCGCCGTGCCGAGGTCGCGATGGTACCGATGGTCGATCGTGTTGCTCTTCGTGGCGCTGCAGTACTGGTGGATCGCCGGGGTGTGGCGCGTCGACGACTACGACTGGACGCCGCCCTGATCGGGGCAGGAATCCTGACCATTCGGTGGCGCGAAGCCCGGTGAACACCGGGCGAATCCGGTGCGACCGGTTATCCACATCTTCGCGGCGATTTCACAGCAACGCTCGGGATGTCCGATAATGGAATCTCAGCAGCGAAAGGGGAGCTCAATGGCGGCCATGAAGCCACGCACCGGAGACGGGCCTATGGAGGCTGTGAAGGAGGGGCGACTCATCATCGTGCGCGTGCCGCTCGAGGGTGGGGGGCGCCTCGTCGTCTCGGTGAACGACGCTGAGGCCAAGGAGCTCTACGACGTCCTCGGCGGCGTCGTGAACCCTGCCTGAGACGCACACGCACTGATCGAGCCCCGAGAGCATTCTCGGGGCTCGCTGCGTTGACGGGGCTAGGCGCCGAGCTTGACGATCTGCAGCAGGCCCTCGCCCGCCGGCGAGATCGCGGTCGCGACGGCCGACGACGACGCGAGCTCCGTGATGAGGGTCCGGAACGCGCTCGCCGCCTCGTCGCGCTTGGCCGGGTCGGCGACGCGGCCCTTCCAGAGGGCGCGGGCGACCAGCACGCTGCCGCCGGGCTTCGCGAGGCGCAGTCCGTGCTCGGCGTACTCGATGACCGACGGGGCGTCGGCGTCGATGAAGACGATGTCGTACGAGCTCTCGTTCATGCGCGGCAGCACTTCGCTCGCCCGGCCGGCGATGAGCCGCACGCGCGCGGCCGCGACGCCGGCGTCGGCGAAGTGCTGGCGTGCGTGCTGCTGGTACTCGTTCTCGGTGTCGATCGACGTGAGCATCGCGTGCCGCGCGGTCTGCAGCATCCACAGCCCCGACACGCCGAGTCCGGTGCCGACCTCGATGATCGAGCCGGCCCGCGACGCTGCGGCGATGACGGCGAGCTGCGCGCCGACCGCGGGGGAGACGGGATCGACACCGAGTTCGAGCGACTGCTGGCGTGCCTTGGCGATGGGCTCGGACTCGACGACCGACTCGTCGACGTACTTCCAGTTCAGGTCGTGTTCGGACACGGTTCAGCTCCCTGGTGGCGGCTCTCTCGACACCCCAGCCTAGGGGCGTTGCGGCGTGGCGTTCGCATGCCTCGCCGCCGACTATCCTGTAGGGGTGTTCGGTCTGACGTTCGAGAAGCTCCTCATCATCGGGGTGATCGCCGTCTTCCTGCTCGGGCCCGAACGCCTGCCGCACTACGCGGCCCAGCTCGGCCGGCTCGTGCGCTCGATGCGCGACATGGCCAACGGGGCGAAAGACCGCATGCGCGAGGAGATGGGCCCCGACTTCGACGACGTCGACTGGAAGAAGCTCGACCCCCGCCAGTACGACCCGCGCCGCATCATCCGCGAGGCGCTCACCGACGCCGACCCGTTCGCCGACGAGCCGGCACCGGCGCCCGTCGTCGCGCGCGCGGGCGTCAACGAGAACTCGGCCTACCTGCAGCGCAAGCGCAAGCGGGAGGCGCTCGGCGCGGGCGAGCCAGCGCCGTTCGACTCCGAAGCGACCTGATCGGGCGGATGCCTCGGGCCGAGGCATCCCGGCCGCCATGCTGGTTCGTCGCCGTGCTCGTTCGTCGCTGCGCCACATGCGCGTGCTCTGCGCCAGTTCACGTGGCGCGGAGCGCGGTGAAGTGGCGCAGGGCTGCGCGGTGAAGTGGCGCAGGGCGGCGCGGTGAAGCGGCGCAGGGCGCCGCGGTGAAGCGGGCGCAGAGCGCGCGCGGCGGGGCCTCGGGTCGGGCCCGGTCAGGCCCGGCGGATCGCCTTGAGCGCCCGGGCGAGCAGGAGCAGCAGCGGCGCCTGCGCCTCGTACTCCGCCGACGTGCGCGGCAGCTGCAGCAGCCCCGTCGCCTGCGAGACCGTGACGGGTTCGACGAAGCGCAGCAGGCCCGCCTCGCCGTTGCGGCGGCCGACGCCCGACTGCTTCACGCCGCCCATGGGCGCCGCGACCGACGCGAACGAGCCCCGGTAGCCCTCGTTGACGTTGACGCTGCCGGCCTCGAGGGCGTCGGCGACGCGGTGGCCGCGGCGCGGCGACCCGGTGAAGACGGCGGCGTTGAGCCCGTACTCGCTCGCGTTCGCGGCGAGGACCGCCTCCTCGTCGCCCGACACGACGTAGAGCGAGGCGATCGCGCCGAACGTCTCCTCGGCGTAGACGCGCATGTCGGGCGTGACGCCGGTGAGGATGGTCGGCTCGAACACCCAGGGCCCGAGGTCGGGGCGGGCCCGGCCGCCGACGAGCACGGTCGCGCCCTTCGCGACGGCGTCGTCGAGGTGGGCCTGCACGCGCGCGAGCTGCGCGGCGCTCGCGAGCGAGCCGAAGTCGGCGCCGAAGCCGACGGCGGCGCCGAGCTTCGCCGTGCGCAGGCGCTCGACGAGCTCGCGCTCGAAGTCGCCCGAGATCTTGCGGTCGACGAAGATCCGCTCGATCGAGACGCACAACTGGCCCATCGCCGAGAAGCACGCGTGCGCGGCGTTCGCGGCGGCGCGGGCCGGGTCGGCGTCGTCGAGCACGAGCAGGGCGTTCTTGCCGCCGAGCTCGAGGGAGGCGCCGACGAGACGGCGTCCGGCCTTCTCGGCGATCCTGCGGCCGGTCGCGGTCGAGCCGGTGAAGCAGATGTAGTCGACGGTGTCGGTGAGCGCCTCGCCGACGTCGGCGGGCTCGCCCGTCACGACGGCCCACAGCGCCTCGGGCACCCCCGCGTCGACGAACGCCCGGCGCAGCGCGAGGATCGTCAGCGCGCCCTGGTCGTCGGCCTTCTGCACGACGGCGCAGCCGGCGGCGAGGGCGGGCACGACGTCCATCGCGGCGAGGCTCAGCGCGTAGTTCCAGGGCGTGATGACGCCGACGACGCCCTTCGGTGCGAAGCGCACGCGCGTGGTCGCCACCGTCGGCACGCCCGATCGCACCGGGCGCCCGCGCAGCACCCTGCGGGCGGCGATCGCGTTGTACCGGGTGACCGACGCGGCCTGGTAGATCTCCTCGAACCCCTGGCCCCGCGTCTTGCCGCTCTCGAGCTGGATGAGGTCGAGCAGCTCCTCGCGCCGCTCGAGCAGCAGGTCGTGCGCTCGCAGCAGCACGCGGCGGCGTTCGGCGAAGCCGGCGCGGGCCCACGCGAGCTGCGCGAGGCGGGCCCGGTCGACCGCGTCGCGCACGTCGTCGGCGCTCGAGCGGGGCAGTTCGTGCAGCGTCTCGCCCGTGGTGGGCGTCGGCACGGCGGTCGTGTCGGAGCCGCTCGCGACGACGTCGTCGACGAGGCTCCGGAACAGGTCGGAGGAGGTGGTCTGGGCGGGCATGCGCACAGTCTAGGTCAATTGACCCAGTCGGCTGCCGAGTGAGTACACTTCCCCCATGACCGCAGCGGAGCGTCCACCCTCTCGAGGCGCGCTGTCCCGTGGCGTCGTCGCCCGCTACGCGATCGGTTCGCTCGGCACCGGTGGGTTCGCGACGTTGCCGGGGCTCGTCCTCGTGTACTACCTCACCGACACCCTCGGGGTGAGCGCCCTCATCGCGGGTCTCGTGGTGACGGCGGCCAAGGTCTGGGACGTCGTGATCGACCCGTGGATCGGCGGGCGCAGCGACCGCGCCCTCGTCCGCACGGGCACCCGCCGCACATGGATGCTCGTGGGCGCGATCGCCCTGCCCGTCGGCTTCGCGCTGACGTTCGCCGTGCCGGCGGGCGTCGGCACCGTGGCATCCGGGTTCTGGGTGTTCATCGCGTTCCTCGCGACCGCGACCGCGTTCAGCCTGTTCCAGGTGCCCTACATCGCACTGCCCGCCGAGCTCACGCCCGACTACGACGAGCGCACGCGCCTGCTCACGTGGCGCGTCGTCGTGCTCACGTTCGCGATCCTGCTGTTCGGCGCCGGCGGCCCAGAGATCCGCAACGCGTTCGACGACGAGGCCCTCGGCTACCTCGTGATGGCCCTCGTCGCGGGCGTCGTCATCGGGGTCGGCATGATCATCGCCTCGGGCACGGCGAAGCGGGCGGATGCCTCGGGCGCGAGCCGACCGGCCGGTGCACCGGCGATCGTGGCGGACGCCCCGCCGGCGCCCGTGACCGCGGTCGACCCCGCTCCCGCGCCGGGCGGCTACCGCGAGGGATTCGACGCGCTGCGCCGCAGCCGCGCGTTCCGCGTGCTGCTGACCGTCTTCGTGCTGCAGGGGCTCGCGACCGGCCTCATGCTCGCCGGGGCCCAGTTCACCGCGACGTGGGTGCTCGAGTCGGAGGCGGCGGTCACGCTGCTGTTCGTCGCGCTCATCGCCCCCGCGCTCGTGTTCGCGCCGCTCTGGGGTCGGCTCGCGCGCCGCATCGGCAAGGAGCGCGGCTTCCGCATCGCGAGCGTCGTGTTCGCCGTCGCGACCCTCAGCATGAGCCTGCTCGTCTGGGCGCCCGGCCCCTGGGTCTACCTGCCCGTGGCGGTCGCGGGCGCCGCGTACGCCGGCATGCAGTCGTTGCCGATGGCGATGCTGCCCGACGTGATCTCGCACGATGCCCGGCAGACCGGGCGCGACCGCGCCGGCAGCTTCGGCGGTGTCTGGACGGCGGGGGAGACGGCCGGCATGGCGCTCGGCGCGACGCTGCTCACGATCATGCTCGCGGCGACGGGGTACCTCGAGTCGACCGGGTCCGAGGTGGTCGAGCAGTCGCCCGCGGCGATCGCCGGGATCGCGTTGTCGTTCAGCCTCGTCCCCGCCGTGCTCGTCGCGATCAGCGTCGTCGTGCTGCGCGGCTACCCGCTGCGCCGGGGCGACGTGAACGTCGACGCCGTCGTCGCCGGCGGCCCCGGCATCGCCCACTCGTCCGGTTCCACCGGCGCCGACGGAACGACCGGTGCCCCGGGCACCACCGAAGGGAGCACCCGATGATCGGGTTCCGCCGCGAGGCATCCGAGATCCTGCGCGAGCTCGATGGGCTGCGCGCCGCAGACGCGCCCACCCACGGCGGGCGCGTGCTGTCGTACGTGTACGACAGCGGGATCGACGAGCTCGACGAGCTCGCCGGCCGGGCGGCCCGACGCGTGCAGCCCGTGAACGGGCTCGACCCGACGACGTTCGGGTCGGTCGCCGCGATGGAGCGCGACGTCGTCGGCTTCGCACGGCGCGTGCTCGGGGGCGGCGACGGCAGCGGCTCCGGCGACGAGGTCGTCGTCGGCTCGGTGACGTCGGGCGGCACCGAGAGCTGCCTGCTCGCGGTGAAGACCGCGCGCGACGCCTGGCGCGCCGCGCGGGTCGGCACGCCGCGCGTGCCGCGGATCGTCGCGCCCGTGACGGTGCACGCCGCGTTCCACAAGGCCGCCCACTACTTCGGGCTCGAGCTCGACCTCGTTCCCGTGGATCCGGCGACCGGCTCCCTCGCCCCGTCGGCGATCGAGGAGCGCCTCGGCGACGACGTCGCCCTCGTCGTCGTGAGCGCGCCCTCGTATCCGTTCGCGAGCCTCGACCCCGTCGCCGACGTCGCCGCCGTGACCGCCCCGCGCGGCATCGCACTCCACGTCGACGCCTGCATCGGCGGGTTCGCGCTCGCGTTCTGGCCCGGGCAGCTGCCCGCGTGGGACCTGTCGGTACCCGGCGTCACGAGCATCTCGGCCGATCTGCACAAGTACGGCTACTCGCCGAAGGGCGCGTCGGTGCTGCTCGTGCGCGGCCGCGACCGGCAGCGCCACCAGTACTTCGCGACGACGGGATGGCCGGGCTACCCGGTCGTCAACCCCACCATGACGGGCTCGAAGCCCGCCGGCCCGCTCGCCGCGGCGTGGGCGATCATCCAGGCGCTCGGCGAGCCGGGCTTCCGCGACCTGACCGCGCAGTCCGCGCGCGCGACCGCCGGGTTGCGCGCCGCGATCGACGGCATCGAGGGACTGCGCGTCGTCGGCGAACCGACGGGCCCGCTGCTCGCCGTGGCGACCGACGACGAGGCGCCCGTGACCGCGCGGGTCGACCCGCACCACTGGGCCGATGCCGCGCGATCGGCCGGCTGGCAGCTGCAGCTGCAGCCCGGGCTCGTGCAGGCCGACGGCACGCGATTGCCGCACACGACCCACCTGACCGTGACGCCCGTGACCGAACGCGTGCTGCCCGAACTCGTGCCGGCGCTCGTCGCGGCGGCCGACGAGGTGCGCGGGATCCCGCAGATCGACGGACGAGTCGTGCTCGCCGGACTCGTCGCGGCAGTGCCGGGCGAGCTCGCCGGAGCGCTCGCCGACGGCGGCGCCGACGGGATCGACGCGCTCGCGGCATCGCTCGACTCCGATGCGGCCGCGGGCGTGCTCGCGGCAGCGGGCCTGCTCGGCGGGGAGGGCGCGCTGCCCGACCAGCTCGCTCCGGTGCTCGCCCTCGTCGAGGCGCTGCCCGGCCGGCTCACCGAGCGGCTCCTCATCGAACTGCTCGCCCGCGTCGTGGAGCCGTCCCCTCCCGCTGGTTGAGGAGCGCGCGACGAAGGAGCACGCGTCTCGAAACCTGATGACCGGGTCTCGAGAGCGGCTCACGGGGTTTCGAGACGCGTCGCCGCTCCGCGTCGGCGCGCCTCGACCGGCGGGCGCGCTCAGCGCACCGAGACGTCGAGCCGACGGCCGGCGAGGTCGCGCGGCATCCCGGCCAGGCGTGCCGCGACCGCCTCGATCGCGCGCGCCGCGGGGTCGTCGGGCGCCGAGACCACCACGGGCACCCCGTCGTCGCCGCCCTGTCGCAACGCCATGCTGAGCGGCACGCTCGCGAGGAGCGGCACGGGCTCGGGCTGACCGGTCGAGAGCCGCTCGGCGACGAGCGCGCCGCCGCCCGAGCCGAACAGGTCGAGCACCTGCCCGTCGGGCTGCACGAGCCCGGCCATGTTCTCGATGACGCCGACGATGCGCTGGCCGGTCTGCCGGGCGACGACGCCCGACCGCTCGGCGACGTCGGCCGCAGCGGCCTGCGGGGTCGTGACCACGACGACCTCGGCGTTCGGCAGCAGTTGGCCGAGCGAGATCGCGATGTCGCCGGTGCCCGGCGGCAGGTCGACGAGCAGCACGTCGAGGTCGCCGAAGTAGACGTCGGTGAGGAACTGCGAGAGCGTGCGGTGGAGCATCGGCCCGCGCCACGCGACGGCCGTCGACGAGGCGCGACCGCCGGGCTCGGTCGGCTCGATGAACATGCCGATCGAGATGACCTTCACGCCGTGGGCGACGGGCGGCAGGATCATCTCGTCGACCCGGGTCGGCCGCGCCGCCAGCCCCTCCTCGTCGACGAGGCCGAGGAGCCCGGGGATCGAGAAGCCGTGCACGTCGGCGTCGATGAGGCCGACCGAGAGTCCGCGCGCCGCGAGGGCGACCGCGAGGTTGGCCGTGACGGTCGACTTGCCGACCCCGCCCTTGCCGCTCGTGACCGCGATGACCTTCGTGAGGGTGCCCGGGCCGAAGGGGTTGCCGCGGGCGGCACGACCGCCGCGGAGCCGCTCGGTGAGGGCGGCCCGCTGGTCGGGCGTCATGACCGAGAGCTCGACGGCGGCGTTGCCGGGGCCGACGACCGACTCGGCGGCCTGTCGCACGTCGCGTTCGATGCGGTCGGAGGCGGGGCATCCGACGATCGTGAGGCGGATGCCGACCTCGACGCGGCCGCCGTCGACCTCGACCACCCGGTCGACCATGTCGAGCTCGGTGATGGGCTTGCGGATCTCGGGATCGATGACCGACTCGAGCGCGCGCCGCACGGCGGCCTCGAGCGGCGACGCGGGCGCGGGCGCGCTCGCGGCGTCGACGGGCGCGTCAGCCGGCACGCTCGGCCTCCTCGTCGTCGCGCCGGTCGAGCTCCTCGAGCATCGCGCGCAGCTCGGCGCGGATGAACTCCTTCGAGGCCAGGTCCTTCACGGCGAGCCGCAGCGCGACGACCTCGCGGGCGAGGTACTCCGTGTCGGCGAGGTTGCGCTCGGCGCGCTGCCGGTCCTGCTCGATCTGCACCCGGTCGCGGTCGTCCTGCCGGTTCTGCGCGAGCAGGATGAGCGGTGCCGCGTACGACGCCTGCAGCGAGAGCACGAGGGTGAGCGCCGTGAAGCCGATCGCGATCGAGTCGAACTGCAGGTTCTCGGGGGCGAACGTGTTCCACAGCATCCAGCCGATCGCGAACACCGACAGCCCGACGAGGAACCCGGGCGTGCCCATGGCGCGCGCGACCCACTCGGTGAACCGGCCGAACCGGTCGTTGTCGCCCGAACCGCGGAAGGGGGCGGTGCGGCGGATGCCCTTCGGTGTGTCGAATCGACGGTCTTCCGACTCAGCGCGTGCCATCTGCGCCCCTCCTTCCGTACGGGATGGGGATGCTCCCCGTGGTCAGCTGGGCCCGCGCAGTGGTGCGCTTGGCCAGCTCCTGTTCATCGGGGTGACTTCGCCAGTCATCGGGCAGCAGGTAGTCGAGCACGTCGTCAATCGTCACCACCCCGACGAGTCGATGCTTCTCGTCGACCACCGGCACCGAGACGAGGTCGTAGCTCGCGAGGATGCGGCTGACCTCGGCGGCGGAGGTGTCGGCGGTCACGGGCTCGAGGCCCTGGTCGATGAGGGTGCCCAGCCGCTCGTGCGGCGGGTAGCGCAGCATGCGCTGGAAGTGCACGATGCCGAGGAACCGGCCGGTCGGCGGCTCGTAGGGGGGCAGTGTGACGCACACCGCCGCGCCGAGCGCGGGCGGCAGGTCGTGACGGCGGATGAGCGCGAGACCCTCGGCGACGGTCGCGTCGGCCGACACGATGATCGGCTCGGTGGTCATGAGTCCGCCGGCCGTGTCGGGGCCGTACGACAGCAGGAACCGCACGTCCTCGGCCTCTTCGGGCTCCATGAGCTCGAGCAGGTGCTCGCCGCGCTCCTCGGGCAGCTGCGCGATGAGGTCGGCTGCGTCGTCGGGCTGCATGTGGTCGAGCACGTCGGCCGCGCGGTCGTCGCCGAGACCGGCGAGGATGTCGACCTGGTCGGACTCGGGCATCTCCTCCAGCACGTCGGCGAGCCGGTCGTCGGGCAGCTCCTCGGCGACCTCCTGGCGGCGCTGGGCGGGCAGGTCGAGCAGGGTCGACGCGAGGTCGGCGGGCTTCAGCTCGGAGTAGGTGGCGATGAGCTGCTCGGCCGACTGGGCCTCGCCCTTGGCGATCTGCTCGCGCACCTCGCGCCACGTGACGTAGGCCGATTGGCCCTTCGAGAACGGCGACGCGCCCTTCGGCCGCCGCACGAAGAGCTGGTCGACCTCCCACTCGCCGGGCTCCTGCTCCTCGATCGCGACGTCTTCGATGGTCGCCGTGCCCGAGCCGTCGTTGAAGCTGACCTTGCGGCCGAGCATCTCGGCGATCACGCGCACCTCGCCGCCGCGCTGCTCGAAGCGGCGCAGGTTGATGAGGCCCGTCGTGATGATCTGGCCGCCGCCGATGGAGGTCACGCGCCCGATCGAGACGAACACGCGGCGCTTGCCGGGGATCTCGACGATGAGCCCGACCACGCGCGGAGGGTCGCTCTTGCGGTACACGACGAGGACGTCGCGCACCTTGCCCACTCGATCGCCATTGGGGTCGAAGACGGCGCACCCGGCGAGTCGGGCGACGAAGACTCTCGTGGCGCTCACGCTACAAACTTAGCCCCCGGATGCCCCGGGGCGGGCGCCATCCGGACGCCCGACGTCGCATCGTGGGATGATGTCCGGGTGACGAACCAGAGCCCGTTCGGCGGCCGCGCGGGCCGCGAGCTGCCGACCATGCCGAAGGGCGAGACGGTCGCGAGCTTCGAGACGTACGCCGAGGCGCAGGCCGCCGTCGACCGACTGTCGAAGGCCGAGTTCCCCGTGAAGGAGCTCGCGATCATCGGCACCGACCTGACGACGGTCGAACGCATCACGGGCAAGCTGACGTGGAGCCGGGCCGCGGGCGCCGGAGCGATCTCGGGCGCCTGGTTCGGACTCTTCCTCGGCCTGCTGTTCTTCATCTTCGCGCCGAGCGGGGCGTCGTTCGGCATCCTCGGCGCCGCCGTGCTCATCGGCGCCGGCTTCGGCATGATCTTCAGCGTCGTGTCGTACTCGGTGAACCGCCGCCGCCGCGACTTCACCTCGAACATCCAGGTGCTCGCGACCCACTACGCGATCATCATCACCGACCCGTCGCACATCGCCCGCGCCCGCAACGTGCTCGGCACGGCGGGGGCGGCGGCTCCGGCCACGCGCCCGTCCGCCCCGCCGGCACCCGCCGCCGAACCGCCTGCGCCCGAGGCGCCCGTCGCCCCGTCGCGCGACGACGCGTCGCCCGACGACGCGGGCCACGAGGCATCCGCTCCGGCCGGTGCGGGCGACGAGCCGCGCGGGCTCACCTACGGCGAAGCGCAGGATGCCGCGCGCCGCGCTGCCCGCGAGGCGGAGGCGGCCCGGCGTCGCGCGTCGGAGGACGACGGCGCCTGACCCGCGCGCACTACCAGCTGGTCGGCTTGCCGGGCGTGTACAGCCACACGTCGAAGAACGTGCCGAGCTCACTGCCCGAGACCTCTTCGGCGAGCGAGATGAAGTCGGCCGTCGTCGCCGTGCCGCCGCCGAAGCGCTCGACCCACTCGTGTGCGAGCTCGAAGAAGGCGTCGTCGCCGATCTCCACGCGGAGCGCATGCAGGGTCGCCGCGCCGCGGCCGTAGACGGGATCGGCGAAGAGCCCGAACGGGCCGGGCTCGGCGATCCGGAGCGCCCAGAACTCGTCGTCGGCGGGAATCGACATCACCTCGTCGAAGCTCTCCGCCGCCGTGTCGCGGCCCTGCTCCTCGCTCCACATCCACGAGGCGTAGCTCGCCCACCCCTCGTTGAGCCAGATGTCGGCCCAGCGGTCGGGGCTCACGTGGTCGCCCATCCACTGGTGGGCGAGCTCGTGGGCGACGGTGCCCTCGCCGGCGTTGCGGCCGAGGAAGGATCGGGTCTGCGTCTCGAGCGCGTAGCCGACGGAGTCGTCGTCGACGATCGCGCCGTACGAGACGAACGGATACGGCCCGAAGCGATCCTCGAAGAAGTCGATCATCTGCGGCGTGAGGGCGAGTGCCGCCGATGCCTCGGGCGGACGCGCCGGATCGACCGCGTCGATGATCTCGAGGCCGTCGTCGGTCGTGTACCGGTCGAGCACGTAGTCGCCGACGCTCGCGGTCGCGAGGTACGCCGCCATCGGGTCGGGCGCGTGCCAGTTCCAGGTCGTCCGTCCGCCGGCCGTCGCGGATCCCGTGAGGGTGCCGTTCGCGACGGCGACCAACCCCTCGGGGACGGTGATCGCGAAGTCGTACGTCGCCTTGTCGGTCGGGTGGTCGCTGACGGGGAACCAGGTCGCCGCCCCGTCGGGCTCGGAGACGACCACCGCGCCGTCGCGCGTGGTCACCCAGCCGTAGAGTGCGTCCTCGATGTCGCGGGGCTGCGTCGTCGTGCCGCCGTACTCGACGACCACGCGGGCGTCGTGACCGGCCTTGAGCTTGGGCCGTGGGGTGATCACGAGCTCGTTCTCGGACTGCGTGAAGGCGGCGGGCCTGCCGCCGACCGTGACCCGATGCGCCGTGAGCCCGCGAAGATCGAGGTCGAAGCGGTCGAGGTCCTGCGTAGCGAGCAGGTCGATCGTCGCGACGCCGTCGAGGTGTCCCTCGAGCGGCGCGGGAGCGGCCTCGGGCGGGGTGTAGTCGAGGTCGAGGCCGATGTGCACGAGGTCGATGCCGCCGTTGCCCGCGAGGGGGAAGTACGGGTCGCCGGCGCCGTCGACGCCCGCGCTGTAGCGCGGTTGGCCGGGCTGCCCCGGTGCGGCCGAGGCGACGACGGGAGCCGAGGCGACGGCGACGGCGAGGCCGGTCGCGCCGAGGACGGCGAGGGCGTTGCGACGGTGCGACATGGGTCCTCCTGCATGCGGATGCGATCGGGTTCGTCCCGACCCTAGCCCTGCCCGATCGCGACCCGCCAGACCCGGCCGGCTCCCAGACTCGCGATATATCGTGACGCGCATGAGCACCCGACGCGACGCCGAGCGGCCCGCCCTCGAGCTCGAGATCACCGACGAGATCGCCGAGGCCGAGCGGCCCGACCGACCCGTGCGACGCGTCCTGGGCCGGCTGCGCCGGGCGATCGGACGCCGTCCCGCGGTGCTCCGGGCCTACCGCGTGCTCGTGGCCGTGCTCGGCGGCGTGATCGCGATCGGCGGGCTGCTGCTCGTACCGCTGCCCGGGCCCGGCTGGCTCGTCGTGTTCCTCGGCCTCGCGATCCTCGGTACCGAGTTCGCGTGGGCGAAGCGCCTCGCGGCGTTCACCAAGCGTCAGCTCGCCCGGTTCTGGGCCTGGTGGCGGGCGCGACGGGCCGCGGCGGCCGAGCGCGCCTGAGCCGTCGCGTCGAACGTGCACTCGCGGCCCGCTCCAGGGGCGACGAGTGCACGCCCGGCCGTGGTGATCGGGGTGCTCAGCGGCCCGCGCCGCGCACCCATGCCTCGACGTCGTCGGCGGTGCGCGGGATGCGCACCGAGAGGTTCTCGGCGCCGTCGGCGGTGACCAGGATGTCGTCCTCGATGCGCACGCCGATGCCGCGGAACTCCTCGGGCACCGTCAGGTCGTCGGGCTGGAAGTAGAGGCCCGGCTCGATCGTGAAGATCATGCCCGCCTCGACGACGCCGTCCATGTAGAGCTCTCGGCGCGCCTGCGCGCAGTCGTGCACGTCGAGCCCGAGGTGATGGCTCGTGCCGTGCACCATGTAGCGGCGGTGGAACTGGTTGTCGGGCTCGAGCGACTCCTCGGCCGAGACGGGGAGGAAGCCCCACTCGGCGGTCTTGCGCGCGATCACCTGCATCGCCGCCGCGTGCACCTCGCGGAACACGATGCCGGGCTTCACGATCGCGAACGCGGCGTCGGCCGCCTCGAGCACCGCCTCGTACACCTGGCGCTGCACCGGAGAGAAGGTGCCGTTCACGGGGAAGGTGCGGGTGATGTCGGCCGTGTAGTAGGTGTCCATCTCGACGCCGGCGTCGAGCAGCACGAGGTCGCCGGGCACGACGGGGCCGTCGTTGCGGGTCCAGTGCAGGATCGTCGCGTGCGGACCGGCGGCGGCGATCGAGCCGTAGCCGACGTCGTTGCCGTCGAGGCGGGCGCGGGTGGCGAAGACGCCCTCGATGACGCGCTCGCCGCGCACCTCGGACGTGATGCGCGGCAGCTCGGCGAGCACCTCGCCGAAGCCGCGCTCGGTGGCCGCGATCGCGGCGCGCATCTCGCCGACCTCGAAGTCGTCCTTCACGAGGCGCAGCTCGCTGACGACGCGCGCGAGCTCGCCGTCGGGCTCGTGCTCGTCGCCGACCTCGAGCGAGAACGCGGCGTCCTGCGCGTTCTCGCTGAGCACGCGCTCGGCGGCGTAGCGGATGCGGGCGTGGTCGACGCGCTCGGTGAGCGCGGCGTCGGCCTCGCGCACGACGAGCGTCGCGGTGTCGACCGCGTCGATCACGGCGTCGAACGCGCCCAGGTCGCGGGTCGCGACGGCGAGATCGGCGGCGACGTGCTCGAGCGAGGGGCGCGGCCCGATCCAGAACTCGCCGATCGCCGCGTTCGCGTAGAACTCCTCGGAGTCGCGGCCCGCGCGCTCGCGGAAGTAGACGGTCGCCTCGTGGCCGGCGTCGCCCGTCGGCTCGAGCACGAGCACCGCACCCGGCTCGGAGTCGGAGCCCCAGCCGGTGAGGTGCGCGAACGCCGAGTGCGCGCGGTACGGGTAGTCGGTGTCGTTCGCCCGCTGCTTCATGTCGCCCGCGGGGATGATGAGACGCTGGCCGGGGAACGCGGTCGACACCTTCGCGCGGCGCGCGGCCGCGAAGGCGGCCTGCTCCCGTGCGGCGGGCAGCGCCTCCTCGCGGTCGGCCCAGCCGCTGAAGATGAACGACTTGAAGCCCTCCGAGCCCGGCGTCGTCGATCGGTTCGCGTTGCGGCCGGCCTCGTCGCCGGAGGGGTTCGCCGCAGCCGCGGTCTCAGTCGTGGAGGTGTCGCTCGAGTTCGCCATGCCCCCCATTCTCGCACCGGCGCCGGTCGCGCACGGATCGAGCGCCCGCCGTCAGCCGGCGCGCACGAGCGTCGCGACGACGGGGCGATGGTCGCTGCCGGCGCCGTCGAGCGACTCGATGACGCGGAAGCCCTCGACCGTCCACCCCGGGGTGGCCAGCACGTGGTCGATCGGGCTGCCGAGGAGCGGCGGCACGTCGGTCGGCCAGGTGCCGAGCGCCGCCGACCGGGCCGCGGCCGCGGCATCCCGGCAGCGCCCGAGGTCACCGCCGTCGACGCCGCGCCACGCGAAGTGGTCGACCGTCGCGTTGAAGTCGCCCGCCATGATCGTGTTGTCGCCGTCGCACTGCCCGGCCAGCCAGTCGAGGTCGCTGCGCCAATTGCGCAGCTCCCAGCGGATGGGCGCGACGGCGTGCACCGCGACGATCCGCGGCCCGTCGCCCGCGACCGGGTCGGCCACGACGCTCGGCAGCGTGTTCGTGTTGCCGGGCGGGCCGGGATAGTCGGCCGAGACGACCTCGTAGTCGCCGAGGTCGGGACTGATGAGCAGGGTCGTCGACCGCGCCTTCGCGATGTCGTCGTACGCCTGCGTGTGCACCCACATGGGCGAACCGCCCTCGCGCATCGCGATCGCGACCTCCTCGCCGAGCGGTTCGGTCGTCTCGGGCAGCACGACGACGTCGGCGCCCTCGTCGAGCGCGAGACCCGCGATGGTCGCCGCGTCGGGAACCTCGCCGAGCGTGTTCCACGAGAGCACGGTCACGGATGCCTCGGGGCTCGCGGCATCCGACCCGCCGCCGGTGCCGCGCACCGCGAGCACCGCGACGTTGCCGGCCGCGAACAGGGCGAACACGACCGCCATCGCGGTCGCGAACCGACGGGTCCGGCGCGGGATCGCGAGGAGCACGAACAGCACCGCCGCGAGCGCGCCGCCGGCGGCGCCGACGCCGCGGAGCGCGACGACGTGCGCCGCGATCCACTGGTTCTGCAGGCCGAACGCCTGCGGCCAGACGAGCACGGCTGCGAGGGCGGCCGTGCCGATGACGACGGTCCAGCCGACGATGCGGGGGAGCATTCCACCCACCCTACGGGCCCGGCGCTCGCCGGTTCTGGGAGGCCACCGTGAACGGAGCCGTCGATACGATGGTGGGATGCCGCGTGCTTCCGCCGCGATCGGCGAGGCCGATCTGCACACCCACTCCGTGGTGTCCGACGGCACCGAGTCGCCCGCCGAGCTCATGCGGCAGGCCGCGTCGGTCGGGCTGGCCGCCGTCGCGCTCACCGACCACGACTCGACGAGCGGCTGGGCCGAGGCCGCCGCCGCCGTGCCGGAGACGGGGGTCGCGCTCATCCCCGGCATGGAGCTGTCCACCCGCGAGGGGTTCACGAGCGTGCACCTGCTCGGCTACCTCGTGGACCCGCTCGACGAGCCGCTGCTCGCCGAGACCGCTCGCATCCGCGAGTCGCGGCTCACGCGCGCGGAGCAGATCGTGCGGCGCATCGCGCGCGACTACGACCTCAGCTGGGCCGACGTGCTCGCACAGACCGCGGAGGGCGCGACGATCGGCCGGCCGCACATCGCCGACGCGCTCGTCGCCCGCGGACACGCCCCGACGCGCTCGGCCGCGTTCGACGGCATCCTGCACCCGCGTGCCGGGTACGCCCAGCCGCACTACGCACCCGACCCGCTGACCGGCGTCCGGCTGATCCGCGCCGCCGGCGGCGTGCCGGTGCTCGCCCACCCCGGCGCCCGCGGTGCCGAGCACGTCGTGCCGCCCGAGCGGCTCGCGAAGCTCGTCGACGCGGGGCTCTTCGGCCTCGAGATCGACCACCCCGAGAACCGCCCCGACGCGAAGCCGCGGTTGCGGCAGCTCGCCGCCGAGTTCGGGCTCGAGATCACCGGCTCGAGCGACTACCACGGGTCGGGCAAGCCGAACCGGCTGGGGGAGTGCCGCACGCCGGCCGACGTCGTCGCGCGCCTCGTCGCCGAGGGCCGCGGCGCGGCGCCGGTGCTGCCGCCGGAGTAGCGCGCCGACCAGCACGTGGGAACCACGTTCCGGCGGGGGAACCACGCACGGACGTGGTTCCGACGCCGGAATGTGGTTCCGACGCGACAGCCGCGGGGCCGTGAAGCTTCGCGGGTGCGGGCGACGACCGGTCGACGGGATGCCGCGGCGGTCAGCCCTGCGGCGCGGCCGGCGCGGCGGCCTGACCGCCGCCCGAGGCTCCGCCGCGACGGCGGCGGCGACGGCGCGGGGCCGGCTTGCCGTCGTGGTGCTCGTGACCCTTGCCGTCGTGGGTGCCCGTGCCGGGCGCCTTCTGCGGCTCCGCGGCCGACCCTCCGTCGCTCGACGCGTCTCCGCCGGAGGCGCCGGTCGCGGCATCCGAACCAGCCGGCTTGCCGTTTCGGGTGCGACGGCGGTTGCGGCTGCGGGGGGCGCGCTCGGCGTCGCCCTCGGTGCGGCCGGCCGTGCTCGAACGCGTGGCGCTCGCCGCGGGTGCGGCGGGCTTCAGGCGGCCCTTGGTGCCGGCGGGGATGTCGAGATCGGTGTAGAGGTGCGGGCTCGACGAGTAGGTCTCGGTCGGCTCGGGCTGGCCGAACTCGAGGGCTCGGTTGATGAGCGCCCACTTGTGCAGGTCGTCCCAGTCGACGAAGGTGACGGCGATGCCGGTCTTTCCCGCGCGGCCGGTGCGGCCTGCGCGGTGCAGGTAGGTCTTCTCGTCGTCGGGGATCGTGTGGTTGATGACGTGCGTCACGTCGTCGACGTCGATGCCGCGCGCGGCGACGTCGGTCGCGATGAGCACGTCCTTCTTGCCCGCCTTGAACGAGGCCATCGCGCGTTCGCGCTGGTCCTGGTTGAGGTCGCCGTGCACCGCGGCCGCGTTGAAGCCGCGGTCGTTGAGCTCCTCGACGAGCTTCGCGGCGGCGCGCTTCGTGCGGGTGAAGATCACGGTCTTGCCGCGGCCCTCGGCCTGCAGGATGCGCGCGATCACCTCGTCCTTGTCGAGCGAGTGCGCACGGTAGATGACGTGCTTGATGTTCGCCTGCGTGAGGCCCTCGTCGGGGTCGTTCGCGCGGATGTGGATCGGCTTCGACATGAACCGGCGCGCGAGCGCGACGATCGGGCCGGGCATGGTCGCCGAGAAGAGCATCGTGTGGCGGACCGCGGGCACCTTCGAGAAGATCTTCTCGATGTCGGCGAGGAAGCCGAGGTCGAGCATCTTGTCGGCCTCGTCGAGCACGACCTCGCGGACGTCGGCGAGGGAGAGGATGCGCTGGTTCGCGAGGTCGATGAGGCGGCCAGGCGTGCCGACGACGATCTGCGCTCCGGCCTTGAGCTGCTCGATCTGCCCCTCGTACGCCTTGCCGCCGTAGATCGACACGACCTTCGTGGGGCGGTTCGAGGTGGCGAGCTCGAGGTCTTCGGTCACCTGCACCGCGAGCTCACGGGTCGGCACCACGACGAGCGCCTTCACGCCGTGCTCGGGGTCGTCGCCGAGGCGCTGCACGAGCGGCAGGCCGAAGCCGAAGGTCTTGCCCGTGCCCGTCTTGGCCTGGCCGATGATGTCCTGCCCGGTGAGGGCGAGGGGGATGGTCTGCTCCTGGATGGGGAAGGCATCGACGATGCCCTTGCCCGCGAGCGCGTCGACGATGTCGGACGCGATGCCGAGGTCGGTGAAAGTGGTCAAAGATCTGCCTGTCGGTCGTGCTTCGAGAGTGAAGGTCGTGAGGTGCGCCTCGACTCATCCCCGGGCGCACGGCCGCGGATCCAGCGTCCGCATGCCCTTCCACCCTATCGGAGACTGCCTGTGAGCCTCGGATAGGCTGTGTGCGTGGTGTTCTGGTCCAAGCGGCGCGGCGTGCGCCAAGAGTTGCCGCGGCTGCGTCCGCGGGTCGCGCCGACGGAATACACGAAGGTCGACTTCACCGAGCTCGCGCCCGATCCGGTGCCGTTCCTCGGCCAGGCGGCGTACATCCAGCTCGAGTTCTTCGAGAGCCTGTCGCAGGCCGTCGTCGGCGCGACGACCATGCACTCGAAAGAGCGGCTGAGCGCCGCGGCCGGCGTCGCGCTGCGCAAGCACCACGACCTCATCGCCGAACTGCGCCGGCTCGGCGTCGAACCCGATGAGGTGATGGCGCCCTTCGCGCCCGCGACCGACCGTCTCGGGCAGACCACTGCGGGCGCCGACCAGTACGAGCTCATGCTCGGCATCCACGTGACGTCGGGGATGCTCGACGACTACTTCACGCGCCTCGCCGAGGGGCTGCCGGCCGACCTCCGCACCCGGGTGCGATCGATCCTCACGGCCGGCGGCATCGGCGAGGTGCTCGACAGCGAGCTGCGCGCCGCGATCGAGGCCGAACCGGGGCTCGCCGACCGGCTCGCCCTGTGGGGGCGCAGCATCGTCGGCGACACGCTCCTCATCGCGCGTTCGGCCCAGCGCGGATCCGAACCGGCCGACCGCGCGGGCGACCGCGTGGAGCCGGTGTTCACCGAGCTCATCGCCGAGCACACGAGGCGCATGGACGCGCTCGGCCTCACGGCCTGACGGGTCGGCCGCGGCCGCTCGGCAGGTCCCGATGACGGCCGCGCACGGCGGGCCGCGCAGAGCGGCACCGCGCACGGCTCCGCCACGGCGCGATCGACGGGATGCCTCGGACCGCGCTGCTCGGGAGTCGGATCAGGCCCGGCCGAGGCCGTGGCGGGAGAGCCGCTCGAAGCGCGCGTCGTCGGCCTTCTGGCGGCCCGGACCGATGAGCCACGCCGCGGCCGCCGAGGCGATCGCCGATGCGCCGAGCGAGGCGACCCAGATCCAGCCGCCGTCCCACGCCCAGCCGAGCCACGTGAGCGCGACCCAGACCACCGCGGCGACGCCCGCGCCGATCGCGGGCACGAGCACGACCCCGCGCAGCTTGCGCAGCGGGAAGAGGAAGTGCGCGGCGACGCCGAGGATGGCGCCGCCGAGCGTGACGAAGAGGAGCTCCATCGTCAGGCGACGAATCCGACGCGACGCGACTCCTCCGAGCCGATCTCGACGTAGGCGAGCGCGGCGGCGGGCACGACGTAGACCGTGCCCTTGTCGTCGGCGAGCTTCAGGAGCGCGGACTGCCCGGCGAGCGCCGCGGCGACCGCCTGCTCGACCTCTGCGGCCGACTGCGAGGTCTCGAACCCGAGTTCACGGGGGGAGTTCTGGATGCCGATGCGAACGTCCACGGTGCGCCTTTCTGCTCTTGCTGAAACCCTACACATCGGGGGCGCGCGAGCCGCTCGCGTTCACTGTCGGCGGAACCCGTTAACGTTGCCGACATGCAGGTCACCCGAACGGCTCCCGAGCTCGTCCGACGGCTCGGCGAGGGCGGGCACGCGGCGGTGTTCGGCGCCCCCGGCAGCGGCAAGACGACGCTCGCGATCGAGCTCGTCGCCGACCGGGTCGAGCGCGAGGGCGGCACGGCCGACGAGGTGCTCGTGGTCTCCGCGACCCGCACGGCGGCGACCGCGCTGCGCGACGCGCTCGCGGTGCGGCTCGGCATCACGACCCGCGGCCCGCTCGCGAGGACGGCGAACTCGATCGCGTTCGAGCTCGTGCGCGCCTACACCGGGCGCGCGGTGACCCTCCTCACGGGTGCCGAGCACGACCACATCATCGGCGAGCTGCTCGAGGGCGGCGTGCGCGACGGCTTCGGCCCCGACTGGCCCGAGCCGCTCTCCGCCGAGGTGCGGGCCCTGCGGGGGTTCCGCACCGAGCTCCGCGACCTCATGATGCGCGCCGTCGAGCACGGCGTCGACGCCGAGACGCTCGCGCGGCTCGGCGAGCGCTGCGAGCGACCCGAGTGGGTCGCCGCAGCCGCGTTCCTCGCGGAGTACGACGAGGTGAAGGCGCAGGTGCGCCCCACGCAGTACGACTCGGCCGAGCTCGCCGCGTTCGCCGCCGCGATCGTGCGGCGCAGCACCGTCGACGTCGAGGCCGCCGAAGCGCTCGGCCGCCTGGCGGCGCTGCGGCTCGTCGTCGTCGACGACGCGCAGGAGGCGACCGAGGCCACGGCGGCGCTCCTCGGCGCGTTCGCGGCCCGGGGCGTGCAGGTCGTCGCGATCGGCGACCCCGACGTCGCGAGCAACGGGTTCCGCGGCGGGCGGCCCGAGCTGCTGGGCGCGCTCTCGGGGGTGCTCGACGGTGCCGCCGTCGAACGCCACGCGCTGCCCGTCGTGCATCGCGGCGGGGCCGAGCTGCGGGCCGTCGTGCAGTCGGTGACGGGGCACATCGGCACCGCGCTCGGCGGAGCGCACCGTGCGGCGCCCGTCGTGCTGCAGGAGGACGCGGCGGGCGCATCCGTCCCCGCGCACGGGCGGCCCGACCTCGTGCCCGTGATCGGGCTCGAGGCGCCGTCGCACGCGGCCGAGTGCCGGGCGGTGTCCGCACTGCTGCGCGAGCGGCACCTGCTCGACGGGGTGCCGTGGTCGAAGATGGCCGTCGTGCTGCGGTCGGGCGGCGACGTGCCCGCCTTCGAGCGCGGACTCGCGCTCGCCGACGTGCCGACCGCGGGCGGTGCGGCCCGCACGGCCCTGCGCGATGCGCCGGCGGCGGCGGCGCTGCTGTCGGCGGCCTCGCTCGTGCTCGATCGCGAGCCGCTCACCGCCGACCTCGCCGTCGCCCTGCTGACCGGGCCGATCGGTCGCCTCGACGCGGTCGGGCTCCGCCGGCTGCGGCTCGCGCTCCGCCACGAGGAGCTCGCGAACGGCGGCGACCGCACCGGTGACGAGCTGCTCGTCGAGGCGCTCTCCGCGCCGGGCGGCTTCGACTCGATCGATGCGGCCCCCGCCCGTCGCGCCGCCCGGCTCGCGAGGCTGCTCGCGGCCGCGAGGGCCGAGGCCGCGCGCGGGCGCACCATCGAAGAGCTGCTCTGGTCGGTGTGGGAGGCGAGCGCGCTCGCCGCCGAGTGGGGGGCCCAGGCGCGGGGCACGGGTGTGCTCGCCGACGAGGCGAACCGGTCGCTCGACGCGGCCGTGGCGCTGTTCGCCGCGGCGCAGCGCTTCGTCGAGCGCGAGCCCGAGGCCCCAGCGGTGCGGTTCGTCGACGAGGTGCTCGCGAGCGAGCTGCCCGAGGACTCGCTCGCCCCGCAGCGGTCCGCAGAATCGGTCGTCGTGACGACGCCGCCCGCACTCATCGGCCGATCGTTCGACGTGGTCGTCGTCGCCGGGCTCCAAGACGGCGTGTGGCCGAACCTGCGGCCGCGCGGCACGCTGCTGCACGCCGGGCTGCTCGCACGCACCGCGGCGGCGCTGCGGTCGGGCCAGCCGCTGCCGTCGGTCGAGACCGTCGCCGAGGCCCGCACGTCGGTGCGCAGCGACGAGCTGCGCCTGTTCGCGCTGGCGGCATCGCGCGCCGAGCGGCAGCTCGTGCTCAGCTGCACCGCGAACGACGACGAGCAGCCCTCGATGCTCATGGGCTACGCCACCGACCGGGTGCGCGCCCCGCGGGCCCGTCCGCTGCACCTGCGCGGACTCGTCGGGGCACTGCGCCGCGAGGCCGTCGCGTCGCCCTCGGGCGAGGCCCCCGCCGCGCTCGCCCTGCTCGCCGAGGCCGGCGTCCCCGGTGCGCACCCCGACGACTGGTACGGGCTCGCCGAGCCGTCGACGTCGGCGCCGCTCGTCGACCTCGACGGCGACCCCGAGGCCGTCGTCGCCGTCTCGCCGTCGCAGATCGACCGCGTCGAGGAGTCGCCCCTCGGCTGGTTCATCGACCACGTGGCATCTCCGCCGTCCGGAATCGCCGCCTCGATCGGCACGATCGTGCACGCCGTCGTCGAAGAGGCGGGCGCTCGCCCCGACGGCGAAACGGGTGTCGAGACCCTGTGGGCGGGCGTCTCGGCGCGGCTCGACGAGCTCCGCTTCGAGGCGGGCTGGGTCGCCGAGCGCGAACGCCGGGGCGCGCGCAAGATGACCGAGGGCGCCGCCGACTACCTCGCGCACTTCGCCGATGACGGCAAGGTGCTGCTCGAGGCCGAAGGCCGGTTCACCCTCGAGGTCGACCGGGTGCGCATCACGGGCACGATCGACCGGGTCGAGGTGTCGCCCGACGGCACGACGGTCATCGTCGACCTGAAGACGGGCCGCACGCCGCCGACCGCCGCGCAGACCGCCGCGCACCCCCAGCTCGCCGCGTACCAACTCGCAGCCAGGTCGGGGGCGGTGCCCGGCGGCGGCGTGCTCGGCGGCGCGAAGCTCGTCTACGTGGCGAAGCCCGCGTACGGTCGCGGGTACACCGAACGGGCGCAGCAGCCGTTCGACGACGAGGCCGAGGCGGGCTTCCGCGAGCGGCTCGCCGACGTCGCGCGCACGATGGCGGCGGCCGGCTTCGACGGCCCGGCCGAGCTCGGCTTCGGGTCGAGGTTCGGTGCCTGGCAGTACCGGGTGCACCTGATCCCGGCGGTGTCGGCGTGAGCGGCGAGTCCTCGGCGGGCGGCGCGCTCAGTGCGCTCGAGATCGCGTCGCGGCTCGGGCTGCACGCACCGACGCCCGAGCAGCGTGCGGTCATCGAGGCCGACCCCACGGGGCAGAGCCTCGTCGTCGCCGGCGCAGGCAGCGGCAAGACCGAGACCATGGCGAACCGCGTCGTCTGGCTGCTCGCCAACGGCCACGTGCAGGTGCCCGAGGTCCTCGGCCTCACGTTCACCCGCAAGGCGGCCGGCGAGCTCGCCGAGCGCGTGCGCGACCGGGTCGCACAGCTCGTCGACGAGGGCATCGCCGAGGTCGAACTCGATCCGCTCGAGTCCGCCGCCGTCGGCACCTACAACGCGTTCGCGAGCGCGATCTACCGCGAGCACGCGATGCTCATCGGCCGCGAACCCGACGCCTCGGTGCTCGGCGAGGCCGCCGCGTGGCAGCTGGCGCGGTCGGTGGCGCAGGCGTCGGCCGATCCGCGACTCGTCGAGCTCGACGCCTCGCTCGACCGGGTGACCGGCGCCGTGCTCGGCCTGAGCCGGGCGCTCGCCGAGAACGTGGCCGACAGCCGCGACGTCCGGGTCATGGTGCGCGACTTCCTGCAGATGGAAGGTCTGCCGATCGAGGCGCCGCGCAAGCGCACCGACTTCGCGTCGTTCGTCGACGCGCTCGGCGTCGTCGGGGCGCTCCCGCCGCTGCTCGAGCTCGCCGACGCCTACGCCGTGGCCAAGCAGCAGCGCGGGTTCGTGGAGTTCTCCGACCAGGTCTCGCTCGCGCTCGCGATCTGCGAACGGCACCCCGAGGTGGCCTCGGCGCACCGCGAGCGCTACCGCACCGTGCTGCTCGACGAGTACCAGGACACGAGCGTCGTGCAGACCCGGCTGCTCTCGGCGCTCTTCGCCGATCACCCGGTCATGGCCGTCGGCGACCCCGACCAGTCGATCTACGGCTGGCGCGGTGCGAGTGCCGCGAACCTCGCGCGGTTCGGCCGCGACTTCGCCCGCAGCGGGTCCGCCGCCGTCTACGACCTCTCCACGAGCTGGCGCAACCCGCGCATCGTGCTCGACGCCGCGAATGTGCTCATCGCCCCGCTCGACGCCGGGATCCCGAAGGCGCCGCTCGCCGCCTCGCCCTTCGCCGGCCCCGGCCGGCTCGAGGTCGCGTGGGCCGAGACCATCGATGCCGAGGCCGCGCGGGTCGCCGAGTGGTTCTCGGCCAGGCTCGGTCGAACCGGTGAGCGGCCGAGCGGAGCGCTGCTCTGCCGCACCTTCGCGAACGCCGACGTCTTCACCGAGGCGCTCCGTGCGCGCGGTGTGCCGGTGCACGTGCTCGGCATGGCCGGGCTCCTCGACCAGCCGGTCATCGCCGACCTCGTGTGCGTGCTGCGCGTGCTGCACGATCCGTCGGCCGGGTCCGAGCTCGTGCGCGTGCTCGGCGGTGCGCGGTGGAACATCGGCGCCGCCGACCTCGACGCCCTGCGGGGGCTCGCCAAGTGGCTCGCCGACCGCGACCTCGCCATGCGGCGACTCGACGACGACGTGCGCCGCGGGCTCCGCTCGTCGATCGCCGTCGACGAGTCGCCGTCGATCGTCGACGCGCTCGACTTCACGCTCACGGCGCCCGACGAGCACTCGGCGCTGCGCGCATTCAGCGCGGTCGGGCTCGCACGCATGCGACGCGCGGGTGCGCAACTGCAGGCGCTGCGGCGGCGCGCGGGCCTCGGGCTCATCGACTTCGTGAGCCTCGTGCAGCAGGAGCTCCTGCTCGACGTCGAGGTCGCGGCCAACGCGGCGCAGCCGCTCGGCGCACCGAGTCTCGAGGCCTTCGACGAGCTGCTCATCGGCTTCGTCGAGATGGCTGAGCATGCGACGCTCGGGGCGTTCCTCGCCTGGCTGACCGAGGCCGAGCAGCGCGACCGGCTCTCACCGCGGCAGGACGAGCCCGAGCCCGGCGCCGTCCAGGTGCTGTCCATCCACGGATCGAAGGGCCTCGAGTGGGACCTCGTGGCGATCCCGCGCATGGTCGACGCCGAGGTCCCGTCGAAGCCGCGCTCCACGAAGGGGTGGCTGTCGTTCGGCGAGCTGCCCGACGAGTTCAAGGGCGACCACGACGAGCTGCCCGAACTGCAGTGGCGCGGCGTGCAGAGCCAGGCGGAGTTCGACGAAGCGGTCACCGCGTTCGCCGCCGAGAACCGCGAGCGCCACGCCGAAGAGGAGCGCCGCCTCGCCTACGTCGCCGTGACCCGGGCGAAGTCCGAACTGCTGCTCACGGGGTCGTGGTGGTCGACGCAGAAGACGCCGCGCCATCCGAGCCCGTTCCTGCGCGAGCTCGCCGTCGCCGGCGTGATTCCGGCCGACGCGCTGCCGGCCGCTCCCGCCGACGACGAGAATCCTCGTACCGGCACGGCCGAACGCCTCCGCTGGCCGCTCGACGGGCTCGCCCATCGGCGCGCCTCCGTCGAGGCCGCCGCCGACTCCGTGCGGCTCGCTGCGACACGTCCGAGCGGGCAGGGCATCGGGCCGCGCCTGGCCGACGAGCTCCGGCTGCTGCTCGAAGAGCGCCGGCGCCGGCACGAACCCGAGGCGGCACCCGACATCCCCGTGCGAGTGCCCGCATCGCGGTTCAAGGACTACGTCGACGATCCGCTCGCCGTGGCCGCCGCACTGCGGCGGCCGATGCCGCAGCGACCGTTCCGCGCGACCCGTATCGGCACCCTGTTCCACGAGTGGGTCGAGCGGCGGTCGACCGAAGAGGCAGACGGCTTCGTCGCGTCCGGGTTCGACGAGCTCGACGCACTGCTCCTCGAACTCGACGACGACCCGTCGGGCTCCGAGCTCGTCGAGGTCGCGCAGACCGGGGCGGGCACCGATCGGCTCCGCGCGCTGCAGGCGCGATTCGCGGCGTCCGAATGGGGCGACCGCAGGCCCGCCGCCGTCGAGCTCGAGCTCCACCTGCCGCTCGGCGAGCACGTCTTCGTCTGCAAGCTCGACGCCGTCTACGACGTCGATCCTGCGTCGGAGCTCGGCAGCCGCGGCATCGCGGTGCAGGTCGTCGACTGGAAGACGGGCAAGGCCCCGCGCGACGCGCGCGACCTCGAGCTCAAGCAGACCCAGCTCGCGCTGTACCGGCTCGCCTACGCGAAATGGGCGGGCATCGATCCGTCGACGGTCGACGCCGTCTTCTACTTCGTCGAGGACGACCGGGTGATCCGGCCCGACGCGATCTACGACGAGGCCGCGTTGCGACGCGCCTGGGCCTCGGCGTCGTCGCCCGAGGCCGCACGCGCCTGAGCGGCACCGTCGGCGGAGTCGTCGTCATCGGCGGCCGACCCGTCGCCCGCCGCGCTCGCGGAGGCGCCGCCGGGCGCGGCATCGCCCCAGTCGCTGAGGTCGAGCGGAATCGGCGCGGTGGCGTCCATCGGCGCGTCGTCCGACGCTCGCAGGGCGGAGAAGTCGTAGCTGTCGGTCAGCATCTGCCCGCCGCGATCGGCCGGCAGCCGGTCGTGCGGAGTCTCGTCGAGCATGCGCTCCACGTCGCCCACCGCGAGGATCGGACCCGTCTCGGGCGAGAGCGGCTCGCTCGAGCGGTCGTGCACGCTTTCGACGAGGCCGTCGAGCAGGCCGATGGCGTCGTCGACGACGGCCTGGTCGCGCTCGTCGACCCCGTGCAGCAGCCAGCGGGCGAGCTCGAGCTCGCCGTAGAGCAGGGCGCGCTGGGGCAGATGCGCATCGGCGCCGCCCTGCCGGGCCGCGATGTAGGCGCCGAGCGCGCGCTCGGCCGCGGCGCCGCGAGACGTGAGCAGCCAGTGCAGATCCCGGGCGGGGTCGCCCTCGGCGAGCCCCGACCAGCCGAGCACACCGGTGACCGTCTCGCCGTCGTTGAGGATGACGTCGGCGGCGAGGCCGCCGTGCACCACGGTGGGGCGGAAGCGCCACAGCGTGTCGTCGTCGGTCGCCTCCTCCCATCGCCGGAGCAGCGCCGCCGGGAGGTGCCCGGTGTCGGACGCACGACCGACGAGCGCGACGACCGACTCGCGTGCGGCATCGGCGGTCTGCCGGGGGAGGCCGGCCTCGCCGATGAATCCGGTGGGGAGCGTGTGGACGGCCGCGATCGCGAGCCCGACCGATTCGGCCAGGCGATCGTGCGAGGTGAGTTCGTCGGCGGTCGAGACGCCGCCCTCGATGAAGTCGGTGACGACCGCGCGGGTGCCGTCGATGGGCGCCTGGCCCACGAAGGTCGGCACCGAGAACGGCAGCAGGCTTCGGATGCCGGGGGTGAGGGCGCGCAGTGCGACGAGGTCGGCCGACTGCTCCGATTCGGCGGACTGGGATCGCGGGACGCGGATGATCAGGTGGCGGCCGTCGGTGGTGCGGAACTCGACGGCGTCGAACGCCCCGTGGGCGCGCCGGGTGTGCGCGCGAGCGGCGTTGACCTCGAGTCCGGGCACCGCCGCCGTGGCCAACGCGGCTAGAGTGAGAGGAGGTCTGGCCATGGCATTCAGCTTAAGCAGGCATCATCGGGCGAGGGGCGACCGCCACACCTTCCCGGCGACTCCGCAAGCGCGGCGAAGACTTCCGCAACCGCAGTGAGAGGGGCGCAGTGACCGAGCTCGACCCGCTGCCGCCGTTCGCGCGGGCCGTGATCGATCGCGATGCCGAGCGCCGCACGGCACCCGGGCTGTTCGACGACTTCGACGCCGACCCCGTCTCCCGGGTGCTGTTCGTGCACGGCGATCGCGTGCTGCTCGCCGAGCGGATCGACGGCTCGGCGCCCGCGCTCGAGCTGCGGCACCCGGCCGATGCGCCCGCGGCCGACCTGCGCATCTACCTCGGTCGCACGAACGGTCGAGCGACCCCCGCGTTCGCGTACGAGGCGCGCATCCTCGACGATGAGACCGCCGACGCGCTCGAGCCCGAGGCCGCTCGCTGGCAGGGCCTGCGCGACGTCGCCGCAGCCGTCGACGCGCTCGACGCCGGGCTCTTCGTCGAGGCGCTCGCGCTCGCCCATTGGCATGCCGCGCACGGGTTCTGCCCGCGCTGCGGCGCCACGACCTCACCCGGCCAGGGCGGTTGGGTCCGCCGCTGCGATCGCGACGACTCGCTGCTCTTCCCGCGCACCGATCCCGCCGTGATCATGCTCGTGACCGATGACGACGACCGGCTCCTGCTGGGCTCGAACGCGCTCTGGGAGCAGCGGCGCTTCTCGCTGCTCGCCGGATTCGTCGAGCCCGGCGAGTCGCTCGAGGAGGCCGTCGTCCGCGAGATCGCCGAGGAGGCCGGCCTCGCGGTCGACCGCGTGGAGTACCGCGCCTCGCAGCCGTGGCCGTTCCCCGCGAGCCTCATGCTCGGCTTCGCCGCCCGCGTCGCCCCCGGGGCCGACCCCGCGACTGCGACGCCCGACGGCGAAGAGATCCTCGAACTGCGCTGGTTCACGCGCGACGAGCTCGCCGAGGCGTGGGGCGGAGTGCTCCTGCCCGGGTCGACGTCGATCGCGCGATGGTTGATCGAGCAGTGGTACGGCGGCCCCGTCGCACCCGCCGACCCGGCGTCGACGGTGAGCGGACGCCCGGCATCGACGGCGCGCCCGGCGTCCGACGAACGCCCGCCGTCGTCCGAGCGCGCTCCGCTGATCGCCGACCGGTCGGGCACGTGACCGATCCGGGCGCCGTCGTCACGGGCGACCCGCTGCTCGACGGCCTCGACGACGAGCAGCGCATCGTGGCCGAGGCCCTGCACGGGCCGGTCTGCGTGCTCGCGGGAGCGGGCACCGGCAAGACGCGGGCGATCACCCATCGCATCGCATACGGGGTCGCCTCGGGCTCGTACGACCCGGCGCGCGTCATGGCGCTCACCTTCACCGCCCGGGCCGCCGCCGAACTCCGGGGCCGCCTCGCGACCCTCGGCGCCGGCGCGGTGCGGGCCCGCACCTTCCACGCCGCCGCACTCGCGCAGCTCAACCACTTCTGGCCGATCGTCGTGGGCGGTCCCGCCCCGCGCGTGCTCGAGTACAAGGGCCGCGCGCTCGGCCAGGCGGCGGAGCGGGCGAAGCTCAAGGTCGACACCCCGACGCTCCGCGACGTCGCGGCCGAGATCGAGTGGCGCAAGGTGGGCCTCGCCGGTGCCGACGCCCACCGGGCGAGGCTCGAGCGACGCGGCGCGCCGGGGCGCCTCACGATCGAGCAGTTCGTCGAGCTCGTCGAGGCGTACGAGCAGGTGAAGGACGAGCGCCGCATGATCGACTTCGAGGACGTGCTGCTCGCGACCGCGGGAATGATCGAGTCCGAGGCATCCGTGGCCATGCAGGTTCGCGAGAGCTACCGCCACTTCATCGTCGACGAGTACCAGGACGTCTCGCCGGCGCAGCAGCACCTGCTCGAGCTCTGGCTCGGCGACCGCGCCGAGCTGTGCGTCGTCGGCGACGCGAGCCAGACGATCTACTCGTTCGCGGGCGCGAGCAGCGAATTCCTGCTCGGGTTCGAGCGTCGCTACGACGACGCGACGATCGTGCGGCTCGAGCGCAACTACCGGTCGACGCCGCCGATCGTCGACACCGCGAACCGGCTCATGCGCGGTCGTGAGGGCGCGTTGCGGCTCGAGGCGGTCACCGGTCAGGGGGCGGATGCCGCAGAACCGGCGGTCGTCGAGTACGCGAACGACCTCGCCGAGGCGCGCGGTGTGGCGACCCGGATCCGCGATCGCGTCGACGCCGGTGTCGCACCCGACCGCATCGCCGTGCTCATGCGCGTCAACTCGCAGTCGGCGATCCTCGAGCACGCGCTCGACGAGGTCGGCGTCGGCTCGCGCGTGCGCGGCGCCGCCCGGTTCTTCGACCAGCCCGAGGTGCGCGAGGCGGTGCACGCGCTGCGCGCGGCCGCGCTCACGATCACCGGCGAGCCCCTGTTCAAGTCGGTGAGCGACGTGCTGCGGTCGCTCGGCTGGAGCGTGCAGGCGCCCGACGGGCCGGGCGCCGTGCGCGCGCGCTGGGAGTCGCTCAACGCGATCGCCCGTCTCGTCGACGACGCGCCCGACGGCACGACGTTCCGGCAGTTCGCCGACGATCTCCGCGCGCGCGCCGAGGCCCAGCACGAGCCCGCGCTCGCCGTGGTGACGCTCGCGACGCTGCACTCGGCCAAGGGCCTCGAATGGGACGAGGTGTTCGTCGTCGGACTCAACGAGGGCATGCTGCCGATCGCGTACGCGAAGGGGTTCGACGCCATCGACGAGGAGCGCCGCCTGCTCTACGTCGGCATCACGCGGGCACGGCGGCGCCTCCAGCTGAGCTGGGCCCGGCAGGCCGACGCCCAGCGAGGGGAGCGGGAACCGTCGCGATTCCTGCAGGAGCTCGGCATCCGCACTCGGGGTGCATCCGGTACCGCGTCGGCGACGCATCGGTCGCACCAGGCCTGAAGCTCGTCGCGACGAGCGACCCGGCACTCGACCGGAGCCGGTCGTCGACGGCCCCGGCGGCCGCCACGGCGGCGTCGAACAGGGCGCGGATGCCTCCTGGCCGAAGCGGCGCCGGCGCATCGGCGAGCTGCGCGGCGATCACGGGCCAGGCCGGGTCGCGGTCGCGCCGGTCGAGGTCGAGGCACCGCAGGCACGGCCCGCGTCCGGGTTCGACGAGCGGTCCGACCCGCCACCCCGCTTCGTCGTCGACCACCGCGAGATGCGGCACGTCGGCGCGCAGCCAGCGCAGGTGCCGCGACGGGGAGACGACCCAGTGCGACACGATGAGCGCGAGGGCGGGCACGGCTCGGTCAGGCGTGGCGGCGGAGTCGAATTCGGCCGGGCTCGCCGTCGCGTGACCGAGTTGCGCGAGGAGTTCGGACGCGCGTCGTGCGAAGGGTGCCGGCGCATCGACGATCACGAGCGAGGGCGTCCGCGGAACCGCAGGAACCGCAGGAACCCCGGGACGCCCGGACGCCGAGCCCCGTGGACGAGACGCGGCGACGCGCGGTTCGGGCGGATCGGGCGGATCGGGCGGATCCATCGCGCCGTCGGCGTGCTCCGCATCGAACGCGGGGGCGAGCAGGCGGAGCACCCGGTCGACCTGCTCGGGGGAACCGCCGAGTCCGGCGCCGATCGTGTGCACCGTCGAGAGGTTCGCGCCGTGCCGCAGGAGGCTGATGAGCCCGGTCTCGAGCTGACCGGGGTCGTCGACGATCACGCGCGGCGTCTCGCCGCCGAGCTGCAGTGCTGCGGGCGATCGCCAGACGAGCGGAAGAGCCGGATCGATTCGCGGAGCCATGCCGAGAGCATGCCCCAGCGGCCGTGCGCGCGCGGGAATCCTTCCACAGGTCGCAAGGCCCGAGACCACGGGCCGGTGAGCGAGGCCCGATGCGCCCTACGACTCGGGCGTCTCGCCGTCTTCGCCGGGGCCGGCCGGCGTTTCGCCGCGCAAGAGCTGCTCGAGCGCCTGGTCGAACTCGTCGTCGGCCTCGTTCTCGGCGGCGTCGGCTCCCGTCAGGCGGGCGATCAGCCCGCTCGGGTCGTCGAGGTCGTCGGCGGTCGGCAGCAGGTCGGGATGCGCCCACAGCGCGTCGCGCGCCTCGACGCCGACGGCGTCGGTCACGGCGCGCCACATCGCGGTCGCCTCGCGCAGGCGGCGCGGCCGGAGCTCGAGCCCGACGAGCGTGGCGAACGCCGACTCCGCGGGGCCGCCCGAGGCTCGCCGGCGGCGGATCGTCTCGGCGATCGCGTCGGTGCGGGGGAGCCGGCCGGTCGCATCGGCGGTCACCGCGTCGACCCAGCCCTCGACGAGGGCGAGCATCGTCTCGAGCCGGCCGAGCGCGGCCTGCTGGGCCTCGCTCTTCGGCCGGATCAGCGCACCCGACGAGACGGCCTGGCGGAGCTCGTCGGTGTTCGACGGGTCGAAGCCCTCGGCGAGCTGCTCGAGCCGCTCGGTGTCGATGTCGATGCCCTTGGCGAACGCCGTGATCGCGGTGATGAAGTGCAGCCGCAGCCAGCGCGCGTGCCGGAAGAGCCGGGCGTGCGCGAGCTCGCGCACGGCGAGGTAGAGCTCGACCTGGTCGGCGGGGATGTCGAGCCCGTCGCCGAACTCGGCGGCGTTCTGCGGCAGGATCGCCGCGCGGGAGTCCTCGAGCAGCGGCAGGCCGACGTCGCCGCCCGAGACCACCTCGGTCGAGAGCTGCCCGACGACCTGCCCGAGCTGCATCGCGAAGAGCGTGCCGCCGATGCCGCGCAGCATCCGGCTCGCGTTCTCGATCATGCCGCGCATCTCTTCCGGCGCCTGCTCGAGCATGACGCGCGTGAGGGCGTCGGAGATGGAGAGGGCGACCGGCTCGGCGAGCTGGGTCCAGATGGGCATCGTGGCGGCGACCCACGCGCGGCGGGTCAGGAGCTCGGGGGTCTGCGGCAGGGAGGAGAAGTCGACCGCCTCGTCGAGCCAGAGCGAGGCGACCTGGAACGCCTGGTCGAAACGGGCCCGCTCGGCGTCGGAGATCTGCTGCTGGCCGGCGGCCGCCCGCTCCTCGCCCTGGCGGGTCGCGATCGACCAGTCGATGCCGTCGCCCGAACGGTTCATCGCCTGCTGCAGCTGCCCGAAGAGCGCCGCGACGCTCGCCGGGTCGTCGGGCAGGCCGGCCGCGCCGGCGAGCTTCGACGGGTCGATGCCGCCCGCGCCCGAGAGCAGCTCGCGCAGCATCTCGCGGAACTCGTCCTCCGGGCTCCGGTCGCCGGGTTCACCCTGCTGATCGGCCACGTGCGCCACCTCCACGTCTCGTCGTCTCCACCGTAACGCGGGGATCCCGGGTGATGACCGGGAAATGGCCTAGGCTGGCTCTTCGGGTGTCCGCCCGTCGCGAACAGCACCGGCGCGGCCGCCCCGGAACCCCCGATACCTCATCGCGATCGGCGCGAAAGGATGCCCGATGGCCCTCTTCTCCGACGACTCCTCGGCGCATCACCCGCACGAGAGGTCGCTGCGCGAGCGCGTCGGCTGGGGCGCCGTCGCGGTGGCGATCGTGATCGGACTCGTGTTCGCGGTCATGCCGTCGCCGTACGTGATCGAGGCACCCGGACCGGTGTACGACACGCTCGGCACGGCGGAGAACGGCGACGGCGACGAGGTGCCGCTCATCCACATCCCCGACGAGCAGACGTTTCCGACCGACGGCGAGCTGAACCTGCTCACCGTCTCGGTGTTCGGCAAGCCGGGCAGCACGCCGACCTGGATCGAGGTCATGGCGGCCTGGTTCGATCGCACCCGTTCGGTCGTGCCCGTCGAGGCGATCTTCCCGCCCGGGGTCTCGAACTCCGACCGGGACGCCCAGAACGCGGCCGCGATGGTCGACTCCCAGCAGGACGCGATCGCCGCGGCCCTCGTCGAGCTCGGATACGAGTTCCCGCGCGACGTGACCGTCGTGTCGCTGCTCGACGGGTCGCCCGCCGCGGGCGTCATCGAGCCCGACGACGTCATCGTCTCGCTCGACGGCACCCCGGTGAACTCGATCGGCGAGCTGCAGCAGGCGGTCGGCGAGCACGGCACGGATGCTCCGGCCGAGATCGTGATCGAACGCGACGGCGAGCGCCAGACGGTCGAGGTGACCCCGGTCGACAACGGCGGCACGCCGGTGCTCGGCGTCGGCGTCCGCATGCACTACGAGTTCCCGGTCGACGTCGAGCTGCAGCTCGACAACGTCGGCGGCCCGAGCGCCGGAATGATGTTCGCGCTCGGCATCGTCGACGAGCTCACGCCGGGCGCGATGACGGGCGGCGAGATCGTCGCGGGCACCGGCACGATCGATTCGGCGGGCGTGGTCGGACCGATCGGCGGCATCCGACAGAAGCTCTGGGGGGCCGAGGGCGCAGGCGCCGACTGGTTCCTCGCGCCCGAGGCGAACTGCGACGAGGTGGTCGGACATGTCCCCGACGGCATGAACGTGTTCGCCGTGTCGACGCTCGACCAGGCCCGCACGATCGTCGAGGACCTCGCCGACGGCGAGATCGCCGGCGACTACCCGTCGTGCGACGCCTCCTGACCAGCAGATTCCAAGCATCGCGACTCTAGGATGGAGTCCCGATCCCATCCCGACCGAACATGAGGCCGAGAGTGTCAGCACAGCCGCAAGAACCGAGGATCCCGCGCCGTCGCGCGCCGATCGTGATCACGATCGGCGTGGTGTTGGCGCTCGTCATCGCGTTCTTCGTGTTCACCGGTCTCTACGCCGACGTGCTCTGGTACCAGCAGCTCGGGTTCCTCTCGGTGCTCACGACCGAGTGGATCGCACGGGTCTCGCTCTTCGTGATCGGCTTCCTCGCGATGGCGCTGCCCGTGTGGGGCTCGATCCAGATCGCCTACCGCACCCGACCGGTCTACGCGAAGCTCAACTCCCAGCTCGACCGCTACCAAGAGGTCTTCGAGCCGCTGCGTCGACTCGCGATGTACGGCATCCCGATCGTGCTCGGCGTGTTCGCGGGCGTCTCGGCCTCGAGCCGCTGGGAGGTCACGCTCGCGTGGCTCAACCGCACCCCGTTCGGCGAGACCGATCCGCAGTTCGGCCTCGACGTCGGGTTCTACGTGTTCGAGCTGCCGTTCTACCGCAGCGTCGTCGGCTTCGCGTCGGCGGTCGTGCTGCTCTCGGTGCTGCTCGTCATCGCGACCAACTACCTCTACGGCGCCATCCGGGTCTCGGGCCGCGAGGTCGTCATCTCGAAGTCGGCGCGCATCCAGATCGCCGTGACCGCCGGCATCTACCTGCTCCTGCAGGGCATCAGCATCTGGCTCGACCAGTACGCGACGGTCACCGAGTCGGGGTCGCTCATCACGGGCGCCGCGTACACCGACGTCAACGCGGTGATCCCCGGCCGCGGCATCCTCGCCGGCATCGCCGTCGTCGTGGCCATCCTCTTCTTCGTGACGGCCATCATGGGCCGTTGGCGACTGCCGCTCATCGGTACCGTGCTGCTCATCGTGACGAGCCTCATCATCGGCACCCTCTACCCGTGGGTGATCCAGCGCTTCCAGGTCGACCCGAGCGCGAAGTCGCTCGAGGCGCCGTACATCCAGCGCAACATCGACCTCACCCGCGACGCCTACGGCGTGGCCGACGTCGAGGAGATCCCGTTCGAGGCGAAGACCGACGCCGAGCCGGGCGCGCTCCGCTCCGACGCCGAGACGACCGCGAACATCCGACTGATGGACCCGCTCGTCATCTCGCCGGCGTTCGAGCAGCTCGAGCAGTTCCGCCAGTACTACCAGTTCCCGAAGCAGCTCGACGTCGACCGCTACGACATCGACGGCGAGACGCAGGACACGGTGGTCGCGGTCCGCGACGTGCGCGTCTCGGGCCTCGGCGACGCCGAGACCTGGTTCAACTCGCACCTCGTCTACACGCACGGGTACGGCCTCGTCGCGGCCGCGGGCAACCAGCGCTCGGTCGACGGGCAGCCCGTGTTCCTCCAGTCCGGCATCCCGCAGTCGGGGTCGCTCGGCGACTTCGAGCCGCGCGTGTACTTCGGCGAGGGCTCCCCGCAGTACTCGATCGTGGGCGGTCCGAAGGGCAGCAACCCGATCGAGCTCGACTACCCGGCCGGCGGCGACAACGAGGAGCAGACGCAGACGACGTTCGCCGGCGACGGCGGGCCGAAGCTCGACAACATCTTCACGAAGCTCGTCTACGCGCTGAAGTTCCAGTCCGAGCAGATCTTCCTCTCAGACGAGGTCACGACCTCGTCGCAGATCCTGTACGACCGCGACCCGATCCAGCGCGTGCAGAAGGTCGCGCCGTACCTGACGCTCGACTCCGACACCTACCCGACGATCGTCGACGGGCGCATCGTGTGGGTCGTCGACGGCTACACGCTCTCCGACCAGTACCCGTACTCGAACAAAGTGAGCATGTCGGAGGCGATCGCCGACAGCGAGGGCCTCACGCCTGCGCTCGCGTTCGACGAGATCAACTACATCCGCAACTCGGTGAAGGCCACCGTCGACGCCTACGACGGCACGGTGAAGCTGTACGCGTGGGACACCGAGGACCCGGTGCTGAAGACCTGGCAGAAGGTCTTCCCGTCGACGGTCGAGTCGATGAGCAAGATGTCGGGCGATCTCATGAGCCACGTGCGCTACCCGTCCGACCTGTTCAAGGTGCAGCGCGCCGTGCTCGGCCGCTACCACGTGACCGATGCGAGCCCCTTCTACTCGCGCGAAGACGCCTGGACGACGCCGAAGGAACCGACCGCCGGTGCGACCTCGCAGCTGCTGCAGCCGCCGTACTACCTGACGATGCAGATGCCCGGGCAGGACACCCCGGCGTACTCGCTCTACTCGACCTTCATCCCCGAGGCGCGTGGCGATCAGAGCCGCAACGTGCTGCGCGGCTACCTCGCGGTCGACTCCGACGCGGGCGCCGAAGACGGCAAACGGGCCGAGGGCTACGGCAAGCTGCGGCTGCTGACCCTGCCCGAGGACGACAACGTGCCCGGCCCCGGCCAGGTGCAGGCGAAGTTCAACTCCGACCCGAGCGTGTCGCAGTCGCTCAACCTGCTGAAGCAGGGCCAGTCCGACGTCATCAACGGCAACCTGCTCACGGTGCCGGTCGGCGGCGGCCTGCTGTACGTGCAGCCGGTCTACGTGAAGTCGACGGGCAACACGAGCTACCCGCTCCTGCAGAAGGTGCTCGTCGCGTTCGGCGACCAGATCGCCTTCCAGGACACCCTCGACCAGGCGCTCAACGTGCTGTTCGGCGGCGACTCGGGAGCCACGACGGGCGATGAGAACGTCGAGCCCGGCACGGGCGAGGGCGAGGGTGAGAACGGCGGTTCGACGCCGACGACGCCCGAGACGCCGAGCGACGAGATGCAGGCCCTGCTCAACCAGGCCGCCCAGGCGCTGAAAGACAAGCAGGCCGCGCTCGCCGAGGGCGACTGGGTCGCCTACGGCGCCGCCGATGCCAAGCTCGCCGACACGATCTCGAAGATGATCGCGCTGACCGACGCGGAGAAGAGCGGCGGCTCGACGGGCTCGACCGACGGTTCGGGCGGCGACGGCTCGAGCGACTCGGGCCAGTGACCGTGTCGTTCGACCTGCGCGACGGCGAGTGGCTCGACGACAACCGAGCCAACTGGGACGAACGCGTCGGCGTGCACCTCGCGAGCGACTTCTACGACCAGGCGCCGCTGCGCGACGGTGGGGGAGTGCTCGACCCGATCGCGGCGGCGGGCATCGGCCGGCTGTTCCCCGACGGGCTCGACGGCGTGCGAGTGCTGCACCTGCAGTGCCACTTCGGCTCCGACTCGCTCTCGCTCGTGAACCGGGGTGCCACCGTCGTCGGCATCGACTTCGCGCCCGCCGCCGTCGCCGAGGCGCGGCGCATGGCCACCGAGCTCGGCGTCGAGGACCGCGCCCGGTTCATCGAGGCGAACGTCTACGACGCGCGCCACCTGCTGCCCGAGCCCGAGTCGTTCGACCTCGTGTTCGTCACGTGGGGCACGATCAACTGGCTGCCCGACGTCGCCGAGTGGGCTCGCATCGTCGCCTGGTTCCTGAAGCCCGGCGGGCGGCTCTACTTCGCCGAGGGGCATCCGGCCGCGATGGTGCTCGACGGCGACGACGGCCCGAACGGGCTGCCGTCGATCCGGTACGCCTACGACAACGGCGGCGAGCCCGACGTGCTCGACGACCCGAGCGACTACGCCGACCCCGAGGCGCGCCTCGTCAACGCCCGCAACTGGGAGTGGGTGCACCCGCTCGGCGAGGTGCTCGGGGCGCTCCGCGACGCGGGCCTCGCGATCGAGGTGTTCGACGAGCACTACTCCGTGCCATGGCAGATCTTCCCCGCGACGGTCGACCAGGGCGAGGGCATGTACGGCTGGCCGGCCGAGCGCTGGCTGCCGCTGTCGTACGAGATCGTGGCGCGCCACTCCGGGCAGTCGGGCTGAGCACGTGGATGCCTCGGGGCTGCGCCGGCCCCGAGGCATCCGGTCGTGCACAGGGAGGTCAGCCGAGCGGGCCCTCCTCGGCCGCGCGGAGCGTGTCGCCGAGCGCGCCGCCGAGCTCGTTGCGGTAGTCGCCCGAGAGGTCCCACCACATCGCGCCGCCGAAGCCCTGCTCGGCGAGCCATGCCGCCTTCTGCGCGACCGACTTCGGGTCGTCGAGGCTCCACCACTGGCCGGTCGCCGCGTCGTAGCGCCATGAGGCGCCGATCGCGGCGTCGTAGTACGCCTCGCCGATCGAGCGGATTGCGTAGTACGGCTTCGTGCCGAGCGAGCTGACCGCGGGGTCGGGCGTCCAGACGGCGCGGTCGCCGACGGCCACGCCCGTCCAGCCCTGGCCGTAGGCGGGGATTCCGATGTTGAGCTGGTCGGGACGCGCACCCGCCGCCGTGTAGAGGCCGACGGCGTTGTCGAGCGCGAGACCCCAGTTGTTCGTGCCGTCGGGGTGCAGGTTGCCCTGGTGGCCGGTGTTGCCCGTCCAGCCGCCCGCGTAGTCGTACCCCTGGATGTTGAGCCAGTCGACGACGTCGAAGAGGCGCGGGTCGGTCCAGCCGCCGGCGTTCGTGTTCCAGCCGCCTGCCGGGGCGAACGCGGTGAGCAGGTAGTCCTCGCCGGTCTCCGCACCGTAGGCGTCGAGCTGGCGGCGGAACTCCTCCATGAGCGCGAGGAAGTTCTCGCGGTCGGCGGGGGAGGCGTTGGCGGTCTCGCCGCCGTTCACCGGCCACTCCCAGTCGACGTCGATGCCGTCGAAGACGCCGGCCGCGGCCCCGTCGCCGCCGAGGTGCCCGACCTTCGGCAGGTCGCCCTTCAGGTAGAGGTCGATGCACGAGGAGACGAGCCGCTCGCGGCTCTCGGGCGTGGCCGCGGCGGCCGAGAAGTTGTCCGACCAGGTCCACCCGCCGAGCGAGATGAGCACCTTCGTGTCGGGACTCACGGCCTTGAGCTTCTGCAACTGGTTGAAGTTGCCGGCGAGTCGCTGGTGCTTGTTGGGCAGGTCGCGCTTGCCGTCGACCGAGTCCTGCGGCGACACGAGCCGCAGGTAGTCGTTGTACGCGTCGCCCTCGCCCGGAGCATCCGTGATCTCGCACGTGAGGTTCGTCGTGACGTTGCCGAACGCGTAGTTGATGTGCGTGACGTCTTCGATCGCGCCCGTGGTGAGCAGGTCCTCGATCTGGAAGTCGCGCGTGACGGGGGTGTCGGCCATGAGGTAGCCGACGCTGCGGTAGCCGTTGATGTCGCTGGGACCTTCGGGCTGGCCGTGGCCCTTCGCGACCGCCGGGGCGGCCGCCGAGGCGGCGATGAGCGCGGTGGTCGCTGCGGCGATGGCTGCGCCGCGCAGCAGGGGGCGTGGTGACATGGAATCCTCATCGATCGTGGTCTGCCGGACGCCGCGGGTGCGGCGGTTGCGGTGACGCTACCAAGACGCGAGCCGTAAGTTAAGACTCTTCACAAAGGTTCGGGGATGCCGCGAACGATGCTGCGCGCCGGCTGTGGAGACCTCCAACGGAATCGGCCGGGAGTGCACATGGTGCACACCCAGGGGCGGCGTGGAAGGTGCGGGCGGCCGTCGATTGGACGAGTGCGATTTCTCGTGCTAGTGTTTTCTCTTGTGCCGCGGGGTGGAGCAGCTCGGTAGCTCGCTGGGCTCATAACCCAGAGGTCGTAGGTTCAAATCCTGCCCCCGCAACGGACGAAGGCCCGGAATCGCTGAGATTCCGGGCCTTCTGCTTTGCCGGTGTGCATTTTCTCCTGGCGGTGCATCTTCTCCGGGCGCGTCGAAACGCCGTCGGGTCACAGCCAGTGACGCCGCTTGAACATCACGTAGATCACGATGTCGATCACGACGATCGCGCCTCCGATGGCGACCCAGCCGTACTGCCACTGCACGAGCGGGATGTTCTTGAAGTTCATTCCGTACACGCCTGCGATCAGCGTCGGGAGGGCGAGCAGCGCAGCGAAGGCGGAGATCGTGCGCATGTCCTTGTTCTGACGAGCGGCGACGTTGTTCTCGTGGCTCGAGAGCAGGGCGTCGAGCGCCCGACTCTGGTTGTTGATGAGCGCGGCCGTGCCGGCAGCGTCGTCGAGGAGGTCGTGCAGGTGCGGCGTGATCGCCTCGCGGCCAACCGTCGCCGACTCGAGGTGGCTCGTGCTCTCGCGGAGCGCGGCCTCGATGCTCGACACCGCCCGATCGATGCGGCCGATGTCCTTGCGGATCTCGTAGATGCGGCGATGGTCCTCGGTCGCGCCCTCGGAGAAGACCTGTTCCTCGAGCGCCTCGAGGTCGGTCTCGACGTCGGCGGCGGCCTTCGCGTATCCGTCGACGAGGTCGGCCATGATCGTGTGGGCGGCCTTCAGCGTCGTGTCGCGGAGGTTCTCGGGGGTGCGGTCGAGGAGCCGCTGGAGGTCGGTCGCCTCACCGTCGACGCTGCGCTGTACGGTGAGCAACCAGCTGTCGCCGATGTACAGGAACGTCTGCCCGAGCACGATGCCGCTCTGCCGGGTTCGCAGGACTGCCCACAGCAGGACGAACAGGTGCCCCTCGAACTGCTGGATCTTGGGCTGCTGCCGGCCGGAGACGACGTCTGCTGCGGCGGTCGGATGGATGCCGAGCGCGGTCTTCACCTCGTCGATGGCCGCGTCGTCGGGATCGAGCATCGACAGCCAGACGAAGCCCTGCCCGCGCCGCGCCGTTGCGATGATGCGCGGGAGGTCGGCAGGCGCCGGCTCGTCGAGCGGTTCGAGGTCGGGCGTCACCAGGACGGCGCGCAGCGACGACGTGGTCGACCCTGTCGGATCGAGGCCGGGGCGCTCCTCTCGACGTCGGGTGTCGGTCATCGCGTGCCTCCTCCGGCGCCGGGTCGGCCGGCGTCGAGTTCCGATCAGTCCAGCACGCGCGCCGTGAACGGGGAACGGGGTTGCATTGCGCGCGTCGGCGCGGCAGGAGTCGTGGCAGGACTCGCCGTCGCCCCCTGCTCGTCGAGCCTGCGCGCGGTTATACGCGCCGTCGTGCGCGATCGCAAGGGCCTTCATGCGGTGTCGACGCCTACGTACCGTGTTCTCACCCGACCGACGGGCTGCCACGGCTCCACGGCGGCATCGAGCCCGTCGGCACGATGCAGGAAGAAGGCAGACGATGAACAGCAGTTCCCTGTCGAACACCCGAGGCGGCGGTGCCGGCGACCCCGCCGCGACCCGCATGCAGTCGGCGCCGACCCGGAGCGGCGACCTCCGCGAGGACGTCTCCGCGCTCGCCTCGGACGCCGGCGACGCCGGCCGCCACGTCGTCGACGTCGCGAAGGACGAGACCCGTTCGGTCGCGTCGGAGACCAAGGACCAGGCGCGACGATTCCTCGGCCAGGTCGGCGACGAGTTGCAGAACCAGGCGTCGGTGCAGCAGGCGCGCCTCGCCGGTGGCCTGCACTCCGCGGGCACCGAGTTCTCTGAGATGGCCAACGGCTCGACGCGTTCGGGCTACGCCTCCGAACTCGTGCGCGGCGCGGGACGCCGAGCCGACGCGGCCGCCCGCTGGCTCGAGCAGCGCGATCCCCGTTCGGTGCTCGAAGAGGCGAAGGGCTTCGCGCGACGTCGCCCGGGCGTCTTCATCGCGATCGCCGTGGGCGCCGGCATCCTCGCCGGCCGCCTGACGCGTGCGATGGCCACGCCGCCCGAGGACCCCGCTTCGAGGACCGGGAGACAGGTCACGACGGGCGACGACGCCTCGGTGCAGGAGGCCCCGCCGCTTCGCGAGGTCGCGCCGCCGACGGCGAGGACGGTCGGCACCGGATCGACCGGGTCGACCGGATCGACCGTGTCCACCGGGTCGACCGGATCGACCGTGTCCACCGAAGCGGTGGGGCGCCCGGAACCGGCACCGGAGCCGGCTCCGACGACGGTGCGTCCTCCGGCGCGTCCGAGAGGGGGGTCTGATGGGTGATGCACGTCATGCCCACGAGGCGCCGCTGACCCCGTCCGAACGACAGGCGGAGTCGAGTTCGCTCGGCGATCTCCTCTCGGAGGTCTCGCGCGACGTGTCGACGCTCATGCGACAGGAGGTCGAGCTCGCGAAGGCCGAGGTCCGCGAGTCCGCGAAGCGGGCGGGGCGCGGCGCCGGGCTCCTCGGCGGTGCGGGGGCGGCCGGGATGCTCGCGCTGGCGTTCCTGTCGGTCGCGCTCTGGTGGGGCCTCGGCTACGTGATGGGCAACGCGTGGTCGGCCGTGGTCGTCGCCGTGCTCTGGGGCGTCGTCGCCCTCGTGCTCGCACTGACCGGCAAGAAGCAGATCGAGGAGATCCGCGGGGTCCCGCGCACGGTCGAGACCGTGAAGGAGATCCCCGAGGCGTTGAAGAGGAATGAGGAGAACCGATGAGCAACCCGGATGAGATCCGTGCCGACATCGAGCGCACGCGCGCCGAGCTCGGACAGGATGTCGATGCGCTCGCCGACAAGGTGACACCGTCGAAGATCGCCGAGCGCCAGTCGCGGCGGATGCGACGCGCCATGACCTCGGTCAAGGACCACGTCATGGGCGTCGCCTCCGATGTCGGCGAGACCGCGCACGATGCGGTCGAGCACGTGGGGGATGCGGTCGCCGACGCACCGCGGAAGGTCGCGTCGGGCACCCGAGGTAACCCGATCGCCGTCGGCCTGATCGCCTTCGGCATCGGCTGGCTCGTCGCGTCGCTCGTGCCGGCCTCGAAGGTCGAGCGACAGGTCGCCGACCAGGCGAAGGATGCCGCGGCGCCGCTCGTCGACGAGGTGAAGGAGATCGCGGCCGAGGCCGCGGACCACCTCCGCGAGCCGGCGAGGGAGGCCGCGGACGCCGTCAAGGAACGAGCTGCGGAGGCGGTCGAGACCGTTCGTCAGGAGGGCGAGGCAGCCGCGACCGAGGTGGGCAGCGAGGCGAAGCACACCGCCGAGCGACACACGTCGGCGGACACGGCGCCCGAGCCGGCGACGGCGGCGCCGGGCACGACGCCGAGTGTCGCGCCGGCGCAGCGGCCGTCGTCGTCCGGAGCGTCCACGATGCCGCCCGAGCCGTTCGGTTCCTGATCGGGGCCCTCGCGCGAGACCACGGGCGCGGCATCCGGAGCGGATGCCGCGCCCGTCGCCGTGCGCGGGCGGACGCACGACGTGATGGAGCACGACGAGAGGCCCGGGACCGTGACGGGCCCGGGCCTGCCGGTCGTGCCGGCCGTCGGCGGTCAGCCGCTCTTGCGGTTGCCCGTGTTGGTCACCGTGAGCGTGTACCCGGCGTCGAGGTACGTCAGGTCGCCCGTCGGGAGGTTGGAGACGAGCGTCGCGAAGTCGCGGTTGTTGCCGCTCGCGCACTTCGTGACGAAGCCGGCCTGCGAGATCGCGTCGCCCTCGAGGCGGTAGACGTAGTTGCCCGCGCCGTCGGTGATCTCGAACGGCGAGTCGACGCCCGGCGTGAGGTCGCAGGTCGAGACGATCTGCAGCGTCCAGTTGTCGTCCTGGAGCCCCGTCGTCTCGAACCACTCGCCCTCGTCGGACGACAGCGTCGCCGCGGTGCCGTTCACCATGACGTCGTCGACGAACCAGCCGGTGTCGAGGTACGCCGCGTCGGTCGAGTAGCGGAACTGCACGTCGGTCGTACCGGCCGGCAGCTGCGCCGTGTAGTGCACGTACACGGGGTCGTCGACGAAGTACTCGCCGCCGGACGTCCCGGTGAGGCCGTTGCCCGTCGGGTTGTTGCCGTGCGGGTCGTCGTCGTTCGTCACGACCGTGCCCGAGTCGTCGACGAGCGGCACGGTGACCCACTCGCCCCCGACCAGCGCCTCGACGAAGCCGTAGTCCCAGCCCTCCTCGATGAAGTGCCACGTCCAGAAGTCGAGCGAGGTCACGGTGCCGGTCGTGTCGACGTCGAGCACGTTCTCCGACTGGCTCTCGTAGCCGGCGTACCAGTGCGTCTCACCGGTGTGCGGCGCGATGCGCGTGGTGTCCTCGCCGTCGAGCGCGACCGTGACGGTCGGCCCGGGGTTGCGGAACCGCTCGACCTGGATGCCGTACGGCAGCGCCACGTCGCTCGACGGGTTCGCCCGACGCAGCCACTTGGCCTCGGGCTGCGCACCCTGGTTCGAGCCCCGGCCGCCCCAGAACTGGTCGTCCGCGATGTCGAACGTCCACGAGGTGAACGCCGGGTCGCCGAAGTCGACCGCCTTGATGTCGAAGCGATCGGATGCCTCATCGTCGAGGTACACCGAGACGGCCCAGTCCTGGTACAGCTCCTTCGCGCTGCGGAGGTCGCCACCGGTCTCGTCGTTGAAGGCGTCGATCGCGGCCTGCACGCCCTCCATGCCGTCGGCCGGGTTCTCGAAGATCCGCCTGATCAGCAGGTCGCCTCCGGCGCCGTCGTACTCGAGGTCGGGTTCGTAGGTCCCGTCCCCGTTGCCGCCCGCCTGCTCCCACAGGTACTGGAAGAAGGTGTACGACGCACCGTAGTTCTCGAGTCCGCCGCCCCATCGGGTGAGCGACGTCTCGGCGTAGAACACCTGGTGGTAGGTGAGGTGCGAGCCGCCGACGTCGTAGCCGTTGAGGAACACGGCGAAGTCGGCGAGCCCCTCGTCGACCCACGACAGCTCGCCGGGGTCGCTGTAGTTGTGGAGCAGGTGCTCGAGCTCGTGCGCGATCACGCCCTCGTACAGGGTCGGCTGGTCGTTGTCGGGGTCGTCGTCGTTCCACTCGGAATCGGCGGGACCGACGCGGTTCGCCCAGTCGTACGCGTCGACGACGATCGCGTTCATGCCCGATGAGTCGATGAACTCGGGCGCGAAGTAGCCGGCCGTGTACGTCGTCTCGTCGCAGTCGTAGTACTGCGCGTCCTGCACGTTGTAGACGACCATGACGAGCGAGTCGCTCGCGGGCTCGTCGGGGTCGGCCGCATCCATCGGCCCGAAGTGCTCCTCGTCGACGGCGACGATCTGGTTCGAGAGCTCGGAGCCCATGTAGTCGATCTGCGCCTGCGTGAGCGTGTAGTCCGCGACGTCCGCGTCGGCGCACGGCACGAACTCGTCGTCGGGGGTGGGGTCGAACGCCGGGTCGAGGCTCTCGACACCGGTCGGGGTGCTGCCGTCGAGCGGCGTGCCGGCGGGGACGTAGATGTACACGGGGGTTCCGTCGGGCGTCGTGCCCGCGTACACCCTCGTGAAGTCCTGGTCGTAGGTGCCGCCGGCCTCGCTGTCGTTGATCGGCAGCGTGATCGTCGGTTCACCCGGCAGGTTCAGGTGGTCGTCGGCCTGGGCCGGCATGGCGGATGCCGCGACGAAGGCCGCGGCGGCGACGGCGATGCTCGTGGCGGCGCCGACCGCCCTGGATGGTGCTCGGAGCACGGCGGTTGTCCCATCTCTCATGGACCCGCCGAGCCCTGGCGGTCTGCCCTTCGTCGCGCGGGACCGATCGGTTCGGAGGCCGCATCGTCGCGCCCCCGAGTGAACCCGGACAGTCGAACACGCCGGAGATTCGTGCGGAAGGGGCTTGCGCTCGGCGAAGAGATGAGCGAGAAGCCGCGCGATCGGCGCCGGGGTTCGCGCCGCCGGCCGGCCCGCTCGCCCTACGATGGCCCCATGCCGACACCCGACTCCGCCGTCGCCCTGCAGGCCGCCGCCATGCGCGGCTTCCGCACGCTCGAGGACGTGATCGATGTCATCCCGCCGAAGGTGCGCGACCGGCCGTTCCCGGTGGCCGCGACCTCGGCCGCGGCATCCGGGATCGCCGGCGCCGCACGCGACCGAGACCTGCAGGACGTGCTCAACCACCTGCACGCGTGGCACGAGCTGCTGCTCCGCTGGCTCGACGCGATCGAGGCGGGCACGACTCCCGCCTACCCGGCGGAGGGCTACGACTGGGGGCGGCTCGATGCCCTGAACCTGTCGCTGCGCGACAAGTACCGCGTGCGGGGGGTCTCCCGCGCGTACGCGCGCCTGCAGGCGAGCCACGCCACCGCGCTCGGCCGGGTGTCGGCCCTCGGCGACGAGGTGCTCTTCGACCCGGCACGGTTCGACTGGCTCGACGGCGCGCTCGCCGGGCCCGCCCACGAATGCCTCGGCGGGCACTACGCCTGGGCGGTCGAGGCGATCGCCGCGCGGTTCGACTGAACCGCTGCGCGGCGCGCCCGCGCCCGGCCTACGCTGGAGGCATGGCAGACGGAGCGGTCGACACGGCGGGCGAACAGGGCGACGAGGCATCCGACGGCGGGCTCGGCATCGCGGTCGCGCAGTTCGCACCCGTCGCGGATGTCGCGGCGAACCTCGACGCGATCGAACGCCTCGCCCGCACGGCGGTCGACCGGGGCGCGCGGCTCGTCGTCTTCCCCGAGTACTCGATGTTCTTCACGCCCGAGCTCGGACAGGAGATGGCCGACGCCGCCGAGCCGCTCGACGGCGCCTTCGTGCGCGCGCTCGGCGCGCTCGCCGGTGACCTCGGCGTGCACGTCGTCGCCGGCATGCTCGAGCGGGCGGACGACCCGGCTCGGTTCTCGAACACGCTCGTCGCACTCGACGACGGCGGCCGACTCGTCGCCCGGTACCGCAAGCAGCACCTCTACGACGCCTTCGGCCAGCGCGAGTCCGACCGGGTCGTCGCCGGCGGGCTCGACGAGCCCGAGATCTTCACGGTCGACGCCGTGCCCGTGGGCCTGCAGACCTGCTACGACCTGCGCTTCCCCGAGGTGACCCGCACGATCGTCGACGCCGGCGCCGACCTCGTGCTCGTGCCCGCCGAATGGGTGCGCGGCCCCCTCAAGGAGCACCACTGGCGCACGCTCGCCCTCGCTCGGGCGATCGAGAACACCGTCTATCTCGCAGCGGCCGACCAGACCCCGCCCGTCGCGGTCGGACGGAGCCTCATCGTCGACCCGATGGGGGTCGAGCTCGCGACCCTCGGCGAGCAGCCCGACGTGGCGGTGGCCTGGATCTCGCGCGAGCGGCTCGCCGCCGTGCGCCGCACCAACCCGGCACTCGCGCTGCGCCGCTACGCGGTCGTGCCGCGCTGACGTCGGGGCGCGCTCGCGTCGCCTGCCCGCGTCAGAGCGCCGCGAGCCGGGCCGACGCCGCTTCGAGCACGGGCATGCGCTTGCAGAACGCGAAGCGCACGAGGCTGCGATACGCGTCGTGGCGATCGGGGTGCACGAACGCCGAGACCGGCACGCCGACGACACCCGCCCGCTCGGGCAGCTCACGGCAGAGGCGCGCCGCGTCGGGGTGACCCAGCGGCGAGGCATCCGCGACGACGAAGTAGCCGGCCCGCGGCAGCGACACCGTGAAGCCCGCCGCCTCGAGTCCGGCCGCGAGCACGTCGCGCTTGTCGCGCAGCGTCGCCGCCGCAGAGCGGAAGAACCCGTCGGGCAGGTCGAGCCCCGTGGCGATCGCGGGCTGGAAGGGCGCGCCGTTGACGTAGGTGAGGAACTGCTTGACCGCGAGCACGGCGGCGACGAGGTGGGCCGGTGCGGTGAGCCAGCCGATCTTCCACCCGGTCGTCGAGAACGTCTTGCCGCCCGACGAGATCGAGATCGTGCGCTCGCGTGCGCCGGGCAGCGTCGCGATCGGCCGGTTCGGGCCGTCGAAGACGAGGTGCTCGTACACCTCGTCGGTGACGATCAGTGCGTCGTGGCGCTCGGCGAGGCGCACGATCTCGGCGAGCACCTCGTCGTCGAAGACCGCTCCCGTCGGATTGTGCGGCGAGTTGACGATGATCATGCGCGTGCGGTCGGTGACCGCGCGGCCGAGGGCGTCGAGGTCGGGCCGCCAGTCGGCCCGTCGCCCGTCGACGGACCAGGCGAGCGGCACCGTGCGGTGCACGCCGCCCGCGCGTGCGATGAGCGCGGCGTAGGCGTCGTAGTAGGGCTCGAAGGTCACGACCTCGTCGCCCGTGTCGACGAACGCGAGGATGGTCGCCGCGAGCGCCTCGGTCGCGCCGGCGGTCACGAGCACCTCGGATGCCGCGTCGAGCTCGATCCCGTAGAACCGGGCCTGGTGCCGGGCGACCGCTTCGCGCAGCACCGGCTGGCCCATGCCGGGCGGGTACTGGTTGACGCCGTCGGCGATCGCCGCGCGGGCGGCCTCGAGCACCTCGGACGGTCCGTCCTCGTCGGGGAATCCCTGGCCGAGGTTGATCGCCCCGGTGCGGGCGGCGAGGGCGCTCATCTCGGCGAAGATCGTCGCGGCGATCGCGCCGTCGGCGCCGAGCAGGCTCGCGCCCGCGGCCGTGCGCTGCCAGGGATCGAGGCCGGCGGCGGGGGAGAAGTCGCTCATCTTCACACCGTACGCGAGGGTCGTGCCGGTACGCTGGCGCCCGGGCCTCGAAGCATGCTCGAGGGCGTTCGGACGAATCACTGCTCGCTGATAGGCGAGTCATAGAGTCCGCCAATCCCTCGCACAGACTGCCGCGGGATGCTGGCATCGCTTTGGAAGGAGCAGACATGACCGACACGACCAACGGCGCCACGGGGGAGCCCCGCGAGGCCGACGTCCCCGCGGAGCAGACCACGCCCGTGACCAGCACCACCGACGCTGCCGCCGTTTCGGCCGCGACCGAGGCCGCCGGCGCCGCCGAGGCCCACCAGACCACTCCCGACGCCGCCGTCGAGACCACCGCCGTGACCACCACGCCCGAGGCCGCGGTCGAGACGACCGCCGTCCCGACCGTCGCGAAGACCGAGGCGCCCGCTCCGGCACCGGCCGCTCCCGCGGCCGCCGCCCCGCAGGCACCCGCCGCGGCGCAGACGGCTCCGGCGACTCCCGCCGCGGCGCAGCCCGCCGCGCCGGCCCCCGCGACCGGCACGGTCTACGAGCCCGGCCAGGCGCCGCAGCCGTACCACGCCCCCCAGTACGCCAAGCAGACGGCGGCCCCCGCCACGGCGACGGCGCCCACCACGCCCGTCGCCGGCCAGGTTCCGCCCGCCTTCGGCGGCCCGCAGCCGACGGCGCCGGTCGCCGGCGCGCCGAAGGAGCCGAAGCAGCGCAAGGTCGGCCTCGGCGTGGCCGCCGCCATCGTGGCCGCCGCACTCATCGGCGGTGCGTCGGGCGCCGGCATCACCGCGCTCGTCGCCGCGAACCAGCCCGCGAGCCAGACCTCGGCCGAGAACGCCGCGCAGAACATCGTCGTCAACAACCCCGACTCGGTGAACCAGATCTCGGCCGTGGCCGCGAAGGCGAGCCCGAGCGTCGTGACCATCTCGGTCTCGAGCAACGACGGCGCGGGCACCGGCTCGGGCATCATCCTCTCGAAGGACGGCTACGTGCTCACCAACACGCACGTGGTGACCCTCGACGGCGCGACCGCCGACCCGACCATCCAGGTCAAGACGAACGACGGCCACCTCTACTCGGCCGAGCTCATCGGCACCGACCCGCTCAGCGACCTCGCGGTCATCAAGCTCGTCGACGCCTCGGGGCTCACGCCGCTCGAGTTCGCCGACTCGTCGAAGCTCAACGTCGGCGACACCGCGATCGCGATCGGCGCGCCGCTCGGCCTCTCCGGCACCGTGACGAACGGCATCGTGTCGGCGCTCAACCGCTCGATCGACGTCGCCTCGTCGGCGGCTCCGTCGACCCCCGACGACAGCACCCAGGGCGACAGCGGCCAGGGCGACTCGGGTCAGGGCGACGGCGGCCAGAACGGCGGCAGCCCGTTCGACTTCTTCTTCGACATCCCCGACGAGGGCGGCCAGTCGCCCGAGCAGGCGCCGCAGCAGCAGCAGGCCGCGGGCGCGGGCCAGGTGGCGCTGCCGGTCATCCAGACCGACGCCGCGATCAACCCGGGCAACTCGGGCGGCGCACTCGTCGACGACGAGGGCAAGCTCATCGGCGTGAACGTCGCGATCCTCGGCACCGGCGACTCGTCGGGCGGCCAGGCCGGCAACATCGGCGTCGGATTCGCCGTGCCGTCGAACCTCGCCGAGCGCATCGCGAAGGAGATCATCGAGAACGGCTCGGCCACGCACGGCCTGCTCGGCGCGACGGTCACCTCGGCCCAGGCCGACGAGCAGAGCGACACCGTCGGCGCGCTCATCACCGACGTGTCGGCGGGCGGCGCGGCCGAGAAGGCGGGCCTGCAGCAGGGCGACGTCGTCACCGGGTTCAACGGACTGCCGATCACCGACCAGACCGACCTCACCGCGCAGGTGCGGGCGCTGGCCGGCGGCGAGAAGGCCGAGCTCACCGTCATCCGCGACGGCGACACCAAGACCGTCACGGTCACCCTCGACACCTTCGAGGGCTGAGCCAGACGGCACGGATGCCTCGGCGCGAGGCCGAACGGGGCCGGATCGGAGACGATCCGGCCCCGTTCGCCGTCTTCCGGGGATGCGCCCTGCAGCACCCCGCCTGTTAGGCTCGATCGACCCGAGCGCGAATGAGGAACATGCCCGAGCACCACCCCGAGACGACCCCGTCGTCGCTCGTCGGCGTGTCGTACGTCATGCCCGTGCTGAACGACGCCACGCACGTGCGCGCGGCGGTCGAGTCCATCCTCGCGCAAGACTATGCGGGCCCCGTCGAGGTGCTCATCGCGCTGGGCCCGTCGATCGACGGCACGGCTGAGCTGGTCGGCGACCTCGCTGCCCGCGACTCCCGTGTGCGGGTGCTCGAGAACGCCGTCGGCTCGACCCCCGCGGGGCTCAACATCGGCATCAGGGCCGCGCAGTACCCGGTCGTCGTTCGGGTCGACTCGCATTCGATGCTGCCCGTCGACTACGCGCGCATCGCGGTCGAGACGCTCGAGCGCACCGGCGCCGACAACGTCGGCGGCATCATGGACGCCACGGGCGAAACCCCCTTCGAGCGGGCGGTGGCCCTCGCCTACACGACCAGGGTCGGACTCGGCGGCTCAGCCTTCCACGTCGGCGGCGACGAGGGCCCGGCCGAGACGGTGTACCTCGGCGTGTTCCGCCGGTCGGCACTCGAGCGGGTCGGGCTCTTCGACGAGACCATCAAGCGCGGGCAGGACTGGGAGCTCAACCGACGCCTGCGCGAGACGGGCGGCACCGTCTGGTTCACCCCCGAGCTCGCCGTGACCTACCGGCCGCGGTCGAGCCTCGACCGGCTCGCGCGGCAGATGTTCTCGACGGGGCTCTGGCGCGGCGAGCTCGCGCGCCGCTTCCCGGCCGCCAACGGCCTGCGCTACTTCGTGCCGCCGGCGATGGTGGTCGGCGTGACGCTCGGCCTGCTGCTCGGCATCGGCGGGCTCGTGCAGCTCGCGGTCGGGGCGACTCCGTGGCTGCTCGTCGGCTTCGTCGCACCGCTCGTCTACCTCGTCTTCGTCGTGGCCGCGACGATCGTCGAAGCGCGCGGTCGCGGTGCGGGCACGGCGAGCCGGTTTCTCGTAGTGTTGCCGTGCATACACGTCACGTGGGGCATCGGCTTCGTGCTCGGCTATCTCTCGCTGACGAGCAACATCGCACGCCACACGGGAAGGTGAAGCACCGATGTCTGACGCCCGACCGGTGACGGCCAGGCCGGCGAACATCGCCGAGCTGCGCGCCGTCGCGCAGCCGCCCGAGGTGCGCGGCCGCCGCAACGCCGAGCACTGGACGGCATCACTGTACCTGCGGCGGTTCTCGATCTACCTGACCTGGGCGCTGCTCAAGACGAAGATCTCGGCGAACGGCGTGACCGGGCTCATGATCCTCGTGGGCTGGTCGACGGCTGCCGCGCTGCTCATCCCCGGCGTCTGGGGAGCCCTGCTCGCCGTCGTGCTCGGGCAGCTGCAGATGCTCGTCGACTGCTGCGACGGCGAGGTGGCGCGCTGGCGCCGCACCTCGTCGCCCGCGGGCGTCTTCCTCGACAAGGTCGGGCACTACACGACCGAGGCGCTCATCCCGATCGCGCTCGGCATCCGCGCGGCGGCCTACCCGCTCGAGTTCCCCGAGGACTTCCTCTGGACGACGATCGGCACGATGCTCGCCCTCGTGATCGTGCTCAACAAGGCGCTCAACGACATGGTGCACGTCGCCCGTGCGAACGCGGGCCTGCCGAAGCTCGCCGACACCCACGGCGAGACGGCGCCCCGCGGCGGCCTCGTCGCGAAGCTGCGCAAGGCCGCCCGCTTCGTGCCGTTCCACCGGCTCTACCACTCGGTCGAGCTGACCCTCATCGCGTTCGCCGCCGCGGTCATCGGGCTCTTCGCCGGGCAGCCGATCACCGACCGGGTCGTCGTCGCGGTGCTGCTGCCGTTGTCGGTGCTCGCGGTGATCGGCCACTTCGTCGCGATCATGGCGAGCCGTCGTGTCCGGTCCTGACGGCTCCGCCCGACTCGACGCGACCGCAGCCGCCGGCGCGGCGCCGGTGCCGCGCGTCGGCGTCGTCGTGCTCACGATGGGCAAGCGGCCCGACGACCTCGCCCTCGGCATCCGAAGCGTGCTCGACCAGCGGGGTGTCGCGGTCGACGTCGTCGTCGTCGGCAACGGCTGGGATCCGGCGACCGCCGAGCCGGCGCTCCCGGCCGGCGTGAAGACCCGCCACCTGCCCGAGAACCTCGGCATCCCCGCCGGCCGCAACGCGGGCGTGCCCGACGTCTCGGGCGACGTGCTGTTCTTCCTCGACGACGACGCGTTCCTGCCGAGCGCCGCCTTCCTCGCGGCCGGCTGCGAGATGCTCGCCGCCCGACCCGAGATCGGCCTCATCCAGCCGCGCGTCGTCGACCCGACGGGCCTCACCTCGCCTCGGCGCTGGATCCCGCGCATCCGGAAGGGCGACCCGGCGCACTCGAGCCCGGTCTTCTCCTGCTGGGAGGGCGCGGTGCTCATGCCGCGCACCGTGCTCGACGCGACCGGCGGGTGGGCCGACCCGTTCTTCTACGCGCACGAGGGCATCGAACTCGCGTGGCGCGTGTGGGATGCGGGACGCATCGCCTGGTACGCGGGCGACCTCGAAGCGGCGCACCCCGTCATCGACCCGGCGCGGCACGCGTACTACTACCGGCTCAACGCACGCAATCGGGTCTGGCTCGCCCGGCGCAACCTGCCCGCCGTGCTCGTGCCGTTCTACGTGGGCTCGTGGACCGCGATCCAGGTGCTGCGCTGGGCACGGCAGCCTGCCGCGCTCAGGGCCTGGTTCGGCGGCTGGCGCGCGGGCTGGCGCGAATCTCCCGGCGAACGCCGCCCGATCAGCTGGCGCACCGTCTGGCGGATGACGCGGGCGGGGCGTCCGCCGGTCGTCTGACGCCCGTCACCCCGCCGTAACGATCGGCTCTCGGTCGGCGTCGCACGGCGGCCACGAGGCATCCGCACCGCCGCGGCTCGCTACCCTTGGACGGTGGGATTGAGGAAAGATGCGCGTCGCGCGGTGAAGCTCGCCAAGGACATCATGTGGTCGCGCCGGGCGCAGCGCGCGCTCACGTCGAAGCTCGCCGGCCGGCCGGCGCTCGAGCCGCACCGCTACCGCATCGGCGTGTACTTCGCCGACGGCAAGGTCAACCTCTACCAGCTGCGCCAGTGGTACGCACCGCTCGCCGAGCTCGCCGAGACGCACCCCGTGCTCATCCTGAGCCGGGCGTCGGGCGCGGCGCTGAAGCTCCTCGACGAGTCGCCGCTGCCGGTCGCCTACGTGCGCCGGGTGGCCGACCTCGAGCGGGTCATCCATGAACAAGACCTGCACGTCATCCTCTACGTGAACCAGAACGCGAAGAACTTCCAGATGATGCGCTACGGGCGCCGCTGGCACGTGTTCATCAACCACGGCGAGTCCGACAAGATGTACATGACCACGAACCAGTTCAAGGCGTACGACTACGCGCTGATCGCGGGCGACGCGGCGAGGGCGCGGCTCGACAAGGTGCTGTGGGACTACGACTTCGACAAGCGGGCGATCCCCATCGGGCGCCCGCAGGCCGACCACTACCTCGACGGCTCGCCGCTGCCGTACACGCCCGACGAGCGCGAGGTCGTGCTCTACGCACCCACGTGGGAGGGCGACCGCGCGGCCGCGGCCTACGGGTCGATCGCGTCGCACGGCGTCGCCCTCGTCGAGGGGCTGCTCGCGACGGGTCGGCATCGGGTCATCTACCGGCCGCACCCTCGTTCGGGCGTGCTCGACGAGGCGTACGCCGCCGCGAACAAGCGCATCATCGCCGCGCTCGAGCAGGCCAACGCCGCCGACCCGACGGCCCAGCACGTCTACGACGACGGGCCCAGGCTCGGCTGGCAGCTCGCGGCGGCCGACGTCGCGATCGTCGACATCTCGGCGATGGTCTACGACCGCCTCGCCGCCGGCAAGCCGCTGCTCATCACCCGCCCGGTGAACCCGGCCGCGCAGGTCGACACGAGCGGCTACCTGCAGGCGTGCGAGTGGCTCGACGCGGCGGATGCCCCGGCGCTCGTCGCCCGCGTCGACGAGGTCGCGCACGACGCGTCGGCGCTCGAGCGACTGAAGTACTGGGTCGAACGCTACTTCGGCGACACGACGCCCGGGGTGACGACGGCCCGGTTCCACGCGGCGATCGACCACCTCATGGCCGAGTGGGAGCGCTTCGCCGCCCTGCACGCCGCAGACGGCGAGCTCGACGACCACGACGTCGAGGGCGAGCGGGCCGAGGCCGGCGCGGGCGACGAGTCCGACCTCGGCTGACGCGGATCTCCGCTGGTCGAGGAGCGCGCGACGGCGGAGCACGCGTCTCGAAACCCCGCCCTCGGCGCATCCGACGACTTACACTGACGGCATGCCGCAGCTCATCACCGAAGCCGACCTCGACCAGCTCGAACTCCGGGTCTCCGACGGGCCGGGGCACCACCTCGCGCAGGCGGAGGAGCTCGAGCGGTGGGCGAGCGAGGGCGACGGATTCGCACTCGCCGACGGCGTGCGCCGGGCGCAGCTGCTGTTCATCGCGGCCGAGCACCTCGAGGCCGCGGGTGAGCTCGATCGGGCGCTGGCGGTCGCGCAGCGGGCGGTCGCGGCATCCGACGTCGAGCCGGGTGAAGCCGGGGGAACGCTCGTCGCCCTGCTGCTCGACCTCGGCCGGCGCGATGAGGCGCTCGCCGAGACCGACCGCCTGCGCGCCGAGCGGGTCGACAACTGGTGGCACCTGCTGTCGGTCGCCGAGGTGTTCGAGATGAACGACGAGTTCGAGCTCGCCGAACGCTGGTTCGTCATCACGCTGCACCGCGTCGAGCGCGACCCCGAGCACGACGTCGACGACCGCATCACCGCCCTGGCCGGTCGCTACCGCGTGCGGCGCGACGCGGGCAAGCCCGAGGACGTGCTCGACGTCGAGACGCGCGAGCTGGCCGGCCTGCTCGGGGTGGAGCTGGGGTAGCCGCCGCTGCCGCGCTGGTTGCCCACGAGGAAGAGCAGGATCGACGCGCCGGTCGCGACGGCGCCGGCGATCGGGATCATGGCGATGCCGCCGACGGCGTCGGCGGCGTTGCCGAGCGGGGGTGCGATCGCGATGCCGAGGTACATCGCGGTGGAGAACCACGACATCGTGAACGCGGCCGATCCGGGTGCGAGCGAGACGAGGCGGTGCTGCATCGGAATCGTGATCGCGAACGCCGCGGCGCCCCACACGGCGAAGACCGCGACGAGGGCCGGGTAGGACCCTTCGAGCGGTGAGATCGCCAGGAGGCAGACCAGTTGGACGGCCAGCGCGCAGATTGCCGCCGTTCGGCTGCCGAGGCGATCGGTGAGCGTGCCGGCCACGGCGTTACCGACGACGCCCGCTGCACCGTACACGAGCAGCAGCGTCGCGAGCAGGCCGCCGGACCCGCCGGTCGCCGCCGACGTGACGGCAGCGCTGAAGATGTAGACGACGTTGAACGCGGCGACCGTCATCGTGACCGCGACGAGCGTGATGACGATACGACGGTCGGCGAGCGGTGCGAGGCGCGCCCCCACGGTCGCGACGCCGGTGCGTGCGGGCAGGCGGAACATGGCCAGCAGCGGAAGCGCGACCGCGAGGCCCGCGACGGCGAGGATCCACAACGGTGCACGCCAGCCCGCAGACGTTCCGACGAGCGTGCCGAGCGGTGCGCCGACGGCGGTGGCGAGGGTGAACCCGGCGCCGACGATCGCGAGCGACCGACCTCGGTGCGCTGCGGGCCCGAGTTGCGCGCCGACCGCCGTCGCGACGGGAACGAGGGCGGCGCCGCCGAGCGCGGCGATCACGCGCCCGGCGGCGAACCACCCGAGCGTCTCGGCGGCCGCGGTGGTCGCCGCGCCCGCAGCGAACAGGACCGCCCCGCTCGCCATCAGCACGCGTTGCGGCACCCGTGGCAGGAGGATCGCGATCACCGGCGCGGCGACGGCGACGACCAGCGAGTACGCCGTGATCGTGTAGCTGACCTCGGCCGAGGTCGCGTCGAACGCGGCCGCTATGCGGGGGAGCAGGCCCGCGATGACGAACGCATTGGTGCCGACCATGAACAGGGCACCCGCCAGGACGATGAGTCGAGGCAGGGTTGCGCCGTATGATTGTTTGATCGTCGTCATACGGTTCACGGTAGGCGTTTGTTCGATGACTGTCAAACAGATTCTGGAGGATCGTCATGCCATCGGAGGCGGACCCGTACCCCGTGCCGGACCTCGACGGCGTCGAACTGGTCGACGTGCTGCGCGCCGTCGCCGACCCGGCTCGACTGGCCATCGTGCGTGTGCTCGCCGACGGCGAGCCGCACGCGAAGACCCCCGACGTGTGGGGCCTCGACATTCAGAAGTCGACGCTGTCGCACCACTTCCGCACCCTCCGAGAGGCGGGGCTCACCCGCACGATCGTGAGCGGGCGAACGCACGAGATCCAGCTTCGGCGGTCTGAGCTCGATCGCCGTTTTCCGGGCCTGATCGAGGCGCTGCTCGGCGGGTAGCGGGGCTCGGGCGCCGGGCGTGCCCGGCTCGACGTCGTTGCGACGGGTCAGCCGCTGTCGCGACCGTCGCGGAGCTGGGGCTCGGCGTCGCCGGAGCCCGCAGCGTCATCGCCCGCCCCCGGGGTCGCCCGCAGTGAACCCAATCGCTCGAACGGCCGCTTCGCCGCCCGTCCGAGGGTGCCGGCCGCACGCGCGACCCGCTTGCCGGTCGAGGTGAGCACCGTCTCGTCGCCGACCGGCTCGAGCTCCGCGGGCAGCACCGCGGGCGCCTGCCCGAACGCGAGCCGCGACTGGGCGAGCACCCGGCGGCCGAGCACGTGGTTGCCGACCCCGCCGATCGCGGCGCCGATGCCGAAGGGGATCGCCTTGCCGATGATGCCCGCGCCGCCGCGCACGGCGAACTGCTTCACGAAGGTGCGGCGCAGCTGGTCGGCGACCGTGCCGACCATCGCCTTCGGCAGGCTGTTCGTGATGAGCTCGCCCCAGTAGGCGCTCCGCGCGATGCCCGACCCCGTCGCCTGGCCGGCGAACTGCCGCACGAGGTCGCTGCCCTCGTTGCCGAGCATGAGCGTCATGACGAGCGCGCGCGCACGCTCGGGGCTCTCGAGCGGGATGCCGTGCACCTCGGTGACCGACTGCGCGAACAGCGCCGTCGCCTCGAGGAACCCGGCGGTCTCGACGCCGGAGAGCGCCAGCGTGATGCCGGTGCTGATGCCGGGGATCACCGCGGTCGCCCCGACGGCGGCGCCGCCCGTCGTCACCGCCGTGAGATAACGGCGTTCGAGGATGCGCACGAGCTGGTCGGGCGTCGCGCCCGGTGCCCGCCGGCGGATGCTGCGCAGGTGGGCGACGACGACGGGCCGCTGGATCGCGAGCGCGCGGTCGATCGCGTGCTCGACGCCGTGGGCGCGGCCCTGGTCGGCGTTCGGTTGCGCGGTGCCCTCGCGCGGGGCATCCGACCCCATCGTCGTGATCGTGTGCACCGGCTCGGCCATGCGGTCGATCATAGATCGCCATGCTGGAGACGTCCCCCGTTTCGGACGAGTTTTGCCCCCCAAAGTGAGGGTTTCTCTTGTCAGTCGGAACGGCGGAGGAGTAGAACGGGCGGCGGGTGCACACACGCTGGGGGATGTGCGCCGCGCTGGCATCGACTTGGGGGGACGTCATGCGCGCACTGAACGACCCGAACCGTTCGAACTCGCAGACCGGAGGGGCTGGCCGACGGCGCCGTCCGCCCGACGGGCGACGATGGGCGTTCCGCGCCGTCGCCGTCGTCGGCGCCTGGGCCCTCGCGCTGACCGGTGCGCAGGTCGCGTACGCCGACCCCGTCACCGACTCGGCGGACGTCGCCCAGCTGAGGGCCGGCATCGCCGCCTTCGCCGAGGTCGCCCTCGGCGACTACGAGAGCGTCGGCCCGCTCGCTGCGGCGCTGCCGCTCGCCGACACCGCGCCGGGGGTCGCCGTCGTCCACCCCGGCTCCGCGATGCACCTCGCGAGCACGTTCGAGGCGGGCGTGAAGACCGCGCTGCTGGGCCTCGAGCAGCAGGCGACGACCGCCGACTTCATGGCGGGCGTCGACGGGCTCGATGCCGAGATCGCGGGCACACAGCTCGACCTGACCACGTCGAACCTCGTCGATTCCGGCGACACGCGCGGGTTCGACCTCGCGATCCGCGCCTCGCGGACGGTCGACTCGCCCCTCGCGATCGTCGACCCCGACGGCCCGGGCGGGGAGCCGCTGCGGCTCGTCACCGCGGAGGCCGATCCCGCCCCGTACGACCTCGCCTTCGAGTTCACCGGCAGGGTGCGCACCGATCCGCAGGGCGTGCGCTTCTGGCTCGACACGACCGGGGGTGAGCCCGAGGTCACCTTCACCGCAGCGCTCGCGGGCGACGCCGCGTTCGCATTCCCCGGTGGAGCTGCGGCGATCGGCGTCGGCGACGTCGAGATCCTCGACGGCAGCACGGTCGACGTCGACGCCGAGTGGTCGGGCACGATCGACGACGTCAACGGCGACGGCCGCCTCGCGATGTTCGAGCCGCCGGCATTCGAGGGCGGCGAGCAGACGCCCGGCGAGCTCACCGTGCCCGCCGACCAGCTCACGACCTTCGAGCTCGCCGGCACGGCGACCGCCGACGTCCGCTTCGGGTCCGACCTGCTCGGCCTCTCGTCGAGCCCGGCACCGTCGCTGAGCCTGGACGCCGACCTCGCGCTCGTACCCGAACCGCTCGCCGACCTCGTCGCGACCGACGCCGACCTCGACGCGTTCGAGGCGTTCACGCGGCTCGGGCCGGTCGACCTCGTGTCGGGTGTCATCCAGTACGGCACCCTGCTGCGGGCGCTGCAGCGGCATCCGAACGTGGATGCCTCGCTGCCGCTGGCCAGCGGCATGCTGAGCGAGCTCTACGACCTCGGCGCCGAGTTCTCGAAGCTCGCCGAGGACCTCATCGACGTCCAGCCCGACCCCGATCCCGACCCGGCCGACCCGCAGCCGGTGATCGACGTCGGCATCTCGACGGTCGGCGACCTCGCCGATCGCATCGAGAGCGACATCCCCGGCGCACCCGGCACCATCACGCCCGTCTACGACCGGGATGCGGCCGAGGTCCGGCTCGACTTCACCATCCACACGGGGCTCGACGGTGAGCCCGACGTTCCGCCCGTGCTCGAGGACCAGCCCGACGACGACACGCCGCCCCCGGGGCAGGCGGCCTTCGGCGACCAGCTGCTCGACGACACGGGGCTGCGCGGGGTCGCCGCCTCCGGCACGCCCGTGACCGTCGAGACCGACGTCGCCGTCGACATCGACCTGCCCATCCTGATCGACCTCGCCGAGGCCGCACCGGCCGCCGACGACGCCGACACGGCGGTCGTCGAGTTCGAGTCGCCGATGGTGTACGAGCGGTTCGGCACCGAACTCGTCGACGGCACCGAGGTCAGCATCACGCAGGAGGCGGCGGCCGACGTGCACGCGGAGGGGCAGCTCGGCTTCGTCCCGGCCACCATCGGCGGCACCTGGAAGCTCGGGCAGGACGGCACCGAGTCGACGACCGAGGCCGACGTGACGCCCGCTGCCGGCAAGACGGCCACCCCGCGACTCGTCGACATGCTGGCCGGGCTCTACGAGCGCGACGGCCAGCCGCCGACGTATCCGGTCGGCGATGCCCAGCGGCACGCCGTCGTCGACGCCGACTACACGGTCGACGGGCACGGCGCCGACCCCGCCCAGCATCTCACCGAGGCGCCCGGAACCTTCACGGTCGACGGCACCGGATTCGACCACGAGACCTATGCGGTGGCGTTCGGCAACGACGAGATGACGCTCCTGCGGGCGCTCGATATCGACACCTCCGAACCCGATCGGCTGCTCGGCCGCGCGCTCGACGGCATCGGTGCAGTCGTCGACCGGCTCGACGACGTCGACAGCCTCGTCGGCGGCGAGGCGGTGCCGTTCCTCAACCGCGGCGTCGGCAGCATCCTGCGGGAGGTGACGGGCCTGCGCGATCGCTACAACGAGTTCCGCGGCGGCCTGCTGCCGACCGACCTCGGCAAGCTCGAGAGCGGTCTCGAGACGGCGCTCGAGCTCGGCGTGACGTTCCGCCTGCGCGACCTCGACGACGGCGGCGCCGTCGAGCCCGCGCTCGTCGCCGCATTCGACGGCACCCGTGCCGCGCAGGCCGACGTGCCGATGTCGTTCGTGAATGCCGAGCTGCCCGCGATCGCCGGCACGGAGGGCGAAGGGCTGCTGCATGCCGCCCTCACCGCCCAGCTGGACCTCGGCCTCGTCGTGGGCCTCGACGCCGACGACGCGGCGTCGGCGCCGCGCCTGCTCGACTCGAGCCGCGTGAGCGTGACCGCCGAGGTCACCGAGCAGCCGCCGGGGTCGGTGCAGCTCGGCGTGCACCTCGGCCCGTTCTCGGCGCAGCTCGGCGACGCGACGAACAAGACCGGTCGCATCGCGGTCGGCGTGCGGTTCGCGCTCGAGCGCACGGGAGCGCCCCAGCCGGGCGACCCGGCCGAGACGCCGCTCGAGCTGGCCGACTTCTTCGACGGCGACTTCACGGCCGACGCGACCTCGCCCGCCGACGGCGGCAAGTACTCGTGCGCGGCACCGGGCCAGGCGCCCGTCGAGGGCACGTTCGCGTGCGCCGCGCTGCCGGTGCTCGTCGACCTCGGATCGGGACCGGCACTGCCGAGCGGGGCGCCCGCGACCGCGCCGACCGCCGACGACTACCTCACGATCTCGTACGACGACCTCTCGGCCGCGCCCGACGTGAGCGCCCCGGCGGCGCTCGCGAACGTGCTCGACGCGGCGAGCTTCAGCTTCGACAGCTTCGGCGACGGCCTGAAGTCGATCAGCAAGATGCTCGGCATCGCGATCGAGGCGAGCAAGGCGGGCGGCGACCTCCCGGTCGTCGGCGACGACCTGACCGAGCTCGCCGACGGCCTCGGCGACGTCAAGGCGTTCCTCGACGACCCGCAGATCCCCGGTCTGCCCGATTCCGACGTGAACGCCGCGGTGTACGGCGCGGGCGGCATCCGCGACGTGCTCGCGCAGAAGCTCATCGCCGCCGGCGTGCTCCGCGACAGCGACTACCAGGCGGTCGGGACGTTCCCGGGCGACGCCGACACGGTGCCGAGCGCCACCGACCTCCGCGTCGTCGCGATCTGCGACGACGGCGGAACCGAGGCGCTCTGCGACGGCACCGAGTCGCTGACCTCCCTCGTCGACCTCAGGTTCGAGCTCGAGCTCGGCCAGGGCGCCCGCGACCTGTCGGGCGGATGCCCCGTCGGCGACGCCGCCGCGTGCCCGGGCGTCACCGACATCCCGCTCGACCTCGGGCTGCCGGGCCTGCCGCTCTCGCTCACCGGCACCGTGACCGCGAGCGCCGGGTGGACCGTCGAGCTCGGCTTCGGCGTCTCGCGGGACGACGGCTTCTACCTGCTCGACAACCCGGTTCCGGGCACCGGCGCCGCCGATCCCGAGGGGGCGGGCGGCCTCGAGGAGATCCGCGTGAACGTGGGGGCGAACCTCGCCGCCGGGGTGCCGATCGCCGGCCGCATCGGGTTCATCGGCATGAAGGCCGAGGACCGCAGCACCGATCCGAATGCGCCGAGCGGGGCACGGCTGAGCGCCCAGCTCGGGCTCGACGCACCGGGATGCGAGAACCTCGACCCGGCGACGTACGGCGACGGCGTCACGGGCGCGCACTGCACGAGCGTCATCCCGATCGGCTCCTTCCTCTCGGGCGACGTCGGCGACCTGCTCACCGAGCCGCGCATCGAGGGCGGCATCCACCTCGACCTCGACATCGACACGGGCATCGCCGACGGCGGCAACGTCAACACGACCCTGCCGACGTTCACCGCGGAGTTCGGGCTCACGTGGGAGTTCGACGGCAGCGGTGCGGGCGACCTCGAGCTCGAACTGCGCAACATCGGCGTCGCTCCGGGCGAGATGTTCACCAAGTTGTTCGGCGAGGTGCTGCGCACGCTCGACCCGATCCTCGCGCCGACGAAGCCCGTGCGCGAGTTCCTGTTCTCACCGATCCCGGTGATCAGCGACCTGTCGGAGTACTTCGGCGGCGACCCCGTGACGATGGTCACGCTCGCGAAGGCGCTCGGCGTCGTCGACGTGTCGCTCCTCGAGGACATCGACCAGCTGTTCGACTTCCTCGAGATGATCGAGGGCCTCGCCGACGGGTCGCCGTTCATCCTCGTCGACGAGCTGGAGCTCTCGCCCGAGACCGCCCGCGGCGCCCCGCTCACGCAGGATCAGAAGCTGAAGGCCGTGCAGGGGTCCGCCGCGATGACGGGCAACCCCGAAGCGCAGGTCGGCACCGCGCTCGGCGGCTCCTCCGACGACTTCGACAAGCTGCGGCAGAAGGGCGCGCCGAGCACGGAGTCGGACTTCTCCTTCCCGATGTTCGACGACCCGACGTGCCTCGTCGGCCTGCTGCTCGGCAAGGACTGCTCGGTCGTCGAATGGCGTCCCGACCCGCTCGCCGTGCACATGGAGTACACGCAGAGCTTCGGGCCGTTCTTCGGCGTGCTGTACATCACGATCGGCGGCGCGCTCGACGCCAAGGCACAGGTCGGCGGCGGCGTCTCGACGCGCGGCGTGCGGATGCTCGCCGAGTCGATCATCGGCGGCGAGGTCGACAGCCCGCTCGACGCGGCCGCCAAGGCCGGCAGCGCGTTCCTGCAGAGCCTCTACCTGACCGACCTCGACGCCGAGGGCAAGGACATCCCCGAGTTCGAGATCTCGGGCACGATCACCGCCGGCGCGAAGCTCGACATCTTCATCGCCGAGGCGGGCGTGAAGGGCGGCATCACGGCGACCTTCGGGCTCAACCTCAACGACACCCCCGAGGCCGACGGCCGCATGCACATCGACGAGATCGTCGCGAAGTTCAAGACGCCGATCTGCCTCTTCGACATCGAGGGCAAGCTCGTCGCGTTCCTCGAGGTGTACGCCGAGTTCGGGCCGTGCCCGTTCTGCTACTCCGACAGCTGGCGGCTCGCCGAGGTGACGCTGTTCGAGTTCTCGTCGTCGTGCGACGACCAGACGCCGAACCTCGCGAGCGCCGAGGGCGGCTGGGTCGTGCTCAACGTCGGCAGCCGCGCCGACACGCGCGGGGCCTTCCAGGAGGTCGAGAGCGAGTCGTTCACGGTGCACCAGCTGAGCGCCGAACCGCAGGGCGGCGAGTACGAGTTCAGCATCAGCGCGTTCGGCTACACCGAGACCGAGAAGGGCATCGGCGTGCGAATCGTCGACGCCCTGGGCGGCAACGACTCGTTCCTCTTCAACGGGTCGGGCGCCGGGGCGAAGCCCGGTGACCTGAACCCCGAGACGAACGATCCGCCCGCGACCGGCGAGTGGCCGTTCAGCGCGCCCGTCGACGCGCAGACGCTCGGCGGCGGAGACGACCGCATCATCACCGGTGCGGGCGACGACGCGGTCAACGGCGGCGACGGGGCCGACACGATCAACCTGGGCGACGGCACCAACACCGCATCGGGCGACAACCCCGACGGGTCGGGCAGCGGCCGGGACACGATCACCGGCGGCGAGGGCGTCGACACCCTGCGCGGCGGCGGCGACAACGACAACATCGACGGCGGGCTCGCCGCAGACGTCCTGCGCGGCGACGGCGGCAACGACACGCTCCGCGGCGGCAAGGACAAGCTGTCGGTGCCGCCGGGCCAGACGCCGCCCGAGGACAAGCCCAACAAGATCGACGCCGGAGACCTCATCATCGGCGGCGCCGACGCCGACACGCTGCTCGGCGGCAGCGGCGGCGATCGCCTCTTCGGCGACGACACCCCCGACGCGACACCCGAGGACGACACCGTCGACGCGGAAGGCGCTGCGGCCCCGGGCACCGACGGCGTCGACCGCATCGAGGGCGAGGCGGGTGCCGACGTGATCTTCGGCGGCGGCGCCCCCGACGAGCTGTTCGGCGGGTTCCGGCTCGTCGCGAGCGGCACCGACGACTCGGCCGACCAGATCCAGGGCGGCGACGGCGCCGACACGTTGTGGGGTTCGAACGGCGCCGACCTGCTCTACGGCGGACGCGGAGGCGACACGATCAACGGCGAGGCCGGAGCCGACGAGGTGCACGGGCAGTCCGACGCCGACCCGGCGCTCAACGGCGGACCCGATGCCGACCGGCTGTGGGGCGGGCCCGGCGCCGACACGATGAACGGCGAGGCCGGCGCCGACGAGCTCGTCGGCGACGGCGACGGCGCGACCGATGCCACGCGGGGCGGCGACACGGCCGACGGCGGTGACGGCATGGACATCGTGCTCGGCGACGACGGCACGATCGACGGTCCTCCGGGCGCACGGGTCGCCCACCCGAGCGAGACCGTCGGCGTGGGCGACCCGTCGCTCTCGGGCGGCGGCGACGACGACCGGGTGTACGGCGAGGGCGGCGCCGACCAGGCCTACGGCGGTGCGGGCCGCGACCTCGTGCACGGCAACGGCGGTGCCGACCACGTCTTCGGCGAGACCGGCGACGACGAGGTCTGGGGCGACGGCGACGACGACTTCGGCTACGGCGGCCCCGGCGGCGACGTCGTCTTCGGCAACGCCGGCAGCGACCAGCTGCACGGGCAGGAGGGCGTCGACCTCATCGTCGGCGGGCACAACGACGCAGACGGAGCCGACGCGGGCGACACCATGTACGGCGGACCCGACGACGACCGCGCCTTCGGAGACGACGTCACGATCGACCTCGACGGCGGGTTCAACGGTGCGTTCGATCCCGGGCTCGACTCGCTCGACGACGTGACGTTCGCACCGTCGCTCGTCGTCGGCACCTACGGCGACGACATCGGCGACGGCGGCACCGGCCTCGACGAGCTGCACGGCCAGGACGCCGCCGACCGGCTGTACGGTTCCGACGACTACGACCAGCTCTTCGGCGAACTCGCGGGCGACCACCTCGTCGGCGGCGCGGACCCCGACGACCTGGTCGGCGACCAGGGCACGATGGCTCCGCCTGCTCGCGAGGTCGTGCCGCCCGCGGGCGGTTGGGAGCCCGGCACCCCGAACGGTTCGCCCGACGTGGCGATCGAGCTCGTGGCGCCCACGGTCGGTGGCGACGACCTCATCTGGGGCGACTTCGACACGGCGGATGCCCCGTGGCCGACGGGCGGCGACGACCGAGGGTACGGCGGTCACGGCACCGACACCCTGCGCGGCGGCGCGCACGACGACCACCTCGAGGGCAACGGCGGGCAGGACCGCATCTTCGGCTTCGACGAGGAGAGCGACCACACCGCCGACGACTCGACCGACGGCGCCGACGACCTGATCGGCGGATCGTCGCCGGTGAACCCGCTCGCCAAGCGCGACCCCGGGTTCAACCACGCGCTCGACGAGGGCGAGGTCGAGATGGAGGGCAACGACCTCGACGACGTCATGACCGGCGACAACGCGGTGCTCACCCGTCACGCCGATCCCGACGACCCCGACGCCTGGCGGACCGACCCGGTGACGGGCGGCGTGTTCCGCGAGGTGACGCTCCTCGACACCGAGAAGACCGGCGCCGACCTCGACGACGTGTCGGGCGGCGACTACATGGAGGGCAACCACGACAACGACCGCATGTTCGGCGAGGGCGGCAACGACCGGGTCAAGGGCAACGCCCAGGACGACCTCGTCGAGGGCAACCAGGACGGCGACTGGCTCGAGGGCAACGCCCAGGAGGACGACGTGATCGGCGGCTCGTCCTTCCCCGACCTGCCCGACTCGGGCGACGTGCTGTGGGGCGGCGGCGGCGCCGACGTGCTCGCGGGCGACAACGCGTGCATCGTGCGCGACGTGCCCGGCATCGAGTTCGACCCGAGCTCGTGCCCGGCGCTCGACGACCCCGCACCCGATGAGTTCCACTACGTGACGAGCCAGCTCGGCGTCGAGACGCGGCGCGGACTCGTCTACCACGACCTCGACGGGCCGCTCGCGAGCGAGTTCGGCCGCGACACGCTGAACGGCGGCTCGGGCGTCGACGCCGAGTTCGGCCAGGACGGCGGTGACGCGCTGTTCGGCGACGGCGGCGCCGACTTCCAGCACGGCAACGGCGACGCCGACATCGTGGTGGGCGACCGGCCGGTCACCGACTACGCGAGCATCCAGCTCCCGCCCGAGGTCGGGGGAGCGCTGCCCGCGCTCCCGGCGGTCCCCGGCGGACTCCCGGGTGCGGCGAGCACCGGGGCCTTCCTGGTCGGACCGGCCGAGGCCGACGGACAGGACGACCAGTTCGGCGGATCGAACCTCGCGGCGCACCGCGACACGGGCGACTGGCTCTTCGGCGACGGTGCGGCCGACTTCCAGCTCGGCGACAACGGCGAGATCGACCGCACCGTCGAGGGTGAGGGCGACGACGCCGCCTACGCCGTCTCCGAGGAGCGGTACCCCGGCAACGAGCCGCCCGACGACGGCTCGGCGGTCATCGAGCGCGACGTCACCCGCTACGACGTCGGGGCGCCGGCGGCGGCGGGCGTCTGGGGCGCCGACCTGATCTTCGGCGGCAACGGCACGAACCCGCTCATCTCGCAGGGCGCGGGCGACGGCGACGACAGCCAGTGGGGCCAGGACGGCGACGACAAGCTGTTCGGCGAGGACGGCGCCGACGACCAGTACGGCGAGCTCGGCGACGACGTGATGTGGGGCGGCGCCGGCGAGGACGCGATGGTCGGCGACCGCGGCGGCGTGCAGACGCGCTTCGTCGAGGTCGACGGCAGCGACGCGGACGATCCCGACATCCTGACGCACACGAGCCAGGGCCCTCCGGGCATCAACCTCGGCGGACCGGACGCGGGCGCGCAGGACGCGGTGCTGCATCCCTTCGAGGCGCACCCGCTGTACCGCGGCACGTCGCTCACGCACGACCGCGACGGGTCGGTGCTGGAGAAGAACGGGCACGACGCCGGCGGCGCCGACCGCATGCGCGGCGGTCCCGGGCACGACTCGATGCACGGCGGCGAGGGCGCCGACCTCATGAACGGCGACTCCGGCGGCGACTACGCCTACGGCGACGACGGCGCCGACGTCATGTGGGGCGGTCGCGGCGACCCGACGGTCGGCACGCCCGCCCTGCCCGGCCGCAATGCGCCCGGCGCGAACGGCGAGTGGCTCGACGTGCTCTTCGGCGGCTACGGCGCGAGCGCGAGCGAGGCGGGTGCCGACATCCTCGACTACCAGCCTCGCCCGGGCATCGACTCGCCCGTCTGGCAGACGATGGTCGCCGCGTACGCCGACACGGCTCCCGAGAACACGGGTTCCGAGTCCCGCCAGCACCACCACGGCACCGACTGGCTCTACGGCGGATGGGACCGCGACGTGCTGCAGGCGGATGTCTCGGCGAACGGCCCGAACGACGGCGACAAGCTGCTCGACTGGAACGGCGCCTACAACCTCTACACCGCGTGCAACGCGGCCTACGGCGGCTGGAACGACGTGCGCAAGCTCGACCCGAACAACCTGCTCGGACTCGAGAAGCTCGCCTACGTCACCGGCGCCCGGACCGACTTCGACGGTGCGCCGACGCTGCAGGACGTCCAGGCGGCCGGCGGCTCGGCCGCCCGCGAGGCGGCGATCGTCTACACGAAGGACCTCAAGAACAACTCGGGCAAGGCGTTCTCGTCGACGCCCGGGCACTTCGAGAACTTCATCTGCGACACCGACTGACGGCGCGTGCGCCGCCGGTCGGCACGAGCGGCATGGATGCCCCGGGCTGGGGACGCCCGGGGCATCCACGTCACCCGCCGTCGCACACGGCGGAACCTCGATACCATCGAAGCTCACCCCCGCACCGATCCTCGAGGAGCGCCGTGAAGTACGTCTCGACCCGCGGCGGCATGCAGCCGTCGCCGTTCGCCGAGATCCTGGTCGAGGGCCTCGCGCCCGACGGCGGGCTCGTGGTGCCCGAGACGGTGCCGCACGTGTCGGCGGCGCAGCTCGAGGCGTGGCGGGGGCTCGACTACGCGGGGCTCGCGATCGAGGTGATCGGGCGCTACGCCGACGGCGTGCCGCGCGACGACCTCGAGCGGCTCTGCCGCGCCGCCTACGCCCCCGAGGTCTTCGACCGCGACGAGATCGTGCCGGTCACTCGCCTCGACGACGAGTTGGCGCTCGTCGGGCTCAGTGAGGGGCCGACGCTCGCCTTCAAGGACATGGCGATGCAGTTCCTCGGCCAGGCGCTCGAGTACGCGCTCGCCCACGACGGCTCGACCCTCAACATCCTCGGTGCGACCTCTGGCGACACCGGGTCGGCGGCCGAGTACGCACTGCGCGGCAAGCGCGGCATCGCCGTCTTCATGCTCTCGCCGCAGGGCCGCATGAGCCGGTTCCAGCGTGCGCAGATGTATTCGCTCACCGACCCGAACATCCACAACATCGCGGTCGCGGGCGACTTCGACGACTGCCAGCACCTCGTGAAGCAGATCGCGGGCGACGCCGACTTCAAGCGCCGGTACCGCATCGGCGCGGTCAACTCGATCAACTTCGCCCGCGTGTGCGCGCAGATCGTCTACTACTTCTGGGCGTGGCTGCGCGTGACCGACGCGCTGCCCGAGGCGGAGCGCGCCGGGCGGCAGATCGACGTCACCGTGCCCTCGGGCAACTTCGGCAACATCTTCTCGGGCTACCTCGCGCGCCGCATGGGCGTGCCGATCCGCCGGCTCGTGCTCGCCACGAACGAGAACAACGTGCTCGACGAGTTCTTCCGCACGGGCGTCTACCGGCCGCGCGCGGGCGTCGAGGCACTCGCGACGTCGAGCCCCTCGATGGACATCTCGCGCGCCTCGAACTTCGAGCGATTCGTGTTCGAGGTGCTCGGCCGCGATCCCGAGCGGCTGCGCGACGCATGGGCGGGGCTCGAGCGCGACGGCGTGCTCGACCTCTCGGCCGAGCGCGAGCGCTTCGCCGACGAGTTCGGCTTCGTGAGCGGGTCGAGCACCCACGCCGACCGGGTCGCGACGATCCGCGACAGCCACGAGCGCTACGGCGTCGTCGTCGACCCGCACACGGCCGACGGGCTCGCCGTCGCCCGGCGCCATCTCGAGCGGGGCGTCCCGATGCTCGTGCTCGAGACCGCGAAGCCCGCCAAGTTCCCCGAGATCGTCGCAGAGGCGATCGGCCGCGAGCCCGAGGTGCCCGAGCACCTGCGCGAGCTGCTCGAGGCGCCGCAGGTCGTCACCGAGGCGGCGAACGACGCGGCCGGGATCCGCGCGATCATCGAGCGCGACGCGCTGGCCTGACGGGTCGTACCCGACCGACGGTCGCACTCGCGCCGCCCGCGTCCGCCGCTCCCGCGCCGCGCGCTCGCGCCGTGGGAACCACCTCCGGTCGTGGGAACCGCATTCGAACATGGTTCCCACGACCGAACATGGTTCTCTCGCGAAAGCGTGCACGCGGGAGAGCCGGCGGGCCGGCGGGCGGCGGGAGGGATGCTGCAGCGCAGTGCGTACGGGCTACTTCTTGACGCCGTAGTCGGCGTTGTAGCGCGCGAGCACCTCGTCGATCGGAGCGTCGAGCGCCAGGCGGCCCTTGTCGAGGTAGAGCCCGCGCGTGCAGAACCGGCGCAGGTCGCGCTCGTTGTGCGAGACGAAGAACAGGGTGCGGCCGCCCGCGAGCAGCTCGTCGATGCGTCGGTAGCACTTCTCGCGGAACGCCGCGTCGCCGACGGCGAGCACCTCGTCGACGAGCAGGATCGGCTCCTCGAGCTGCGAGATCACGGCGAATGCGATGCGCACCTTCATGCCGCTCGACAGGTGCTTGTACGGGGTCTCGAGGAAGTCGCCGATCTCGGCGAACTCGATGACCTCGTCGAACTTCGCATCGATCTGCGCACGGGTCATGCCGTGCAAGCCCGCCGTGAGGTACACGTTGTCGCGCACGGTGAGCTCGCCGACGAACCCGCCGGTGATCTCGATGAGCGGCGCCACGCCGCCCGTGATCTCGACGGAGCCCTCGTCGGGCAGCATGACGCCGGCGACGAGCTTCAGCAGCGTCGACTTGCCCTGGCCGTTGCGGCCGACGACGCCGATCGCCTCGCCGGGCCGCACCTCGATCGAGACGTCGCGCAGCGCCCAGAACTCGCCGGGACGCGTGCGACGCCGCTTGCCGGCGAACAGGTCCTTGAACGAGCGCCGACCGCGCCGGTTGCGGCGGAACCGGATGCCGAGGCCCTCCGTGCGGATCGCGGTCGGCTCCTGGGCCGGGGCGGCACCGGAGGGGACGGCGGTCGTCGCTTCCGTCATCAGATCTCCTTCAGCACCTGGCGTTCGCACGAACGGAACACCCAGAGCCCCAGCACGAGCAGCGCGAGCGACATGGCCGCCGAGACGCCGACGGCGAACCAGTCGAGCTCGTCGGGGAAGAATCCGGCGCGGTACAGGCTGAAGATGCCCGTGAGCGGGTTGAACGCCGCCCAGACGTGCAGCTCGCTCGGCAGGTTCGAGACGCCGTAGACGATGGGGGAGGCGTAGAAGAGGAAGCGCAGGATGAGCTTCACGGCGCGCTCGAGGTCGCGGAAGAACACGACGAGCGGCGCGACGATGAGGCACACCGCGACGGTGAGCAGCGCCTGCAGGGCGATCGCGAGCGGGAACAGCACGAGCTGCCACGACACCGCGGCCTGGAACACGATCGCGAAGAGCGCGAGCACGGGGATCGCGAGCACGAACTCGATGCCCTTCGCGAGCACGATGCGGTTCACCCAGATGGTGCGGGGGATCATCGTCGAGCGCACGAGCTTCGCGTCCTTCAGGAACGCGCGCGTCGAGTCCGACACGGCGCCGTTGAACCACATCCAGGGCAGGAGCGCCGAGAGCAGGAAGACGATGTACGGCTCGGTGCCGGTGAGCCGCTGGAACACGACCGTGAACACGAAGTAGTAGATGCCCGCCATGAGCAGCGGGTCGAGCACCGACCACACGTAGCCGAGCGCCGACGTCGAGTAGCGCACCTTGAGGTCGCGGGTGGTGAGCAGCCAGAGCGCATGGCGGTACCGCGCCCACGGGGTCCGCTGCAGCGGATGGGCGTCGCCGTACGCGACCGGTGCGGTGCTCGTCACGCATCTCATCGTAGATGGAGCGTCGGGGTAGATTTGATGCCGACGGGTGGCGACCTGCCGAGCCCGGTCGAGAGGAGTCGTGCACCCGTGCACCGCACCAGCACCCGTGTCATCCTGAGCTGCGCCGCGATCGGCGTCGGCGGCGGCCTGTTCGCCGCGGGAGCCGGCTACTTCGCCGGACTCGTCGCGGGCATCGCGCCCATGCTCTACGGCATCACGATCGGCTCGCACTTCCTGCCGAGCGCGGTCGCCCTCGCACTGCTGAAGCGGCCGGGCGTCGGCATCCTCACCGGGTTCATCGCCGGCCTCGTCGGCGCCGCCTTCGCCCCGCAGTGGATCTGGCGCTTCCTCATGACGGGCCTGCTCGTCGGCGCCCTGCTCGAGCTCCCCTTCTTCATCACCCGGTACCGCACGTGGTCGCCGTGGCTCTTCTACGCCGCCGCCGGCGGCTCGGGGCTCGTGCTCGCCGTCGGCACGTTCATCGCGCTCGGGCCCGAGCACTACGCGCCCTGGTTCTGGGTGCTCTACCTCGCGATGTTCGCGCTCAGCCCCGTCGTGTTCACCTGGCTCGGCCGGGTCATCGCGCGATCGCTGTCGCGCGCGGGCGTCGCGCGCACCCTGACCTGAGCCCGGTGCGCGGAGCCCGCGCGGGCGGGCTCACCGGTCGACGGGCCCCTGAACGACGAAGAGCGGATGCCTCGGGGCATCCGCTCTTCGCTGTTGCGCTGTGTGCTGCAGGTCACACGAAGTGGTTGGCGCGCTCCAGGTCTTCGGCGAAGTCGATCTCGACCGCGTAGAGGTCGGAGACGTCCATCGGCTCGACGAGGAGGCCGTTCTGCTCGATCGCGAGCTCGAGCCCGCGCTCGAAGTAGTCCTGGTCGCCGACGCGCTGCAGGTGCGCGAGGAAGACCGCCTTGTCACGGCTCGAGATGTAGTTGATGCCCACGGCCTCGCCGAGGCCGCCCTTGACGGTCTTCGAGAGCTCGCGGATGTAGCCCTCGGCGCTCGTGGTGTACTTCACCTCTTCGTCGGAGACCTTGGCCGTGTTCACGGTGACGAACGACTGGTCGCGCGCGATCAGCGGCAGCGCCCGTTCGAGGATCGCCGGGTCGAAGACGACGTCGCCGTTCATCCACAGCACGCCGCCCGACTGCGAGGCCGCGAGCGCGCGCATGAGCGACTTCGAGGTGTTCGTCTGGTCGTACTCCTCGTTGTAGACGAACGACGCCTGCGGGAACGCCTCGATGATGTGCTCGAGCTTGTAGCCGACGACGATCGTCACGTCGGCGGTGCCGCCGAACGCGTGCTCGACGTTGTCGAACTGCTGGCGCATGATGGTGCGGCCGTCGCTGAGTTCGGTCAGCGGCTTGGGGAGGGATCGCCCGAGCCGGCTCCCCATGCCGGCTGCGAGAATCACGATCTGGGTGGTCACTGCATCTCCTTCGGTGGTCGGATGCCCCCGCCGGGCGGCCTCGATTCGAGGTGTTCGCCCGGAGTTCATCCGGAAGTTCACATATGGACACGCCGTTATGCCGTTCTTTCCAGCGTACCGGGGCGACCTTCCGGCGGGCCAATCCGCCCGGAGGGTCGTAGCGGGATCGTGATCTGACGCACAGGTGATGCACAGAAAGCGCGCCCGTCCACGGGGGCGCGCTCGGCGGGCGGTCATTGGTAGGTTGGCTTGGTGACTTCCGTTTCGCGTTCCGACCACGACGACGAAGCTGCCGAAGGCACCGGTGCGGGGGCACCCGAGCAGGGTGGTGCCGAGACCGGGGCGAGCGGCGGCCGCGACGAGGGCGCCGCATCGGCCGGCGCTCGTTCGTCGAGCGCGAAGTCGAGCTCCGCCTCGGGCGCGAAGCCGAACGCGAAGCCGAAGTCGACGTCGAAGTCCAAGACGGCGGCCATGACTCCCGCAGAGCGCTCCGCGGCGCGCTCGGCCGCCGCGAAGAAGGCGGCCGCGACGCGCAAGGCCAACAAGGCCGCTGCGGCGGCCGCCGCGACGGCGGCCCCCGGGGGCGCCGAGCCGGCGGCATCCACGCCCGAAGCCACCGGGTCGAAGCGCAGCGGCGCGTCGCGTGCCGCCTCGTCCTCGGCGAGCTCCGCGCGCAACGCGGCGGCGCGCTCGACCGGCGCAGCGCGTGCGTCGAGCGCCGCGACCACCGCCGAGGCGCGCAGCCGCGCGGCCGCCAGCGCGTCCGCCCACCGCCAGTCGCAGCGCGTCGCCGCCTCGCTCACGACCGAGACGACCGCGGCCGAGCGCGGGCCCCGCAAGCCGACCGGGTCGTCGACCTTCGGCGCGGCCGATGCGCCGGTCGACGACGAGTTCGACCTCGAGGCGACGACCGAGCGGCGCGCGGGCGCCCTCCCGTCGGCCGCCGCGATCTACGCTGCGGCCGGAGCGACCGCCGACCCCGCCGTCGACGATCCCGCCGACGGCAGCGTCGATACCGATTCGGCGATCGAGTCCACCGGGCCCGAGGCCGCCGACGCCGGCGCCGAGTCCGCCGGCGCCGAGTCCGCCGGCGCCGAGCCGGCCGCGACCGAGCCCCTTGCCGAGCCCGACTCCGAGACCACCCCCGAGACGCCGGTCGGCGAGACCGCGGTCGAGGGCGCACCGCCGGCCGAGGCATCCGCCCCGACCATCGCCGCCCAGGCGGTCACGGTGATCCCCGCGAAGAAGGCGCCGACGCCGCGCAAGAAGCGCACCCTCCGCGTCGCCCGCCCGGCGCCGCCGGCCGACGCGCCGCGCGTGCTCGAGGTGTCGGGCCTCGTCAAGCGCTACGCCGAGAACACGGCCGTCGACGGCATCAGCCTGTCGGTGCGCGCGGGGTCGTTCTTCGGCATCGTCGGCCCCAACGGCGCCGGCAAGACGACGACCCTCTCGATGGTGACGGGCCTGCTGCGCCCCGACGCCGGCACCGTGCGCGTGCACGGCATCGACGCGTGGGCCGACCCGCGGGCCGCCAAGCGCGTGACGGGCGTGCTGCCCGACCGGCTGCGGCTGTTCGACCGGCTCACCGGCAGCCAGCTGCTCTACTACTCCGGCGTGCTGCGCGGGCTCGACAACCGCACCGTGCGCGAGCGCAGCGCCGATCTCATCGCGGCCTTCGGCCTCGACGATGCGGTCGACCGGCTCGTCGCCGACTACTCGGCGGGCATGACCAAGAAGATCGCGCTCGCGTGCGCCCTCATCCACTCGCCGCGGCTGCTCGTGCTCGACGAGCCGTTCGAGTCCGTCGACCCGGTCTCGGCGGCGAACCTCACCGAGATCCTCGAACGGTACGTCGCGGGCGGCGGCACCGTCGTGCTGTCGAGCCACGGCATGGACCTCATCGAGCGCGTGTGCGACTCGGCCGCGATCATCGTCTCGGGCCGCGTGCTCGCGGCCGGCACCCTCGACGAGGTGCGCGCCGGCCAGACCCTCGAAGACCGATTCGTCGAGCTCGCGGGCGGGCGCAAGGCTGCGGAAGGCATGGAATGGTTGCACAGTTTCTCAGACTGAAACTGCGCCTGCTGGCGAACATCTTCAAACGGAGCACCTGGCAGGTGGTCGGCATCGTGATCGGCCTCGTCTACGGGCTGGGGCTCGCGATCCTGCTCTTCCTCTCGCTCGTCGCCCTGCGCGTCGTCGGTGACGTCGAGACGATCCGCAACGCCCTCGTCATCGCCGGCGCGGCGACGATGGTCGGCTTCATCGTCTTCCCGCTCGTGTTCGGCACCGACGACACGATGGACCCGCGCAAGTTCGCGCTCTTCGGCCTGCCCGACCGCGCGCTCGCCCTGAGCCTCGCGGTGGCCGGCCTCGTCGGCATCCCGGCGCTCGTGCTCGGCATCGTGCTGCTCGGCACGGTCGTGACCTGGTCGCGCGGCGTTGCCGAGACGCTGCTCGCGCTCATCTCGGCGGCACTCGCGTTCGCGAGCTGCCTGCTGCTCGCCCGGGTGACCACCGCGCTCGCGTCGTTCCTGCTCTCGACGCGCCGGGCGCGCGAGCTGCTCGGCGTCATCGGCCTGCTGCTCATCGTCATGCTCTCGCCGATCATCGTGCTCATCGCCACGGCCGACTGGGCGAACTCGGGCGAGAGCATCCTCTCCGCGCTCGGCGGGCTGCTCGGCTGGACCCCGTTCGGGGCCGCGTTCGCGGTGCCCGGGGATGCCGCGTCAGGGGCGTGGGGGCCCGCGATCCTCGAGCTCATCATCGCGGTGGCGACGCTCGGCGCCATCTGGCTCGCCTGGCAGGCGCTCGTCGCGAAGATGCTCGTGACCCCCGGTCGCGAGGCCTCGGCGAAGAGCTACCGCGGGCTCGGCTGGTTCGACCGCATGCCGCACGGCGCCACCGGCGCGGTCGCCGCGCGCAGCTTCACCTACTGGTTCCGCGACGCGCGCTACTGGGTCTCGGTCGTCATGATCCCGATCGTGCCCGTGCTCGTCATGGTGCCGCTCGGCGTCGCCGGGGTGCCGGCCCAGTACCTGGGCCTCATCCCGGTGCCGCTCATGTGCCTCTTCCTCGGGTGGAGCCTGCACAACGACACCGCCTACGACTCGACGGCCATCTGGCTGCACGTCGTCTCCGGGGTGCGCGGCGTGTCCGACCGGCTCGGCCGACTCGTGCCCGTGCTCCTCGCGGGCGTGCTCGTCATCGGCCTCGGCAGCGCGGTCACGGTGTTCGCGCTCGACGACTGGCGGCTGCTGCCGACGCTGCTCGGCGTGAGCACGGCACTGCTGCTCGCGGGGCTCGGCGTGGGCTCCGTCGTGTCGGCCCGGTTCCCGTATCCGGCGGTGAAGCCGGGCGACAGCCCGTTCCAGCAGCCGCAGGCGACCGGCGCGCTCACGGCGCTCGTGCAGTCGCTCACGATGCTCGCCTCGCTGCTCATCGCGGCGCCGGCGCTCATCTTCGGTGCCATGGGCGTGCTCGTCGACCCCGCCTGGCACGCGGCAGCACTGGCGTCGGGCGTCGGCCTCGGGCTCATCGCGATCGTGCTCGGCGTGTGGTGGGGCGGCCGCGTGTTCGATGCCCGCGGCCCCGAGACGCTCGCCGCGGCGATCCGCGCCTGAGCCGCGCCCCGCGCGCGCAGTCGGCTCCCGGTCGGCGGGTGCGACGAGCCGAGCCGCGCGTAGACTCGTCGTCATGATCCACACCGTGCGCGCCAGCATCGCCGACCCCGGGCAGCCGGGCGGCGGCACCGACGTCCTCGACCGCGAGCTCGAGAAGCTCCTCAACGAAGAGGCGATCGAGCCCGGCGACCACGAGCGCTTCTCGCACTACGTGCAGAAGGAGAAGATCCTCGAGTCGGCGATGACGGGCAAGCCGGTCAAGGCGCTCTGCGGCAAGAAGTGGACCCCGGGGCGCGACCCCGAGAAGTTCCCGGTCTGCCCGACCTGCAAGGAGATCTACGAGAAGATGCGCCGCGGGTAGGCGTTCGACTCAGCGATAGCTCGTCGGGATCACCGGTTCGCCGCGCCCGAGGCGGAAGGCCTCGATCGGCAGCTCCTGCATCACGTCGGCCCGGTGCGCGCGCGCTGCGGCGGTGCCGGCCGCACCCAGGTGGGCGGGGTCGGCCCGGCCCTGCGACACGAGCTGCACCATGAGCGGGCGCAGCCGGTCGCCCGCCTCGAACTCGGCCTCGCCGTCGGGGCCGTCGCCGACGAAGACGAGCTCCTCGCGCGCGGTGCGGGTCGAGTCGAGTCGCCGGGCGGCGTTCTTGCGACCGCCGACGCTCGCCTTCTGGCTCGACGCCTTCGCGACCGGCACCCATTCACCCGCGTCGTCCTTGCGGGCGACGAGCTTGTAGACCATGCCGGCGGCGGGGAAGCCCGACCCGGTCACGACCGCGGTGCCGACGCCGTACGAGTCGACGGGAGCCCCCGAGAGCCCGGCGATCGTGAACTCGTCGAGGTCGCTCGTGACGGTGATCTTCGTGTCGACGGCGCCGAGCGCGTCGAGCTGTTCGCGCACGGCGGCGACGACGGTCGGCAGGTCGCCCGAGTCGATGCGCACGGCGCCGAGCTCGGGCCCGGCGACCTCGACCGCGAGCTCGACGCCGCGGTGGATGTCGTACGTGTCGACGAGCAGCGTGGTCTTGGGGCCGAAGGCCTCGACCTGCGCCCGGAACGCGCTCTCCTCGGTGTCGTGCAGCAGCGTGAAGGCGTGCGCCGCGGTGCCCATCGTGGGGATGCCCCAGGTGCGGCCCGCCTCGAGGTTCGAAGTCGCGTCGAACCCGGCGATGTAGGCCGCGCGGGCGGCGGCGATGGCCGCGCGCTCGCTCGTGCGGCGCGAGCCCATCTCGGCGATCGGCCGGCCGAGGGCGACCGACACCATGCGGGCCGCGGCGCTCGCGACCGACGAGTCGTAGTTGAGCGTCGAGAGCACGACGGTCTCGAGCATGACGGCCTCGGCGAACGAGGCCTGGATGGTGATCAGCGGTGAGCCGGGGAAGTACGCCTCGCCCTCGCGATAGCCCCAGATGTCGCCCGTGAACCGGTAGTCGGCGAGCCAGTCGAGCGTCGCGGGCCGCACGACCTCGTGCTCGCGGAGCCACTCGAGCTCGGCATCGTCGAAGCGGAACCGCTCGATGAGCTCGAGGAGTCGCCCGGTGCCGGCCACGACACCGTAGCGGCGCCCGTCGGGCAGCCGCCGCGCGAACGCCTCGAAGAGGCTCTCGCGGTGGGCGGTGCCGTCGAGCAGTGCGGCGTCGACCATCGTCAGTTCGTAGCGGTCGGTGAAGAGGGCAGCTGAGCCGGTCACGTCCCCGAGCCTAGCGGGAGGGCGGCGGTCGGAGACCCGGTCACGCCGAGCCGTCGTGAACGGCGGCCCGGCGAGCGCCGGTGCTCGCCGTCGGCGACGGCTCGGCAGCTGGGCGGGATGCCGCGGACGGACGCGCGCTCGCGAAGACGTTGCTCAGCATCACGAGCGCGATGCCCGCCAGCTGCCATACCGTGAGCGTCTGGCCGAGGATGAGGAACCCGAAGAGGGTCGCGGCCACCGGGTGGAGGCTCTGCAGCACGCCGAACCGGGCCTTCGAGATGCGCCGGAGGGCCCACATGTCGATCGCGTAGGGGAGTGCGGAGCAGAGCAGGCCCACGGCGATGCCCGCGAGCAGCGCGCGGGGCAGTTCGGCGGGCTCGACGCCGAGGAGCGCGACGACGAGGAGCGGCGAGGTGACGAGCGCCGCGGTCGAGTTCGCGACGGCGGTCGCGGTGAGGCCGGGCAGTGCGAGCGCGGCGCCCTGGCCGATGACGATGTAGGCGGCCCACGCGCCCGCGGCCACGAACCCGAAGGCGATGCCGAGCGGGTCCAGGCCTCCGACCGTGCCGGTGAGCAGTACCACGCCGAGCCCCGCACCGAGGGCGCAGAGGAGGTCGAGCCGTCGTCGCGATCCCACGAGCGCGACGGCGAGGGGGCCGAGGAACTCGAGGGTGACCGCGAGGCCGAGCCCCACGCGGCTGATCGACGCGTAGAGCGAGAGGTTCATCACGACGAGCACCGCGCCGAGCAGCACGGCGGGCCGCATTCGCCGCCAGCCGATCGTCCGCAGGCGCGGCCTCGCGACCGCGAGCGTGGCGATCGCGGCGACCGCCTGGCGCAGGGCGACGACGCCGGCGGGGCCGACGATCGGGAAGACCGTCGCGCCGATCGCGGCGCCGACGGCGACCGACGTCGCGCTGCCGACCATGGCGAGGCTCGCGGCCCGTGTCGATTCCATGCTTCGACGCTAGGTCGCATTGGTCGCGAAGTGAAATACAATCCGCGCCGATTGATACGGTTTCCGTATGGATATCGAGCTCCGTCACCTGCGCGTGCTCGCGGCGCTCGACGAGGAGCGCTCGTTCACGGCGGCGGCCGAGCGGCTCGGGCTCTCGCAGGCGGCCGTGTCGCGAGCGATCGCGGCGCTCGAGCACGAGCTCGGCACGCCGCTCGTGCACCGCACGACCCGTCGCGTCGAACCGACCGTCGCCGGGGTCGCCTTCGCCGGCACGGCGCGCCGGCTGACGGCCGAGCTCGACGCCGCCGTCGCCGAGCTGCGCGGCGAACGCTCGCAGCTCCGACTCGGCTACTCGTGGGCGGCGCTCGGGGCCCACACGACCGAGGTGCTGCGGGCATGGAACCGGGCGCATCCCGACGAGCCGCTGCGGCTCAGCCGCATCAACCGCCGTGATGCCGGGCTCGCCGACGGCCGGGTCGACCTCGCCGTCATCCGCGGCGCGGTGCGCGTGCCCGATCTCGTCGACGAGGTCGTCGGCCACGAACGCCGCTGCGTCGCCATGCCGGTCGACCACGAGCTCGCCGACCGTTCGAGGGTCGCGCTGGCCGACCTCACGCCGTTCGTCGTGGCCGTCGACCGGTACACGGGCACGACGACGACCTCGCTCTGGACGAACGCCGGGCTCGAACCGCCCCGGGTCACCGACACGACCGACTTCGAGGACTGGCTCGACCTCATCGCGGCGGGCGAGGTCATCGGCGTCACGGCGGCGGCCACGGCGCACCAGTACCCGCGGCCGGGCATCGTGTTCGCCGAAGTCGTCGACGCCCCGCCGATCGAGGTGCACCTCGCGTGGCACCGCGCGTGGCGGCATCCCGCGACGACGAGGCTGGCGAGGGCAATCCGCGAGGCGTACGCGGCCGGCCCGCTCGCCTAAGCTTGAACCTCGTGACGGACGCACCGATCGGGATCTTCGACTCAGGGGTCGGCGGCCTCACCGTCGCCCGCGCGGTGAAGGACCAGCTGCCGAACGAGTCGATCCTCTACATCGGCGACCTCGAGCACTCGCCCTACGGGCCGAAGAAGATCGCCGACGTGCGCGGCTACGCGCTCGCCGTGCTCGACGACCTCGTCGCCCAGGGCGTGAAGATGCTCGTGATCGCCTGCAACACAGCCTCGTCGGCGATGCTGCGCGACGCGCGCGAGCGCTACGACGTGCCCGTCGTCGAGGTGATCCAGCCCGCCGTGCGCCGTGCGGTGGCGACGACGAAGACCGGACGGGTGGGCGTGATCGGCACCCAGGGCACGATCTCGTCGCGCGCGTACGACGACGCGTTCGCGGCCGCCCCGCACCTCGAGCTGTTCTCGCAGGCGTGCCCCCGGTTCGTCGAGTTCGTCGAGGCCGGCATCACGACGGGCGACGAGCTGCTCGCCGTCGCCGAGGAGTACCTCGCGCCGCTCCGTCGCGCCGACGTCGACACGCTCGTGCTCGGCTGCACCCACTACCCGTTCCTCAAGGGCGCCATCTCGTACGTCATGGGCGAAGACGTGACCCTCGTCTCGAGCGACGTCGAGACCGCGAACGACGTGTACCGCGTGCTCGTCTCGACGGGCATGGAGCGCCGCGACCCGAACCCGCCGACCTATCGCTACGAGGCGACCGGACAGTCGACCAGCGCCTTCCTCGACCTCGCCCACCGGCTGATCGCCCCCGAGATCCCGAGCGTCGAGCTCGTGCAGACGGGCGTCATCCCCCTTCCCGACCGCGCCCGGCTTCGACAGGAGAACAACGCATGACCGAGGCATCCGCCACCCCGATCGTCCGCGCCGACGGGCGCGCCGCCGACCAGCTGCGCGAGGTGACCATCGAGCGCGGCTGGAGCGCCCACGCCGAGGGCAGCGCGCTCATCTCGTTCGGCGGCACGAAGGTGCTCTGCACCGCGAGCTTCACGAACGGCGTGCCGCGCTGGCTCACCGGCAAGGGCACCGGCTGGGTGACGGCCGAGTACGCGATGCTGCCGCGCTCGACGAACACGCGCAACGACCGCGAGAGCGTGAAGGGGCGCATCGGCGGCCGCACGCACGAGATCAGCCGCCTCATCGGTCGCAGCCTGCGCGCCGTCATCGACACGAAGGCGCTTGGCGAGAACACGATCGTCATCGACTGCGACGTGCTGCAGGCCGACGGCGGCACCCGCACGGCCGCGATCACGGGCGCGTACGTCGCGCTCGCCGACGCGATCGAGTGGGCGCGCGGCAAGAAGTTCATCGGGCAGCGCTCGACCCCGCTCATCGACACCGTCTCGGCCGTGTCGGTCGGCATCATCGACGGCACGCCGATGCTCGACCTCGCCTACGTCGAGGACGTGCGCGCCGAGACCGACATGAACGTCGTCGCCACGGGTCGCGGACTCTTCGTCGAGGTGCAGGGCACCGCCGAGGGCGCCCCGTTCGACCGTCGCGAGCTCGACTCGCTGCTCGACCTCGCGCTCGCGGGCAACGCCACGCTCGCGGAGCTGCAGCGCGCCGCGCTCGCCGCGGCGGCGGGGGAGTGACCGTGACCGGGCTCGAGGTCGTGCTCGCCACCCACAACGCGCACAAGGTCGCCGAGTTCCAGCGCATCCTCGGCGCCAGGATGCCGGGGCTCACCGTCGTCGCCTACGACGGGCGGTCGCCCGTCGAGGACGGCACGACCTTCGCCGAGAACGCGCTCATCAAGGCGCGTGCCGCGGCGGCGCACACCGGCCGCATCGCGCTCGCCGACGACTCGGGCATCACGGTCGACGTGATGGGCGGCGCGCCCGGAATCTTCTCGGCGCGCTGGGCGGGGCACCGCGCCGGCGACGAGGAGAACGTGCGGCTGCTGCTCGCACAGCTCGGCGACGTGCGCCGGCCGAACCGCGGCGCGGCCTTCCACTGCACGATCGCGGTCGTCGTGCCTGCGCCGCTGATCGCTGCGGCGACGACGGATGCCGCCACCGGGGCCGCGGTCGACGAGGAGTTCGTCGCCGAGGGCCTGTGGCGCGGTGCGCTCGCCTACGAGCCGCGCGGCTCGCACGGCTTCGGCTACGACCCGGTGTTCGAGCCCGAGGGGCACGAGGTCACCGCGGCCGAGCTGCTGCCCGAGCAGAAGAACGCGATCAGCCACCGGGCGCGCGCCTTCGAGGCGCTCATCCCCGAGCTCGAGCGGGTCGCGGCGCGGGTCACCCGGCCCGAGTAGGGCGGCCGCGCGTCACCCGGTGACGAAGCCGGTCAGTCGATCGGCGAACGCGTTGAAGGCGGTGCCCGTCGTGAGCATCGCCCAGCCGTGGCCGACCCCGTCGCCGACGATCGTCACGTCGTCGGCGGCCGTCGCATCGGCGAGCTGCTGCAGCTCGTCCACGGTCACGGTCGAGTCGTCGGGCGCGACCGCGAGGAAGAGCGGTGCGGCGAGTGACGGCGCATCGTCCATCGAGTCGTAGCTGCGGAACGAGATCGGACCCGAGAGGTCGGCGACGCCGTCGAGCAGTCCGCCGTCGCCGTCGCGCCCGCCCGCGACGATCGCGGCGGTGCCGCCCATCGAGGCGCCGACCGCGACGACGCGCTCGGCACCGTGCTCGCGCGCCCACTCGGCCGCCGCGAGGATCGCATCGGCGCCGGCGTCGACGACGTGGTTCGCACCGCTCGGGCACTCGGTCGCCCCGTACCCGCAGTTGTTCACGAGCAGCACCCGCACGCCCTGCTCGGCGAGGTGCGAGGCGTACGGCCAGAAGCCGCACTCGTCCTGGTTGCGCTGGTGGGCGAAGACGACGGTCGTCGTGCCCGAGCCGGCGACGCCGACGTCGAACTGCGCCTCGCCGACGGGCAGGAGCATCGCGCTCGACTCGACGCCGGTGTCGCCGCATCGCTCGGTCGGCGACTGCGGTGCGGCGGCCGCCTCCGCCGTCGCCGGGGCGGATGGCGCCGGCGAGGCGCCCCTGCCGTCCTGGCCGCCGCCCGCGGCGCATCCGGAGAGCGCGGCGACGAGGCATCCGATGGCGAGGGCGATGACGAGCGGGCGACGCGACGGCATGACCCGCAGCCTATGGCCGATCGACGGCGCGCCGCGACCCCCGGCCCACGACCCCAGGACGCGCGGGACCGCTCGGGCAGCTGCCATGCCGATGAGAACGCGACTCATTCCTGATTGGGGCGAACGGCCCCGAACGCCCCTGCACCCGACCTACGCTGGAAGGGACATGGCGCACGATCACTCCCACGACCACGCGGCGACCGCGAACCGCACCCGACTCTGGATCGCGATCGCGATCATCGGCGCGTTCGTGATCGTGCAGGTCGTCGGCGGCCTGTTGAGCGGCTCGCTCGCACTGCTCGCCGACGCCGGCCACATGACGAGCGACCTCATCGGCCTCGTCGTCGCGCTCGTCGCGGCGTTCGTCGCCGCCCGACCCGCGACCGACCGGCAGACGTACGGCTTCCGACGGGCCGAGGTGTTCGGCGCGCTCGTCAACGGCGTCATCCTCATCGTCGTCGCGGTGAGCGTCACGATCGGTGCGATCGGGCGGCTCGTGACCGGCGCGGAGGGCGAGGCGCATGAGGTGCAGGGCGGCATGATGCTCGTCATCGCCGTCGTCGGCCTGGCCGCGAACATCGCGGCGATGCTCGTGCTGCGCGGCGGTGCGAAGGACTCGATCAACCTGCGCGGCGCCTACCTCGAGGTGCTCGGCGACACGATCGGCTCGGCGCTCGTCATCATCGCGGCGATCGTCATCCTGCTCACGGGCTGGAACGCGGCCGACCCCATCGCGTCGCTCGGCATCGCGGTGCTCATCGTCCCGAGGGCGCTCTCGCTGCTGCGCGACGTCGTGCGCGTGCTCAGCGAGGGCGCGCCCGCCGACACCGATGTCGCCGAGATCCGCGACCACCTGCTCGGCACGGCGGGGGTGGTCGCCGTGCACGACATCCACGTCTGGCAGATCACGTCGGGCCAGCCGGTCTTCACCGCTCACGTCGAGGTCGAGCCGCGGGTCTTCGAGGACGGCCGCACCGGCGCGCTGCTCGACGAGCTGGGCGGATGCCTCAGCGAGCACTTCGACGTCGCGCACTCGACCTTCCAGCTCGAGCCGGCGGGGCGGGCGGAGCAGGAGCAGGGGTCGCACTGCTGAGCCCGGTGCGCCGGGCGCCCGGTGGTCAGCAGCTCGTGAGCTTCGCGACCCGTCCGTCGAGCACTCCGGTGCCGCCGAGCAGGGTCCAGTCGGTCACACGGAGCGCCACCGCCGATCGGAGGGTCGCAGCCGGGACGCAGCTGCGCGGCGTGAGCGCGATGCCCGCGTGGTTCACGCCGGCGAGCGGGATTCCGGTGAGCGCGTCGGCGAAGCCGTAACCGTTCGCGAGGTAGAGGCGGCCGCTCGCATCGTACGGCGCGGTCACGAGCGAATCGAGCACCAGGCGGTTGGTTGCGAAGCGATCGGGCCCGCCGAGCCGCTCAGCCCGACCGGACTCGGAGAAGTGCCCGAGTTCTTCCAGCAGGTCGGCACTGATCACCCCGGCTCCGCCGACCGCCGTGACACCGGCACTGCCCGTCACGGCCCAGAGCGCATCGCGGCCGGCCGCATCGAGCGACGCCGTGCCGTCCAGCAGCAGCAGCGGCCGCGACTCGGCCGCGGCGGCGGCGCCGGCCGACAGTGCGTCAGCGAACCCGCGGCCGCTCGCGACGTAGGTGTGCCGCCGCAGGCCGTCGCCGAACGCGTCCTTCACGACGGCACGCGAGGTCGCATATCGGTCCGCTCCGCTCACCCGATCGACATCCGACGAGTAGGCACCCAGCTTCGCGAGCACGCCACGCGAGATGACGCCTTCGCCGCCGACGACGACGATGCGCTTCGGGCGCAGCCGCGCGAGCTCCGACGCGGTGGCCGACGGCAGCGCATCGCGCGCCGTGAGCAGCAGCGGCCCACCCCGATGCGCGGCGGCAGGGCCCGCGCTCAGTGCATCCGGCCAGTTCGTGCCGTTCGCCAGGTAGACGACCGACACACCCGACGCGAACCGCTTCGAGATCGCGGCCGCCGTCAGGTACCGGTCCGCTCCGGCGAGTCGCGAGACGTTCCGCGGAATGGTGCGGCTCACCACGCCGTTGATCGCGCTCGTCCCGGTCGACGCCGAGACGATGACGTGGTCGGCCGATGCGAGCGTCGATCCGCCGTAGTACGTGTCGCCGTAGGACGGGTAGCGGGCGGAATCGGCGAACTCGACCACGTAGTCCGCGGGAGGCAGGTGATCGATGGTGTAGCCGCCCTCGATCGAAGCCTCATCCTGCGAGACGAACGTCGCCCTGCCGCTCACGGGGTCGACGATCGAGGCGTACGCCGTCAGGGGGCCGGCAGGCGCGCGTCCGTCGTCGGTGCGGACGCGTCCGCTGATCGATCCCGCCCGGGGCAGCGTGATCGCGATGCCGGAGACCGTCGTGTTCGACGGCACGCTGATGACCCGGGCCCGGGATTCGTACGGAGTGTCTCCCGCCCAGGTCTGCGCCCATCCGCGTGCGTCGGGAAGGGGGACGACCAGGAGCCGGTAGGTCCCCGGTGCGAGATCGTCGATGATGAAGGCATCCCCGCAGAGTTCTCGTTGCGCCTTCTCCTCGCTGCCGTCGAGCCGGATCACGTGGTACACGCACTCGAACGAGCCCGCACTCGACTCGGGGGCCGACGGCGCCGGCGCGAGTTCGAGGGTGCCGCTGATCGCGCTGCCGCCGCCCGCGAACGCCGGCGACGGCGCGACGAGGACGATGCCGATGAGGACGGCGAGCAGGGCGGTCAGTGCGCGGCGCACGCGCATCGTCGAGCGGGGCATTCGAGGTCCGTTCCATCGGGGCAACGAATCATAACCCGACGCTCACCGTCGAGTTGACGCAGAGCGCAGCACGGTGCCGCCCGGGAGGGGCGGCACCGCGGTTCGCACACTCGGCGTGACGGTCAGCAGCTCACGGCGGGGTTGAACGCCGCGAAGACGCCGGCCGGGTTGTGCGCGCCGACCCAGACGTGCAGGTCGTAGTGCGTCGGCATGCCGGGCTCGTGCCCGGGCATGGGGCCGTCGAACGGCTGCGAGCCGAGCATCGGCACGGGCTGGCCCATGTCGGGCTCGAAGAACTCGGCGCTCCAGAGGCGCAGGCCGCCCGACGGCGACGGGCCGTAGGTGAGCATCGGCGGGGCCGCCGGGTCGACCGGAGCGCCGGGACGAACGAGCGCGGGGTTCACGTAGTGGAAGCCCATGGCGCCGTCGGGGCTCGCGGCGCACTCGCCCGCCGGCACGTAGCCGGCGGCGATCGCCGCGTCGACGTCGTGGAAGCGGGCGGTCGCCGCGCGGACCTCGGCGACGACGCGCCGCATCTCGGGCGTCGTGGCGGTGGACCCGTGGTCCTCCCCGTCGTGGGCCTGCGCCGGCAGGGCCGACACGGTGACGGCCGCCGCGGTGATGAGTGTCGCGACGATCGTCCGGTGGATGGTTCGCATGGAGGTTCCTTCTCTCGGGTTTCGGATTTCGGGTTTCGGGTTTCGGATTTCGGATTCGGGTTTCGGATTCGGGCTCGGACGAGCCTTCCGGGATTCCCGGGGCTCGCGGCGCTCAGCCGCGCTCGACCTCGTGCGACGCGACCCACATGCGACGCGGGTCGTAGAGGTCGCGTACGCGCACGAGCCGTTCGCGGACCCCGGGCGAGAAGAACTCCGAGGCTCGAGCCGGCCGCTCGGCGAAATTCGGGAAGGCACGTTCGGTCGACCAGGGGCGAAGGGCGTCGGCCACCGCGGCGGTCGCCCGCTCGCCGAGCGCGGCGAGCTCGGGGGTGAACGCGGGCGAGACGGCGAAGAGCGCGTACGCGCCGTCGAGGTGCGAGAGCGCCTGGTCGGCGGGCCGGGCGAGCGCGCCGCCGAGGTGCCTGAGCTCGGCGAACATGAGCGGCGTGGCGACGCCCGGCCCGGCTGCGGCGAGCAGCGCGTCGATCGCCGCCTGCGGCAGGTCGGCGAGCATCGCGTGGGCGGAGACGCCGGGCGTCGGCACCGGCGGGTCCATGTGGATTGCGAGGAGGCTTGCGGAACGGATGCGCGCGAATGTGTCGAGCTCGGGCGCGAGGGCCCGCAGCGGAGCGAGCAGCTCGGCCGCGCGCCCGTCGTCCTCGAGCAGGGCTCCGTCGATGACGACGAGCTCACGGCCGCTCAGGAAGGGCGGCAGCTCGGGCAGCGGCGGGAAGCGCATGAGGCGCAGCGACGTGGTGACCGATTCGGGTGCGGACCGCGACCACTCCGTCCAGGCGGCGACGACCGTCGGCGCTGCGGCGAGGTCCCACAGCAGCATCCCCGCGACGACGTCGGCGATCGGCAGCAGCTCGAGCTCGATCGCGACGACGACGCCGAAGCCGCCGCCGCCGCCTCGCAGCGCCCAGAACAGCGCCGCGTGCTCGTCGGCGCTCGCGCGGATCAGCTGTCCGTCGGCCGTGACGAGCTCGATCGCCCGCACCGACGACGCGGCGAGTCCGTGCGCCCGCCCGTAGAACGAGAGGCCGCCGCCGAGCACGTAGCCCGCCACCGCGACGTCGCCGGCGCTGCCGTGCAGCGCCGTCAGCCCGTGCGGGGCCGCGGCCGCGACGACGTCCTGCCACAGGGTGCCGCCCGTGATGCGCGCCGTGCGCGCGGCCGCGTCGATCTCGACGCCGGTCAGCTCGTGCAGGCGCAGCAGCAGCACCTCGTCGAACGGTGCGCCGACGAGGGCGGATGCCGCGTGGCCGGTGCTCTGCGGGGCGATGCGCAGTCCGTCGGCGCGCGCGGCCGCCACGGCTGCGACGACCTCGTCGATCGTGCGCGGCACGGCGACGGCCGCCGGGCGCTGCTCGACGGCGAGGTTCCACGGGCGGCACGCCGCCGCGTAGCCGGGATCGTCGGGCCGGAGGACGTAGTCGAGCTCGCGCAGGGCGGCGAGGCCGGTCAGGGCCGGGTTCATGCTGTTTCCTTCGTGATGGGTCGGCACGGGCGCGGCCACCGTCGCCTCGAGGCGCACGAGCATGCCGGCGGGCCGGTCTCTCTCGTCGCCGACGACCTCGACGCGGACGACGCGGGTCGCGTCGCCGAGCCGCTCGGCGAGGATGCCCACGAGCTCGTCGGCGGGTTCGGCCGACGCGTTGTGCACGAGCAGCCGGCGCAGCGCCGTGAGCGGCAGCCCGCGGCCGACGATGTCGTGCTCGAGGCGCACGAACGCGAGGCACAGCTGGGCCGTGGCGTCGTCGGCATGCACGAGGTCGCCGTGCTCGTCGACCGGCTCGGAGTGGATGGTGGTGGTCACGGATCCCAGCGTGCGAGCGGCGACCGTTCCGAGCCATCCCAGTTGTGGGGGTATTTCCGGATCCCAGTGATCTGGGATATCGCGGCGGGTCGGGGCGGGCGCATACTGATCGCATGCACAACCGGTTGCGCGCCGAACGCGCCCGCGGAGACCTCGACGTGCTGTCGCGCGCGGGCCTCGATCTCGACGACTTCATCGCCGAGGCGACCGAGACCGTCGGCCGGGCGACGCCCTGGGTCGGCGCCTGCGTGGGCACGCACGACCCGTCGACGATGATGCTCACGAGCGCGCGCAAGTACGGCTCGCTCGTCGCGAACAACGAGCACGACATGCTGTTCGGCCTGCTCGAGTACGGCGCGGAGGAGCCGAGCTCCTTCCGTGCGCTCGCCCGCTCCGACGCCCGGGCCATCGGTATGCATGCGTCGGACGAGCTCGACGCCGAGCGGTCGGAGCGCACGAACCGGCTCATGCGTCCGATCTACGGGTTCGGCGACGAGGCCCGACTCGTCTTCCGCGACGGCGCCGGCGTGTGGGGGTGCCTCGCGATGTTCCGCGGGTCCGACGATGCGAAGTTCTCGCGCGACGAGATCGACTTCCTCGGCACCCTGTCGGAGTCGTTCGCACGGGGTGTCCGCGCCGGCATGCTGACCCGGCTCTCGGCCTCGCCGGTCGCCGAGTCGGAGGTGTGCGGCCCCGCCGTCGTCATCGTGGGCGCCGACGACGAGGTGTCGCAGATCAGCCTCGGCGCCGAGGAGCGGCTCGCCCAGCTCGCGACCACGCAGCACAGCGGCGACCCGCTGAGCCTCGTGACCGCGCTCGTCGGCGCGGCGCGCCGCATGCTCGCCGTCCCCGGCTCGCCGATTCCCCGGGCGCGGGTGCGCACCGCGGCGGGCACGTGGCTCGTGCTGCACGCCTCGCCGCTCGCGGGCCCCGACGGCGCCGCCGGCGACGTGGTCATCACGATCGAGGAGGCGCGCCCGCCCGAGATCGTCGCCCTCGTCGTCGCCGCCTTCGGGCTGACGCCGCGCGAGCGCGACGTCACGCGCCTCGTGCTGCAGGGCGTCGAGACGAAGGAGATCGCCGCGACGATGCACGTCTCCGCCTACACCGTGCAGGACCACCTGAAGTCGGTGTTCGAGAAGGCGGGGGTGCGCAGCCGTCGAGAGCTCATCTCGCGCGTCTACTTCGACCAGTACGTGCCGCGCATGGGTACCGAGGTCGCGCCGAGCGGCTGGTACGCCGGCTGACGCGGCGGGCCGGGGTTCGGCCGAGCGGATGCCTCGTCGGAGGCATCCCGCCCGGTGATCGCCGGTTCAGTGCTCGTCGTGGTGGGGGCCGCGGTCGAACACGTCGGCGTCGAGCACGAGCCGGGCGGCCTCGGTCTCGTCGGTGACGACGTCTTCGCCCGCGGCGGCCGCCTTCTTCGCCTTCGAGCGCTCGCGCAGGTAGTGCCACAGCGTGACGATCGCCGTGCCGCCGACGGCGGCCAGCAGGATGAGGTCGATGTAGTCCTGCACGAAGTTCGCGATCGGCGGGATGAACCCGATCGCGTAGCCGAACATCGTGAGGCCGAAGCCCCAGAGCACCGCGCCGATGAAGTTGTAGAGCGTGTACATCCACTTGTTCATGTGGCCGACGCCCGCGGCGACGGGGGCGAACGTGCGCACGATCGGCACGAACCGGGCGAGGATGATCGTGAGCCCGCCGAACCGTTCGAAGAACGCGTTCGTGCGCTCGACGTTCTTCACGCTGAAGAGCCCCGATTCTTTGCGTTCGAAGATCGCGGGGCCGGCCTTGTGGCCGATGTAGTAGCCGACCTCGCCGCCGATGAACGCGGCGACCCCGATGAGCAGGGCGACCCACCACACGCTGATGCCGAACACGCCTTCGGGCGAGCCGGCGATCGGGTGCGACAGCAGGCCCGAGATCACGAGCAGCGTGTCGCCGGGCAGCAGGAACCCGACGAGCAGGCCCGTCTCGGCGAAGATGATCGCGCACACGACGAGCAGGGCCCACGGGCCGGCCGAGGCGATGATCGTCTCGGGGTCGAGCCACGGGATGAGGGCGGTGTGGACCATTGGCGGAGGCTCCAGTCGTCGGACCCGGCACGTGGTCGGGTCGGCAGGCGGCGTGGTGGGGTCGCCCGGTTGGGCGGGTACGACGCGAGTCTACCGAGCGGCTCCTGAGCGCAGCATCCGACTGCAGGATGACTCGCGGGTCACCCCGCGGGGTGAGTCGGTCGGGGCGATGCCGGCCTCGACCCGCGGCTTCAGGCGGCGAGCTCGTCGAAGATCGCGCCGTTCATGCGGAACGACGCCCGAGCTGGGCGTGGTAGCGGGTGTAGTCGTCGAGCGAGAGCCGGCCGCCCATGAGCGCCGTGATGAACCCGCGCGACTCGGTCGCCCGGTGGTCGTCGGCCGACGCGGCGCGCACGAGCGCGGCGACGTCGAGTGGATGCTGGGACGCACTAGCCTCGCTGTCGGTCGTGAGGCGTAGCGTCGCGGGCATGCGGTACGGATTCATCTATCCCGGTTCCGATCCCGAACTCGCCGTCGAGCTCGCCGAGCTCGCCGAGCGGCACGGCTGGCACGGGTTCTTCGTGTGGGAGGGCATCTGGGCGACCGACCCGTGGTCGGTACTCGCCGCGGCGGCGATGCGCACCTCGTCGCTCCGCCTCGGCACGATGCTCACCCCGGTGCCGAGACGCCGGGTGTGGGAGCTCGCCGGGCAGACGATGACCGTCGACCGCCTCTCGGGCGGCCGGGTCGTGCTCTCGGCGGGGCTCGGCGTCGCCGAAGACGCGGAGGATCGCTTCTGGATCTTCGAGCACGATCCCGGCCGCCGGGTGCGCGCGGCACAGCTCGACGAGGCGCTCGAGTTGCTGCCCATGCTCTGGCGCGGCGAGCCGTTCGAGTTCGAGGGCGAGTTCACGACCGTGCGCCGCACAGACCGCATGCTGCCGTTGCCGCCCGTGCAGCGCCCGGGTATTCCGATCTGGGCGGTCGGGCTCTGGCCGCGACCGAAGTCGATGCGCCGTGTCGCCCGGCTCGACGGGTGGCTGCCGAACTACGCCCCGACGGGCGACGGCGCGGCCGGGCCCGACGCCCAGCGCGAGCTCTTCACCCCCGAGATCGGCGCCGAGGCGATGGCTTGGCTGCGTGCCGAGCGCGAGCGCGTCGGTCTCGCCGACCGGCCGTTCGACTGGGTGCAGGAGGGCACGACCGCAGGCGTCGACGCTGCCGCCGACGCGGCGATCGTGCGCCCGTGGGCCGAGGCCGGGGCGACGTGGTGGCTCGACACCGACTGGTCGGTGCCCGCCGAGCGCATCGAGCAGTACGCTCGCGATCGGCTGGCCGCCGGTCCGCCCGCCATCGACGGTTGACACGGAGTCGGCCCGGGCTCGCGTCGATCTCGAGAGCCCGGGCCGCTATCCCCTGATCCCGGTGACCGAACCACCGGGGGTGTCGTCCCTACGACTCGTTCAGCACATCACGAACCACGATCGGGGGCGAGGGGTTGACGTGCCATGCGCGTTATGCAGGGGGCGATCGCTCGGATCCCGTCCGGCTCGGGTTGAGCCGGGTTGGGCCGAACCGAGTCGAGTTCGACGCTCGTGCGGAAGGAGGGACTTGAACCCTCACGCCCGAAGGCACAGGAACCTAAATCCTGCGTGTCTGCCGATTTCACCACTCCCGCGAGTGCCCGTTCAGTCTATGCGCGCGAGGGAGCGCGGCTCGGCGCGGCGGTGGGCGTCGACGCGGCCTCACGGGCACCCCGCATTCGGCGCGGCCGGAGGAGCACCAGCGCGAGCGCGACGAGCACGGTGCCGACGACGGCGAGCTGCAGGTCGAGGAACCACTGCATCACGAGGAACGGCGGCACGATCGCCACGGTGGTCGCGACAGCCGTGATCGCGGGCGAGGGGGCGGAACACCCCGCATGGATCACTGTCGGCATTCGCTCGAAGCGCACGAGGAGCGGCGCGATCGCGAACACGACCGCGAGCACGACGACGAACATGATCGGCCGCGTCAGCCACCAGGCGGCACTGCCGGGCTCGGGCGCGGCACCGGGCACGAGCAGCGAAAGGCCCTCGACGGCGATGATGACGGGCAGGTGCCAGAGGTAGACCGTCATCGCGCGACTGCCCACGAGGTAGACCGCCGCCTGCGCCGGCCGTCGCCGCATGAGCGCGTCGAGCGGGCGGTGCAGCGCGCTCAGCAGGCTGATCTGGGCGATGCCGAGCAGCAGGAGCGGCACGGTCGGCGGGTTGAGGTTCACGAGCATGTCGGGGGAGTACCAGCCGGCCGCCACGAGCGGCCAGATCACGAGGTACGCCGCCGCGGCGAGGCCGACGAGCGTCGCGATGCGCCGACGCCGGAACCAGCCGTCGGCGTACCAGAAGCCCAGCTGCTGCACGAAGAGCCAGACGAAGAGCAGGTTCGCCAGGCCGATCTCGGTGACGCCCGTCGCGATGCGCACGGCATCGACGACGACGGCGCCCGCCGCGAGCACGGCGAGGGTCGATCGCGGTGCACAGGCGTGCAGGCGAGCCATCCACGGCACCGCGCACTGGGCGATGAGGAACGCGGCGAGGAACCAGAGCGGCGACCCGGCCCCGGTCGCCACGGTGTCGAGCAGCGCCGGGTCGACGCCGGCGAGGGTCGCTGCGCCGAGCACGACCGCGAAGAACGCGAACAGCGGCAGCGACGGGCCGCCGAGCCGCAGCACCCGGCCGCGCACGAATGCCGTCGCGTCGCCGCCCCGGCGGCTCAGGCTGCGCCACGACGCGAGCGCCGTGAAGCCGCCGACCGCGAAGAAGAGTGGCATGACCTGCCCGACCCACGTCGCCGCGGCGAACCAGGGCTGCGCCTCGAGGGGGCGCGACACGACGAGCGCCCCGTCAGGCGCGTAGCCGACCCCGATCATCAGCAGGTGGATGACGACCACGAGCAGGATGCAGGCGACCCGGGCGAGGTCGACCACGAGGTCGCGCGAGGCGAGGGCGGCGGCGCGGGCATCGTCGCTCGGACGGCTCGCGACGGTGCCGACGTCGGTGGTCGCGCCCGCCGTGGCGGCGGCGTGCTTCGATCGCGGTGTCCCGGTCATGTCGGCGGCCTCCTCGTCGCCCGGGCGGGCGGGCCGAGCCTAGCAACGCCCGGCCGCACCGCGCCGAACCCTGTGGACGGCCACAATCGGGCCGCGACGGCAACCGCTCAGGGGGTGCTTCTCCGACATTTTCGCCGCTCGAGTGCGGCGTGTCGGTCGGAGAAGCACCCCCTGAGCGAGAGCTGCCCGAGTCGGGGTCAGTGCGACGAGCGGGCGTCGTGTCCGAAGAGCATGCGCGCGAGCACGAGCATCATGACGATGAACGCCGCGACGACCGGCAGCGGCGCCCACCACCAGCCGGCGGTGAACCCGAGCACGGGCACGAGCGCGAACGCGGTCAGCCAGATGACGGCCGTGTAGATGCCGAATCGGGCAGCCGCGGCCGGGTCCTTCTCGAATCGGTTGCCGACCTCGACGGCATCGCGCTGCATCGCGACGACCCACGGCTTGTGCCGGTTGGTCTGCGTCGCGCCGAGCGCGCTCAGCACGGCGATCGCGGCGACCGCGAGCACCGCGGCGAGCACGAGCCAGACGAGCTCGAGGCGCCAGACGACGACGGCGGCGAAGCCGAGCGAGGCGACGAGCGCGCCCGTCGCGGCGCCGAACGCGACCGCGCGGCCGGTCGGCAGCGGGTAGTTCGTCGTCGTCTCCTGGCGGAGCGCATCGGCGGTGATCACGCCGATCGCGAGTCCGAGCACGGCGTCGATCGCGATGAGCGCGCCGGCCGCGAGCGGCATGAGCGGGGTGAGCCCGAGCACGAGCGCGACGAGCGCGCCGGCCGCGACGATCGAGAGCACGACCGTGCGCACGACGAACGCGGGCTTCGGCCGCACCCGGTGGCGCAGCGCGAGTTCGCTCGCTGAAACGGCCCGGCCGCTGTTCGACGACGCAGTGCCGTGGGTGCCGCGAGGGGCGTCGGCCGAGGCATCCGCCCCGCCGCCCGTCGCAGCCGCGACGAGCTCGCGCACGTCGCCGAGCTCGTCGACGGCCCGGCGCGCCGCCTCGGCGGGGGAGGCGCCCGCGACCTCGAGCTCGGCGACCCGCGAGAGCAGGTTGTCGCGGATCTCTTCTTTCAGGTCTTGCGCCTCGGGGGTGGGGTCGATGCCCGCGAAGGCCTCGTCGAGCAGTCGGTGCACCTCGGTCGAGGTGCGGGGGCTGCGGTCGTTCATCGCAGTGAGCCTTTCGTGTTCGCCGGCGCCGCCTGGCTGCCGAGCAGGGAGTCGATGATGGTGCGGGTCGCGACCCAGCTCGCCACGTTCTGGCGGAAGGCTGCTCGGCCCGCGTCGGTGATGCGGTAGTACTTGCGGCGGCCGCCCTGCGACTCGTCGCCCCAGTAGGCCTCGGCGAGGCCGTCGCGCACGAGCCGGCGGTAGCTGGCGTAGAGGGTCGCCTCTTTGATCTCGTAGCCGCCGCCCGTCGCGTCGCGGATGTGCTTGTAGATCTCGAAGCCGTAGCTGTCGTGCTCGCGCAGCACGCCGAGCACGATCGTGTCGGTGTGCCCGCGCAGCAGGTCGGCCGCGAAGGCGTCGCCGGATGCCGCTGAATCTTGGATCATGTGAAGTACTGTAACAGATCAAGTACCCGATGTGAACAAATCCTCATCGAAATGGTCGTCGATGTTCGCGAACGGGATGCCGCGGCGGGCGTCGCCCGCGTCGCGAGCCCGTTCGACCGGCCGCTGTGGATAACTTCGGAGCCCGTTTCCCGGCGGCCCGCAATATGGATGCCATGTCCGACGCCGTCCGCACCATCGCCGAGCGCGTGCGAACGCGAGTGCTGCGCGACGGGGTCGACCTCGCGGCAGCCGAGGGCCTCGCCGCTCGATACGCCGACGAGGAGGTGCGCCGCTACAGCGAACGCGCGCTCGTCGGGACGCACGCCGGGCTCGCCGACGAGGTGGGCACGGCGCGCGAGGTCGTCGCCGAGCTCACCGGCTACGGTGCGCTGCAGCCGTTCTTCGACGACGACACGATCGAGGAGATCTGGATCAACGGGCCGACGCGAGTGTTCATCGCACGCGGCGGGGTTGCAGAGCTCACGAGCCTCGTGCTCGGCGATCGCGAGGTTCGCGAGCTCGTCGAACGCATGCTCGCGCACACCGGGCGTCGCGTCGACCTGAGTTCGCCGTTCGTCGACGCCTCGCTGCCCGACGGATCCCGGTTGCACGTCGCGATCCCCGACGTCGCGCGCGAGCACTGGGCGGTCAACATCCGCAAGTTCCAGCGACGCATCCGGTCGCTCGCGACCCTCGTCGAGCTCGGCTCGCTGCCGGTGCAGGCCTCCGAGTTCCTACGCATGTCGGTGCTCGCGGGCGCGAACATCCTGGTCTCGGGCGCCACGCACACGGGCAAGACGACGATGCTCAACGCGCTCATGTCCAGTGCGCGCCTCGGCGACCGCGTCGTCACCGTGGAGGAGACCTTCGAGCTCGACCTCGACGTGCGCGACCTCGTTGCACTGCAGTGCCGGCAGGCCAACCTCGAGGGCAGCGGTGAGATCACGCTGCGCCGGCTCATCAAAGAGGCGCTTCGCATGCGACCCGATCGGCTCATCGTCGGCGAGGTGCGCGAGGCCGAGAGCCTCGACCTGCTCATCGCGCTCAACTCGGGCCTTCCGGGAATGTGCACGATCCATGCGAACTCCGCACGCGACGCGCTCGCGAAGCTGTGCACGCTGCCGCTGCTCGCAGGCCGCAACATCGACTCGGCATTCGTCGTGCCGACGGTCGCGAGCTGCATCGACGTCGTCGTGCATCTGGCCCTCGACCGCGACGGTCATCGGCGGGTTTCCGAGATCCTCGCTCCGACCGGGGAGGTGTCGGGTTCGAGCGTCGTGGCGGAGCCGATCTTCACGACGAGCTCGGGCGTGCTGCGGGCGACCGGCGCACGCCCCGCGCGGCTCGAGAAGTTCACGGATCGCGGCTACGACCCCGAGCACGTGCTGGGGGCATCCGCATGAGCCTCGTCCTCGGTGCAGCGCTCGGTCTCGGGGTGCTGCTCATCGCCGCGCCGCTGCTCTGGCCGAGCACCGGCGGTGCTCGGCGATCGAGCAACACCGTCGACCGCGTGCGCGGCGCACTCGCGCTCGCCGGATTCGGCGGGGTGCCGTTGCCCGTCGTCGTCGCCGTCTGCATCGTGCTCGCCGTCGTCGCCGGCGCGCTCGCCCAGGCCGTCTTCGGCATCCCGTTCCTCACCGCCATCGGTGCCGTGCTCGGCGCAGCACTCGTACCGATCGTGGTGCGCGGTCGTGCGGCGAGGCGCCGCGCTGCGAACCGGGCCGTGTGGCCAGACGTCGTCGACCACCTGGTCGCCTCGGTGCGGGCAGGGATGTCGCTGCCCGACAGCCTCGGCGCCCTCGCCGAGCTCGGGCCGGCGCCGACGCGGGCGGCGTTCGCGTCGTTCGAGCGCGACTATCGACGCACCGCGAACTTCTCGGTCTGCCTCGACGGGCTCAAGGCCGAACTGGCCGATCCCGTCGCCGATCGCATCATCGAGACGCTGCGCATGGCGCGCGAGGTCGGCGGCACCGACGTCACGGCAGTGCTGCGCGCGCTCGCCGGGTACCTCCGGGAGGATGCGGCGCTGCGCGCCGAGGTCGTCTCGCGACAGTCGTGGATCCGCAACGCGGCCCGCCTCGGGGTCGCGGCGCCGTGGCTGCTGCTGCTCGTGCTGGCATCGAGGCACGAGGCGATCGTCGCGTACGACAGCCCTGCGGGCGCGGCCCTCATCGTGGCGGGGCTCGGGGTGACGTTCGTCGCCTACCGCACGATGCTCGCCCTCGGCCGGCTTCCCGAGGAGCGCCGATGGTTCAACTGACGACTACAGGGGCCCTCGGCATCGCGCTCGGCGTGGTCGCCGGCCTCGGCCTCTGGCTCATGCTCTCCGCGGTGCCGCGCATCGGCCGCCCGAGGCTCGCCGAACGCGTCGCGCCCTACGTCGCCGACCTGTCGGTCGAGGCGCGTGCGATGCTCGCTCGACGTCCCGCCGATCCGGGCCCGGTGCTCGGGGCGCTCGTCGATCCCGTGCTCGAGCGGCTGCGACGGCTGCTCTCGAGTTGGCTCGGCGGCAACGATCTCGTCGCCAAGCGACTGCGGCAGGCGGGATCGGCCGCGAGCGTCGAGCGCTTCCGCGGCGAGCAGCTCGCCTGGGCGTCCGTCGGGTTCGTGATCGGCGCCGCGCTCGCATGGGCTGCGCCCGGGTTCGCGACCCTGCCGGCGATCGTGCGCATCGCGGCTCCGTTCATCGCCGCCGCGGTCGCCGCGGTGGCGCGCGACTGGGTCCTGCAGCGCAGCGCGAAGCGGCGACTCGCGCGCATCTCGTCAGAGCTGGCGACCGTGCTCGAGTTCCTGACCCTGAGCATCACCGCGGGCGAGGGCATGCTCGACGCTCTCCGCCGGGTCGCGTCGGCCGGCACCGGCGAACTCCCGACCGAGTTCGGCCGGGTCGTGGCCACCGTCGGCACGGGCGTACCGCTCGCGACCGCGCTCGCCGACCTGCGCGACGGCGTCGACCACGCGGGCCTGTCCCGCGCGCTCGACCAGGTGCTCGGTGCGCTCGAACGCGGAGCGCCGCTCGCGGCCGTGCTGCGGGCGCAGGCGGGCGACGCCCGCGACGCCGCGAAGCGGGAGATCATCGAGAGCGCCGGCCGCAAGGAGATCGCCATGCTCGTGCCGCTGATCTTCCTCATCCTCCCGGTGACGATCGCGTTCGCGCTGTTCCCCGGCTACCTCGTCCTCCAAGCGGGCTTCTGATGCCCGATGAAGAAAGGAATCCACATGCGGTCCTTCACCGACCTGATGGCCTCGGCGCGGCTCCTGCCGGCGCGGCTGAGCAGCCGGATCACCGACGATCGCGGCGACGTTCCGGGCTGGGTGCTCATCACGCTCATGACCGCAGGGCTCGTCATCCTGATCTGGGGGCTCGCAGGACCGGCGCTCAGCGACGTGTTCGACAACGCCATCACGAAGGTCTCGGGGATCTGACGGCCCCGCGTCGCGCGCGTGCCGCGCGACGTCGACCCGGCCGCGCGGGCGAGGGATGGCGGGCGAGCCTCGCCGACGAGCGCGGGTCGGCGGTCGCCGAGTTCACGCTCGTGGGCGTGCTCGTGACGGTGCTCGCGCTCGCCGTCGTGCAGCTGGCGCTCGCGCTGCACGTGCGCAACACGGTGCTCGACGCCGCCGCCGAGGGCGCGCGATACGCCGCGCTCGCCGGGTCGAGCGAGGCCGACGGGGTCGCGCGCACCCGCGAACTGATCGCTGCGGCCATCTCGAGCGACTACGCGGGCGACGTGCGCGCCTCGACGACGACGGTCGGCGGCGTCCCGGCCGTGGCGGTCACCGTTCGCACGACCCTGCCGGTCGTCGGACTGCTCGGCGTCGACCATGCGATGGAGGTGACGGGGCATGCGGCCGTCGAGCGCATCGATTGATCCTCCCCCTTCGTCGCCTCCGCCTCCGCCGTCGCGGTTCGCGGTCGCTGATCGCGTCACCGGGCATGACGGTGAGCGAGGCTCCGCCTCGCTCGAGTTCCTCACGGTCGGGATGCTGCTGCTCGTGCCGCTCGTCTACCTCGTGCTCGCCCTCGCGGCCGTGCAGGGTGGTGCCCTTGCGGTCGAGGGCGCCGCCCGTCAGGCCGCGCGGGTCGCGGTCGACGCGGGCAGCCGCGGTGCCGCGGAGGCGGTTGTCGAACGTACGGTCGCGGTCGCGCTCGCCGACTACGGGATCGGGGCGGGTGAGGCATCCGTCGACGTCGACTGCCAAGCGGCCGACTGCGCGGCCCCCGGCAGCAGGATCCGGGTCTCGGTGCGCGCGACGGTGCGGCTGCCGCTCGTGCCAGACGCGCTCGACCTCGATCGGGTGGGCAGCGTTCCGCTCGATGCGAGCGCGACGCAGACGATATCGCGCTTCGCGGGGGACCGGCCGTGACGCGGGTGTCATCGCGACCGCACTCGATCGCGACGGTGGAAGGGTCCGGTGATCGGGCGATCGTCGCGAACGACGAGCGCGGCTCGACGATGCTGCTCACGATCTTCTTCTGCGCGCTCGGGCTCGCGCTCGTGCTCGTCGTGGCGTCGGCGACCTCGCTCTACCTCGACCGCAAGCGCCTCTTCACGCTGGCCGACGGAGCGGCACTCGCGGGCGCCGAGGTCTGGAACCTCGACGAGGTGCGCGTCGACGGGGGAGTGCTCGCCGTCGAGCTCGACGCCGCCGGCGTGCGACGGGCGGCGAGCGAGTACCTCGGCGATGCCGTGCACGAGCTCGACGAGGTCGAGCTCGTCGAGGCGACCTCTGCCGACGGGCGCACCGCGACCGTCACGCTGCGCGCCGTCTGGCATGCGCCGATCTCGACCGACCTCGTGCCGGTGACGGTGCCCATCGAGGTCACCGCGACCGCGCGCTCGGTATTCCACTGAGCGGTCGAGTCGGGGAATGCCCGTCGCCGGCAACTGATTGACTCCCTGTATGACGATCGAGATCTCAGACCACTTCGCCCGCATCCTCCACGCGCCCGTGTTCGCCTTCCTCGGCACGACGCGCCCGAACGGCGAGGTGCAGGTCAACCCGATGTGGTTCGAGTTCGACGCCGACACGCAGACGATCCGCTTCACCCACACGACGAAGCGCGGCAAGTTCCGCAACCTGCAGCAGAACCCGGCGATGACGCTCGCGATGACCGACCCCGAGAACGCCCACAAGTACGTCGAGGTGCGCGGCCGCCTCGCCGAGGTCATCCCCGACCCCGAGGGCGCCTTCTACGTGCACCTCGGTCAGCGCTACGGCGACGCCGACACCGCGGTGCCCGCCGACCACCCCGACCGCGTCATCCTCGTCATGGCGCTCGAGAAGGTCAACGGCCGCTGACCCGTCGCCGCGGCTACCGCCGCGTGCGTCCCGGGGGGTGCTTTTCGGCAAACTTCGGCCCGCCCGGGCTCCTGAACTTGCGGAAAAGCACCCCCGGAATGCTTGCTCGAATGCGGCCGGCGGCGCGACGCGCGCGTCAGCGCAGCCGCCGCGGCACGTACTTCGGGATGTACCGCCAGAGCACGCCCGCACCGATCAACCCCACGACGCCCATCGTCGCGCTCGCGGCCATGATCGACACGAGCGACGTGACGCCGGCCACGACGAGCGGCGCGACCGCCTGACCGGCGTCGCCGATCGTGCGGTAGCCGGCGAGGAACGGCGCCGGGTTCGCCTTCGGCGCGAGGTCGGCGCCGAGCGTCAGGATCACCCCGCTCGACAGCCCGTTCGCGACGCCGAACAGCAGCGCGACCGCCGTGAACCACGCCGCGGCAGCCGGCACGTCGTGCGTGAACGCGAGCACGAGGTGTCCGACCGCGAGGCCGAGCAGCCCCGGGATGGCGCTCCACATGCGGCCGAACCGGTCCATCACCTGGCCGCTCACGTAGAAGAGCGCGAAGTCGATCGTCGCCGAGACGCCGATCACGAGCGCCGCCTGCTCGGGCGGCATGCCGATCGACACCGCCCACAGCGGCAGGATCATCGTGCGGCTGGCGCGCAGCGCCGCGAGGATGCCGATGCCCGTGCCGATGCGGGCGAGCACCTCGCGGTGCACGACGATCGCGCGCAACACCCCGTGCGAGGCGGCCGCCGCCTCGCCCGCGGTGCGGCCGGCGTCATCGCCCGGGACGCTGCCCGAAGCCGGTCGAACGGATGCCTCGCGCGCGAGCCGCGCGGCCCCGAACGCCTGTTCGGGGTCGGGCAGCAGCACGAGCACCACGACGACCGCGAAGCAGCTCGCGACGAGCACCCAGAACACGGGCTCCGACGACCCCGCGACCGCGATGATCGCCGCCGCGATGAACGGGCCGATCGCCCAGCCCGCGCGGAAGACGCCCGCGAGCGTCGAGAGCGCGCGGGCGCGCACCCGCTCGGGCACGTAGCTCGTGAGGAACGCATGGCGTGCGAGCCCGAAGACGGCCGTCGCGAGGCCGAGCAGGAACACGCCGACGCCGAGTGCGATCGTCGTCGGTGACGCGAGCGCGACGAGCACGCCCGTGACCGCGAGCAGGGCGGCGCCGATCATGGCGTTGCGCTCGCCGATGCGTGCGACGACCCACCCGGCCGGCAGGTCGCCGACGAGCTCGCCGACCATGAGCATCGCGGCGATGAGCCCCGCGAGGGCGAGCGAGGCGCCCCGCTCGGTCGCGACGACCGGGATGACGGGGATGATCGCACCCTCGCCGAGCGAGAAGAGCAGGGTCGGCAGATAGGCCGGGAGGATGATGCCGCGCCACGAGAACGGGGTGGCGGAGACGGTCATCATCGGTTCGACGCTACACCCGCAGCACGGGTCGAAACGCCCGGTGCCGACCGGCCCGACCCACCGCGCGATGGAGGGGCCCGGCCGTGCGGCCGGCCCCCTCGTTCATCTCACCGGGGGAGTGAGCTCAGCGCACGCCCTTCGCGGGCGCCGCCTCGAACGCGCGGTCGATCTCCTGCGAGAAGGTGTTGCCCGCGGCATCCTTCGCCGTCACCCGCAGGTCGACCCAGCCGCCCTTGTCGGACACCGGGATCTTCGTCGCGTAGCCGCTCACCCAGGCGCGGCTCTTGACGAAGACGTCGCCGTCGCCCTCGACTGCGCCCGTGGGGGCGTCGGTCTTCGCGGGCTTCAGCGCCACCTCGACCCAGTCGCCGCCGGCGGTGCGGGCCTCGAGCTTCGCCTCGGTGATGGCGCCCGCGGGCGCCGTGCCCGCGACGTGGCCGAGCTCGAGGCCGAGCGCGATGCCGGTTCCCTTGCGACGGCCGTCGCCGGCCTGGTTCGCGACGTTCACGTCGAGGTCGTAGTACGCCTGGATCATCGGCAGCAGCCGGTTGGTCCAGTCGCCGAGCTTGCCCTCCGACGTGAAGGTCCAGTCGCTCACCGTCTTCGTCGAGCCCGCGAGGTGGCTGCCGTCGTGGGTCGCGGTGCTGACCACGCGCCACTGCTGCTCGCCGTCGGGCAGTTCGAAGACGTTCGCACCCTGGTGCTCGGCCTGCTTGATGAGCTCGCCGTCGAGGTACACGTCGGTCGTCTGCTTCACGGTCGAGGGCTCGACCCACGTGTCGAACGTGCCGGTGTGGTCGGCGCTGCCGCCGTCGGCCCAGCTGGGCACGTTGACCTGCGCGTAGTCCGAGACGCGGTAGGGCACCCAGAACCCGGTGGCGACGTACGGGCGCACGATGCCGCCGAAGTACTCGGCCGAGGTGCGCTCGCCGGGCTCGTACGTGTGCTGGATGTCGCGGATCTCCCACATCACCGACATGACGGCGACCCACTGGTTCCAGCGCAGTCCCTCGGTGTTGACCCATTCGGTGCGGTCCATGCCGCGCTGGGCGATCATCGGGAAGCCGCTGCCGTACTTCGCGCCCGGCACGAAGTCGTACCGGAACTCGCCGAGCCCCTCCTGCTGCCCGTGGAACCGGGTGTCGATGCGGGCGAGGTCCTTCTTCGTGTGCGTGTACGCGAGGTCCGACGGGATCTCGCCGTCGCCGTACTCGGCGATGTCGTACACGACGTCGGAGTAATGCGTGCCGACCGCGGAGACCGTGACCTTCTTCTTCGCGAGCTGCGCGACGAGTTCGCGCCCCTCGACGCCGCTGATGGCCGCGACCGGGATCGACACGTCGGAGAAGTCGGTCTCGGAGCCGACCCACGCGTTGAACTCGGCGTCGGCGTCGTTCGCGAGGATGAGCAGCTTCACGCCGGCGGCGACCGCGTCGGCGGCCTGCTGCGAGGCCGACCGGTCGGCGGTGCGCGTCACGACGGCGACCTTGCCGGCCGCGCCCGCCGCGGCGAGCTCCTCGGGGGTGCCGGTGCCGGCGTCGACCGCCGTGGCCGTGATCGAGCCGTCGATGAGGGCCGACCCGCCGGGCACGATCACGTCGAGCTGCTGCTTGCCGGCGGTCACCGCGAGGAACGGCTTCTGCAGGCGCCAGCGGGTCGTGAAGTCGAAGTCGGCGTCGTCGACGGTCATCGGCTGCGCCCACATCTCGTCGGTCCAGACCGGCATCATCGCGCTCGCGAGGAAGTCGTCGACCTTCATGTCCATGCGACGGAACACCGGGTCGAGGCCGTCGTCGCCGACGTCGAGGGTGACCTGCTTCGTGGTGCGCGCGTCGAGCGCGACCGCGGTGTCCTCGTCGAGGTGGATCGTCGGTTCGCCGACCATGACGCTCGCGAGCGTGTCGGGCGTGCGCTGCAGCTCCATGAAGGTCATGAGCGTGTAGTCGCCCTTCAGCAGGCGCAGCGTCGTCTCGCCGTCGACCCACACGGGCTCGGCGAACTGCGTCGCGGGGTTCCAGAGGTAGGCGTAGGTCGCCGTCGGCTCGCCCTCGAAGTCGGTCGCCGTGATCGTGAGGTCGTAGCGCTCGGCCTCGGCGATGGTGCCGAGGGCGGTGCGCGTGACGGGCGTGCCGTCGACCGAGCCGACGAGCGCGCCCGAGAGCTGTGCGCCCGCGGGCACCTTGGCCGGGTCGACCGTCATCGACACCGAACGGGTCTCGCCCGCCGGGATCGTGAGCGACTCGGCGTCGATCGTGAGCGCGTCGTACGCGATGCCGGCCGACAGCGGGCCGGGGTCGCCGCCGCCGTCACCGGGGGTGGTGTCGTTCAGCCCGGCCGACAGCGCGATCGTCACCTCGGCACCGGTGCGGTTCGTGTACTCGACGGTGCGCGTGACGGGCGTGGGTGCTTCGCCCCACGCCAGCATGCCGAAGTCGCCCGAGCCCGAGGCGATGACCGGTGCGTCGAGCGCGGCCTTCACGTCGATGAGGCCCGAGCCGCCCTGGTAGGGGGTGTGCCCGAGGTCGACGGCGGTGCTCGCGAGCGCCGCCTTGAGCTGGGCGGTCGTGTACTCGGGGTGCGCGCCGAGCAGGATGGCGGCGGCGCCCGCGATGTGCGGCGTCGCCATCGACGTGCCGCTCATCGTGATGTACGACCCGTCGCCCCCACTGTCGGCCGAGCGCGCCGCGGTGACGTCGCTGCCCGGGCCCGACACGTCGGGCTTCATCGTGCCCGAGCGGGTCAGCGGGCCCTGGCTCGTGAAGTACGAGAGCTCGCCCGTCGGGTCGACGACGGAGCCCACGGTGAACGCCTCGGCGGCGGAGCCGGGGGCGCCGATCGTCTCGGGAGCCCCCGCGTTGCCGGCGGCGACCACGAAGAGCGCGCCGGTCTCCTGCGCGATCGTGTCGAGCGACTCGGCCATGAGGTCGGTGCCGTCGGAGGCCTCGCTCGAGCCGAGGCTCATCGACACGATGGGGGCGTTCTGCCCCGCCCACTCCATGGCCTCGATGATCCACGAGTCCTGGCCGTAGCCGTCGTCGCCGAGCACCTTGCCGACGAGCAGGTCGGCGCCGTCGGCGACGCCGCGGTGGGTGCCGCCGCTCGCGGCGCCGGTGCCGGCGATGGTCGACGCGACGTGTGTGCCGTGCCCGTGCACGTCGGTCGCGACGTCCCCGCCGGGGACGAAGCTCTTCGAAGCGGGCAGCACACGGCCCGCCAGGTCGGGGTGGGTGTCGTCGTAGCCCGTGTCGAGCACGGCCACGGTGACGCCTTCGCCCGTGAAGCCGTCGGCCCATGCCTCGGGCGCGTGGATGTACGGCACGCTCGAATCGAGCGTCGCCTGCACCTTGCCGTCGAGGTGGATCGCCTCGATGCCGTCGGCGAGCGACGGCGCGGCAGACCTGGTGAGGGCCGACGGGCCGGATGCCGCGGTGAGCGACTGCCAGGCCGACGCCGCGTCGGCGTGCCCGAGCGTGGCGGCGGCACCGCCGACGCTCTCGAGCTGCGCCTGCACCTCGAGGCCGGGCACCGGCGCGGCGAAGGTGCGCGCGGTGGGGGCCGACTGCTCGACGATGATCGGGGTCGCGTCGACCGAAGCGTCGTCGTAGCCGAACTCGATGAGCTTCGTCACGTTGAAGAGATCGCCGTCGAGCGCCCCTGACGCGAGGTACGGCATCGCGGCCTGCGGCACGACGTGCAGGTCGCCCGCCGCCTCGTAGGTCTGCACGCCGGCCCCGTCGACGGCGGTGTCGACCGAGACCGTGTGCGTGCCGTCGGACAGGTCCGTCACCGTGACGCGATCGCCGGTGATCAGCGTGACGGTGCTGGAGCCGCCGGCGGCCGCGGCGGCGTGGGGAACGCCGGCTGCAGGATCGGCGGCCGCCGGCAGCGATGCGAGGCCGACACCTGCGATGCCGATCGCGAGGCCGCTCGTGGCGGCGGCGATCGGAAGCAGGCGGCGACCGAAGGGCTGGGGTCGTGACATGCGCGAGCCTCTCGGTGTAGGGAAATCGGTATCCCCACCTTCGCCGCCCGCTCGCATAAAGTGGTGGCGGAGTCCCGCCATGGCCACCATCCGCCACGTCGCGGGACGACGGCCGGAGCGTTGCCGCGAGACGAGGAGGTCACCGTGCTCGAGGCCATCGGGCTCGACGAGGCGCACACCTCCGTCTACCGGTTCGTGCTGCAACAGCCCGCCGCCTCCACCGCCGAGATCGGCTCGGCCCTCGGCATGACGGCCCCTCGAGTCCGCACGATCGCCGCCGCGCTCGAAGCACGGGGACTGCTCGCCCGGCAGGCGTCGAACAGCGACCGGTTCGTGGCGTCCCCGCCAGCGATCGCGCTGCGGCCGCTGCTGCTCGAACGCGAACGCGGGCTCACGAGAGCGCACGAGGCGCTCGCCGAGCTCGGCGAGCTCTACCGGCGGTCGGCCGACCAGCGCAGCGTCGCCGACGTCGTCGACGTCGTGGTCGGCGACGACGCCGTGCGCCAGCGGGTCGAGCAACTGCAGGCCGCGTCGACCGATCAGGTACGGGTGTTCGTGCTGGGCGACGTCGCCGTGCTCGGCAACGACGAGAACCTCGAAGAGGATCGAGCCCTCGAGCGCGGGGTGCGCTATCGCGTCATCGTCGAGAGCGGCGTGCTCGAGCGGCCGGGCTGGCTCGCGGCCGCGCGGGCGATGACGCAGATCGGCGAGGAGATCCGCGTGCTGCCGACCCTGCCGACGCGCATGTTCATCGCCGACGACCAGATGGCGCTCGTGCCGATGCGCTCGCATGGCGACGACCGCGGCTCGGGTGCCCTGCTCATCCACCCGAGCGGCCTGCTCGACCTCGTGACGTCGATCTTCGAGGAGTACTGGCGCACCGCGACCGCGTTCCTGCCGATCGCCGCAGAGCCGACCGCCGACGACATCGACCGCGACCTCATCCGCCTGCTCCTGCTCGGGGCGACCGATGCCGGCGCCGCGTCCCAGCTCGGCATCTCGCTGCGCACCTTCCAGCGCCGCGTCGCCGAGCTCATGGAGACGGCCGGGGTCACGACCCGCATGCAGCTCGGCGCCGAGGCCGTGCGCCGCGACTGGGTCTGAAGCGGGGCGGATGCCGCGGCGCGGCGCGGCACGCGGGCGGGGTCGCTCCGAACGGCCGCAGGGGCGCGAGCGCGAGGCATCCGCCCCGCACCCGACTAGGCTGGAGGGCGCCATGTTGGAACTTGACCTCTCGCAGGAGATCTCGGCGCTCCGCGCCACCTTCGGCGACATCCGTACCGTGATCGACGTCGACGCGCTCGAGGCGCAGATCGCCGAGTTGTCCGAGCAGGCGGGCGCGCCCGACCTGTGGGACGACACCGCGAACGCCCAGAAGGTGACGAGCGCGCTCAGCCACCGCCAGGCGGAGCTCAAGCGCATCACCGAGGTCGGGCAGCGGCTCGACGACCTCGAGGTGCTCGTCGACCTCGCCAATGAGATGGAGGACGAGGACTCGGCGGCCGAGGCCCGCAGCGAGGTCGCCGCCCTCCAGAAGACGATCGGCGACCTCGAGGTGCAGACGCTGCTCGACGGCGAGTACGACGAACGCGGCGCGGTCGTCACGATCCGCTCGGGCGCCGGCGGCGACGACGCGACCGACTTCGCCGAGATGCTCATGCGCATGTACCTGCGCTGGGCCGAGCGGCACGACTACCCGGTGAAGGTGCTCGACACCTCGTACGCCGAGGGCGCGGGCATCAAGTCGGCGACCTTCGAGATCGACGCTCCGTACGCGTACGGCACGCTCTCGGTCGAGGCGGGCACCCACCGCCTCGCGCGCATCAGCCCGTTCGGCGGTGCCGACAAGCGGCAGACGAGCTTCGCCGCAGTCGAGGTCATCCCGGTCATGGAGGAGGCGACCGAGGTCGACGTCCCCGAGAACGACATCCGCGTCGACGTGTTCCGCTCGTCGGGCCCGGGCGGCCAGTCGGTCAACACGACCGACTCCGCCGTGCGCATCACGCACATCCCGACCGGCATCGTCGTCTCGATGCAGAACGAGAAGTCGCAGATCCAGAACCGCGCCGCGGCCATGCGCGTGCTGCAGACCCGACTCCTGCTCCTGAAGAAGGAGGAGGAGGCGGCCCAGAAGAAGGAGCTCGCCGGCACGATCACGGCGAGCTGGGGCGACCAGATGCGCTCGTACTTCCTCTACGGCCAGCAGCTCGTGAAAGACCTGCGCACCGGCTACGAGGTCGGCAACCCCGCCGTCGTCTTCGACGGCGACCTCGACGGCCTCATCGCCGCGGGCATCAAGTGGCGCAAGCGCAAGGACGACGACTGATTCGGATTCCGGGACGCTCGGCGTGCGCGTCGCTCTCGTGAATCCCGCCGACGCTGCCTAGGCTCGAACACGATGATCCGCTTCGACTCCGTCACCAAGTCCTACCCCGGCCAGTCCAGGCCCGCCCTGAACGACATCGGGGTCGAGATCCTGCGGGGCGAGTTCGTGTTCCTCGTCGGCGCCTCCGGTTCGGGCAAGTCGAGCTTCCTCCGGCTGATCCTGAAAGAGGAGAAGCCCACGAAGGGCAAGATCCACGTGCTCGGTCAAGACCTGGGCAAGATCTCGACGCGCAAGGTGCCGTACTTCCGGCGCAACCTCGGTGTCGTGTTCCAGGACTTCCGGCTGCTGCCGAACAAGTCGGTCTTCGAGAACGTCGCGTTCACCCTGCGGGTCATCGGCAAGTCGCGCGGCTTCATCCAGTCGGCGGTGCCCGAGACCCTGAAGCTCGTGGGGCTCGACGGCAAGGCCAAGCGCATGCCGCACGAGCTCTCGGGCGGCGAGCAGCAGCGCGTCGCGATCGCGCGGGCGATCGTCAACAAGCCGCAGATCCTGCTCGCCGACGAGCCGACGGGCAACCTCGACCCCGTCACGAGCGCGGGCATCATGACCCTGCTCGAGCGCATCAACGCGGGCGGCACGACCGTCGTCATGGCCACCCACGAGGCCGGCATCGTCGACCAGATGCGCCGACGCGTCATCGAGCTCTCGGCCGGTGACATCGTGCGCGACGAGCGCAGCGCCGGGTACGACGGCCAGACGGTCCGCGACGTCGACTACGTCCCCGAGCAGGGCGGTGAACCCGCCGAGGAGGTGGCGACCGACGCCGATCGCGTCGCCGCCGCCGTGCCGCCGGCCGCGGCGAAGGCGGCGAAGTCCGCGAAGACGACGAAGGCCGCGAAGGGGTCTACGGCCGAGGAGGCCCGGGCGCCCGAGCCCGCGCCGACGACTCCGCCGACCCCGACCATGGCCGCCACGACCGCGGCGGCGCCCAAGGTCACCGCCGAGGTCATGCGCGACGCCGAACCCCTCTACGTCGAGCCCGAGGCGACCGACGAGGTCACCGAGGCCGCGGCCGAGATCACGAAGGCCGCGACGGGGGCGATCGAGGTCGACCCCGAGAAGCTCGTGCCGAAGGAGAAGCCCGGCACCGTGGCATCCGCCCCGCTGACGCTCGCCGAACGGCTGGGACTGCGGGCCCCGGGAGGCCCACGAGAAGGCGACAGCGACCAGGAAGTGGGGCCGACGAAGTGAGGATCGGTCTCGTCCTGCGCGAGGCGGGCAACGGCCTGCGCCGCAACATCACGATGGTCATCTCCGTCGTGCTCGTCACGTTCATCTCGCTGACCTTCGTCGGCACGGCCGCGCTCATGCAGCTGCAGATCGCCCAGATGAAGGGCTTCTGGTACGACCGCGCGCAGGTCGCCGTCTACCTGTGCACGTCGATGTCGACGGCGGCCGGATGCACCGACGGCGAGGCGAACGAGGAGCAGAAGGCGGCCGTCGAGGCGCAGCTGCAGTCCGACACGCTCAAGCCGTTCATCGACGAGTTCTACTTCGAGGACCACGAGCAGGCGTACGAGAACTTCCAGAAGCAGTTCGAGGGCACGCCGTCGGCCGACTACGTGACGCCCGACGTGCTTCCCGAGGCGTTCTGGGTCAACCTCATCGACCCGTCGCAGTCCGACGTGATCGTCGAGAGCCTCGCGGGCATGGCGGGCGTCGAGCAGGTCGTCGACCAGCGCCGCTACCTCGACCCGATCTTCGACGCCCTCAACGCGGCGAGCTACACGGCGATCGCGATCGCCGCGATCATGCTCGTCGCGGCCGCGCTGCTCATCGCGACGACGATCAGGCTGTCGGCGTTCTCGCGCCGCCGCGAGCTCGGCATCATGCGGCTCGTCGGCGCGTCGAACCGGTTCATCCAGACGCCGTTCGTGCTCGAGGGCGTGTTCGCCGGGCTCGTCGGCTCACTGCTCGCGGGTGGTGCGGTCGTCGCGATCGTGTACTTCTTCGTGCAGGGCTACCTGGCCGAGAACCTCTCGCTCACGTTCGTCGACGCCGGCGACGCGCTGCTCGTCGTGCCGCTGCTCGTCGTGGTGGGGGTGCTGCTGGCCGCGGTCTCGGCGGGCATCGCGATCAGGCGATACCTGCGGGTCTGAGTTCGGATAGACTGAACGGCTCGCCCGGCGCCAGCCGGAGGCATCCGTCAGCAACAGCTCGATTCGCAAGGAGATCACCGTGCCCAGGGAACGCGGACAGAAGGTCGTCGCGACCAACCGCAAGGCGCGGCACGAATACCTCATCGAGGACACCTACGAGGCGGGCCTCGTGCTGCAGGGCACCGAGGTGAAGTCGCTGCGCGAGGGGCGCGCGTCGCTCGTCGACGGCTACGCGTTCATCGACGGCGGCGAGATCTGGCTCGACGCGGTGCACATCCCCGAGTACACCGAGGGGACGTGGAACAACCACGCGCCCCGGCGCAAGCGCAAGCTGCTGCTGCACAAGCAGGAGATCGTGAAGATCAGCCACCGCATCAAAGACGGGGGCTACACGCTCATCCCGCTGTCGATCTACTTCAGCGACGGACGGGCGAAGGTCGAGCTCGCGGTCGCCCGAGGCAAGCGCGAGTACGACAAGCGCCAGGCGCTGCGCGAGCGGCAGGACAAGCGCGAGGCCGACCGCGCCATGGCGAGCCGACGGCACCTGGGCGAGTGAGGCTGTGCGCCCGCTGAGCGGACGCATCAGGGGCGCGGAGTAGGCTCTTCGCGATGAAGACGTCGATGCGCATCCCGGTTCCCGGCACCTACAACTTCCGCGACGTCGGGGGACTGCCCGCACGCAACGGCACGGTCCGCGACGGCGTGCTGTACCGCTCCGACGGGCTGTTCCGCCTCGGCGACGACGGCAAGGCCGAGCTTCGCGACCTGGGCGTCGGCATCGTGATCGACCTGCGCGACGACAACGAGGCGCTCGCGATGCCGGATGACCTCGACGGGCTCGACGTCGAGGTGCTGCGACTGCCGGTGTTCGAGGGCTCGGGCGCGTCGCAGGGCATGGGCGGCATCTCGCTCGAGGCGCTCTACGACCGCATCGTCACCCAGCACGCGGGGGTCGTCGTGTCGGCGCTGCGCGAGATCGCGAGCGCGGGCGACCGTTCGGTCATCGTGCACTGCACCGCCGGCAAGGACCGCACCGGCATCGTCGTCGCCCTCGCACTCATGGCGGTCGGCGTCGACCGCGACGCGGTGGTCGACGACTACTCGCGCACCGAGGCGAACCTCGCGGGCGAGTGGCTCGAGGGCATGCTCGCGGTCATGGCGAAGTACGGCGTGCCCGATACCCCCGAACTGCGCACGCTCATGAGCGGCAGCCCGCACGAGGCGATCGAGGGCGTGCTCGACACCGTCGAACGTGCGCACGGCTCGGTGCGCGAGTACCTGCTCGCCGGCGGACTCGAGCTCGGCGAGCTCGCCGCGCTCGAGCGGCTGCTCATTGTCGCCGACTGACGTTCGCGCAGGGGCGCGAGCCATGAGGACAACCTCACGGCTCGGCGGCGCGCTCGCACGCGCGGTCAGGCTGCGTGGGCGTATTCGCCGAGCAGGGTGGCGATGTCGGGTGGTGGCGGCAGGATATCGAGCCGTCGACGGTTGCCGGGGCGGGGCCTGCGAGTGGGGTCGAGGTGTGCGGGCGGCAGGAACCACACGAAACCGTCGACGATGAAGATGAGCCAGCCGTCGTTGTGGATGCGATGGTGGTGGTGCGCGCACAGCATGATGCCGTTGTCGAGGTTCGTCGTGCCGTGATGTCGTTTCCACCATCTGATGTGGTGGGCCTGGGTGTGCGACGGGGGCCGGTTGCAGCCGGGCCAGGCGCAGCCGCCGTCGCGTTCGACGAGGACGAGTTTCTGGGCGTGCGTAAACAGGCGGCGGGATCGATCGAGGCGGAGGTTCTCGGGCTTGTCGCCGACGTACAAGAGCGAGATGCCGGCCGACATCGCGATCTCTTCGAGTGACGGCATCGAGATCGGCTGGTCGATGCCGTCGATCGTGGCGTGCCCGCGCCCGGTGGCGACCGCGTCGGCATCGGCCCGGACCACGATCGTCGCCTGCTGCAACGGCGTGGGTGCGTCGTTCGCGCCGAGTGAGTGGCGGGCGATGTCGGCGAGGGCGTCGAGGTTCATCTGTGCGATCGTGCGTTCGTCGGCGAGCACGGCGTCGTCGGCAGCACCAACGGCACTATGGGAAGCTGCACCGGCGGCGGCGGCGGCGGGCCGTGGGCGTTTCGTGTCGCGGGCCCGGTGGAGTTCGGCGCCGACGAGGGTCTCGATCGCGAGTTTGATGGGGGCGCCGTTGACCGGGTCGGCGGCGCCGGTGAACCGGATCATGCCGTGTTCGTCTTCCCAGATGCGGAACTCGCGGGCGGCACGCAACTCGTCTTCGCGGGGTTTGACGCCGCCGGGGTCGAGGCGGGCTTCGAGGAGTTTCACGAGCCGCTGCAGCCCGTCGACGCCCACGACCGGGGCGCGGTCGACGAGGAACCGTTCGGCATCACCGAGTTCGATCCGGTCGGCCCGGGCTGCGACGCGGTCGTAGAACCGGCGGATGACGTCGGCCGCGTCGACACAGATCGCGCCCGTCGCGACCGCGGCGGCCAGGTGCGGATGCTTCGGCGGCAGCACCTCACCGGTGAACGCCGCCCGGGGTGCGGTCGCCTGCCCGACGGAGACGAGCTTTACGGCTTCTTGATAGCGGCCGCCGGTCGCGGACGCGATCAACCGTTCGGCGGAGGCGAACCCATGCTTGCGCGCGACCTCATCGGTGCCGGGCTTCGACCGGGCTGCGAGTTCGGCCGCGACGGGGGCTTGGAGTGCCTGCACCTGGCGGAACAGCTCACCGAGAGCCTCGGTGACTCGGACCAGCCCCGCACCGCTCATCAGCCGCACGTCACCGGCCGCGTGCACCGAGCCCGGCGTGCCCGCGATGAGCGCACCCGACCACGCCTCGGAAAGGCCGTCGAGCGCGGCTGAAACCCCGGTCAGGGCGGGTATTTCAGCGGTCTCGGGCATAGTCTGAGTCTACCCGAAACAGCCGAGATTCGAAGAGATATTCGAAGACGGTGGAGAAAGTCTCACGCCGGTTCGGCGTGGAACCTGGCTTCGACGGATGCCTCGACGACGAGCTCTGCGGGCGCGAACTCGGTGCCCGAACCGGCACCGCCGCCGTCGTACGCGACCGCGGCCATCGCGAGCTTCATGCCACGAGGCGCGGGCGGCACCGGCTGCGCCGTGAGCAACCCGCTGTCGGCCAGTTCGACGGGCGTCGGCACCCCGAGCCCGAGCGCGGCCGCGTACACGCGGGCCTTGGCCACCGCGTCGGCGACCGCGGCCCGCTGGGCAAGCTCCTGCACCCGGCGGCGCGTCGTCTCGGTCAGCCGCCAGTCGATGCCGTTGAGATCGACGCCGTCGGTGTCGGCGACCCGGCTGGCCCACTCGCCGAGCCGGTCGAGGTCGCTGAAGACGATCTCGATCTCGGAGCTCGTCTGGTGCACGAGCGGCAGCTGCCGACCCTCGTTGTTCCACGGACGGTGCGACCAGACGCGCATCTGGCCGGCCGCCCACGTGTCGAGCGCGCCCGCCGCCTCGAGGTCGCGCACCTCGGCGATGACCCGCTCGCGCGCGTCGGCGGTGCGGGCGAGCGCCGTGTCGCGCTCGGGCTCGGAGACCCCGACGGTCAGCGTGACGGCGGCGAGCTCGGGCTCGGTGCGTTCTTCTGCGGTACCGCGAACGGCGATGACGGTGGGCATGGGTCCTCCACGAGGCATCCGCTCATGAGGTGGGCCCGGCTGGGAATGGCGGAGCGGCGGCGCCTGTTCTAGACTGTAAGGCCGCGCACCGTCATCCGTCAGGTGGCGAGCGCGGCACTTGGAAACTCCACAGCGTGCGACAACGGCTCCGTCGAACTCGTTCGACGTCACATGGGGATGATCGGTTTCGACATCGCCTGTGTGCCCACGAGAAGCGGGCCGAGGATGCAGGGTTATCTCGTGAACGCTCCCTGCGAACAAATAACTGCCAATAAGAAGCAGTCCGACTTCGCCCTCGCTGCCTAAGCGAGCTCGATAGTCCGTCAGTCCGGGTTCGTTCCCGCCCCGGTCACTGACGTCATCTAGGGAACTTGCTGCGCGTCGTCGCCTGAGCGACGTGCGGGACTTCTTCAGGCTGGGCCCGTCGACTCAGGTGCCTGTGGCAAGAGTCGGGGCCGAGTAGAACGCTTTCACAGGCTGCGCCCGGAGAAGACGTGGAATCTCAGCGATGGACGGGGGTTCAATTCCCCCCATCTCCACACAGCACCGTCGAGGCACCGCCTCCGGCGGTCGAGGCCGTTGTCGCACGTTGCGGAACCGCAGAACGCCCGGCGACTCGAAAGAGCGCCGGGCGTTCTGCGTGATGGGGGTTCGTGGTTCGCGTCAGTCGGTGAAGGCGCCCCCGCAGTAATCGCAGTCGGGCTCGGGGCAGTACCAGTTCTCGGGCTGGTGCTCGTCCATCATCGGATCCTTCGTCGGGACTGGACGCGTGGGGGGAGTGCGTCGCGATGACTGAAGATAATGCCAGTCCGCGACCGGTGTGCAATATGGCCGCCCCGGTGAAGTTCTCGGAGCCGATTGTCCACCGTGTCGATGGGGACCCCATGCCGGCGTCGGCATACGAACAGCCGGCGACCGGATGCCGCTGCCGGGGTCGGCGCCGCTGGCTAGCATGGCCTCATGCCGTACCTCGCCGATGCCGCCCGCTACGACCGCATGCCCCACCGCCGCACCGGCCGATCGGGCCTGCAGCTTCCGTTGCTCTCGCTCGGGCTCTGGCAGAACTTCGGCGACGATCGTCCGCTCGAGGCGCAGCGCGCGATCGTGCGTCGTGCGTTCGACCAGGGCATCACCCACTTCGATCTCGCGAACAACTACGGCCCGCCCTACGGCGCGGCCGAAGAGAACTTCGGGCGCATCCTCGCGACCGACCTCGCGCCGTATCGGGACGAGATCGTCGTGTCGACGAAGGCCGGGTGGGACATGTGGCCCGGGCCGCACGGGGTCGGCGGCAGCCGGAAGTACCTCCTGGCGAGCCTCGACCGCTCGCTCGCCGCACTCGGACTCGACTACGTCGACATCTTCTACCACCACCGTCCCGACCCCGGCACGCCCCTCGCCGAGACGGCGGCGGCGCTCGACCAGATCGTGCGGCAGGGCAAGGCGCTCTACGTCGGCATCTCGTCGTACTCGGCCGAGCAGAGTCGCGAGATGGCTCGGCTGCTCGCCGAGCGCGGCACGCCGCTCACGATCCACCAGCCGTCGTACTCGATGCTCAACCGCTGGATCGAGACCGAGGGACTGCTCGACGTCGCCGCCGACGAGGGCTTCGGCGTCATCGGCTTCACGGCGCTCGCCCAGGGTCTCTTGACGGGCAAGTACCTCGGCGGCATCCCCGAGGGCTCGCGTGCGGCGAGCGACGGCTCGCTCGACCGCTCGATGCTCTCCGACGAGACGCTCGAGCGCATCCGGGGCCTCGACGCCGTCGCCCGTGGTCGCGGCCAGTCGCTCGCGCAGCTCGCGCTCGCGTGGGCGCTCCGCGACGACCGCGTGACGAGTCTCGTCGTCGGCGCCTCGAGCGTGCGCCAGCTCGACGAGAACGTCGCCGCCGTCGACCGGCTCGACTTCACGCCCGACGAGCTCGCCGAGATCGACCGGTTCGCGGGCGATGCCGGCATCGACCTGTGGGCCGACGCACGCCGCGGCGGCCCGCTGCCCGACCTGCGTCCGTGAGGCCGGGGCGCGGCGGGCTCAGCCCTGCCGCGCCGCCTCGCGGAGCATCTCGACCGCGCGTCGCACCGCGGGGTGCGTGCGCATCGATCGCTTGACGCGCAGCATGATGCGGCGTCTGGCCGCCTCGTCGGCGATCGGCCGCATCACCACCGTCGACGGCAGGTCGATCGCGCCGAGCCGGGGCAGCACGGTGATGCCGACCCCGTGCTCGACGTAGTCGAACGCGCTCGCGTAGTCGGGCGCCCGCAGGCGGAACTGGGGCGCGAACCCGACGGCGGCGCACGCCGCGACGACGATCTCGCGGCAGGGGCCGCGCTCGTCGTCGTTGTCGATCCACGGCTCGAACTCGAGGTCGGTGAGGCGCACCGAGTCGCGGGCGGCGAGCGGGTGGTCGGTGGGCACGACCACGACGTAGCCCTCGGCCTTGAGCTCTTCGAGGTCGTAGCCTTCGGGCGAGCCCTCGGCGACCGCGGGGTCGCGATCGCCGCGCACCGACTCGGCGACGTAGAGCTCGAGGTCGGGGTCACCGGCATGCTGACCGCGCCGCTCGACCATGGTGAGCTCGAGTCTGAGGTCGGGATGGTGGCGCACGAGGTCGGCGATGACCGGTGGCATCCAGGCGCGGTTCGCCGACATGAAGCTGCCGATGCGCAGGGTGCCGCTGCGACCGGCGCGGAGGTCGTCGATCGCGCCGTCGAAGTCGGCGAGGTGGTCGAGCACGCGCGCCGCGCGGTCGGCGACGGCGACGCCGGCCGAGGTCGGCACGATGCCCCGGCCGTGCCGCTCGACGAGCGTCAGCCCGGTCTCGCGCTGGAGCGCGCTGACGTGCTGGCTGACCGCCGAGGCCGTGTAACCGAGCCGCGTCGCGGCGCGGTTGATCGAGCCCGTCTGCACGACCGTGCGGAAGACCTGGAGTCGGTGCGGGTCGACCATGGAGACGATCGTACAGTCGTGCTTAACGAATGCCAAGGATCGTTCGCTTGTGCTCAGTGGACGTGATCGCCGAGGCTGGTGGCATGCCCACCGCCGCTCCGAGCCTCAGCCCGTCCGTCACGACCGACCAGACTCCGACCGCCGCCCCTCGATGGAAGGTGCTCACGGCGATGCTCGTCGTACTCGTCCTCTGGGCGTCGGCGTTCATCGCGATCCGCTTCGTCGGCGACGCGATCTCACCCGGGCCGCTCGCGCTCGGCCGGCAGCTCGTCGGCACCGTCGCACTCGTCGCGGTCGCGCTGATCCGTCGGCCGCCACTGCCGCGCGGCCGTTCGCTCGGACTCGTGGCGCTCTACGGCGTGCTCTGGTTCGCGGGCTACACGCTCGTGCTGAACCTCGCCGAGCGCCATCTCGACGCCGGCACGGCGGCGATGCTCGTCAACATCGCACCACTCATCGTCGCGGTCGCGGCCGGCGTGTTCCTCAAGGAGGGCTTCCCGCGGTCGCTCGTCGTGGGCATGCTCGTCGCCTTCGCGGGCGTCGTGCTCATCGCGACCGGCGGCGTCGGCAATCACGCCGATGCGCTCGGCATCGTGCTCGGGCTCCTCGCCGCACTGCTCTACGCGCTCGGCGTGCTCGTGCAGAAGGTGGCGCTGCGCGATACCGACGCATTGAGCGCGACCTGGGTGGGCTGTGCGATCGGGGCCGCGGCCCTCCTGCCGTTCCTGCCCCAGACGGTCGCCGAGGTCGGCTCCGCGCCGGCCCCGGCCGTCTGGGCGATGGTGTACCTCGGCGTCTTCCCGTCGGCCGTCGCGTTCCTGCTCTGGGCCTACGTGCTCAAGCGCAGCCCGGCGGGCGTCACCGCCTCGGCGACGCTCGCGGTGCCCGCGATCGTCGTGCTGCTCGGCTGGCTGCTGCTCGGCGAGCTCCCGACCGTCGTCGGCATGATCGGCGGCGCGCTGTGCCTCATCGGCGTCGCCTGGAGCCGCCGACCTGCTCGTCCGGCACGCCGGTGAGCGAACGGATGCCTCGTGGCCGGTGCCGGTCACGAGGCATCCGTCGTCAGCGGAGGGCCGGAAGCACCTCGGTGCCGATGAGCTCGAGGTGGTCGAGGTCGCGCACGTCGACGAGCTGGAGGTAGACGCGGTCGGCGCCGAGCTCGCGCAGGCGCCCGATCTTCTCGATCGCCGCGGCCGGGGTGCCGGCGATGTTGACCTCCGCGAACTCGTCGGGGTCCTCGTCGATCGCGGCGAGCCGGCGCAGGTAGTCGGCGTCGTTCTCGGCGACGACGGTGGGCAGCGCCACGGAGGTGCGCATCGACGCGGGGTCGCGGCCGACGTCCTCGCAGGCGCGGCGCACGCGTTCGAAGGCGGCGGCGATGTCGTCCTCCGAGCGGAAGCCGAGGTTGAACTCGGTCGCGAAGCGGGCCGCGAGCTCGGGCGTGCGCCGGGCTCCGGCGCCGCCGATGACGACCGGCATCCGCGCCTGCACCGGCTTCGGCAGGGCGGGCGCGCCCGCGAGCGCATAGTGCTCGCCCGTGTAGTCGAAGGTCGAACCGACCGGCGTCGACCAGAGCCCGGCGATCACCTCGAGCTGCTCCTCGAAGAGGTCGAAGCGCTTGGGCGGGAACGGAATGCCGTAGGCCGTGTGCTCCTCAGCGAACCAGCCGGTGCCGAGTCCGAGCTCGACCCGGCCGCCCGACATCGCATCGACCTGCGCGACTTGGATCGCGAGGAGCGACGGGTGCCGGAACGTCGCCGAGGAGACGAGCGTGCCGAGCCGGATGCGCTCGGTCTCGCGGGCGAGGCCCGCGAGCGTCACCCAGGCGTCGGTCGGGCCGGGCAGCGGGTCGCCGGCGCCCATGCGCAGGAAGTGGTCGGAGCGGAACCAGCCGTCGAAGCCGAGACGTTCGGCGGCGCGCGCCTGGGCGAGCTGCTCGTCGTAGCTCGCGCCCTGCTGGGGTTCGGTGAAGACGACGAACTCCATCGGCGTCACGCCTGCTCGCGCAGCGCGTCGAGCACGACGTCGTGGAGCGCACCGTTCGTCGCGAGCGCCGAGCCGTGCCACGGCCCCGGCTCACCCGCGATCGACGTGAACCGGCCACCGGCCTCCTCGACGATCGGTACGAGCGCCGCGAGGTCGTAGGGCTTGACGTCGAACTCGCCGGTCACGTCGATGAGCCCCTCGGCGAGCAGCATGTACGACCACAGGTCGCCGTAGGCGCGATCGCGCCACACCCGCTCGGCGAGGGCGAGCAGGCGGTCGAGGTAGCCCGCGTCGCGCCACTGGGCGATGCTCTGGAAGCTGAGCGAGGCGTCGGCGAGGTCGGACACGGCCGACACGGCGATGCGGCGAGGTGCCTGCCCCGGGGCATCCGTCGTGAAGGCGCCCGCGCCGCGCGACGCCCACCACCGCCGACCCATGGCGGGGCAGGAGGCGACGCCGACGACCGGCACGCCGTCGATCGCGAGCGAGATGAGCGCGCCCCACACGGGTACGCCGCGCATGAAGTTCGAGGTGCCGTCGATCGGGTCGATGATCCACTGACGGGTCGTGTCGCCCGAGGTGCCGAACTCCTCGCCGAGGATGCCGTCGGACGGACGCGCCTCGGCGAGCCGCTCGCGGATGATGCGCTCGACCGCGAGGTCGGCCTCGGTCACGAACGTGCGGTCGGGCTTCGTCGACACGTCGAGGTCGACGGCGCGGAACTTCGCGATCGCGACGGCGTCGGCGAGGTCGGCGAGTTCGAGCGCGAGCGCGAGGTCGGCGGCGAGATCGGGAGTGGTGGAATCGACGGGTTCGGTCACGTCGATCAGGCTATCGGGCGAGGGTGAACACGCCGTGCCGGGCTCGATTGGCGCAGCGGCGATCGACCTGATAACGTTGACGCTCGGTTCGGTTGTTGAAAAACGGCCCCGAATCAATGCACCTCTAGCTCAATCGGCAGAGCAACTGACTCTTAATCAGTGGGTTCAGGGTTCAAGTCCCTGGGGGTGCACC
>NZ_JBYRES010000004.1:0-607376 GCF_058349945.1 Agromyces cucurbitae | reverse complement strand
AGACCCCGGCGCACACCCCGGGCTCGGTCGACGTCATCGTCACGACCCCCGGCGGCGACAGCAACCCGCTCCCGTTCCTCTACGTCATCGCCGCCGATCTCGACTCGCTCACGCCCGATGAGGGCCCGACCGCGGGCGGCACGCTCGTGACGATCACGGGCACCGACCTCGCGGGTGCGACGGAGGTCACGATCGACGGCGTCTCGGTGCCGTTCACGCAGGTGAGCGAGACCGAGGTGACGTTCACGACGCCCGCGCATGACGCGGGAGAGGTGGACGTGGTCGTGACGACGCCCGGTGGTGCGAGCGACCCGCTTCCGTTCACATACGTGCCCGCTCCAGTGCTCACGAGCCTCGACCCGGCTGCCGGGCCGACCGACGGGGGCACCTCGGTCACGATCACCGGCACCGATCTCGGCGGGGCGACCGAGGTCACGGTCGACGGGGTGTCGGTGCCGTTCACGCAGGTGAGCGACACGGAGATCTCGTTCGAGACGCCGGCGCACGCGGCCGGTGAGGTGGACGTGGTCGTGACGACGCCGGGCGGCGAGAGCAATGCGCTGCCGTTCGCCTACGTCGCGGCGCCGGTGCTCACGGGCCTCGCACCCGACGAGGGCCCCGTGGCGGGCGGCACGCTCGTCACCATCACGGGCACCGACCTCGGGGATGCCTCGGAGGTGACGGTCGACGGCGTCTCGGTGCCGTTCACGCAGTTGAGCGACACGGAGATCACGTTCGAGACACCCGCGCACGCGGCCGGTGCGGCCGACGTCACCGTGACGACGCCGGGCGGCGAGAGCGACGCGCTGCCCTTCACCTACCTGGCCGCCCCCGAGCTCGATGCGCTCGCACCGCCCACCGGACCGGTGACGGGCGGCACGGTCGTCACGATCACGGGAACCGGGCTCGGCGGCACGACGGAGGTCACCGTCGACGGGGTGCCGGTGCCGTTCACGCAGGTGAGCGACACGGAGATCACGTTCGAGACGCCGGCCCACGCGGCCGGTGAGGTGGACGTGGTCGTGACGACGCCCGGAGGCTCCAGCAACCCGCTCGTCTTCACCTACGTGCCGACGACGATCGACGGCGTCGACCCGCCGAGCGGTCCCGAAGCGGGCGGCACCGAGGTGACCATCTCGGGCCAGTGCTTCACCGATGCGACCCAGGTGCTGTTCGGCGAGACGCCGGCGTCCTCGTTCGAGGTGATCGACGACGGCACGATCGTCGCGGTCGCGCCGGCCGGAACGGGCGTCGTCGACGTCACGGTCGTCGGAACCGAGGCCTGCGGCAACGCGACCCTGCCCGACGGCTTCGCCTACGAGTCGTCACCGGCACCCACGCCGACGCCGGGCACCAAGCCGGGATCGATCGCCTCCACCGGCGTCGACCTCCTGGGCCCGCTCGTCCTGGGCGCCGGGGTGCTGCTGGCCGGTCTCGGCATGCTGCTCGTCGTGCGGCGTCGTTCGGGCCGCATCTGAGAAGGGGGGACCGGGTGCCCGGCGGTGATCGCCGCCGGGCACCCGTCGTCACCGTTCGAGACGCGCGCAGTCGATGCAGAGGGTCGCGGTCGGCCGGGCGTCGAGACGCGCGACCGTGATGCGCTTGCCGCAGCGGGCGCAGATGCCGTAGGTGCCGTCGGCGATACGGGCCAGCGCGTGGTCGATCTCGGCGAGCTCCGACTGGACGTCGGCGAGCACCGCAGTGCGCTGCGACCACTCCTGGGTCATCGTCGGGCCCTCGGGGTCGTGCTCGTCGTCGGCGCTCGCCTCGGAGCGGGCGTGCCGCACCTCGCTCATCTGGTCGTCGAACTCGGCGGCGCGCTCCTGGGCTTCGGCGCGCTCGGCGAGCAGCCGGGCCTGGAACCTCTCGAGCTGAGCCGGGGTCATCGTCGTCACCGTCATCACGCTCCTTCCGTCCGTGCATCGTACGCCCGAGGCATCCGGATGTGGTGTCGGACGCGGTGACTACCATTGATGCGTGGTCACCGCCCTATATCGCCGCTACCGGCCAGAGACGTTCGCCGAGATGATCGGCCAGTCCCAGGTGACGGAGCCGCTGATGACGGCGCTCCGCACCGATCGGGTCAATCACGCCTACCTGTTCAGCGGCCCGCGCGGCTGCGGCAAGACGACGTCGGCGCGCATCCTCGCGCGCTGCCTGAACTGCGCCGAGGGACCGACCGACAAGCCGTGCGGCGCGTGCCCGAGCTGCATCGAGCTCTCGCGGGGCGGCGGCGGGTCGCTCGACGTCGTCGAGATCGACGCCGCGAGCCACGGTGGCGTCGACGACGCCCGAGACCTGCGCGAGCGGGCGATCTTCGCGCCGGCACGAGACCGCTACAAGATCTTCATCATCGACGAGGCGCACATGGTCACCTCGGGCGGCTTCAACGCGCTGCTCAAGATCGTCGAAGAGCCGCCCGAGCACGTCAAGTTCATCTTCGCGACGACCGAGCCCGACAAGGTGCTCGGCACGATCCGGTCGCGCACGCACCACTATCCGTTCCGGCTGGTGCCGCCCGCCCCGATGCTCGAGTACGTGCAGCAGCTCTGCAACGAAGAGGGCATCTCGGTCGAGCCCGGCGTGCTCGCGCTCGTCGTCCGCGCCGGGGGCGGTTCGCCGCGAGACACCCTGTCGCTCCTCGACCAGCTCATCGCGGGCTCCGAGGGCTCGGCGATCGACTACGAGCGCGCGGTCGCGCTGCTCGGCTACACCCACGGCGCGCTGCTCGACGAGGTCATCGACGCGATCGGCTCGCACGACGCCGCCGGGGCGTTCGCCGCCGCAGACCGCGTCGTGCAGACGGGTCAAGACCCGCGCCGATTCGTCGAAGACCTGCTCGAGCGCCTGCGCGACCTCATCGTCGTCGCCGCCTCGACGCCCGAGGCAGCGGCCGCCGTGCTGCGCGGCGTGCCCGAAGACGAGCTCGCCCGCATGGCCGTGCAGGCGCAGGCCTTCGGCCCGGCCGAGCTCTCGCGCGTCGCCGACCTCGTGAGCCAGACCCTGACCGAGATGACCGGTGCGACCTCACCGCGACTGCATCTCGAGCTCATGCTCGCGCGGGTGCTCGTGCCGGCGAGCGACGACACCGAGCGCGGGGCGCTCGCGCGCGTCGAGCGGCTCGAGCGGCAGGTCGGGGCCGGGGGAGCGGTGATCGCGAGCGCACCGACGCCGGCCACGTCAGATGCGGCGCCGGCCAGGACGAACCCCGAGCCGTCGCGCGTCGAGGTGCCCGCGGCGCGTGCAGGCGCGCCCGAGCGCGCGCCCGAGCCGGCTCGCCCTGCGGCGTCCGCAGCCGAGGCGGCGCCCGTGCCGTCGGCTGCGGCCGGGCCGAATCCCGCCGAACCGATCGTCGCGTCGGAGCGCCCCGCGTCGGCCGGCACGCCGACCGCCTCGGGCGCAGCCGCCACGACCGACGCCGCGCCGCCCGCGCCCGCGCCTGCTGCCGAGCCCGAAGCCCCCGCGTTCGTTCGCCCGACCGGGCCGATCACGCTGCAGCAGATGCGCGACGCGTGGCCCGAGGTGCTCAACGTGCTGCAGCGCAAGAAGCGCACCGCGTGGATGGCCGCGCTCACGGCCCAGGTGCTCGAGTACCGCACCGACGACGCGGTGCTCGTGCTCGGCTTCACGAGCGCCGGCGACGTCGAGAGCCTGCGCAACGGCACGGGCGCCCAGAACTCGGCCGAGCTGCTGCGCACCGCGATCGACGAGGTGCTCGGTGTGACCGTCAAGTTCATCCCGCGCGTGATCGGCGGCGGGCAGGGCGGCGGCTCCGCGCGGCCCGAGACGCCACCGCCGTCGACCCCTGGGTCATCGGGGTCGGGCACGGGCCCGTCGTCGAGCGTCGACGCCCCGGCGGCGACGACGGGTTCGGCGGGGTCGAGCCCCGCCGTTGCGACGACCCCGACCGCAAGCAGCCCGAGCAGCCCCTCGACCGGCACCTCGTCGTCGGCCGAAGCGGCACAGGCCTCGGGGCCGGTCGACTCGTGGGCGACGGTCGCCATTCCCCGCGACCCCGATCCGCAGCCCGACGCGAGCACCGCGATTGCCTCGCCGCGAACGGCGACCGCGCTTGCGGAGCGTCCGGCGCCGCAACCGGCGACCTCGGCGCCGGCGCCGGCGGCGCCCCCCCGCGGTGGCGCGGGCGAGGGCACCGCCGAGTACATGCCCGACGACGCCGATGCGCCGCCGCCCGACGAGGAGCCGCCGTTCGACCCGGGCCCCGAGCCCGAGCCGTTCGACGCGCCGCCGCCTGCTGCGGCACCAGCCTCGGCGCCCCCTCGCCCCGCATCGGCGCCCCGCGCGAGCGCCGCCCCGAGTCGGCCTCGCCCGGCCGCGGCGACGACCGACGGCGGCATCCAGCGATACGGTGAGGCGGTCGTGCGCGAGGTGCTCGGCGCGACCTTCCTGGAAGAGATCGAAGTGCCCGGTCGCGGGTTCGGGGAGCGTGCGTAGCCCGTGTACGAAGGCATCGTCCAAGAACTGATCGACGAGCTCGGCCGGCTTCCCGGCATCGGGCCGAAGTCGGCGCAGCGCATCGCGTTCCACATCGTGCAGACCGAGCACTTCGACGTCACGCGACTCGCCGAGATCCTGCTGCAGATCCGCGACAAGGTGCGGTTCTGCGAGATCTGCGGCAACGTCTCCGAGCAGTCGACCTGCTCGATCTGCCGCGACCCGCGGCGCGACCCGTCGTTCATCTGCGTGGTCGAAGAGGCGAAAGACGTCGTCGCGATCGAGCGCACCCGCGAGTTCCGAGGCCTGTACCACGTGCTCGGCGGCGCGATCAGCCCCATCGACGGCATCGGCCCCGACGAGCTGCGCATCCGCCAGCTCATGCAGCGCCTGGCCGACGGTTCGGTCACCGAGGTCATCATCGCCACCGACCCCAACCTCGAGGGCGAGGCGACCGCGACCTACCTCAGCCGACTGCTCACGACGCTCGAGATCAAGGTCACCCGCCTCGCCTCCGGTCTGCCGGTCGGCGGCGACCTCGAGTACGCCGACGAGGTCACGCTCGGCCGGGCATTCGAGGGGCGCCGCGTCGTCGGCTGACGCCACACGAGCCGGTTGACGCGAGCACACCGCGCGCGTAGACCGATGAGATGACCGAGACGACCGAGCAGGCATCCGATCGCACCACGACCTGGGTCGACGGCTACGTCAGGGCCTGGCGCAGCAACGAACCCGACGACATCCGCGCGCTCTTCACCGAAGACGCCGTCTACCTCCTCGCGCCCGACGCCGAACCGCTGCGCGGCCACGACGCGATCGTGTCGGGCTGGCTCGCCCACGCCGACCAGGCGGGCGAATGGTCGTTCGAGTGGAAGGCCGTGCACGAAGCCTCCGCCCTCGCGCTCGTGCAAGGACGCACCGAGTACCCGGCCGAGCGCGACTACCTCAACCTGTGGGTGATCCGGTTCGCGCCCGACGGGCGCGCGACCGAGTTCACCGAGTGGTACATGGCACGCGACCGCGGCGAGTGATGATGCGGTGGTCTCGATACGCGCTTCGCGCTACTCGACCGACCGTCTCTCGCTCCCCGCCCGACGGCTGACGTCACATGGCGAGGCGCGCATGCGTGCCGCCGTATGATGAAGAATCCGACGACGGGCCCGTCGGCCCGCGCGCGCCCAGAACCCCCTGGAGGCCCCGTGAGCTTGATCGTGCAGAAGTTCGGCGGGTCGTCCGTCGCCGATGCCGAGAGCATCAAGCGGGTCGCGAAGCGCATCGTCGAGACGCGCAAGGCGGGCAACGACGTCGTCGTCGCGGTCTCCGCCATGGGCGACACGACCGACGAGCTGCTCGACCTCGCCAACGAGGTCACGCCGATCCCGGCGCCGCGCGAGCTCGACATGCTGCTGTCGGCCGGCGAGCGCATCTCGATGGCGCTGCTCGCCATGGCGATCAAGAGCATGGGGCACGAGGCGCGCAGCTTCACGGGCAGCCAGGCCGGCATGATCACCGATGCCCAGCACGGCGCCGCCCGCATCGTCGACGTGACGCCCGTGCGCCTGCGCGAGGCGCTCGACGAGGGTGCGATCGTCATCGTCGCCGGGTTCCAGGGCTTCAACCGCGACACCCGCGACATCACGACGCTCGGCCGCGGCGGCAGCGACACGACGGCCGTCGCGCTCGCCGCGTCGCTCGACGCCGACGTTTGCGAGATCTACACCGACGTCGACGGCGTGTTCACCTCCGACCCGCGCGTCGTGAAGAAGGCGCACAAGCTCGACCGCATCACGAGTGAAGAGATGCTCGAGCTCGCGGCGTCGGGCGCCAAGGTCCTGCACATCCGCGCCGTCGAGTACGCGCGCCGCCACGGCGTCACCCTGCACGTGCGTTCGTCGTTCAACAACAACGAGGGGACGATCGTGTACGACCCCTCGCGTCTTCCCGAAGGAGCAGCTGTGGAAGAGTCCGTCATCGCCGGAGTCGCGATCGACCTGTCCGAGGCGAAGATCACGGTCGTCGGAGTGCCCGACAAGCCGGGTGCCGCGGCGAAGATCTTCAAGATCGTCGCCGGCACCAACGCGAACGTCGACGTCATCGTGCAGAACGTGTCGGCCGCCGCCACCGGCCGCACCGACATCTCGTTCACCGTGCCGAAGGCCGACGGCGAGAAGGCGCTCACGGCGCTCGCCGGTGCCCAGGACGCGATCGGCTTCGAGGCGCTGCAGTACGACGACCAGATCGGCAAGCTCTCGCTCGTCGGCAACGCGATGCGCTCGGCGACGGGCGTCTCGGCGAAGCTCTTCGAGGCGCTCTACGAGGCCGGCATCAACATCGAGATGATCTCGACGAGCGAGATCCGCATCTCGGTCGTGACGCGCGCCGACAGCGTGCACGCCGCCGCCCGTGCGGTGCACACGGCGTTCGACCTCGACGGCGACGACGACGCCGTCGTGCACGGCGGCACGGGGCGCTGACGGGTCGGATGCCTCGTGGCGGGTGCCTCGCGTACCGCTGAGGTCCCCGCCGAGGCTCGGGCCGCGGCATCCCGCCCGCATTCAGGAGAAAGCTGCCAATTCAGGACGGATTCGCGCAATCCTGCCGAGGGCGGTTCCGAAGTCCTGCAAACTGAAGAGAACTCGAAAGCAAGAGGGTGACATGAGCAATGGTGTGAACATCGGCGTCGTCGGCGCCACCGGCCAGGTCGGCGCGGTCGTGCGGCGGCTGCTCGAGGAGCGCGACTTCCCGGTCGGGCAGATCCGCTTCTTCGCGTCGGCGCGCTCGGCGGGCACGACGCTGCCGTTCAAGGGCGAGGACATCGTCGTCGAAGACGCCTCGACCGCCGACCCCACGGGCCTCGACCTCGCGATCTTCTCGGCCGGCGCAACCCTCTCGAAGGCGCAGGCGCCGCGGTTCGCCGCGGCCGGCGTGACCGTCATCGACAACTCGAGCGGCTGGCGCATGGACCCCGAGGTGCCGCTCGTCGTGAGCGAAGTCAACCCGCACGCGATCGACGAGGCCAAGAAGGGCATCATCGCGAACCCGAACTGCACCACCATGGCTGCGATGCCCGTGCTCAAGGTGCTGCACGACGAGGCCGGCCTCGAGCGCCTCATCGTCGCGACGTACCAGGCCGTCTCGGGCGCCGGTCTCGCGGGCGGCGAGGAGCTGCTCGAGCAGGCGAAGGCCGCCGTCGCACAGGACGCGATCAACCTCGTGCACGACGGCTCGTCGGTCGAGCTTCCCGAGCCCGTGAAGTTCCCGCGGCCGATCGCGTTCGACGTCATCCCGCTCGCCGGCTCGATCGTCGACGACGGCGACCTCGAGACCGACGAAGAGAAGAAGCTCCGCAACGAGAGCCGCAAGATCCTCGAGCTGCCGGGCCTGCTCGTCGCTGGCACGTGCGTGCGTGTTCCGGTGTTCACGGGTCACTCGCTGTCGATCCACGCCGAGTTCGCGAACCCGATCACACCCGAGCGGGCGACCGAACTGCTCGCCGAAGCGCCCGGCGTCGAGCTCAGCGAGGTGCCCACGCCGCTGCAGGCCGCCGGCACCGACCCGAGCTACGTGGGTCGCATCCGTCAGGACCAGTCGGCGCCCGACGGCAAGGGCCTCGTGCTCTTCGTTTCGAACGACAACCTGCGCAAGGGCGCGGCGCTCAACGCCGTGCAGATCGCCGAGCTGGTGGCCGCGAAGCTGCCCGCGCGCGTCTAGCGTTCACCTCACTCAGCTCGACACGGATGCCCCGCGGCCGATCGGCCACGGGGCATCCGTCGTTCTGGCACGTCTGACGAGCCCGCCCCGAGCGGGCATCGTCGCATCGAGTGGGCTGATATCGCCCATTCCGCTTGCGTTTCGGGACCATATCCGCCCACTCGGCGCCGCCACCATACCTGCGTGACCTGGCCCTGGATCGAGTGGGCGGATATGGCCCCGTTCACGCGCGTTTCGGGGCCATATCCGCCCACTCGATTCGAGCAGGGCGCAGGGGAGGGGCGGCGCCGTTGCGCGTTCGTGACCTGCCGCACCTTGACGAAATTGAGTTTTGTATACAGAATAATGGCGAGCAATCCCCCCTCACCCGGCACCCGCCGGCCCCTCCTGCAATGACGAAAGAGGTAGCGGAATGGCCCGCTCGAACTCGAAGATGAGGCGTCTGCTGGCGATCGGTGCTGCGAGCGCCGTCGCGATCGGACTGGCAGCGTGCAGCGGCGGGGGAGGTGCGCATGACAAGAACACCGTGGTGTGGTCGACGTGGGGCTCGGCCGACGAGCTCACCCGCTACAAGGAGTTCAACGCCGAGTTCATGAAGCGCCACCCCGACATCACGGTGAAGTTCCAGCCCGTCGCCGGTTACGGCGACTACCACTCGAAGCTGCTGGCCCAGCTCGCGAGCAACACCGCGCCCGACGTGTTCTACGTCGGCGACGACCAGATCGGCCAGTTCGTCGACTCGGGCCGTCTCATGGACATGACGAAGCTCATGAACTCGAAGGAGAGCCAGACGAAGCCCGACGACTTCTTCCCGGGTCTGTTCGGTGCGGCCGAGAAGGACGGCGAGTACTACGCCGCCCCGAACGACGCGAACCCCGACGTGCTCTGGTACGACAAGGAGACGCTCAAGGCGGCCGGCATCACCGAAGACCCGGCGACCCTCGCCGAGAACGGCGAGTGGACGACCGACAAGTTCCTCGAGATGAACGACAAGCTCAAGGCCGCGGGCGTCGCCGGCACGCTCTTCTGGAACTACTGGGCGACCCACTGGAGCTGGCTGTCGTCGCAGGGCGACCCCGCGCCATACGACGAGTCGGGCGCGTTCGTCGCGAACGAGGACCCGCAGACCGTCGCCGACGTCGAGACGCTCGGCGAGTACTTCCAGGACGGCAAGTTCGTCGTCGCCGACACGCTGCCCGACGGCGCCGGGGCCGACAGCCTCTTCGTCACCGGCAAGGCCGGCTTCTTCGTGCAGGGCCGCTACACGATCGGCACCGTCGAGGCGGCCGGCACGGCCGACCAGGTCGACATCGTCCGCTGGCCCACGCCCGACGGCACCGAGGCCCCGACGGGCGTCGCGACGAGCTTCCTCGCGATGAACGAGAACACGAAGTCGAAGGACGCCTCGTTCACCTTCTGGACCGAGTTCCTGAGCGCCGAGGGCCAGAAGTTCCGGCTCTCGGGCGGCGGCAACGCGGTGCCGTCGATCAAGGGCGCCGACGAGGTCGTGCTCGAGGACGACTACCCCGCCCACGCCCAGACGATGCTCGAGATGCGCGACATCGGCTTCGAGGACTACCCGGCCGAGGCCGTCATCCCGAGCCTCGCGACCGACATCAGCGAGCTGTTCCAGAAGCTCTACGAGGGCAAGGCCGACGCGCAGCAGACGCTCGACGCGGCCGCCGACCTCGTCGCGGAGAAGCAGGGCGAGTAAGCGTGAGCCAGATCGCTTCCGGCGAGCGGATGCTGCAGGACCTTCCTGCGGCATCCGCTCCGCCCCCGCGCCAGTTCCGCAAGGAGGCGGCGTGGCGCCGCCGCGACCGGCGATGGGGCTTCGTCTTCATCGCGCCGCAGCTCATCGGCATGGTGCTGTTCGTCGTGCTGCCGTTCGCGGCGAGCCTCGTGCTCGCCTTCACCAGCTGGGACGGCCTGGGCGATCTGACCTGGGTCGGCTTCGAGAACTTCACCGCGCAGTTCCAGGACGACCTGCTCTGGCGTTCCATCCTGAACACCCTGATCATCGCGGTGATCACGGTGCCGATCGGCCTCGGGTTGGCGGTCATCATCGCCGTGGCGCTCGAGAAGCTGAAGACGCGCACGCTCTACCTCATCCTGTTCTTCGCCCCGGTCGTGACGTCGACCGTCGCCGTGGCGATGATCTGGCAGCAGATGTTCCGCTCCGACGGCGTGCTCTCGACCGCGATCTCGAAGATCTTCGGCATCGCACCGCCCGACTGGCTGCAGGATCCGAAGCTCGCGCTCCTCGCGGTCTGCATCGTCGCGATCTGGGCGTCGCTGGGCCTCAACGTCGTCATCTTCCTCGCCGGCCTGCAGAACATCTCGCCTTCGGTCATCGAGGCCGCTCGCATCGACGGCGCCGGCGCCTGGCGGCTCTTCACGAGCATCCGGCTGCCGCTGCTCTCGCCGATCGTGTTCTTCTCGTCGGTCGTCGCGTTCATCTCGTCGCTGCAGACGTTCGACATCGTCTACGTGCTCGTGTCGGGCGGTGGCCCCGACAACGCGACCCGCACGATCGTGTACCACATCTACGACCTCGGCTTCGGCCGCTTCGAGTTCGGTCCGTCGAGTGCGGCGAGCATCATCCTGCTCGTGCTCACGCTCATCATCACGGCCATCCAGTTCGGCGCGCAGAAGAAGTTCGTGCACTACGAGGACGACCCCGCATGAGTCTCACGAATCCCAGCCTCGCCGACGGCACGCTCGCTCCGCCGACCGACTCGACCGTCGCGATGAGCGCGCCCGGCTACGCGCCGCGCCCCACCGGTGCCCGCACCGGCAAGGGCAAGCGCCGCCTCGGGTCGACGATCCTGCACGTCGTGCTCATCGTCGCCGGCATCTCGATGGTGTTCCCGTTCATCTGGATGCTGCTGACCTCGTTCAAGACGCTGCCGCAGCTGCTGCAGGACCCGCTGTCGTTCCTGCCGCAGCCGTGGACCTTCGACAACTACGTCGAGGCGTGGAACGCCGTGCCGTTCGGCCAGGCCTACGTCAACAGCATCTACATCTCGGTGCTCGTCGTCGTGGGCACACTCATCACCGCGTCGATGGCCGGCTACGCGTTCGCGCGCATCCCGTTCAAGGGCAGCCGTGTGCTGTTCATCGTGTTCCTCGCGACGCAGATGATCCCGGCGCAGGTGACGCTCATCCCGTTCTACCTGCTGATGTCGCAGTTCGGCTGGGTCGACTCCCACCTGTCGCTCATCGTGCCGGGCCTGCTCGCGAACCCGTTCGCGGTGTTTCTCATGCGCCAGTTCGTGCTGAGCCTGCCGAAGGAGCTCGAGGAGGCGGCGCTCGTCGACGGTGCGGGCCGTTGGCGCATCTTCTGGAGCATCGTGCTGCCCAACCTGAAGCCGGGCCTCGCGGCGCTCGCGATCATCACGGCGCTCGGCGTGTGGAACGCGTTCCTGTTCCCGCTCGTGCTGCTCAACACGCCCGACCTGTTCACCGTGCCGCTGCTGCTCACGAGCTTCCAGGGACAGTTCGGCTCGATCAACTACGGCCTCGTGATGGCGGCCAGCGCGATCTCGACGATCCCGATGCTCATCGTGTTCGTCATCGGCCAGCGCCGCATCCTCAACAGCATGGCCGCCTCGGGACTGGGAGGACGATGACCTTGGCCGGTCGAGTAGGCGCGCAGCGCCGTATCGAGACCCCGGATGCCTCGGCGCTGGCCGGCCTCGCCGGCCGCCATCTCGACCTGGTGCAGGCCCCGTTCACGCTGCCGCGCTCGCGCGTGCTCGTGTTCCGGGCCGACCGGGCGGAGGTCGAAGCTCGTGTCGGCGCCGACGCCCTCGCCCCTGCGACGGCGGTGCGCGTGCACACGTCGGAGTACGAGCGCTGGCTCGACGACTGCCGCGTCATCGACGAACTGACGGTGCGGGATGCCTCGGGGCGGGCGCTGCCCGTCACCGCGGTGCTGCCGCACGCGATCGAGTTCGGCGACGGCGCCGCGACGCTCACGTTCGCCGGCACCGGTGCCCTGTCGGTCGGCCTCTCGGTCGGTCGAGCAGGCGCGCGGCGCCGTATCGAGACCACCCACGAGGATGGTTTCGGTACGCTCGCTGGCGCTCGCTACTCAACCGACCTCGCGGTCGAGTGGACGACTCCAGACGGCGAGTCGACCCGCGTCGAGCTCACGCCGGAGGCGCCCTCGGTGCGCCTGCACGTCGGCGCCGACCGCGGCGTCGAGCACGAGGCATCCGCCTCGCACCTCGGCGATCTCGCGCAGACCGAGCGACTCTGGCTCGAGTGGTTCGCGAAGTGCCCGATCGTGCGCGACGACCTGCAGCAGATGGCCGCCTTCTGCTGGTGGGTGCTCGGCGCCAACATCGTCGAGCTGCCGGGCCTCGGCGACGCGCGCGGCGTCGTGCCGTCGAAGATCGGCTACGTCGGCGTGTGGCAGTGGGACGCGTATTTCATCGCGATGGGCCTGCGACACGGCGACCCCGCGCTCGCGCGCGAGCAGCTCGAGATCGCGTTCCGCTTTCCGAGCGAGAACGGGCAGCTGCCCGACGTCGTGCACGAGGAGGGCGTGCTCGCCACGAGCGACGACCTCCCGCAGGCCGACCGCGACCGGCTGCGCCGCGCGGGCTCGCAGATCGCCGACCCGACCGCGCCCGTGCCGCTCACCAAGCCGCCGCTCGCGGCGTGGGCGCTCGCGAAGGTGCTCGAGGTCGAGGACGCGCCAGAGTGGGCCCGCGAGCAGCTCGCCACGATCCGCCGATCGCAGGACTGGTGGTTCGCGGGCAGCGACCTCGACGGCGACGGCATGCCCGAGTACGGGCACCCGTACTCGTCGGGACTCGACGACAGCCCCATCTTCGACGGACCGCTGCCGACGACCGCGCCCGACCTCGGCGCGTACCTCGTGCTGCAGGACCTCGAACTCGCCCGCCTCGCCGAGCGCTACGGTGCCGAGGCGGCGGGCGACCCAGCCGCCCACCGCGCCCGTGCCGCCCGCACGCTCGAGCTGCTGCTCGGGCTCTGGAACGAGGCATCCGGTCGGTTCGAAGCGCGCGCGGCTGGTCAGGCCGTCGCGAGCGACGCGATCGTCGGGTTCATGCCGCTCCTGACCGGAGCACTGCCCGGGCCCGTGCTCGACTCGCTCATCGAGGCGCTCGGCGATCCCGAGCGGTACGCGCTGCCGTGGGCGGTACCGACGGTCTCGGCCGCCGACCCCGACTTCTCGGCGACGCGCATGTGGCGCGGGCCGGTGTGGGTGAACACCAACCGGCTCATCATCGAAGGTCTGCGGGCCTCGGGGCGCGACGACCTCGCGCACGACCTCGCCGAACGCACGGTCGCTCTCGTCGTACACGGCGGCGGGCCGCACGAGTACTTCAACCCGCTCACGGGCGAGAAGGCGCCGACCGCCACGACGGCCTTCGGCTGGTCGGCGGCGCTGTTCATCGACCTCGCGGTCGAGCTCTCGAACGGGTCGGTCGAGTAGCGACGGAGTCGCGTATCGAGACCACCACCCCGAGCACACCTCACCGGTGGTCTCGATACGGCGCTGCGCGCCTACTTGACCGACCGAGTGGCCTCGATACGGCGCTGCGCGCCTACTCGACCGACCGAGTGGCCTCGATACGGCGCTGCGCGCCTACTCGACCGACCCAACCAACGCAATTCCCAACCAGGCAAGGAAGTCAGATGAGATCACGCACGTTGCTCGCCCCCGTCGTCGCCCTCGGCGCCGCGGCCCTCCTCGCCGGCTGCGCCATGGGCGGCGGCCAGCCCGCCGGCGGCTCGGTCGTGCTCGACCCCGACGCGAAGGTCGACGGCGAGATCACGGTGTGGTCGTGGGACGTCGCCGCGACCGCGCTCGAGCGGCTCGCACCGGAATTCGAGGCCGAGCACCCGGGCACGACGATCAACGTCGTCGACGTCGGCTACGACAACGCGTACGACAAGCTCTCGGTCGGACTCCAGGCGGGCAGCGGCCTGCCCGACGTCGTCACGATGGAGACCGATGTGGCTCCCGGCTACATCAACGAGTTCCCGACGGGTCTCGTCGACCTCACGCCCGTCTTCGGCGACGACGAGGCCGACTTCGACCCGTTCAAGTGGCAGGCGCAGTCCGACGCCGACGGTGCCCTCAAGGTCGTGCCGTGGGACTCGGGCACCGTCGGCCTCTTCTACCGTGCCGACTACTTCGACGAGGCGGGCATCGACCCGACGACGATCGAGACGTGGGACGAGCTCGTCGCCGCGGGCGAGCAGATCAAGGCGAAGACGGGCCACACGCTCATGTCGCAGGACGTGTCGACGGGCGGCGGCTTCCAGATGCTGCTGCAGCAGCAGGGGCAGGGCCTCTTCGACGAGAACGGCGACATCACCGTCAACTCGCCCGAGGCCGTCGCGGCGCTCACGCTGCTGCAGACGATCAACGAGAAGGGCCTGCTCAAGAACGTCGACGGCTGGGACGGCCGCGTCACGAGCGCCAAGGACGGCGACTCGGCCGTCACGCCCGAGGCGGTCTGGTGGATCGGCACCCTGCAGGGCGACGCACCCGAGCTCGCAGGCACCTACGGCGTGACCGAGCTGCCCGCCTTCGACGAGGGCGGCGTGCGCACCTCCAACAGCGGCGGCTCGGGCCTCGCGATCCCGACGCAGGCGAAGAACCCGCAGCTCGCCGCGGCGTTCATCGACTTCGTGCTCGCCGATGCCGACCACCAGGCGTCGATGATGGAGAACGAGGGCCTCTTCCCCTCGTACCTGCCCGCCCTCCAGGGCGAGTACTTCGCGAAGCCGCAGGAGTACTTCGGCGGCCAGCCGGTCTACGAGTTGTTCGCCGAGCAGACCGCGAACATCCCGCCGATCACGTTCACGACCGACAATGCCGAGGCGAGCGACATCGTCGCCAACGCCGTCGTCGCGTCCGTGCTGAACGGTGCCGACCCGCAGCAGGCGCTCGACGACGCCGCCAAGCAGATCGCCACCGCGACCGGCCGCGAGATCGCGGAGTAACCATGGCCACGCCGACGCTCACCACGGGTGGGCAGGGTGCGGCGCCCGCCCGAGGCATCCGAAATCTGAAACCGGATGCCTCGGGTCGCCGCCGGTCGCTGGGGCGTCGCCTCCAGCGGCCGGGGGCGTGGTTCGCACTGCCCGCCGCCGCCCTGCTCATCATCTTCTTCGCCTACCCGCTCGTCACCTCGCTCTGGCAGAGCTTCTTCGCCACCTCGGGCGGAGTGTCGACGTGGGTCGGGCTCGAGCAGTACGCCCGGCTCTTCGAGGACCCGCTCGTCGCGAAGAGCCTCTTCAACGCGCTCATCATCCTCGTCGTGCAGGTGCCCCTCATGATCGGCCTCGCGCTCGGGCTCGCCTACCTGCTCAACCAGTCGTGGCTGCGGTTCCGATCCGGATTCCGGCTGCTCACGTTCCTGCCGGCCGTCACGACGCTCGTCGCCTACGCCGTCGTCTTCAAGGTGATGCTCGCCACCGACGGGGGAGCGATCAACCAGATGCTCGGCCTCGTCGGCATCGCCCCGGTCGACTGGCTCAACAACGAGTGGTGGGCACGCGTCGCGCTCGTCGCCGCGATCACCTGGCGCTGGACCGGTTACAACATGGTCATCATCCTCGCCGGCCTGCAGTCGATCCCCGGCGAGCTCTACGAGGCGGCGCGCATCGACGGCGCCGGCCGCTGGCAGATCTTCACGAGGATCGTCATCCCGCAACTGCGGCCCGTGCTCATCTTCACGACCGTGACCTCGACCATCGGGGCGCTGCAGCTCTTCGACGAGAACTGGATCCTCACCGAGGGCGGCCCCAACGACGCCACCCTCACGCCCGTCCTCTACCTCTACAAGGTCGGCTTCAGGCAGTTCGACTTCGGGTACGCGTCGGCGATCGCCTGGATGCTCGTCGTCATCACCGCGATCATCTCGATCGTGCAGTTCCGACTCATGAGGGAGAAGCCGTGACCGCGACGAGCGCCCTGACCGCCGTCAACCCCGCCGTCGGCGCACCCCGGGAGGAGCGGCCCTCCGGCCCCGGGCCGGCGCTGCGCCGCGGCATCCTGCGCCTGCCCGTGTACCTCGTGCTCGTCGTCGCGAGCGTGCTCGCGGTCGTGCCGTTCCTCTGGATGGTGATCGCGTCGACGCACTCGACGCCCGAGCTCTTCGGCACCCCGCTGCCGGTGCTGCCCGGTGACCAGCTGTGGGAGAACCTCGCGCGCCTGCAGGAGTCGGTGAACTTCAGCCAGGTCATGCTCAACAGCTTCGGCATCGCGGTGGTCTACACCGTGTTCTCGTCGGCCGTGAGCGTCATGGCCGGCTACGGGCTCGCGACCTACCGCTTCCGCGGGCGGGGCGTGCTGCTCGGCGTCGTGCTCGTGACGATGATGATCCCGATGCAGGTGCTGCTCGTGCCGCTCTTCCAGATGATGGCGAGCGCCGGGCTGATCGACACGTACCAGGCGGTGATCCTGCCGTTCCTCGCGAACGCGTTCGGCATCTTCCTGATGCGGCAGGCGTTCCTCGACTTCCCGGTGACGCTCATCGAGGCGGCGCGCATCGACGGCGCGGGGGAGTTGCGCACGTTCTGGCGCATCGTGCTGCCCGTCGCACGCCCGCAGCTCGCGGCGCTCGTGATCTACACGTTCATCAGCCAGTGGAACTCGTTCATCTGGCCGCTGCTCATGCTCAACACCGAGGACAAGTACACGGTTCCGGTCGCCCTCAACACGATGATCGGCATGTCGCGGGTCGACTACTCGGGCCTCATGCTCGGTTCGCTGCTCGCGACGCTGCCGCTCATGCTGCTGTTCCTGGTCTTCCAGAAGCAGTTCGTGTCGGGCCTGCTCGGCGGGGCCGTGAAGGGCTGATCCGGCGGTCGGGATGCCTCGTGGCCGACGCCGGCCGCGAGGCATCCCGCCCGACCGGCCTACGCGGTGAAGTAGGGGCTCGAGGCGTTGTCGAGGATGCGGCGCATGCCGTGCAGCCAGTTGACCTTGAGGGCGGCCACCGCACCGGGCACGTCGCCGTCGGCGAGGCACGCCGCGATCGCCGAGTGTTCGGCCGCGACGCGTTCGATCATGACGTCGTTCGGCACGAGCAGCGACTCGTAGCGGTGGATCGCGCCGCGCACGCTCTCGATGACGTCGAGGAGGCGCCGGTTGGGGCAGGCGGAGAGCATGATGCCGTGCCACTCGTCGTCCTTCGTGACGACGAGTGCGTGCTCGACGACCTCCTGGTCGAACTCGGCCGCGAGCGCGCCGAGGCGGGTGCCGATCTCGCGCAGCTCGTCGACGGGGCTCAGCTCGAGCGCGAGGCTCTCGAGCGCGGCCATGACGGGGGCCAGGTCTTCGAACTCGCTCGCGCTGAGCGGCACGAACCGGAAGCCCTTGCCGTTCTCGCTCGTGATCTGGCCCTCGCTCTCGAGGGCGATGAGCGCCTCGCGCAGGGGAGTGCGGCTGACGCCGAGCTCGCCGGCGAGCTGCACCTCGTTGATGCCCTCGCCCGGCTGCACCTCACCCGCGCGCATGCGCGCGAGCAACTCCTCACGGACCTGCGAGCGCAGGTTCTTGCGTTCGATCGCCATGAGATCGCCTTTCGGGCCGCGAACGGCCGTTCGTCCGTCGCGGTAAGCCTAGGGCTCGGCCCGGGCTTGACCGCTTCCGGCATCCGGTTTACGGTGTCTGTATACAGAATACATTCTGCATCGCAGAAGTACACCCCCACGCACATCCGGACCGCGCACGCGGACGCACTCAGAGAGGAGCAGGTGTGACCGACGAGTCCCCACGGCCGATCCGGCTCGACGCGCTTGCCTACGGCGGCGACTACAACCCCGACCAGTGGTCGGAGGAGGTGTGGCACGAGGACATCCGCCTCATGCGCGAGGCGGGCGTCAACATCGTGAGCCTGCCGGTGTTCTCGTGGCCGCAGCTCGAGGTCGCCCCGGGCGTCTACGAATGGGGCTGGCTCGACCGCATCATCGACCTGCTCTGGGAGGGCGGCATCGCCGTCGACCTCGCGACCGCCACCGCGACGCCGCCGTCGTGGTTGATCCGGAGCCACCCCGAGATGCTGCCCTGGAACGAGGACGGCCAGCGGCTCGAGTTCGGCTCGCGGCAGGCGTACTGCCCGAGCTCGCCCGTGTGGCGCGAGCACGTGGCCCGCATGACGCGGGCGATGGCCGACCGCTACGGCGAGCACCCCGCGCTCGCGCTCTGGCACGTCTCGAACGAGTACGGCGACCACGTCTCGCGCTGCTGGTGCCCCGAGTCGTCCGCCCACTTCCGTCGCTGGCTCGAGGCGCGCTACGGCGACCTCGACGGGCTCAACGAGGCGTGGGGCGTCAACGTGTGGGGCCAGCGCTACACCGACTGGGCGCACATCGAGGCGCCCCGGCGCTCGACCGGACCGGTCAACCCGACGCAGCTGCTCGACTTCGAGCGCTTCTCCTCCGACGCGCTGCTCGAGCTCTTCCAGCTCGAGGTCGACATCCTGCGCGAGGTCACGCCCGAGATCGGCGTCACCACGAACTTCATGTCGATCCTGCGCGACCTGGACTACTGGGACTTCGCCGCCGCCGAAGACCTCGTGACCGACGACGCCTACCCCGACCCGGCCGACCCGCTCGCGCACGTGCCCGCCGCGCTCAACTACGGCTTCATGCGCTCGCTCAAGGGCGGTCGGCCGTGGCTGCTGCTCGAGCAGGCGCCGAGCGGCGTCAGCTGGCGCGACGTCAACGTGCCGAAGGCCCCGGGCCAGTACCGCATCGGCAGCCTGCAGGCCATCGCGCACGGCTCCGACGGGGCCATGGTGTTCCAGTGGCGCCAGGCCAGGTACGGCCAGGAGAAGTTCCACTCGGCGATGGTCGGGCACCGCGGCGAGGCATCCCGCTCGTTCCAGGAGGCGAAGGCGTTCGGCGCCGAGCTGCAGCACCTCGAACCGGTGCGCGGCACCCGGGTGCGCTCGCGGGTCGCGCTCGTGGTCGACCACGACTCGTGGTGGGGGTCGTCGGCGACCGAGTCGCTGCCCTCGCAGCGGCTGCAGTGGCTCGCCCAGGCGCGGGCCTGGCATGCGGCCCTGCACGCGCTCGGCCATCCCGTCGACACGGTGCGCGCAACCGGCTCGTTCGACGGCTACGACGTCGTCGTGGTGCCGAACCTCTACATCGCGGATGCCGCGCAGGCGGCCGCGCTCGAGGGCTTCGTCGCCCGTGGCGGCCAGCTCGTCGTCGGCCCCTTCTCGGGCGTCGTCGACGACACCGAGAAGGTGCACGACGGGGGAGCGCCCGGTCCGCTGCGCGGACTCCTCGGCGTCGAGGTCGACGAGCAGTGGCCCGTGGCTGACGGGCTCGCCGAACGCGTCGCGTTCACCGCAGGCGGCGAGTTCGACGCCCCGACCTGGGGCGAGTGGCTCGAGGTTCACGACGGCACCGAGGTGCTCGCGCGGTACGCCTCGGGCGAGCTCGACGGGCGCGCTGCGGTCACCCGGCGTCCGGCGGGTGACCTCGATACGGCGCTGCGCGCCTACTCGACCGACCGAGTGGGCGCCGCCTGGTACGTGAGCTGCGTGCTCGAGCGCGACGGCCTCGTCGCGCTCTTCCGCGACGTGCTCGCCGCGGCGGGACTGCCGGCGCGCGAGCGCATCGACCTCGACCTCGAGGCCGTCACGCGCAGCGACGAGACGACCGACTACACCTTCGTGCTCAACCACGGCCGCCGGGAGATCACGGTCGACGTGCCCGCCGGGGCGCGCGACCTACTCGCGAGTGGCGATGGTGGTCTCGATACGGCGCTGCCCGCCTACTCGACCGACGGCCGCACCCTGACGCTCCCGCGCTTCGGCGCCGCCGTGCTCGCGACGCCGCGCGCAGCGGAGCCGCCCTTCATCACCCTGTCCGACACGACCGACTGAACGACCGAGGCCGACATGACCGACACCTTCGTCCATCCGTACATCCCCAACACCGCGCCCGCGACCAAGCAGGCGATGCTCGACGCCGTCGGCGCCGCCTCGACCGAGGAGTTCTACGCCGACGTGCCCGCCGAGCTCCGGCTCGGCCGCGCGCTCGACCTTCCGGCGCCGCTCGTCGCCGAGCAGGACCTCGCCCGCCACGTTCGGGGCCTGCTCGCGAAGAACCGCTCGACCGACGAACGCCTGAGCTTCCTCGGCCACGGCACGTACCACCACTACGTGCCCGCCGTGGTCGACGAGGTGATCAACCGCAGCGAGTTCCTCACCGCCTACGCGGGCGAGCCGTACGAGGACCACGGCCGCTTCCAGGCGCTGTTCCAGTACCAGTCGCTCATGGCCGAGCTGCTCGCGATGGACGTCGTCAACGTTCCCACCTACGACGGCTACCAGGCGACTGGCACCTCGCTCGCGATGGCCGGGCGCATCACCGGGCGCCGCCGCGTGCTCGTCGCGAGCGACGTGCTGCCCGCCAAGTACTCCAAGGTGCTCGACTACGTGCGCGTGCACCTCGACCTCGAGCAGGTGCCCACGGCGAACGGCACGGCGGATGTCGCGGCCGTGGCCGCACGACTGGGCGACGACGTCGCGGCCGTGTGGATCGAGACGCCGAGCGTCACCGGTGCCGTCGAGGCCGCCCTCCCCGCGCTCGCCGAGGCCGCCCACGCGGTCGGGGCCGTCGTGGTGGTCGGCACCGACCCGATCGGCTACGGCGTGCTCACGCCGCCCGCCGAGCAGGGCGCCGACATCGTGTGCGGCGACATCCAGTCGCTCGGCCTGCACCAGTGGTTCGGCGGCGCCCACGGCGGCTTCATCGCCGTGAACGACGACCCCAAGTTCGTCATGGAGATGCCGTCGCGCCTCTTCGGCCTCGCGACGACCGACGTGCCCGGCGAGGTCGGCTTCGGCGACGTCGCCTACGAGCGCACGTCGTTCGCCCTCCGCGAGGAGGGCAAGGAGTGGGTCGGCACCGCCGCAGCGCTCTGGGGCATCGCCGCCGGCGTCTACCTCGCGCTCATGGGCCCGCAGGGCATGGCGGAGCTCGGCGAGCTGCTGCTCGCCCGCACCCGCTACGCCCAGCAGCGACTCGCCGCGATCCCGGGCGTCGCGCTCGGCGACGACGCACTGCACCTGCGCGAGTTCACGATCGACGTGGCCGACGCGGGCCTCACTGCGCGGGGCGTCGTCGAGGCGCTCCGCCGCCAGGGCATCGAGCCCGGCGTGGCGCTCGGCGAGCACGAGCTCGTCGTGTGCGTGACCGAGCTCACGAGCCAGGCCGACATCGACCGCCTCGCCGCCGCCATCGGTGCGCTCGCCGAGGCATCCGGTGGTCTCGATACGGGCTCCGCTGGTCTCGATACGGGCTCCGCCCTACTCGACCCGAGCCTCGACCGACCGGCCGCATCCACCACGACCACCGAGGAGCAGAACGCATGAGCCTCCCGCTCGCACCCAAGCCCGCCATCCGCCGCTTCCACCAGGCCAGCTGGGACGAACCGGTCATCTTCGAGCTCTCCACCCCGGGTGAGCGCGGCGTGCTCGTCACGCCGATCGAGCCGGGCGTGCGCGAGGCCGTCGGCGACGTCGTCGCGGGCCTCCCCGCGGGCCTCCGCCGCGAGGTCGCGCCCGCCCTGCCCGAGATGGGCCAGCAGCGCGTGCTCAAGCACTATCTGCGACTCTCGCAGGAGAACCTCGGCGCCGACCTCAACGTCGACATCGGCCAGGGCACGTGCACGATGAAGTACTCGCCGAAGATCAACGACCAGCTCATCGGCGTGCCGCAGCTCACGGCTATGCACCCGCTGCAGGACCCGGCCGACGCGCAGGGCGTGCTCGAGATCACCTGGAACCTCGAGCGCATGCTCGCCGAGATCTCGGGCATGGACGAGGTGTCGCTGCACACGCAGGGCGGCTCGGCCGCGATCTGGGCGAACATCGCCATGATCCGCGCGTACCACGAGGCGAACGGCGAGGGCGCCGAGCGTCGCGAGGTCATCACGACGATCTTCAGCCACCCGTCGAACGCGGCCGCGGCGAAGGCGGCCGGCTACGACGTCATCACGATATTCCCCGACGCCGACGGCTACCCCGACCTCGCGGCCCTGAAGGCCGCGCTCTCGCCGCGCACGGCGGCGATCATGGTCACGAACCCCGAGGACACGGGCATCTACAACCCGGCGATCAAGCAGTGGGTGGATGCCGCTCACGAGGTCGGCGCCCTCGCGTCGTACGACCAGGCGAACGCGAACGGCATCCTCGGCATCACGCGCGCCCGCGACGCGGGCTTCGACGTGTGCCACTTCAACCTGCACAAGACGTTCTCGACACCGCATGCGTGCGGCGGGCCGGGCGCCGGGGCGAACGCCGTGAGCGCCGCGCTCGCGCCGTTCCTGCCCGGGCCGCGCGTCGTGCGGCACGTCGCCGCCGACGGGTCCGCCAGCTTCGACGTGCAGGAGGCCGGCCCGCAGTCGATCGGTTCGGTCGCGCCGTTCCACGGCGTCGTGCCGAACATCGTGCGCGCCTACTCCTGGATCATGGCGCTCGGCGCCGAGGGCCTCGTCGCCGCCGCCGAGATCGCCGTGCTCAACAACAACTACCTGCTGAAGAAGGTCACCGACATCCCCGGCGCCTCGGCGCCGTACGCCGAGGGCCGGCGCCGCATCGAGCAGGTGCGGTACTCGTGGCAGGAGCTCTTCGAGGAGACCGGCATCTCGAGTGAGGAGATCGGCATCCGCATGACCGACTTCGGCATGCACTACTGGACGAGCCACCACCCCTACGTCGTGCCGCAGCCGTTCACGCTCGAGCCCACCGAGTCGTATTCGATGGCCGAGATCGACGAGTACGTCGCCGCGCTCGCCGAGGTCGCCCGCGAGGCCCGCGAGACGCCCGAGGTCGTGCGCACCGCGCCGCACAACCAGACCGTGCACCACACCCACCACGACGACCTCGACGACCCCGAGCGCTGGGCGATCACCTGGCGTGCCTACCGCCGGAAGTACTTCGGCGAGACGGTCGGTCGAGTAGCGACGAAGGAGCGTATCGAGACCACGACCACCCCTGCCGCCGCGTCGGAGCCGGCCGCCTGAGCATGCTCGCCCTCGTCGTGAACCCCGTCGCCGGGGTCGGGGGTCCTGCTGGGCTCGCCGGCTCCGACGGCGCGGCCGTGCAGGCGGAGGCCGCCGAGCGCGGCGCCCGCCCGCACGCCGGCGAGCGCGCCCGGACGGCGCTCGAGGTCATCGCGACGATCTCGCGGGTTGAGGAGGGAGCGCAGCGACCGTCTCGAAACCCGGCCGGTGGTCTCGATACGGCGCTGCGCGCCTCCTCGACCGACGGTCGCCCGGTCGTCCTCACCGCCGCAGGGCCGATGGGGGAGGACGCGGTGCGCGCCGCCGGCCTCGAGTCGCGCGTCGTCTACCGGCCGAGCGGCGCCGGCGCCGAGGCATCCGCGTTCGAGACGACGCCCGCCGACACGACGGCCGCCGTGCGCGCGTTCGTCGACGCCGGCGCGACCCTCGTGCTCTTCGCCGGCGGCGACGGCACCGCCCGCGACGTCGCCGCGGGACTGCAGCCGGTCGGTCGAGTAGCGGCGACGGAGTCATCGCGTATCGAGACCACCCGCAGCAGTGGTCTCGATACGGCGCTGCACGCCTACTCGACCGACGGGGGTGTCGCCGCCCTCGGCATCCCGGCGGGCGTCAAGATGTACTCGCCGGTGTTCGCCGTGAGTCCGCGGGCGGCCGGTGCGCTCGCCGCGGCGTGGCTCGAGGCATCCACGACGGCGCCCCTGCCCGTGCAGGAGCGCGAGGTGATCGACATCGACGAGGCCGCCATGCGGCGCGCCCGCGTCGAGCCCCGGCTCTACGGCACGATGCCCGTGCCCTACCGCGCCGGCCGCACGCAGTCGCGCAAGGCGGCGACGCCCGTGAGCGAGCACGCCGCGGTCGCCGCGGCGGCGCGCGGGGCCGTTCGTGCGATGCGCCCGGGTATCCGGTACCTGCTCGGGCCGGGCGGCACGATGTCCGAGGTCGCCCGCGAGCTCGGCGTCGAGAAGACGCCCCTCGGCGTCGACGTCGTGCTCGACGGCCGCGTTGTGCGCGCCGGCGCGAGCGAGCACGACCTCGTCGACGAGGTCTCGCGCGGACCGGCACGGGCCGTCGTGAGCGTCATCGGCGGGCAGGGATTCCTGCTCGGCCGGGGCAACCAGCAGCTCTCCGCGCGCGTGCTGCGCCTGCTCGACGACGACCCCCTGGTCGTCGTCGCGCCCGAGCAGAAGCTCATCGACCTCGGCGGGCGCCCCCTGCTCGTCGACACCGGCGACCCCCGCGTCGACGCGCGCCTCGCCGGTTTCGCGCGCGTGATCACCGGCCCGTCGACGACGAGCGTCTACCCTGTGCAGGCGCCCGACGCCGAGGCATCCGACCACGACCCGGATGGTCTCGATACGGGCTCCGCCATACTCGACCGACCGTTCATCCTCCACCCCCGAACCGAAGGAGAAGGCCATGCGCCTTGAGAACAAGCAGGCCATCGTCACGGGCGGCGCGGGCGGCATCGGCCGCGCGACGTCGATCGCCCTCGCCGCCGAGGGCGCGAAGGTCGCCGTCGTCGACCTGAACCTCGAAGCCGCGCAGGCGGTCGCCGACGAGATCCGTGCTGCGGGCGGCACGGCCGTCGCGATCGGGGCGGATGTCTCGAGCGAGGCCGACATCGAACGGGTCGTCGCGAGCGTGGTCGACGAGTTCGGCGGCGTGAACGTCGTCTTCAACAACGCGGGAATCATCCGGCGCACGACCGCGGTCGAGACGACGGTCGAGGAATGGGACCGCGTGTTCGGCGTCAACGTGCGCTCGATCTTCCTCATGTGCAAGCACGTCGTGCCGATCATGGCGGCCGCGGGCGGCGGCTCGATCGTCAACACCGGCTCGGGCTGGGGCCTCAAGGGCGGCGGCCGGGCGATCTCGTACTGCGCCTCGAAGGGCGCCGTCGTCAACATGACCCGCGCGCTCGCGATCGACCACGGCCCGCAGGGCATCCGCGTGAACTCGGTGAACCCGGGCGACGTGAACACGGGCATGCTGCGCGACGAGGCCCGCCAGCTCGGCCAGGCCGAGGACGGGTTCCTCGCCGAGGCCGCCGACCGGCCGCTGCGCCGCATGGGCGAGCCGCGCGAGATCGCGTCGGCCGTCGTGTGGCTCGCGAGCGACGAGTCGAGCTACGTCACGGGTTCGGCGCTCGTCGTCGACGGCGGCGGGATCGCGTAGCGGTCGTCGACCGCTCCGCAGGTCGAGGAGCGCCGACGCGCAGCGGCGACGCGTCTCGAGACCGGGTGACCAGGTCTCGAGACGCGTCCTCCTTCGTCGGGCGCTCCTCGACCAGCGGGCAGGGGCGCGGTCAGCCCTGCGGGATGGCTGCGACGACGTCGATCTCGACGAGGATGTCGGCGAGGCGCGAGCCGACGGTCGTGCGCACGGGGTACGGCTCGGTGAAGAACTCGGCGTAGGCCTCGTTGTACTCGGCGAAGTCGGCGAGGTCCTCGAGGTGCGCCGTCACCTTCACGACGTCGTCGTGGGTGAGCCCGTACTCGGCGAGCACGGCGCCGATGTTGCGCAGCACCTGGCGGGTCTGCTCCTTCACACCGCCCTCGACGACGAGGCCCGTCGCCGGGTCCTGCGGGCCGAAGCCCGCGGTGTACAGGAATCCGTTGGCGACGACGCCGTGGCTGTACGGGCCCGCGGGCTTCGGCGCGTTCGAGAGGGTGACGGCGGTCTTGGACATCGGGGTTTCCTCCTGTGGGTTCGGTCGGACGGTGGTGGAGATGATGATTCGGGATGCGCGGGGGTGCACGGCCGCGCGACTCTGACACTGATGCCGAATCGGCATCAGTGTCAGAGTGCGACGAGACGACATCCGGTTCAGCCGAGTTCTCGCGAGATGAGCTCGGCGGTCTCCCGCATGGCGGGCAGGTCGGCCTTCAGCCGGTCGAGGTCGGCGACCATGCGGATCGCCGTGACCGACAGTGCACCGACGATGCCCATCGAGCTGCGGATGGGCACCGCGATGCAGTTCACGAACGCCTCGAACTCGCGGTCGTCGGTCGCGTAGCCGCGGGCCGAGACGAGTGCGAGCTCGCGGTCGAGCCGTTCGCGCGAGTCGATCGTGAGGTCGGTGTAGCGCTGCCACACGACGCCGTCGAGCACGGCGTCGCGGCCGGCCCGGTCGAGGTCGGCGAGGATCGCCTTGCCCACTGCCGAGCAGTAGGGGATCACCGCCCGGCCGATGCGCGAGTACATGCGCACGCCGGACTCGTCCTCGGCCTTGTCGACGTAGACGATCGAGCGGTCCATGAGGGCGGCGAGGTGCACGGTGTTGCCCGTGCGGCGCTGCAGCCGTCGCACGTGCTCGGAGCCCGCCTCGCGCAGGTCGAGGGAGTCGAGCGCCTGCTTCGAGAGCGTGGCGAGGTGGGTGCCGAGGGTGTAGCGGCCCGAGCCGCGCTTGCGCACCCAGCCGACGGCCTCGAGCGCCTGCAGCTCGCGGAACATCGTCGACCGGTGCAGGCCGAACTCCTCGGCGAGCTCGGCGACGGTGCGCGGGGCGGCGGCGATCGCGTCGATGATGCCGGCTGCGCGGGTCACGCTCTGCGACATGTCATGCCCTCCGGATTCCCGTTCCCGGCGTCGCGCCGGTGAGCTCGCCGCCGGTGAGCACGGGCACGCCCGCGACGAAGACGTCGTCGATGCCTTCGGCGAGGCGGAGCGGTGCCGCGTAGGTGGCGCGAGCACCGACCCGGGCCGGGTCGACGAGCACGAGGTCGGCGATCGCACCCTCGCGCACGGCGCCACGACCGCCCAGGCCGAAGCGGCGCGCGGCGCGCGCGGAGACGAGGGCCGCGGCATCCGGCCAGCCCATCGCCCCCTGCTCGCGCACGAGGAGTGCGAGGTACCGCGCGAACGAGCCGCGCGCCCGCGGATGCGGGTGCCGGCCGATGAAGATGCCGTCGGAGCCGCCGATCGCCTCGGGCGTCGACAGGATCGCGGCGAGCTCGGCATCGCTGCGTTCGTGCTGCACCGCCATCACGACGTTGACCTCGAGCCGCGAGGCCACGAGCACGTCGAGGGCGAAGTCGATCGCGTCGACCTCGACGCCCGTGCGTGCGCTCGCCTGCGCCGCGCCCTCGGCGAGGGTGAGCCCGTGCGCCCAGTCGTACTCGGGGGCGGCGACGTGCGCGAGGGTGAGCATGCCTGGCCAGTCGGGGCCGAGGCTCGCGTATGCCGTGATCGTCGGGAACCAGTCGCCCCGCAGCCGAGCGCGCGCGGCGGGGTCGGCGAGCACGCCCAGCACCTCGGCGGCAGGACGCACGGTGAGCGATGCGGGCAGGATCGGCATGGCGAGGATCGAGCAGCCGCGCGTGTAGGGGTAGGCGTCGAAGGTGGCGTCGAGGCCGGCATCGGCGAGCCGGTCGAGCTCGCGCCGCACGATCGCGGGCTCGGCGTGGAAGTGCGACACGTGCACCCGGACCCCGCTCGCCGCGGCGATGGCGGCGACCTCGTCGATGCCCGTGGCCGAGTTCGCCTCGTATCCGCCGCGCATGTGCGAGACGTACACGCCGTCCGCTTGCGCGACCGGGCGGGCGAGCTCTGCGAGCTCGGCGGCGTCGGCGAAGACGCCGGGCACGTAGTCGAGTCCGGTCGACAGCCCCACGGCGCCGTCGGCGAGGCCGGATGCCACGAGCTCGCGCATCTCGTCGAGCTCGGCGCCGGTCGGGGCTGCGGTGGAGCGGCCCATCACCGCGAACCGCACGGTGCCGGCGGGCACGAGCGTCGCGACGTTGAGGGCGGTCGCGCCGTCGTAGCCGGCGAGGAGCTGCGCGATGCCGCCGCCCGGGTGGCGAGGGTGCCGCCCGTTGATCGCCGCGAAGTACTCGGTGCCGTACCCGCCGTCGCCGGGGGCGAAGCCGACGCCGTCCTGGCCGCCGATCACGGTCGTCACGCCCTGGCGGAGCAGGGCGAGTTGCACGTCGGGGTCGAAGACCGCCGCGTCGGCGTGCGAGTGCGCGTCGACGAATCCCGGCATGAGCAGGCGACCGGCGGCGTCGATGACCGTCGATCCCGGTCGGTCGAGTCGCGCGGAGCGCGTAGCGAGACCACCCGCGTCCGAGGCATCCGTGGTCTCGATACGGCGCTGCGCGCCCGCTCGACCGACGGATGCCGCCATGACCGCGGCGATCCGCCCGCCCTCGAGCAGCACGTCGTGCAGCCCGGCCCGCTCGCCGGCCGCGTCGACGACGCGCGCGTTCGTGATCAGTACCGACACGGCGCGCCTCAGAAGTACGTGCGCACGAGGTCGACGACGAGGTCGCTGCCGGCGTGGTCGACCACGGGGATCCACCGCCACTTGTCGAACGCCGTGCACGGGTGCGAGAGCCCGAGCACCACGACGTCGCCGATGCCGACCGGCAGCTCGCCGCCCGGCTCCGCCCGCAGGTACGCGTGCTGGTCGTTGACCGCGGTGACGGATGCCTCGCCGAGCGGTCGCACGTCTGCGCCGGGTGCGGCGGCGACGCCGAGCGGCACGGGCAGGCCCTCGTCGTACGGCAGGTCGCGCTTGCCGCCGTCGAGCAGCGCGAGGGCGGGCTCGGGGTGCGAAACCACGCGGGCGTGCCCGCGCATCGCGGCGGTGAGCTCGGAGTCGATCGGCGAGATGCCCCGGTAGAAGCCGTCGTCGTGCACGAGCGACGCGCCCGAGCGCAGCACCCAGCGGGTGTCGTGCACCGCGTCGTGCGCCTCGATCTCGGGCCCGAACACGTCGGCGACGAGGTCGAGGTACGCGCTGCCGCCGGCGGTGACGACGAGCGGCCCTTCGGCCGGATCGGCGAGCCCCCGCACGATGTCGTGGAGCTCGAGCAGGTCGGCGAGGTAGTCGCGCACGGCGGCGACCGCGACCGACGAGCGGTCGTGGCCGAGGCTGCCCTCGTACCCGGCGACCCCGGCGAGCCGGAGTGCGGGGGAGTCGGCGACGCGGCGGGTGATCTCGATCGCCTCGTCGAGGCCGCGCGCGCCCGTGCGGCCGCCGCCGGCGCCGAGCTCGACGAGCACCGCGAGGGGGCGCCTCGGGGCCTCGGGCGCCGCGGCGAGCCCGCGCTCCATCGCCTCGACGGTCTCGATCGAGTCGGCCCACGACCAGAACTCGAACTCGGGGTCGGCGTGCTCGGCCGCGACCCAGGCGAGCGCGTCGGCCGCCACGAGCGCGTTCGCGAGCATGATCGAACGGACCCCGAACGATCGGGCCGCGCGCACCTGCCCGGGCGTCGCGAGCGTCAGCCCGGTCGCACCCGCGTCGAGCTGCAGGCGCCAGAGCGCCGGCGCCATCGTCGTCTTGCCGTGCGGCATGAGCTCGAGTCCGCGTTCGGCGCACCAGCGCTGGATCGTCGCGGCGTTGTGCTCGAGCGCGGCCCGGTCGAGGGCGATGAGCGGCGTCCAGAACTCGCCGAGCCGGGGCGAGGTCGCGAGGAACTCGCGCACGGTGAGCCCCGCCGCGCGGGTGGGCAGCCCCTTGTCACTCGCGTCGAGGCGGGCGTCGGCGGTCTCGGCGAGCGGCGTGAGACGGGTCATCCGGCGTGCTCCTTCTGCCTGTTGCGAATACTGCAACACGTTTGCGCAACGGTTGCACACCGGTCAGCATAGACCCGTGACCGCCGCCCCGCAGCCCGAGATCGTCGCCGTCGGCGAGACCATGGCGCTCGTGGCGCCCGCGCGCGCGGAGCCGCTCGAGCGGGCCGTCGACTTCCACGTCGACGCCGCCGGCGCCGAGTCGAACGTCGCCTCGCACCTCGCCGCGCTCGGGCGCGCAGCCGCGTGGGCGGGTCGGGTCGGCGACGACGCGCTCGGCCGACGGCTCGTCGCGCAACTCGCGGCGCGCGGGGTCGACACCCGGTTCGTCGAATGCGACGCCGGCGCGCCCACCGGGCTCTACGTGAAAGACCCGGGCAACGGCGTGCAGTACTTCCGCGCCGGCTCGGCCGCCTCGCGCATGTCGCCCGAGTTCGCCGAACGCCTGCCGCTCGACGGTTCGCGTGTGGTGCACCTCAGCGGCATCACGGCGGCGCTCTCGGGCGACTGCGACGCCATGCTCGACACCCTGATCGCACGCGTCGCCGCGACCCCGGCGATCGTGAGCTTCGACGTGAACCACCGCGCGGCGCTGTGGCCGTCGCTCGAGGCCGCCGCCGGGCGACTCCGCGCGCTCGCGGCGGCCGCCGACCTCGTCTTCGTCGGACTCGACGAGGCGGCGCGTCTCTGGGCGACCGCGAGCCCGGCCGAGGTGCGTGCCCTCCTGCCCGAACCCGACCTGCTCGTGGTGAAGGACGGCGACGTCGGCGCGACCGAGTTCGCGCGCGCCGACGACGGCGTCGACGAGCAGTCGCACGTCGCCGCGCACGCGGTCGAGGTCGTCGAGGCCGTCGGCGCGGGCGACGCGTTCGCCGCCGGCTACCTCGCGGCCCTCCTCGCGGGCCGCGGACCGGCCGAGCGGCTGCGCGCGGGCCACGACCGCGCCGTGCTCGTGCTCGGCGAGACGAGCGACTTCCCACGCGGCATCCCCGCCGCCGACCGTGCCGCAGCCGGGGCGGGCGCCGCCCGTTCGACCACGCCCGACCCGAGCATCGAGAGGCCGCAGCCATGACCCGCATCGAGAACACCGCGTTCGACACCCTCCTCGCCGAACGGCCGCTGATGGCGATCTTCCGCGGCCTCGGCGTCGAGCGCAGCCTCGAGCTCGCCCGCACGGCCTGGTCGCTCGGCATCGACGTCGTCGAGCTGCCGATCCAGTCGGACGCCGACGTCGACGCGCTCGCCGCCGTGGTCGACGCCGGTCGCGCCGAGGGCCGCATCGTCGGCGCCGGCACCGTCGTGGCCGAGCGCCACGTCGAGCAGGCCGCCGCCGCGGGAGCCGCATTCACGGTGAGCCCCGGCTTCGACGAGCGGATCGTGCGGGCGTCGTTCGAGGCGGGCCTGCCGCCCCTGCCGGGCGTCGCCACCGCGACCGAGGTGCAGCAGGCGATGGCACTCGGCCTCACCTGGCTGAAGGCGTTCCCCGCGTCGCTGCTCGGGCCCGCCTGGTTCGCGGCGATGTCCGGCCCCTTCCCGGCGGCCCGCTTCGTCGCGACGGGTGGCATGGATGCCTCGAACGCCGGCGTCTTCCTCGCCCGGGGGGTCCGCACCGTCGCGGTCGGGTCGGCGCTCGAAGACCCCGAGCAGCTTCACGCGCTCGCCGCGCTGCTCGCCGCCCGCTCCGAGTAGACGCGAGGGCGGCTCGGGCCGTCGATCCGTCACCTGCTCTTACTATCAAGAAAGTTTCCTGTTACATTTGCCCCATTCCCCGATGCGAAGGAGCACGGATGGGCGCGAAGTCGCTGCAGGGCACGCCGGCATGGCTGGGCGCGGTCAACGACCGCACCGCGTTCGCGCTGCTGCTCGAGCACGGTGTGCTCACCCGCAACCGCATCGGGGAGCTGTCGGGCCTCTCGAAGCCGACGGCATCCCAGATCGTGTCGCGTCTCGAGGGGGCCGGACTGATCCACGTCGTCGGCGAGGTCTCGGGCGGGCGAGGGCCGAACGCGGCCGGCTACGCGGCCCGCACCGACCTGGTCTACGGCGTCGCGGTCGACGTGACGGCGACGACCATCCGCGCGGCGGCGGTCGATGCCTCCGGCGAGGACCACCCGGTGGTCGAGCGTCCGGCGAAACAGCCCGGTGGTGCGCGCACCGCGCACGGCGACGTCGTCTGGGCGATCGAGACGGCGTCCGAGGCGGCGGGCATCGATCCCGATCGCGTGCGGCGCGTCATGATCGGCGTGCAGGGCGCCGTCGACGCCCGCACCGACGAGCTCGCGTTCGCCGAGGCGCTGCCCGGCTGGCCCCGCCGCGGCATCCGAGGCGGCCTCGAAGACAGCCTGCAGCGCATCGTCACGATCGAGAACGACGTGAACCTCGCGGCGATCGCCGAACGCACGCGCGGCGCCGGCGCGGGCACGCCCGGCTTCGCATTGCTCTGGATGGGCAACGGCCTCGGGGTCACGATCGACCTCGACGGGGAGCTCGTGCGCGGCGCCGGCGGCAGCGCGGGCGAGATCGGCTACCTCGCGGTGCCCGCCGCGGCCGCCGCGATCGATCCCGCGGCGAACGATCTGCAGGACCTCATGGGCGGTCCGGCCGTCGGTCGCGTGCTCCGCGCGAACGGCGTCGCGGGCCGCACGACGGCCGAGCGGCTCGACCGGCTCGCGACGGCGCCCGGGCGCGACGCCGCGATCGCCGAGCTCGCGCAGCGCATCGCGTTCGGCATCGCCCCGCTCGCCGCACTCGTCGACCCCGGGCTCGTCGTGCTCGGCGGACCGACCGGAGCGGCCGGCGGCAAGGCCCTCGCCGACGCCGTGCGGTCCGCCCTCCGGCGCACGACGCGCTGGTCACCCGACGTCGTCGCGACGAGCGTCGAGGAGCATCCCGTGCTCCGCGGCGCCCGCGACCGACTCGTCGCCGAGGTGCGTGCATCGCTCCTCGACGACGTCAGTTCCCTCATCGCGTGAGACGAACGCACCACCTCAGTTGCACCCGTGAACGAACGCACCACCGCAGTTGCACACGTATCCCACCCGCATCAACCGCACCAATGAGGACATCATGAGAAATCGATCACTGGCCGGCACCGTCGCGATCGCGACGGCCCTCGCCACCGCCGCAGCGCTCGCGCTGTCCGGCTGCTCGTCCGACACGAGCGGCACCGACTTCGCCACGACCGCGCCGAAGGAGCTCGAGGGAACCGTCTCCTTCTGGCACTTCTTCTCCGACCGGGAGGCCGATGTCATCCAGTCCGTCGTCGACGACTTCGAGCAGGAGAACCCCGGTGTGACGGTCGAGGTCCACTCCGGCCAGGACGACGAGAAGCTCCGCAAGGCGATCGCGACGGGCAGCAAGGTCGACCTCGGCCTCAGCTACTCGACCGACATCGTCGGCAACTTCTGCTCGACCGGGGCGTTCCGCGACCTGGGCGACGTCATCGAACGCGACGGCGTCGACCTCGGGCAGTTCCCCGACATCGTGAAGAGCTACACCGAGTTCGACGGCGTGCGGTGCTCGATGCCCGTGCTCGCCGACGCGTACGGCCTGTACTACAACACGGACCTGCTGAGCGCGGCCGGCTTCTCGGAGCCGCCGAAGACGCTCGGCGAGCTCGAGACGATGGCCGACGCGCTCACGACCTACAATGACGACGGCAGCATCAAGACGCTCGGCTTCAACCCGATGATGGGCTGGGCCGAGAACTCGGCCGCGCACTACGGGCCGATGGCCGGCGGCGTGTGGCTCAACGACGACGGCACGAGTGCGGTCGGCTCGTCGGGCACGTGGAACGAGCTCATGGAGTGGCAGGAGGCCTACGTCCAGAAGATCGGCTACGACAAGCTGAACACCTTCACCTCGGGGCTCGGCCAGGAGTTCTCGGCCGACAACGCCTTCCAGAAGGGCTCCGTCGCGATGAACCTCGACGGCGAGTACCGCACGGCGTTCATCGCCGACCAGGCTCCCGACCTGAACTACGGAACCGCGCCCATGCCCGTGCTCGACGGCAAGGACGACCTGTACGGCGCCGGGTACATCACGGGCAACATCGCCGGCATCTCGAAGGGGTCGAAGCAGCCCGAGCTCGCCTGGGCGCTGCTGAAGTACCTGACCACCGACACCGATGCGATCGTGAAGCTCGCGAACGGGCTGAAGAACGTGCCGACGACGGCCGACGCGCTCGCGAGCCCCGACCTCGACCTGCCCGACCAGTTCACGACCTTCCTCGACATCATGAAGGACCCGAACTCGTCGACGACGCCGCCGAGCCCGCTCGGCGCCGGATACCAGCAGACGTTCCAGGACTTCTGGAACACCTACCAGGACGGCTCGGTCGACGACCTGCAGGCGGGCCTCGACGACGTCGACACGGCGATCAACGACCAGCTCGCCCTCGTGACCGGTCCGTAGTCCGGTGACCACTGCAGTACGCACTGCCCGGGGGCGGGCGACGGCGACCGTCGCCCGCCCCCGCGGGCCTCGCCGACGGCGCAACCTCGTCGTCCTGTCGATGCTCGCGCCCGCCCTGCTCGGCCTCGCGATCTTCTTCGTCTACCCGCTCGTGGCCTCGGTCTACTACTCGTTCACGCGCTACGACCTCGTGTCGCCGCCCGAGTGGATCGGACTCCGCAACTACACCTACCTGTTCACGCAGGACCCGAAGGTCTGGGTCGCGACCCTCAACACCCTCTGGTTCGTGGTCTTCCTCGTGCCGATCAAGATCATCTTCGCCCTGGGCATCGCCGGGCTCCTCGTGCGGGCGAAGCGCGTCGCCGGCGTCTGGCGCACGATCTTCTACCTGCCCGCGCTCGTGCCGCCCGTCGCCTCGGTCGTCGCATTCGTGTTCCTGTTCAACCCGGGCACTGGTCCCGTCAACCAGGTGCTGAAGCTCTTCGGCATCCCCGGACCGCTGTGGTTCAACGACCCGGCCTGGTCGAAGCCGTCCCTCGTGATCCTCGGCATCTGGGTGATGGGCGACATCATGATCATCTTCCTGGCCTCGCTGCTCGACGTTCCGCGCGAGCAGTACGAGGCCGCCTCGCTCGACGGTGCCAACGGGTTCCAGCAGGTCCGCTACGTGACGCTGCCGAACATCCGCCCCGTGCTGCTGTTCGCGGTCATCACGGGCGTCATCGCGGCACTCCAGTACTTCACCGAGGCGGCCGTCGCCTCGACGGTCGCCAATGGCAAGGCGGTCGTCGGCGAGGGCACCGGCTCGGCGCTCGGCTACCCCGACAACTCCCTGCTCACCTACACGCAGTGGCTGTACGTGCGCGGCTTCGCGAACTACCAGCTCGGATACGCGTCGGCGCTCGCGGTCATCCTGTTCGTCGTGGCGAGCGTGCTGCTCGTGCTCCTGCTGCGACGGTTCAAGGCCTTCACCCCGGAGAACGCCGCATGAGAATCCGCTCGACCCTCGCCTGGATCGCCGAGAACGCGCTCCTCGTCGCGCTCGCGATCCTCTTCGTCGCCCCGATCGTCTTCGTCGGGCTCACGTCGCTCATGTCCAGTGAGCAGACGCTCACGGCCTCGTTCTGGCCCGACCCGTTCCAGTGGTCGAACTACACGAAGGCGTTCACCGAGGTGCCGCTCGCGCTGTGGTTCGGCAACTCGACGTTCTACGCCGTCCTCGCCACGGCGTTCATGCTGGTCTCGAGCGTTCCGGCCGCCTACGTCCTCGCGAAGATCCGCTTCCGCGGCGCGAACCTGGTCTTCACGGCCATCATCATCGCGATGCTCCTGCCGCCGCAGGTGACGGCGATCCCGATCTACGTCATGTGGTCGCAGCTCGGCCTCACCGGCACGCTGTGGCCGCTCATCCTGCCGAACCTGCTCGGCGACGCGTTCTCGATCTTCCTGCTGCGGCAGTTCTTCCTCACCATTCCCGCCGAGTACGCGGACTCCGCGCGCATCGACGGCAACGGCGAGTGGGGCGTGCTCACGCGAGTGATGGTGCCGATGGCGAAGCCCGGCATCGCCGCGACCGCGATCTTCATGTTCTTCCACTCCTGGAACGACTACTACGGTCCGCTCCTGTACACGTCCGAGAACTCGTCGGCGTGGCCGGTCGCGTACGGCCTCGCCTCGTTCCGGGGCATCCACGGCACCGACTGGGGCCTCACGATGGCGATGACGCTGCTCGTCACGGTGCCCGTCGTGCTCGTCTTCTTCTTCGCCCAGCGCGTCTTCGTCGAGGGCATCACCATGACCGGAGTGAAGGGGTGACCATGAGGCTCGCCATCATCGGCGGAGGTTCGACCTATACGCCCGAGCTCATCGACGGCTTCGCGCGCCTGCGCGAGACTCTCCCGCTCGAGGAGGTGCGCCTCGTCGATCCCGACGAGGCGCGGCTCTCGCTCGTCGCCGGGATGTCGCGGCGCATGCTGGCGCACGCCGGCCACCCGGCCCGGGTCGTCGCCACGACCGACCTCGTCGCGGGGGTCGCCGATGCCGACGCCGTGCTCGTGCAGCTGCGCGTCGGCGGGCAGCACGCGCGCCACGCCGACGAGACCTGGCCGCACGAGGTCGGCTGCATCGGGCAGGAGACGACGGGCCCCGGCGGGCTCGCGAAGGCCCTCCGCACCGTTCCCGTCGTGCTGCGCATCGCCGAGGCGGTGCGCCGGCACGCCGCGCCCGACGCGTGGATCATCGACTTCACGAACCCCGTCGGCATCGTGACCCGGGGCCTCCTCGAGGCGGGTCATCGCGCGGTCGGACTCTGCAACGTCGCGATCGGGTTCCAGCGCCGGTACGCGTCGCTCTACGGCGTCGAGCACGACCGCGTGCACCTCGGCCACGTCGGGCTCAACCACCTCACGTGGGAGCGCAGCGTCACGATCGACGGTCGCGATCGGCTGCCCGAGCTGCTCGCCGGCCGGCTCGGCGACCTCGCCGGCGAGGTGCACCTCGCGCCCGAGCTGCTCACCCAGCTCGGCGTCGTGCCCTCGTACTACCTGCGCTATTACTACGCGCACGACGAGGTGCTGCGCGAACAGCTCGCGGAGCCCACCCGCGCCGAGGCGGTGCAGGCGATCGAGCGGGAGCTGCTCGAGCTCTACGCCGACGACTCGCAGTACGAGAAGCCCGCGGCACTCGAGGGCCGCGGCGGTGCGTTCTACTCGGAGGCGGCGATCGAGCTGCTCGCGGCGATGCGCGGCGGCGCCGATCGCGCCCGAGTGGTGAACCTGCGCAACGACGGGGTGCTCCCGTTCCTGCCCGACGACCACGTCATCGAGGTGCCCGCCCTGTTCCGAGACGGCGGATTCGTCGCGGAGCCGGTCGCGGCGCTGCCCGACGACCTCGCTGGGCTCGTCGCCGCGGTCGCGGGCTACGAGCGTCTCGCGCTCGACGCGGCCGTGCACGGCGGTCGCGACCGCGTGCTGCGGGCGATGCGGGCCCATCCGCTCGTGCTGCAGCACGATCGCGCCGAACGGTTGACCGACCTGCTCCTCGCCGAGAATGCGCGCTTCCTGGAGTGGGCGTGACCCCCGACGCCCCGATCGTGGTGGCGGTCGACGGCGGCGGGTCCAAGACCGACGCCGTCGCGCTCGAGCTCGACGGCACGGTCATCGCCCATCGCCGCGGCCCCGGCTCGAGCCCGCACTTCGAGGGACTCGAGGCGTCGGTCGCGGTCGTCGACGCGCTCGTGCGGGCGGTCGCGGGGGAGCGGCGGGTCGCGCACGCGGGCCTGTACCTCTCGGGCCTCGACCTGCCGATCGAGATCGCTCGCTACCGGACGGCCGTCGCCGGGCACGACTGGGCGGCGGCGTCGCTCACGGTCGACAACGACCTCTACGCCCTCCTGCGCGCCGGAACCGACGAACCCGACGCCGTCGCGATCGTCTGCGGCACGGGCGTGAACGCGATCGGGCTTCGCGCCGACGGCGCCGAGGTGCGATTCCCCTCGCTCGGTCACCTGTCGGGTGACTGGGGCGGCGGATCGGGCCTCGGCGAGGAGGTGCTGTGGCACGCCGCGCGCGCCGTCGACGGGCGCGGCCCGGCGACGGCCCTCGTCGGCGAGATCGAGCGGCGCCTCGGCGTCGGCTCCGTCGGCGAGTTGATCGAGGGCCTGCATCTCGGCGATCGGGATGCCTCGGAGCTGATCGACCTCGCCCCGGCCGTGTTCGCCGCGGCGACGGCGGGCGACGCGGTCGCGATCGCCCTCGTCGAGCGTCAGGCGACCGAGCTCGCGGACTTCGCCCGGGCCTGCCTCACCCGACTCGGGCTGCTCGACCGCGCGGTGCCGGTCGTGCTCGGCGGCGGCATCGCCCGGTCGGGAGATGAGCGCCTGCTCAGCGGCATCCGTGCCGATCTCGCGGCGGTCGCGCCGCTCGCCCGCGTGCGCATCGTCGACGAGGCGCCCATCGTCGGCGCGGCGCTGCTCGGCCTCGCCGCCGCGGGCGCCGACGGCGCCGAGCTCGTGCGGGCACGGGCCGCGGTGTCGGCCGCGACCGCCCCGGACGAGGTGCTCCTCGACGCCTGAACCGACCGGGTCGGCGGATCGCGGCACGTGACGGCGTCGGCGGCGGGGCGTACGCTCGCCCCATGAGCATCCCGCAGCGCTTCTCACTCGTGACCCTGGGCGTCGCCGACGTCGAGGCGGCGACCGCGTTCTACCACCGGCTCGGCTGGCACGAGGCCAAGTCGTCGGTGCCGGGCGAGATCGCCTTCTTCGCGACGCCCGGCGGCGTCGTCGCCCTGTGGGAGACGGCGGAGCTCGCGAAAGATGCGGCGCTGCCCACGTTCCATGCCAATGCCCCCGGGTTCCGGGCCGTGGCGCTCGCCATCAACCTCTCGTCGCGCGAAGAGGTCGACGACGCGGTCGGCGACTGGGTGCTCGCGGGCGGGTCGATCTCGAAGGCGCCGGCCGAGACCGAGTGGGGCGGCTACAGCGGGTACGTCGCCGACCTCGACGGCAACCTGTGGGAGCTCGCGCACAACCCCGGCTGGCCGCTCGACGAGCGGGGGCTGCCGCAGCTGGGCTGACGCGCAGCGTAGCGTAGCGCGGTCAAGGGCACCCTCTGCGCCCATCTAGACTGGAATCCGTGAATTCAGAGGAAACCGTCGACGTCGTGCTGATCGGCGGGGGCATCATGAGCGCGACGCTCGGCTCCCTGATCTCCCAGTTGCAGCCCGATTGGACGATCCGCCTCTACGAACGTCTCGGCGAGGTGGCGCAGGAGTCCTCGAACGCGTGGAACAACGCCGGCACCGGTCACGCCGCCCTCTGCGAGCTCAACTACATGCCCGAGAACCCCGACGGCAGCGTGAGCGCCGCGAAGGCCGTCTCGATCAACGAGCAGTTCCAGGTGAGCCGCCAGTACTGGGCCTACCTCGTCGCGCAGGGCGCGCTGCCCGAGCCGAACAACTTCATCAACTCCACCCCGCACATGACCTTCGTGCGCGGCGCGGCCAACATCGAGTACCTGCGCAAGCGCGTCGCGGCGCTGAAGGACCAGCCGCTCTTCCCCGACCTCGAGTACACCGAAGACCTCGAGCGCATCGCCGAGTGGACCCCGCTGCTCGCGAAGAAGCGCAACCCGAAGGCGCGAGTCGCCGCGACCCGCATCGAGGCGGGCACCGACGTCGACTTCGGCGCGCTCACGAAGTACCTCATGGAGGACATGGAGCGGCGCGGCGCGTCGATCCAGACGAACCACCAGGTCACCTGGCTCAAGCGCCAGAAAGACGGCACGTGGAAGCTGCGGCTGCGCCACACCGTCGGCAACACCCCGAAGACCGTGCGCGCGCGCTTCGTGTTCGTGGGGGCCGGCGGCGGCGCGCTCGCGCTCCTGCAGCACTCGGGCATCCCCGAGATCAAGGGCTTCGGCGGGTTCCCGATCTCAGGCCAGTTCCTCCGCACGACCGACCCCAAGATCGTCGCCCAGCACCAGGCCAAGGTCTACGGCAAGGCCGCGGTGGGCGCCCCGCCGATGTCGGTGCCGCACCTCGACACCCGCGTCGTCGACGGCGAGACGGCGCTGCTGTTCGGGCCCTACGCCGGCTTCACGCCGAAGTTCCTGAAGACGAGCACGTGGTTCGACCTGCCGTTCTCGATCCGCCTGCACAACATCTGGCCGATGATCCAGGTCGGGCTCAAGAACTTCGACCTCGTCAAGTACCTCGTCGGCGAGCTCATGGCGAACCGCGAGAAGAAGATGAAGGCGCTGCGCGAGTTCATGCCCACGGCCAAGACCGGCGACTGGGAGCTCATCACCGCGGGCCAGCGCGTGCAGGTGATGAAGAAGGACGGCAAGAAGGGCGGCGTGCTGCAGTTCGGCACCGAGGTCATCACGGGAGCCGACGGCACGATCGCGGGCCTGCTCGGCGCCTCGCCGGGCGCCTCGACGGCCGCGCCGATCATGCTCGACCTGCTCGGCCGCTGCTTCCCCGACCGCATCGCCGAGTGGGAGCCGAAGCTGCGCGAGATGATCCCGAGCTACGGCACGCGCCTCTCCGACGACCCGGCGGCCGCCGAGGCGTCGCTGAAGTCGACCGCCGAGGTGCTCGGCCTCACGGCCTGAGCACCCCGCCCTTGCGTTCGGGAACGACCGTCTGCTACGGTCGTTCCCGCTATGAAGTGAGTACATCCCATCGTCCCGCGCCTGAGGCGCCGTAGACAACGGGTGTGCTCGTGAGGTTGACGAACCTCCACTGATCGCGACGGCGCTGTGCGCACCCATCTCGGCAATGCCCGGCGGGACTCCACTCTCCGCCTCCGAACGGTCGCCGCGACCGCGGCCGGCATGCGGGGCGACGCGCGAGCGTCGCCCGTCGCCGGTGCGCCGGGTGAACCGCCTGTCGCCGCCAGGGCGTCGACCGTTCGGAGGCCTCCCGCGAAGGGCGGTCTCCCATGCCGGTACAGCTTTCCACTTCCAACCATCTCCGGGCCGACGGACTCTCGGTCTCCTATCCCGATCGGCGCATCTTCACCGATCTCGGCTTCTCCGTGGCACCCGGCCAGCGGGTCGGCCTCATCGGCGAGAACGGGGCGGGCAAGTCGACGCTCCTCAGGCTGCTCGCCGGGGGTACGGATGCCTCGTCCGTCGGGCTTCCCGACGAGGCATCCGTCTCGGGCAGGCTGACGCGGCCGCGCCGCACGGGGCTCCTCGAACAGGAGGTCCCGTTCGCCCCCGACGAGCGCGTCGGGCTCGTGCTCGAGGCGGCCCTCGCCGAGGTCCGCGCGATCGAGCGCGAGCTCGACGACGCGGCCGCCGCGCTCGGCGCCGACGATGCCGATGCGGCATCGGCCCGGTACTCGGCGGCGCTCGACGCGGCCGAGCGGGCCGAGGTCTGGTCGGCCGAGTCGCGACGCGACGAGCTGCTCGAGGGGCTCGGCGTCGCCGGACTCTCGCTCGACCGGCGCATCGACGAGCTCTCGGGCGGGCAGCGCTCGCGGTTCGCCCTCGCGGCGCTGCTGCTGTCGGCTCCCGAGGGGCTGCTGCTCGACGAGCCCACGAACCACCTCGACGACGACGCGGCCGACTTCCTCGAGTCTCGGCTTCGCGCCTGGCGGGGGCCCGTGCTGTTCGCGAGCCACGACCGCGCCTTCCTCGACCGGGCCGCCACGGGCCTGATCGACCTCGACCCGGGCCGGCAGGGCGCGATCGCCGCGGCGCACGCGGCCGCCGAGGGCATCGGGCGAGACGGGGTGGGCCGTCGCAACGTCAACCGGGGCGACGTGCTGAGTGCGTCGGGCGGCACGGTGTTCGGCGGCGGGTTCAGCGAGTTCCTCGCGGTCAAGGCCGATGAGCGCACGCGCTGGCAGCACCAGTACGACGACGAGCAGGAGGAGCTGAAGCGTCTCCGCGCTGCCGTCGCCGAGACCGCGCGCAACGTCGCCTACGGGCGGGCCGCGACCGACAACGACAAGTACATCCGGCACTTCAAGGGCGAGAACGTCGCCCGTACGGTCTCCCGACGGGTGCGCAACGCCGAGCAGCGCCTCGAGGTGCTCGAGCGCGAGCAGCTGCCCAAGCCGCCGGCACCGCTCGCGTTCGCGGGCATCCCGACGGGGTCGCACGCACTCGAGGACGAGGCCGGCTCGCTCGTGCAGCTCGGCGACGTCGTCGTCGAGGGGCGCCTGCGCATCGATGAGCTGAACCTCGCGCCGCTCGCCCGGCTGCTCGTCACCGGTGCGAACGGCGCGGGCAAGTCGACCCTGCTCGGCGTGCTCGCGGGCGAGCTCGCGCCCGACCGCGGCACGCTGCGGCGGCGCAAGGGCCTCCGCGTGCAGCTGCTCGAGCAGGACGTGCGTTTCGCCGACCCCTCGGCGACCCCGCGCGCCCTGTACGAGCGGGTGCTCGGCGAGCGGCGGGCCGAACAGGTGCCGCTCGCGGGCCTGGGGCTCATCGCCCTGCGCGACCTCGATCGGCCGGTGGGGGCGCTCTCGGTCGGGCAGCAGCGACGCCTCGCGCTCGCGCTCGTGATCGCACGGCCGCCGCACGTGTTCCTGCTCGACGAGCCGACGAACCACCTCTCGCTCGCACTCGCGACCGACCTCGAGGACGCGCTCGGCGGCTACCCCGGGGCGGTCGTCATCGCGAGCCACGACCGCTGGCTGCGCCGGCGGTGGGCGGGGGAGCGGCTCGAGCTGCACGCGGGGGCCGCCGTGCCGACCTCGGTCACGGGCTGACCCGGTGGATGCCTCGGCGTCGCCCCGAGGCATCCACCCCGTCGTTCGAGGAATTCAGACATCAGGTTGCGCACGATTCGAATACATGTTCGAATGGATCGGTGAGGTGGAGCGGGCAGGAACTGGGTGTCGACCAGGTCGACGCGCTGCCCGGCCTCGCACGGCTCAACAACCTCGTGCGCTCGGTGCAGACGCCCGAGTTCGCGGGCATCACCTTCCACGAGATCCTCGCGAAGTCGGCGCTGAACCGGGTGCCGGGCCAGTCGATGATGCCGTTCGGGTGGACCATCAACCCCTATCGGGGGTGCAGTCACGCGTGCGTCTATTGCTTCGCCCGCCCGACCCACAGCTACCTCGACCTCGACGCGGGCGACGACTTCGATCGGCAGATCATCGTGAAGGTGAACGTCGCCGAGGTGCTGCGGCGCGAGCTCGCGCGTCCGTCGTGGCGGCACGAGTCGGTCGCGCTCGGAACGAACACCGATCCGTACCAGCGGGCCGAGGGTCGCTACGAGCTCATGCCGGGCATCATCGACGAGCTCACGACGAGCGGCACGCCGTTCAGCATCCTGACGAAGGGCACACTGCTGCGGCGCGACCTGCCCAAGATCGCGGCGGCCGCCGAACACGTGACCGTCGACGTCGCGATGTCGATCGCGGTCTACGACCACGAGCTGCAGCAGTCGATCGAGCCGGGCACGCCCTCGACGAAGGCGAGGCTCGCGACGGTCACCGCGGTGCGCGAGGCCGGTCTCGACTGCGCGGTCTTCCTCATGCCGATCCTGCCGTACCTCACCGACACCAGGGCGCATCTCGACGAGGCGCTCCGGCAAGCCAAGGCGGCGGGCGCCTCGAGCGTGTTGTACACGGCGCTGCACCTGCGCGGTGCCGTGAAGCCGTGGTTCATGCAGTGGCTCGAGCGCGAACACCCAGAACTCGTCTCGAAATACCGGTCGATGTACTACGGCAACAACGCCTATGCGCCGAAGGAGTACCGGCGGTGGCTCGGGCAGCGCATGCAGCCGCTCATCCGTGCGCACGGCCTCACCCGCGGCATGGAAGACCCGGTCACGGGCGGAGTCCGGTCATCCGCACTGCGCGGCGGCACACGTCCGTCGGCACCGCGGTCGGGCGCCGAACTCCCGCTCGAGATCGCGGCGCCGAGCGATCCCGCGATGCTGTTCTGAGCGACCGTCACCGTGCGCGAACACGATCGCGAACCTGCCCGGATGCGCGGAAGCGCGCAGAACTGGGATAATTCGCAGAGCCCGATCCAGATGGCGTGATCGGGCCGGCGTCGCGAGTTGTGGAGGTTCACGATGAGCCTGGGGTTGCCGGGGCACCTCGCACGCGACAGCCTGAGCCGCGCGCTCGCCTTCGCCGGCCACTGCGCCGCCTTCGCGTGCCTCGCCATCTCGATGTCGGTCGGCATCATCGTCGCGACCGTCGGCGATGCCCCCGGCGGCTGGGCGGGCGCCGCGTTCTCCGCGGTCATGGCACTCGCTCTGGCCGCCGTCGCGCGCTTCCCCACGGTCACGCTCACGGTGCTCGCGCTCGCTGTCGGCACCGGCGTCGTCATCGCGCTCACCGTGATCATCATGCGACCCGGCGGCTTCGAGTCGACGAACAACGCCCTGCTCGCCCTGCCCCGCATCGCGCTGCTGCTCGTCGGCGGCGCCGGCACCGGGTCGCTCATCGCGATCGTGTGGGCGACCCTCGGATACGCGCTCGGCGAGGCGGCGATGTTCCTCGGCGTCGCGATCGTCGGCGGCGTGTACCAGCCGAACACCGCCGCGGCCGCCGCCTTCGGCATCCTCCTCGTGGTGCGGGTCTTCGACGGCATCTCTCGACGTTCCGACGCGCGACAGGAGACCGGGCTGCACCGGGCGAGCCAGCAGACGCGCGAGCTCGCGATCCGCCACGACTACGAGTTGCGGGCGACCGCCCGACTGCACGACACGGCGCTCAGTCACCTCATCGCGATCGCCGCCGCCGGCTCGGGTGCCGTCGACGAGCGTCTCCGCGCCGGCATCAGGCAAGACCTCGGCCTCATCGTCGGTCGTGACTGGGCCATCGACCACGCCGGGCCGACGACGGGTACGAGAGCGGCCGCGCGGCCCACCGCGCCCGTGGCCGCGAGACCCGGCGGCGCGGGCACGACGGTCGCCGCGGCCGGGAACGGGTCGGCCGGCGGCATCCCCGACGGCGCCGACGACACGCTCGCGACCAGCACCGGCCGCGGCCGGCGTCGCGGTGCGGCCAGACGCTCGTCGACGCAGACCGCCCCCGCCTCGCACGCGCAGGAAGGCCCGGGCGCCGGTACGTCGACCGACGACGGCTCCGCGGGGCTCGTGCAGGCGTTCACCGCGGCCGAGCACGCCGGCCTCACCGTACGCGTCACGGGCGACGTCGGGGTGCTGCACGTGCTCGGCCCGGCGCGGGCCGAGGCACTCGACGCCGCCGTCGCGCAGTGCCTCATCAACGTCGCGCGCCACGCGGGCGTCGACGAGGCCGAGCTCGCGCTGGGCCTCGGCGGGGGAGAGGTGACGGTCGCCGTCATGGACAGCGGCGTCGGCTTCGACGAATCCGCCGTGCCCGACGACCGCATCGGCCTGCGCACCTCGATCCGAGCGCGCATCGAGCAGCAGGAGGGCACGGTCAGGCTGTGGTCGACGAAGGGCATCGGCACGACGATCGTGCTGACCGTTCCCGAGGGGGGTGCCTGATCCGATGCGACTGACCCAGCAGGAGGCCGACCCGATCGGGGCGATCACCGCCGCCCCCATCGTCGTCATCGGCGCCGTGCTCGCCCTGGGCACCTCGCTCGCGCTCACCTGGGTGCATCGCACCGAGATCGTCGCCCCGGTCGCCGCGATCGCGTCGATCGTGCTCGTCGCCGCGGCAGGCGTGGTCGCCGCGGTGTCGGCGTCGCCGTCGCGCGCCCCGTTCACCGCCGAACGGCTGTGGCTCGTGGTGACCCTGGCGGTGGGGGCGGCCATCGCCGAGTACATGAGCACCGTCGGGTCGAACCAGTACCTCTACGACGACTTCGGCCCCGTCGTGATCGGCATGCTGATCCTCTCGGTCGCGCCGTTCTGCACGTGGCTCTCGCTCGCCCTCGCCGGTGTGCTCGCATCGATCGTGCTGTCGATCCTCGTCGTGGGTGCTTCGGCCTACGTCCTCGCCGACGCCCCCGTGGCCGCGCTCATCGCGGTCAACGCGGCTCCCGTCATCGCCCTGTCGGCGGCGGCTGCCGGCTACGCGTACGCGATCATCGCCGAGACGCTCGCGTGGCAGCGCGAAGCCAACCGGGCGGCGCTCCAGCGCGACGCCGAGCTCCGTGCCGGGATCGCCCGGTCGGTGCAGCAGAGCCGGGTCTCGGTGCTCGGTCGCGAGGTGCTGCCGTTCCTGGCCGGCGTGATGACCGCCGAGCGCATCTCGGTGGCCGACGCCGATCGCGCCCGCGAGCTCGCCGAAGAGCTGCGCCGGGCGCTGCGTGCGGGCATCGAGTCGACCTGGCTCGACGACCTCGCTGCGAACCTCCGGGCCAGCCGCGGGGTCGAGACGCTCGTCGACGACCCGGCCGGCGCCGCCGACCTGCTCGGCGACGACCAGCGTTCGGCGATCACCGCGCTCATCACCTGGCTCGCCGAGACGGGCCGCTCGGAGCGCGTGAGCGTGGCCCTCGCGCCAGAGCCCGAGGGCGGACTGATCCGCATCGTCGCCGATCCGGCGGGGCGTCCGCCCGCCAAGCGCGAGCTCGATCGCTTCGTCGCCGTGGCTCGCGCTGTGGCGTTGGGTGCCGAATCGGTCTCGACGCGCGAGAATGTGAGGGTGGAGCTGAGATATGTCATCGACTGAACCGGCATCGACGCCGCGCCATCGACTCGCGATCCTCGACGATCACGGGCTGATCGTCGACAGCCTGGCCCGGTGGTTCGCCGACCTCGCGCCCGACTTCGAGGTCGTCGTCACGGCGACCTCGTGGATGGACCTCGTGCGCAGCCCCGCCTTCCCGGTCGAGCTCGTGCTGATGGACCTGCAGCTCGGCGACAGCGACAGCGTGTCGATCGAGTCGCGCATCCGGGCGTGCCGTGCCGCGGGCGCCCGGGTCATCGTCGTGACCGCACTCGACGACGAGGAGTCGCGCGAGCGCAGCATGGCCGCCGGTGCCGCCGGCTTCGTGTCGAAGACGTTGCCCGCCGAGACCCTCGTCGACTACGCGCGGCGCGTCATGCGCGGCGAGCGCCTGCCGCGGCATCCCCGTTCCACCGGCTCGGGCGGCACCCACAGCCCGACGACGACGATGTCGGGCGTGCACCTGAGCCCCGCCGAAGAGAAGGCGCTGCGCTACTACGCGCAGGGGCTCAGCACCCTCGAGGTCGGCCAGCGCATGGACGTCGGCTACGAGACCGCGAAGACGTACCTCCGGCGCGTGCGCGAGAAGTACGCGAAGGTGGGCAAGCCGGCCAGCCGCAAGGCCGAGCTCATCCGTCGCGCCGCCGAAGACGGGTTCCTCGAGTAGATGGCGAAGCTGTACTTCCGCTATGGGGCGATGAACTCCGGCAAGTCGACGGCGTTGCTCCAGGCGGCGTTCAACTATGAGGAGCGGGGCCACCGCGTGCTGCTCGCGAAGCCCGCGATCGACACGAAGGGCGACCGCGACATCGTCTCGCGGCTCGGGGTCGTTCGCGAGGTCGACTTCGTCATCGAGCCCGGCGTGCCGGTGCTCGACCGGTTCCAGGGGCATCGAACGCGCGTGATCGAGGAGGCCGGGCGCGACGTGAGCTGCCTGCTCGTCGACGAGGCGCAGTTCCTGTCGTCCGACCAGGTCGACGACCTGCTGCGCATCGCGCTCATCGACGGCATCCCGGTGCTCGCGTACGGCATCCGTACCGACTTCCAGACCGTCGCGTTCCCCGGCAGTCGGCGCCTGCTCGAGATCTCGCACTCGCTCGAGGAGCTCAAGACCATCTGCCGGTGCGGCCGCAAGGCGATCTTCAACGGCCGCCGGGTCGACGGCCGGTACATCTTCGACGGCGACCAGGTCGCCATCGACGGCGTCGAGGTCGCCTACGAGTCGCTGTGCGGCGTCTGCTACCTCCAGGAGTCGGGCGGCGTGCTGAACGGCCGTCACTGACGGGGATGCCGCGGCCGGGGCCGCTCGGCGGACGGGGCCGTTCGACGGCGAGGGTGGTGCCGTCGCGGCATCCGCGTGATGATGGAGGCAGGAGGGCCGCCGCATGAGCGAAGTCGTCGTCGGAGTCAGCACCGCCGAGAGCGCCGGCCTCAGGGCCGTGCGCTGGGCCGCCGAGCGCGCGTCGGCGCATCGCTCGTCGCTGCGCCTCGTGCACGTCGTCGACAGCGCCGTCGAGGCCACGGGCGACGCCAAGCTCCTGCTCGCGGCGCTCGATCGGGCACGGGCATCGCTCGCCGACGCGGCGACGGTCGCGCTCGACGTCGATCCGCAGCTCGAGGTCGCGACCGATCTCGAACAGGGCTCACCCGTCGAGGTGTTCGCCGCCCGGTCGAAGGGCGCAGAGCTGCTCGTCGTCGGCAGCGACTGGCACGGGGGCAAGCGCCCGAGCCGCCGAGGAGTGCACAGCCTGCGGATCGCCGCCGCGAGCGAGGCGCCCGTGGCGGTCGTTCCCGACATCGACGTCTCGGGTCGTCGCGGCGTCGTCATCGGGGTCGACGGCTCCGAGGTCGGCGCCCGCGCGCTCGCCTTCGCGGTCGACGAGGCCGAACGCCGCGCCGTGCCGCTCGTCGCGGTGCACGCGTGGGACATGGCGCTCATGGCCGGCGGCGAGTACGGGTACGGCCCGGCGATGGTCGCAGTCGACGACCTCACCGACGCGGCGCGCGAAGTGCTCGACGACACACTGGCCCCCGTGCTCGCCGACCGCCCGGGTCTCGAGGTCGATCGACGCGTCGAGGCCGGTGACCCCGTGACCGCGCTCGCCGAGGCCGCCGCGGCCGCGGAGATGCTCGTCGTCGGCAGCCACGGCCGTGGGGCGATCGCGCGGTTCCTGCTCGGTTCGGTCAGCCACGGGGTGCTCTCGCGCCTCGAGGCGCCGACGATCGTCGTACGGTGAGCACCACGCCGGGCGTACGGACGGGGCGCGTCCGGGCGCGCGCCGCCGCGCCCGCGCGAGTCGACGGCATCGACGCGGCACGCGGAATCGCCCTCATCGGCATGTTCATCGCGCACGTGGCCCCCGCCGTCGCCTCGCCCGAGGCCGCCGAGCTCATCGCGATGGCCGACGAGCGGCCACGGCTGCTCTTCGCGCTCACCGCCGGCTTCGGGCTCGGCTTCATCTCGGGCGGCACGCGTCCGATCGCCGAGGGGCGAGGAGTGCTGCGGCGGCAGATCACGGTGCGGGCGCTCATCCTCATCGCGCTCGGGCTGGTGATCGCCGTGACGCTGCAGCCGCTCGTCTACATCATCCTCGACGTCTACGGCGTCGCGTTCCTCCTCATGCTGCCGCTGCTGTTCCTCCCGGCGCGCGTCGCGCTCGCGCTCGGGGCGGTGCTGCTCGCGATCGCACCGGGCGTCGCGACCGCGGCCCAGTACAACCCCGAGATCGTCGCCGCGGGTGACGGCGATGCCGGACTGCTCGTCGACTGGGCGCTCACGGGCGCGTACCCGGTCATCATCTGGGTGCCGGTCATGCTCATCGGGCTCGGCCTCGCGCGCTCGGGCGCGTCGGCGCCACGGGTCGTCGCGCGGTACGCGCTGGTCGGCGCGATCGCCGCGGTCGTCATGCTTCCCCTCACCAGGTTGCTGCCCGAAGAGGCGGATGCCACTGCTCCGGTGTTCGCGCACGCCGTGTCGGCGTCCGCCCTGGCGGTCGGCAACGTCGGCGTGGGGCTCGTGATCGTCGCCGCGATGGTGACCCTGACCGCGCTCGCGCGACCGGCAGTGCGCCGGGTCGCGGGGGCGGTGCTGTCGCCGGTCACCGCGATGGGATCGATGCCGCTCAGCGTCTACACGCTGCACCTCGTCGTGATCTCGGCCGCGAAACGCGTCGAGAACGGCTACCTCACCGACGACTCGTGGGCACTCACGATCGGGCTCATCGTCGGCTCCATGGTGTTCGCCTGGTGCTGGCGGCGGTGGCTCGGCCGAGGACCGCTCGAACGGCTGCTGCGCGCGGCCAGCGGTCGCGACCGCGAGAATGGAAGTCCGGCGCGAAAGGATCTGCCATGCGCATCTCGGTGATCGGCTGCGGCTACCTCGGGGCGGTGCACGCCTCGGCGATGGCCGAACTCGGGCACGAGGTCGTGGGCATCGACGTCGATGCGGCGAAGGTCTCTGAGCTCTCCGCCGGGCGGCCCCCGTTCTTCGAACCGGGTCTCCACGCGATCCTCGCGTCGGCCATCGCGTCGGGCAGGCTTCGCTTCTCGACCGACATCGCCGACGCCGCCGACGCCGAGGTGCACTTCCTCGCCGTCGGCACTCCGCAGTCGGTCGCATCGCACGCGGCCGACCTCCGCTACGTCGATGCGGCGTTCGAGGCGCTCGCCCCGCACCTCGCCGACGGTGCCCTCGTGGTCGGCAAGAGCACGGTGCCGGTCGGCACCGCGGCGGGGCTGGCCGAGCGCCTGGCGGTGCTCGCACCGAACGCCGAGCTCGCGTGGAACCCAGAGTTCCTCCGTGAGGGGTTCGCGGTGCGCGACACGCTCGAGCCCGACCGGCTCGTGTACGGCGTCGCCGACCCGCACGGCGACGGCCGCGCGGCATCGGTGCTCGACCGGGTCTACCGGGCCGCGATCGAGGCGGGCACGCCGCGGATCGTGACGGATTACGCGACCGCCGAGCTCGTGAAGGTGGCGGCGAACGCCTTCCTCGCCACGAAGATCAGCTTCATCAACGCGATGGCCGAGATCGCCGACGTCACCGGCGCCGACGTCGTCGCGCTCGCCGATGCGATCGGGCACGACGCGCGCATCGGCCGACGCTTCCTCAATGCGGGCGTCGGGTTCGGCGGCGGCTGCCTGCCGAAGGACATCCGGGCCTTCACCGCCCGTGCCGAAGAGCTCGGCCGGGGCGAGTCGCTCGCATTCCTGCGCGAGGTCGACGCCATCAACCTGCGGCAGCGGCAGCGGGTCGTCGACCTCGCGGTCGACGCGCTCGGCGGCAGCGTGCACCGCGCGCGCATCGCCGTGCTCGGGGTGACGTTCAAGCCCGAGTCCGACGACGTGCGCGACTCGCCGGCGCTGGATGTCGCGGTGCAGCTCAAGGGTCTCGGCGCCGAGGTCGTCGCGACCGACCCCGAGGGCATCGAGAACGCCCGGGCCAGGCACCCGCAGCTCGATTACGTCTCGTCGACGCGCGAGGCGCTGCGCGGCGCCGACCTCGTCGTGCTCGTCACCGAGTGGGCCGAGTACCGTGAGCTCGACCCGGCCGACGCCGGCCGCCTCGTGGCGGGGCGGCGCGTCATCGATGCCCGCAATGTGCTCGACGCCGCTGCGTGGCGCGGAGCCGGATGGGAGCTGCGGGGAATCGGACGGCCCTGAACGCGAGGACCGTGCGACGTGCGGCTCGAGGGCGCGTCCGGTGAACGCACGGTGACCCCCGGCTTCCTGGTGAACGCACGGTGCCCCCGCGTCCGAAGACGCGGGGGCACCGATCGGTCGAGACGGTTCAGCACTCCCTGAGTCGCGCGACGTTGTCGCTCAGCACGCCGGTCGCGCCGAGCAGGGTCACGTGCGTCGCCCCGAGGCGCAGCAACTCGTTGCGCGTGCCCCTCGCGAGGCAGTTCTGCTGACTCAGGTAGAGCGGCGACGAGGTCGCCCCCGCGAAGGCGGCACCCGCGAGTGCGTCGGGGAAGTTCAGGCCGTTGGCCACGAACACGCGCGTGCTCGACGAGAACGCGTCCTTGTTGATGGCGAGACCCGTGGCGAAGCGATCGCCCCCCGCGACGCGCTTCGTGTCGGCCGCGAGCTTCTGCAGCGACCCGAGCACCGTGTTCGACACGACGGCGGTGCCGCCCGCGACGCGGATCTTCGTGGGCGCGAGGCGCTTCACGAGCGATGACGTCGCCGTGTCGAGCGACATGCCGTTCGTGAGCACGACCGGGGAGTCGAACCGCCCGCTCGCCGCGCTCGCCGCGAGCGCGTCGGGGAAGTTCGCGCCCGAGGCGACGTAGACCGCGGTCGTGGTGCCCGGGAACGCGTAGTCGACGACCTTGCGACTCGTCGCGTAGCGGTCGGCGCCGCCGAGGCGGCCCACCGGCGCGATCTTCGCGAACGTCGCCGCCGTCGATGATGCGACCACGCCCGTGCCGCCCACGACGACGATCTTCTTCGGCTTGAGGCGCTTGAGCTCGTTGATGAGCACGGCCGGCGGCTGCGTCTTCGGGGTGAGCAGCAGCGGCCCGCCACTCTTCGCCGCTGCAGGCGCGGCGCTGAGCGCGTCGGCGAACCCATCGCCGGCGGCGACGTAGACGACCGGCGCCGTGGTCGGGAACGCCGCCTTCGAGATCGCGACCGCCGTCGCGTAGCGGTCGGCTCCCGCCAGGCGATCGACCTTCGGTGCGATCACGGTCACGGAGCCCGTGACGGCGGCCGACGACGAGTACTTGCCGACCTTCGCCACGATCTTCCACGAGTGCGCGCCGGCCGCGACGCCGGTGAGGGGCACCGCGAACGAGCCGCCGGTCTTCGTGAGCTTCGCCGACGAGACGACGGCGCCGTCGACCGTGAGGGAGACGACGGTGCCGGCCGGCGCCGCGGGCACCGAACCGGTGATGCTGCTCCCGGCGAGGGCGCGTCCGTAGGCGGGCGTGTTGACCTTGGGCGTGCTCACTGCGACTGAGAGCTCCCAGCCCTTGTTGAACTCGAGGACGTCCTGGCCGCGCGACGAGGTCATCGCGAAGAAGGCCGCCAGCGGCTGAGAAGCACACGCCGTGGAGGAAGCGTTCGACCCAGACGTGATGCCGACCGCGTAGCTGCCGACGAGCGCGGCACCGCCGCTGTCCCCGGGGATCGCGCAGACGTTCGCCACGACCGAGTTCACATCGCGACCGCCGACCTGGACGGTCTGGAAGCCCTGCACGGAACCGCAGGTCCACCCGGTCGTGCGGCCCGACTTGCAGAGCTTGGCGCCGACGACGCCGGGGGTCGCACCCCGCACGGTCACCGGCGTTCCCGACGTCGGGGCGCCCTTGCCGCCGCCCCACGTCGACACGGTCGGCTTCGGCGACCAGCCGGCCGACACGGCAACACGCGCGGAGTCGACGTTCGAGCCGTACTTGACGCTGCCGGGGACGCGGTAACCGAGGAAGGCGCCGACCGAGGCGCCCGCGTCGTTCGGCGCCGACTGGATGAGTTCGGAGATCGGGGTGCTGTCCGTCGACTGGCCGTCGAGGCAGTGACCGGCGGTCGCGAACTGGTGCGCGCCGTTCGCCGTCGCGCGCCCGTTGAAACCGACCGAGCAGAGGGAGTCGTACGCGAGGCCATTGTCGGGATTGACGAAAGTGTACGTCCAGCCGGTGCCGCCGACGAGGTCGGCCGCCGGGGTGAAAGTCACGTCGGAGAAGTCGGCGTCCATACCCTCGACGGGCTCGTAGACCGACGTCGCGCCGGCAGCGGCGACCGCTTCGGCCTGCGCCGCGTCGTCGACGAGGACGGTGAGCTCGGTGCCGTCGAGGACGGCCTCGTCGGGGGAGACGCCCAAGGTCGAGAGGTACTCGAGCACCTCGCCGGCGTCGACGGCCGCGTCGGCCCCGGCGAGATACTCGGAGGCCGTGATGCCGAGGTCGGTCTCGATCGCCGTCGCGAGCTCATCGGGGAGCGCGCTCGCCGCGGACAGGTAGTCGGCGGCGGCGTAGTCGCCCATGCTCGGCGTCTCGGGGGCGGGCAGGTCGTCGATGACGAGCTCACCCGAGGTCGTGAGCGAGGAGACCGCACGGTCTGCGGTCGGCGCGACCGGCACGGCCATCGCGACCGACGGAGCCGCGATCGCGGTCAGGCACACGCCGAGGGCCGTGATCAGGGCCAGCGGAGTGCGGGAAGGGATTCTGGGCATGAGCACCTTTCGAGTCGGGTCGGCACTCACGCTAGCAATCGGGTCGGACACTCGCCGGGAAATGACGAGACCCCCTCCGAATCGGAGGGGGTCTCATGGTGGTCGGGGTGACAGGATTTGAACCTGCGACCTCTTCGTCCCGAACGAAGCGCGCTACCAAGCTGCGCCACACCCCGGTGGCCCGTCAGGGCCTCAACAAGGATAGCCGATATTTCGACCGTCGCTGACCACGTACCGGATGCCCGTATGAGCGGCCGTGGGTGGAGGCATCCCGCGGGCAGGGCGCGATCAACGGCCTTCCGACGTGTTTCCGCCGGTGCCGCTGCCCGGCTTGCCGCCTCCGCCGTCGCCACCGGTGAATCGCCCGATCACGATCGTGACCCTGGCGCCCTGCTTCGCGTTCTCACCGGCGCCCGGCGACTGCGAGATGACGAGGCCGTCCTTCGACTGGTCATCGGTGTCCTGGCGATCGCGGTCGACCCGGTAGCCGGCCGCGGCGAGCGTCGCCTCGGCCTCGTCGGCCTGCATGCCCGTCACGTCGGGGACGGCGCTCAGGTTGCCCCGGCTGATGTGCAGCGTGATGATCGACCCGCGTCCTGCCGAGCCCGACGGGTTCTGCGCGCCGATCGTGCCCTTCGGCTGGGCCGAGTCGACCTCGCCCGCGATCGTCCAGCCGAAGCCGGCCTGCTGCAGGGCCTTCTGCGCGGCGTCGGGCGCGAGCCCGAGCACGTTCGGCACCGACACCTGGGGCGCGTTGAGATACGACGGCTTGGGTTCGGGGAAGCCGTCGCCGCCGTACTTCGACGCCGCGACCGACATGATCCTCGGCCAGATGGCGTGCCGCAGATCCGAGGCCTGGCCGCTGTCGAGGACCGTCTGGCGCAGGTTCACGTGGCCGGTCACGTTGTAGACGCCGACGACGGTCGCGACCTTCGACGAGGCACCGCTCATCCAGGTCGCCTCGGCCTCGTCGGTCGTTCCGGTCTTGCCGATCATCGGCACCCTCGGCTCCACGCGGCCGTACGACGTGCCGCCGGTGCCGCCGGTCATGACCTGCTGGAGGGCGAAGGCGTCGGCGGCCGCGACATCCGCGGTCAGCGCCTGCTTGCAGTCGACCTTCGGGACCGCGACGTCCTTGCCCTCGCCGTCGGTGATCCGGTCGATGGCGATCGGGTCGCACTGGAGTCCGCCCGAGGCGACGGTGGCGAATGCCGTGGCCATCGAGATCGGGGCGATCTCCTCGGTGCCGAGCACCGCGGAGGGCTGGAAGGTCCAGTCGGGCTGGCTGATCGGCGTGCCCAAGGGGTTTCCGTCTGCGCGCCCGGCGCCCATCATCGCCTCAGCCGTCTTCTTGATGCCGCAGAGGTCGAGCTGCTTCGCCATGGCGACGAAGCCCGTGTTGTACGAGCGCCTGGTGTTCTCGATCGCGGTCCAGTAGCCGCCGGACTGGCCCTCGTCGTTGCGCGGGTCCCAGCCGTCGGCGTTCACCGGTCCGTTGCAGCTGTCGTTGAAGGTGCCCCAGTTGTTGCGCTTGCGGGCGTCGACGCCCTCGTTGAGGGCGTGCCCCTCCTTGAGCCACTCGGTGAGCGTGAAGAGCTTGAACGTCGACCCGGGCTGGAAGCCGAGGGAGCCGCCGTAGTCGATGCCGGCGTTGTAGTTGACCGCGTCGTAGCCGGTGCCCGTGACCTCGGGGTCGACGTTGTAGGTCGTGTTCTGCGCCATCGCGAGGATGCGGCCGGTGCCGACCTGCACCGACACGGCCGAGCTGCCGATGTCGAGGGCGTCGACGGCGGCGGGGACGTTGTCGTGGACGGCCGAGTACGCGGCGTTCTGCAGGTCCACGTCGATGGTCGTGTAGATGTCGAGCCCGCCGCGCTCGAGCCGCTCCTCGCCCTCGTTCTCGGGGGTCTCGGGGTCGTCGAGCTTGTTCTTGATCTCCCAGGTCACGTAGTCGCAGAAGTACGCGTAGACGGGCGAAGCCTGGCAGCCGCTCGACGGCGGAACGATCTTCGGAGCCACGGGCTCGGCGATCGCCGCGTCGTACTGCTCCCGGGTGATCTTCTTCTGCTCGAGCATCTTGTCGAGGATGTAGTCGCGACGTTGCTTGTTGGCCGCGTAGGGCACGGTCTCGCCGTCGACGACGGTCTTCGCGCCGTTCAGCTCGTCGTCGGGGTAGTCGAGGCGGAACTTCTCGGGGTTGTTGACGATCGCGATGAGGCTCGCGGCCTGCGCGAGCGTGAGGTCGTGCGCGTTCGTGCCGAAGTAGTACTGCGCGGCGGTCTGCACGCCGTAGATCTGGCCGCCGAAGCCCGCGATGTTGAGGTACCCGCCGAGGATGTCGTTCTTCGGGTACTGCTTCTCGACCGTGATCGCGTACCGCATCTCCTTGAGCTTGCGGTCGACCGACGGGGCGGTGTGCTTCTCCCAGGCCTCGAGGCGTTCCTCGTCGGATTTCGCCTCGGCCATGTCGTTCGCGACGAGCACGTTCTTCACGTACTGCTGCGTGATCGACGACCCGCCCTGCGTGTCGCCGCCGAGCGCCGTCTTCAGGGCGCCGCGCACGGTGCCGGCGATGTCGATGCCGCCGTGGTCGTAGAACCGCGGGTCCTCACCCGCGACCGCCGCGTCCTTGAGGTACTGCGAGATGTAGTCGAACGCGACCTCTTCGCGGTTGTCGTCGTAGAAGTAGGCCATCGCCGACGGCTTGCCGTCGGCCTTCACCGCGTAGATCGTCGACTTCTGCGCCAGCGGGCCGATCTCGAGCGAGCTCGGCAGGTTCTCGAACATCGTGATGCTGTTGTTCGCGGCCATGCCGGTCACGGCGAGGGCCGGGGTCACCGCGGCGGTCACGAGGATTCCGGCGAGCGCGCTCATGGCGACGAGCCCGAGGACCCCGACGCCGACGTCGCTCGCCGAACGCTTTTCGGCAGACATAGTAGGGAGCGTAGCGGAGATGCGTCGCGGCATCCCCGATTGCTCACTCGGCCGGAACGAGCGTGATCAGGGTCGCCTCGGGCGGGCAGGCGAAGCGCACCGGGGCGAAGATCGAGGTGCCGAGGCCTGCCGAGACGTTGAGGAACGCCGAGTGGAGGCCGTGTCGCCAGACACTCAGCCCCTTCACCTGCTTGCGCGGAATGTCGCAGTTCGTGACGAGGGCGCCGTAGCCGGGCACGCAGACCTGGCCGCCGTGCGTGTGACCGGCGAGGATGAGCTGGGCGCCGTGGTTGACGAACGAGTTGAGCACCCGCTGGTACGGCGCGTGCGCGACGCCGATCGTCACGGTCGGGCGGGTGGTGCCGGTGGATGCCGCGTCGGGCCAGGTCTCATCGCCGAGGGGGTCGTCGGCCCGCAGGTCGTCGATCGCGCCCGTGATGAGGTCGAGCCGGTCGTAGCCCTTGTGCGGGTCGTCGACGCCGAAGAACTCGAAGTGCGTGCCGCGCAGGTCGAGGCTCGCGGCCGTGTTGTCGAGATCCTGCCAGCCGAGCTCGGCGAAGAACGCGTGCAGCGCGCCGATGTCGAGCCGCTTCGCCTTCGGCCGGTGCCGTGACGGGCCCATGAAGTAGCCGAACGGATTCTTCGGTGTCGGGCCGAAGTAGTCGTTGGAGCCGTTCACGAACACGCCGGGGACGCCGCTGAAGGGCTCGAACGCCCGGCGGATGCCGTCGAGGCCGCGCTCGTGGCCGAGGTTGTCACCGGTGTCGACGATGAGGTCGGGTTCGAGGTCGGCGAGGGCGCGCACCCATTCCTGCTTCTCGCGCTGCCAGGGCGCCATGTGCAGGTCGGAGAGGTGCAGCACGCGGATCGGCTGCGCGCCGGCCGGCAGCACGGGCACCTCGGCGCGGCGCAGGGTCCAGCGGGTCCGCTCGACGAGCGAACCCCACGCGAATGCGGCGACGCCCGCCGCGCCGATCGCCATGGCGATCCGCGCGACGGGCGTCAGGCGGCCGGTCAACCGGCTTCCGCGGTGTTGCCGTCGGTGCCGCCGCCGGGCTTGTCGGTGCCGCCGTCGCCGCCGTCGCCACCGCCCGTGAAGCGGCCGATCACGATCGTGATCTTGTCGCCCGGCTTCGCGTTCTCGCCGGCGCCGGGCGACTGCGAGATGACGAGGCCGTCCTTCGACTGGTCATCGGTGTCCTGTCGGTCGCGGTCGACCCGGTAGCCGGCCGCGGCGAGCGTCGCCTCGGCCTGGTCGGCCTGCATGCCCGTGACGTCGGGAACCGCGCTCAGGTTGCCGCGGCTGACCTTCAGCGAGATCGACGAGCCGCGCGGGGCCTGGCCGGTGGCCGACTGGCTGCCGATCGTGCCCTTGGGCTGGGCCGAGTCGACCTCGCCGTCCATCGACCAGCCGAAGCCGGCCTGCTCGAGCGCCTTCTGCGCGGCCTCGGGCGCGAGGCCGAGCACGCTCGGCACGTTCGCCATCGGGGTCTGCAGGTACTGCGACTTCGGCTCGGGGAACGCGCCGCCCGGGTACTTCGTGTTGGCGACGTCCATGATGCGGGGCCAGATGTTGTGGCGGAGCACCGCGGCCTGCTCGCCGTTGATGTACGTCTCGCGCAGGTTGACGAAGCCGGTCGTGTTGTACACGCCGACGACGGTCGCGACTCGGGTCGACGCGCCGCTCATCCAGGTGGCGACGGCGTCGTCGGTCGTACCGGTCTTGCCGATCATCGGGGTGCCCGACGTGTCCATCTTGTACCGCGACGACGAACCGGTGCCCTCGGTCATGACCTTCTGCAGCGCGTAGTCCATGCCCGCGGCGACATCGGGTGTGATCGCCTGCGTGCACTCCGACTTCGGCACCTCGACCGGCTCGCCCTTGGCGTCGGTCATGCTCGCGATCACGATCGGCGTGCACGACTTGCCGCCGCCCGCGACCGCCGCGAACGCGGTCGCCATCGAGATCGGGGCGATCTCCTCCGTGCCGAGCACCGCCGAGGGGCCGAACGCGATGCGGTTGCCCTCTTCGTTGATGCCCTCGCCGAGTGCCTTGCCGTCGGCGCGGCCGCCGCTCATGAGCGCCGTCGCGGTGTTCTTGATGCCGCAGAGGTCGAGCTGCTTCGCCATGGCGATGTAGCCCGTGTTCTCGGAGTTGATCGTGTTGAAGAGCGCCGACCAGTAGCCGCCGTTGCCGCCCTCGTCGTTGCCGGGGTTCCACCCGGCCGTGCCGGTGTTGTCGACCGGGCAGCTGCTCTTGAAGGTGCCCCAGTCCGAGCGACGACGTGCGTCCATCATCTCGTTGACCGAGTGGCCCTCCTTGAGCCATTCGCCGAGGGTGAAGATCTTGAACGTCGAGCCCGGCTGGAAGCCGCTCGAGCTGCCGTAGTCGGAGGTGGCGTTGTAGTTGACCGCGTCGTACTGGTCGCCGGTCACCTCGGGGTCGACGTTGTACGTCGTGTTCTGCACCATCGCGAGCACCTTGCCGGTGCCCACCTCGACCGAGATGGCCGAGCTGCCGATGTTGGCCTCGGGGATCGAGCCGGGCACGTTGTCGTGCACCGCCGAGTACGCGGCGTTCTGCAGATCGGTGTCGACGGTCGTGTAGATGTCGTAGCCGCCGCGCTCGAGCATCTCCTCGCCCTCGTCGACGTCGGGGGTGTCGGGGTTGTCGAACTTGTTCTTGATCTCCCACGTGACGTAGTCGCAGAAGTACGCGTAGACGGGTGACGCCTGGCAGCCGCTCGACGGCGGAACGATCTTCGGAGCCACGGGCTCGGCGATCGCCGCGTCGTGCTCCTCCTGGGTGATCTTCTTCTGCTCGAGCATCTTGTCGAGGATGTAGTCGCGACGCTCCTTGTTGCGGGCGTACGGCACCGTCTCGCCGTCGACGACGGTCTTCGCGCCGTTCAGCTCGTCGTCGGGGTAGTCGAGGCGGAACTCTTCAGGGCTGTTGACGATCGCGATGAGGCTCGCGGCCTGCGCGAGCGTGAGGTCGTGCGCGTTCGTGCCGAAGTAGTACTGCGCGGCGGTCTGCACGCCGTAGATCTGGCCGCCGAAGCCCGCGATGTTGAGGTACCCGCCGAGGATCTCGTCCTTCGAGTACTGCTTCTCGACCGTGATCGCGTACCGCATCTCCTTGAGCTTGCGGTCGACCGAGGTCTTGGTGTGCTTCTCCCACGCCTCCTGGCGCTCTTCGGGAGTGGTGGCCTTGGCCATGTCGTTGGAGACGAGCACGTTCTTCACGTACTGCTGCGTGATCGACGACCCGCCCTGCGTGCCGCCGCCGCTGATCGTCGAGAGCGCACCGCGCACGGTGCCGGCGATGTCGATGCCGCCGTGGTCGTAGAACCGCGGGTCCTCGCCGGCGATCGCCGCGTCCTTGAGGTACTGCGAGATGTAGTCGAACGCGACCTCTTCGCGGTTGTCGTCGTAGAAGAAGGCCATCGCCGACGGCTTGCCGTCGGCCTTCACCGCGTAGATCGTCGACTTCTGCGCCAGCGGCCCGATCTCGAGGGCGCTGGGCAGGTTCTCGAACATCGTGATGCTGTTGTTCGCGGCCATGCCGGTCACGGCGAGGGCGGGGGTGACGGCGGCGGTCACGAGGACGCCGGCGACAACGCTCATGCCGACGAATCCGAGGATCCCGGTGCCGACATCGCTCATCGTACGTTTTTTGGCAGACATATAGTGGAGCGTATCGGAGAAGGCTGGCAAATCCCGCTACGCGCGCTGGGCGCCGTATCAGGCACGACACGCCGAGACCGGTGATTCCCGCACGCATCGTGCACGAGACATCCGAAGAGGGAGCCCATATGCAGGCCTGGGAGTACATCACCACTCCGCTGCTCATCCACAACACCGCCGCGATCCTCAACAACTGGGGCTCCGAGGGGTGGGAGCTCGTGCAGATCGTGCAGGGTCCCGAGGGTGGGCTCGTCGCGTACCTGAAGCGCCCGAAGGGCGGCGAGTCGTCGGCGGCCGCCCAGGCCGGGGCTGCGGCCGCCGCGCAGGCGGCGAAGCAGTTCGAGGGCGAGGGGCACGCCTGATGGCCGGCTACGAGGCCCGCCTCGCCGAGCTCGGCATCGAGCTCCCCGAGGTCGCCGCACCCGTCGCCGCCTACGTGCCCGCCGTCGTCACCGGTTCGTACGTCTACACGTCGGGCCAGCTGCCGTTCACGGCCGGCGCCCTGCCCGCCACGGGCAAGGTCGGCGACGGCCACGGACTCGTGCCCGCCGACGACGCCAAGGCCTACGCGCGCACGTGCGTGCTCAACGCCCTCGCCGCCGTGCGCGCCGAGATCGGCTCGCTCGACCGGGTCACCCGCATCGTGAAGCTCGTCGGCTTCGTCGCGAGCGACCCCGCGTTCACCGGCCAGCCCGGGGTCATCAACGGCGCCTCCGAGGCGCTCGGCGAGATCTTCGGCGACGCCGGCCGGCACGCCCGCTCCGCTGTCGGCGTCGCGGTGCTGCCGCTCGACTCGCCCGTCGAGCTCGAACTGGTCGTCGAGTTCGCCTGACGGCACTGACGCGAACACGGATGCCTCGGCGGGAATGTTCCCGCCGAGGCATCCGTCGTTCTGGGCCGGGTGAAGGGGCTACTTCACCTGCTCGCTGATGATCTGCATGATCGAGGTGTCGGCGAGGGTCGTCGTGTCGCCGATCTGCCGGCCCTCGGCGAGGTCGCGCAGGAGGCGTCGCATGATCTTGCCCGAGCGCGTCTTCGGCAGTTCGTTCACGATGAACACCTGGCGCGGTCGCGCGATCGCGCCGATCTGCGTGGCGACGTGCTTGCGCAGCTCTTCGGACGCGGCGGCGAGGTCGTCGCCGTGCTCGGCCTGGCTCTGCTTGAGGATGACGAACGCGACGACCGCCTGGCCCGTGGTCTCGTCGGACGCGCCGACGACGGCGGCCTCGGCCGTCCACGGGTGGGCGACGAGCGACGACTCGATCTCGGCGGTCGACAGGCGGTGGCCCGAGACGTTCATGACGTCGTCGACCCGGCCGAGCAGCCAGATGTCGCCGTCTTCATCGCGGCGGGCGCCGTCGCCGGCGAAGTACTTGTCGCCGAACTTCTCCCAGTAGGTCTCCTTGAACCGCTCGGGGTCGCCCCAGATGCCGCGCAGCATCGACGGCCACGGCTCGGTGATGACGAGCAGGCCGCCGTCCTCGCCCTCGACGGGCGTGCCGTCGTCGCTCAGGATGTCGATCGAGATGCCGGGGATCGCCACCTGCGCCGAGCCGGGCTTCAGGTCGGTGATGCCGGGCAGGGCCGAGATCATGATCGCGCCGGTCTCGGTCTGCCACCAGGTGTCGACCACGGGGATCGAGCCGCCGCCGATGACGTGGCGGTACCAGATCCACGCCTCGGGGTTGATCGGCTCGCCGACCGAGCCGAGCAGCCGCAGCGAGCGCAGGTTGAACTGGTGCGGGATCTGCCGGCCGAGCTTCATGAACGAGCGGATCGCGGTCGGCGCGGTGTAGAGGATCGAGACCTTGTATTTCTCGACGATCTCCCACCAACGGCCGGGGTGCGGCGTGTCGGGGGTGCCCTCGTAGAGCACCTGCGTCGCCGCGTTCGCGAGCGGGCCGTAGACGACGTACGAGTGGCCCGTGATCCAGCCGACGTCGGCGGTGCACCAGTAGACGTCGGTCTCGGGGTGCAGGTCGAAGACGTTCTTGTGGGTGAACGCCGCCTGGGTGAGGTAACCGCCGCTCGAGTGCACGACGCCCTTGGGCTTCCCGGTGGTGCCCGACGTGTAGAGGATGAACAGCGGGTGCTCGGCGTTGAACGCCCGGGCCTCGTGCTCGCCGGAGGCCTGCGCGACGGTGTCGTGCCACCACGCGTCGCGGCCCGCCTCGATCTCGACGTCGTTGCCCGTGCGCTTGACGACGAGCACCTTCTCGACCGAGCCCGCGGTCTTCGCGATCGCCTCGTCGACCGTGGGCTTGAGCGGGAAGACCCGGCCCTTGCGGTAGCCGCCGTCGGCGGTGATGACGACCTTGGCCTCGGCGTCGTCGATGCGCGAGGCGAGGCTGTCGGAGCTGAAGCCGCCGAACACGACCGAGTGGATCGCGCCGATGCGGGCGACGGCGAGCATCGAGACGACCGCCTCGGGGATCATCGGCAGGTAGATGGCGACCCGATCCCCCTCACCCACGCCGAGGCCCTCGAGCACGTTCGCCGCGCGCTTGACCTCGTCGGTCAGCTCGGCGTACGTGATGTCGCGGCTGTCGCCGGGCTCACCCTCGAAGTGGATGGCGACGCGGTCGCCGAGGCCGGCTTCGACGTGACGGTCGAGGCAGTTGACGGCGACGTTGAGCTCGCCGTCGTCGAACCACTTCGCGAACGGCGGGTTCGACCAGTCGAGCGTGCGGGTGAACGGCTTCTGCCAGGTGAGCAGCTCACGGGCCTGGTCGGCCCAGAATCCGAGGCGGTCGGCCTTCGCGGCCTCGTAGAGGCGCTCGTCGGCGACGGCTTGGGCGGCGAACTCGGGGCTCGGACGGAAGCGCCTGATCTCCTCGAGTGCGTGATCGATCTGAACGGTCATGGTTCTCCGGTCGCTCCTTCGCGATCTGTTTCATCGGTTGGGTCGCCTGCCCCACCCAGCACACTACCCCGCGCCCGAGACCGTGTTGCACGCGTGCTGAAACACACCGTGCGATTGCTCTTCCGCGCGCGTTCTGCAGGCGCTACTGTGCCTTTGCGCAGAGATTTCTGAGTGTCCGCACAAATGAGGACAAAAAATGCTTGCGCATTGTTTCTGAGGCCGTACACTGAGTACCGCCCGAACACTCGTTTCGAGGCCTGCAGCACTTGAGATTCCCCCCAATCCTTGTGCTGCCGAGGCGGCACCTGTTCCCCCCAATGGGTGCCGCCCCCTTCTTTTAAGGCACCGCGTGCAGCGTCACTGCTCCGGCGGAGCCGGGCGAGTCCTCCTCCACAGCGTCGTGGGGGAGGACTCTCTCCACATGTGGGCGAGATGGATGCCTCGGCGCCGATGCCCGTTCGTACGCTCGCCGCATGAGCCATCCATTCGTCGCGACGCCGTCCTGGCGTGCGAGCGCAGCCGCCGCCGCGCCGGCGTCGCTCGCGGGTGCGCGTGCGGGTGCATCGGCGCGGCGTGCGACCGGCGGCGCACTCGACCATGCCGGCGAGCGGTCGGCCGAGGCGTTCGCGGCGTCCGACCCGATGGTGCCGACCGGTCCCGGCCGGGCTGACCTGACGGCCCGGCTCCCGACGATGGTCCCGGCCGACCCCGCAGCTGGTGGCGTCGACCGGTGCGCTCGACCGACCGCTGAGCTCGGAGCGGCGAACCGATCCGCCGAGGCGGCGAGGTTCGTGCCGACCGCGCCCGAGGCCATGGCAGTCGCCGGGGGCCGCGTCGAGCCGATCGACCTGTCGGAGCTCGGGCCGCTCGAACCGTTCGCGGCCGACGGCGCGGTGACCGACCTGTTCGTCAACGGCGCGGCGGGCCTCTGGGTCGACCGCGGCCGGGGCGCCCACCGCGAGCTCGCCTGGTCGGCCGACGAGGCCGAGGTGCGCGCGCTCGCGGTGCGCCTCATCGCACGCGGCGGCCGACATGTCGACGAGGCGACGCCGGCGGTCGATGTTCGGCTGGGCCGCGGCATCCGCGTGCACGTCGTGCTGCCGCCCGTCTCGACCGCGGGCACGCTCGTCTCGGTTCGCATCCCGCGGGCTGCGGGGCGCTCGCTCGACGACCTCGCGGCCGCCGGCGCGCTCGACGAGCGCGAGCGTGAGCGGCTCGCGGCGGCGGTCGCCGCTCGCGAGAACCTGCTCATCACGGGCGCCGGCGGCACCGGCAAGACCACCATGCTCGCGGCCCTGCTCAGCCTGGCCCCCGAGCGCGAACGCATCGTCGTCATCGAGGACGTCGCAGAGCTGCAGCTCGCCCACCCCCACGTCGTGGCCCTCGAGGCACGTCAGCCGAACCTCGAGGGCACCGGCCGTATCGGGCTCGACGCGCTGCTGCGCGAAGCCCTGCGGATGCGACCCGACCGTCTCGTCGTCGGCGAATGCCGCGGCGCAGAACTGCGCGAGCTGCTCGCCGCCCTCAACACCGGTCACGACGGCGGCGCCGGGACGCTGCACGCCAACTCGCTCGCCGACGTGCCCGCGCGGCTCGAGGCGCTCGGCGCGACGGCCGGTCTCACCGCCGAGGCGGTCGCGCGCCAGACGGCCAGCGCGTTCGATCTCGTGCTGCACCTCGAACGCATCGACGGCCGACGCCGGCTCGCCCAGCTCGGACGCTTCGTCGTCGACGGCGGTCGACTCGGGATCGAGGCGCTGTGACAGCCCGGCTGCGGCTGCGCCGCCGTGCAGACCCGGGCGCCGAGGTCGACGCCGTCGCCGGCGTCGTCGAACGGCTCGCGGTGCTGCTCGCGGCCGGGGTGCCCGCAGCGAACGCCTGGCGCTACGTGTCCGTCGGCGACCGGGCGGTCGGCGGTTCGCACGCACCGGTCGCCCACGGCGGGGCAGCGTCGAGGGTCGCGATGCGCGGGGCGCGGAATCCCGGCACGGCGACACCCGAGCCGACCGCCGACGAACGGGTGCTGGCCGCGGCGGCGACGGCGGCCGGCGATGGCGACGACGTCGCGGAGGCCATCCGGCGGGCGTGCGGGCAGCCCGGGGCCGCCCCGACGTGGGCGGTGCTCGCCGCGGCCTGGGCCGTCGCGGCCGAGGCCGGTGCGCCGCTCGCCGCGAGCCTCAGGGCCCTGGCCCTCGTGCTGCGCGACGAGGCGCAGTTGCGGCGCGATGTCGCCACGGCGCTCGCCGGGCCCGCCGCGAGCGCCCGGCTCGTCTCGGCGCTTCCCGTGGTCGCGCTCGGCTTCGGCGCGATGCTGGGGTTCGACACGGTGGGGGTGCTGCTCGGCAACCCGCTCGGGCTCGCGTGCCTCGTGCTCGGCTCGATCTTCCTCTGGGGCGGTGCCGGCTGGAACCGTCGCCTCGCAAGGTCGGCTTCGGCGTCCCGCGCGGATGCCGGGCTCGAACTCGAGCTGCTCGCCATCGCGATGTCGAGCGGCGCGTCGGTCGCACGATCCCGAGCGCTCGCCCGCGCCGCGATGCAACGGCACCTTCCCGACGTCGGCGGCGACGGCGCCGCGGTCGACGAGGTCGTCGGACTCGCGGAGCGCGCCGGCGCGCCGGTCGGCGAGCTGCTTCGGGCGGAGGCGTTCCGGGTACGGCGTGCCGCCCGCACCGACGGCGAGGCACGGGCCGCGGCGCTCGGCGTGCGACTCATGGTGCCGCTCGGCGCCTGCGTGCTTCCGGCCTTCGTGCTGCTCGGCGTCGCGCCGCTCATGATCTCCGTCGTCACCGGCACCCTCGGGGGTGCGACGTGACGGCCGCAGGCTCGTGCCGCTCAATCGCCGGCCCGCCGGCGCAACCGAAGGGAACACCGACATGCAGAACCCCTCCACCGACGCGATCGACGCGCCCGACGCGGTCAGGGCGTCCGTCGCTCGCGACTCGTTCCCCGACGGCCCGATCGCAGCGGTCGACGCCCGGCGGGCGAACCCGTTCCGTCGAATCGTGCGCCGGTTGGCCGGCGAACGCGGTGCCGCCACCGCCGAGTACGCCGTCGCGACGATGGCGGCGGTCGGCTTCGCCGGCCTGCTCGTCGTCATCCTCCGCGGTGACGAGGTGCGCGGCATCCTCACCGACCTCGTGCGGAATGCGCTCACGGTCGGCTGATCGCGAACGCGGCAGCGTGACGGCGGAGTTCGCCGTCGCGCTGCCGGCGATCGCGCTGGTGCTCGCCGTGTGCCTCGGCGCCGTGCTGCTCGCCGCACAGCAGGTACGCCTCACGGACGCGGCGGCCGACGCGGCGCGCGCGCTCGGCCGCGGGGAGGACGCCGGTCGCGCGCGATCGATCGCCGCACAGGTCGCCGGCGACGTCGCGATCACGGTCGAGCGCGACGGCGAGATCGTGTGCGCGGTGCTCAGCACCTCCGGTGCCGGGCTCCTGTCGGCCGTGCGGCTCGAGGCCCGATCGTGTGCCCTCGGGGGTGGGCTGTGAACCGGGCGCCGGCCCGAGACGGCGACGAGCGGGGCGCCGCGACGGTGGTCGCGTTGGGCCTCGTCGGGGCCGTCGCGCTCGTCGTGGCGCTCGTCGTACCGCTGCTCGGCGGCTTCGTCACGTCGCAGCGGGCGGCGAACGCGGCCGACGCCGCCGCGCTCGCCGCCGCCGACGCGTCGGCCGGCATCGTCGCCGGAGTGCCCTGCGAGCTCGCCGCCGAACTCGCCGCGCGGAACGGCGCGGTGCTGGCGGCGTGCACGCTCGACGGCGCGGTCGCCGACGTCTCCGTGAGCGCGAGCATGCTCGGATTCGCGGTGTCGGCCCGGGCGAGGGCCGGCCCGCCCGGGTGGGACGGGTGAGCCGGGGTCAGTCGAAGACGGTCTCGATGAAGCGGTAGTCGACCGCCGACGGGCGGTCGTCGCCCGGCGTCTCGAACTCCAGCCCGGCGGCGCGGGAGTAGATGTAGCGCTTGCCCGCCTCGCTGCCGATCTCGAGTCGGGGCTTGGGGTCGCCCGTCTCGAGGAACGCCGTCGCCACGGTCTTTCCCTCGAGCGGGCCGTCGATCAGCTTGGCCGTGTACGAGCCGTGAGATGACGTGTCCATGCGGCCATTCTCCTCCGCCCCGGGCGAATGGCAAGGGGGCGCGGCGAGGGCCCGCCCCGGGATTGGACGCGGTGGAGCGGCGCTCTCCCCGCGGGGGTGTGTAAGGTGTGGCTGTCTGCGGAGCGTACCGCCGACCATGGCACACCGCTCGGGGGCGCGGCATTCGATGTGCGTTCTCGTCTCAGAAGTGGAATAAAGAGGAGTCTGGTGTCAGGCGCGAAAAAACTGGTGATCGTCGAGTCGCCGACCAAGATGAAGTCCATCGCCCAGTACCTGGGCGAGGGATACGAGGTGCTCTCGTCGGTCGGGCACATCCGCGACCTGATCGAGCCGAAGAACCTCCCCGCCGAGCTCAAGAAGGGCCCGCTCGGCAAGTTCTCGGTCGACGTCGACAACGGGTTCGAGCCGTACTACGTCGTCTCCGACTCCAAGAAGAAGACGGTCGCCGAACTCAAGCGCGCGCTCAAGGGCGCCGACGAACTCCTGCTCGCCACCGATGAGGACCGCGAGGGCGAGGCCATCGCGTGGCACCTGCTGCAGGAGCTGAAGCCCAAGGTGCCCGTGCGCCGCATGGTCTTCCACGAGATCACGAAGGACGCGATCCAGAAGGCGAAGGACAACACCCGCGAACTCGACACGGCGCTCGTCGACGCGCAGGAGACCCGCCGCATCCTCGACCGCCTGTACGGCTACGAGGTGTCGCCCGTGCTCTGGCGCAAGGTCGGCCCCGGCCTCTCGGCGGGACGCGTGCAGTCGGCCGCGACCCGCCTCGTCGTCGACCGCGAGCGCGAACGGCTCGCGTTCGTCGCGGCGGGCTACTGGGACCTCGCGGGCCGCTTCGCCGACGAGGCATCCGCGTCGTCGTCGTTCGAGGCGAAGCTCGTGCGTCTCGGGGGCGAGCGGGTCGCGACCGGTCGCGACTTCGACGACACCGGAAGGCTGAAGTCGAAGGCCGTCGTGCTCGACGAGGCCGCAGCGCAGGCGCTCGTGACCGCGCTGCGCGCCGACGGCGTCGCCCGCACCGTCTCGAAGGTCGAGTCGAAGCCGTACTCGCGTCGCCCGGCGGCGCCGTTCACGACGTCGACCCTGCAGCAGGAGTCGGCCCGAAAGCTGCGCCTCTCGGCGCGCGACACCATGCGGGTCGCCCAGTCGCTCTACGAGAACGGCTACATCACCTATATGCGTACCGACTCGTCGTCGCTCTCGCAGCAGGCGATCACGGCGGCGCGCACGCAGGCCACGGCGCTCTATGGCGCCGACTCGATCCCCGACAAGCCCCGCGTCTACGCCGGCAAGTCGAAGAACGCGCAGGAGGCGCACGAGGCGATCCGCCCGTCGGGCGAGGTCTTCCGCACGCCGTCGTCGCTGCAGGGCGTGCTGCGCGGCCGCGAGTTCGACCTCTACGACCTCATCTGGAAGCGCACCGTCGCCTCGCAGATGGCCGACGCCAAGGGCCAGACCGCGACCGTCACGATCGAGGTCGGCCCGACGAAGTCCGACGCGGCCGCGCCCGACGGTGCGACCGTCCCGATCGCGGGCACGATCGCCGAGTTCACGGCGAGCGGCACCGTGATCACGTTCCGCGGGTTCCTCGCCGCCTATGAAGAGGGACGCGACGAGGAGCGCAACGCCGACGACGCACCGGGCGAGGCGAAGCTTCCGCCGCTGAAGGAGGGGCAGTCGCTCGCGATGCCCGAGCTCGAGGCCAAGGGCCACGAGACGAGCCCGCCGCCGCGCTACACCGAGGCGAGCCTCGTCAAGCGGCTCGAGGAGCTCGGCATCGGCCGTCCGTCGACGTTCGCGTCGATCATCTCGACCATCCTCGACCGCGGCTACGTCACGCAGCGCGGCCAGGCCCTCGTTCCCAGCTGGGTCGCGTTCTCGGTCGTGCGACTGCTCGAGGAGCACTTCGGCGAACTCGTCGAGTACGACTTCACCGCCGAGATGGAGGACGACCTCGACCGCATCGCCTCGGGCGAGGCCGACCGCGTCGACTGGCTCAACGGCTTCTACTTCGGCTCCGACCAGCATCGGGGCCTCCGCCAGGTCGTCGACAACCTCGGCGACATCGACGCGCGCGAGATCAACTCGGTCGCGATCGCCCCCGACATCACGCTGCGCATCGGCAAGTACGGCCCCTACCTCGAGACGGTCGACGCGGATGCCGCGGCCGATGCCGCACCCCGTCGGGTGAACCTGCCCGAGGGGCTCGCCCCCGACGAGCTCACCGAGGCGAAGGCCCGCGAGCTCATCGAGGCGCCCGTGCAGGGCGATCGCGTGCTCGGCCTGAACCCCGAGAACGGCAAGCAGGTCGTCGTGAAGGACGGCCGGTTCGGCCCGTACGTGACGGAGCTCGAACCCGAGCCCGAGGCGCCGGCCGAGGCGACCGTCGACCCCGCCACGGGCGAGGTCGTCGAGGCGCCGAAGGCGAAGCGCACCGCCAAGAAGGCGGCGGCTCCGAAGCCGCGTACCGCGTCGCTCTTCAAGAGCATGCAGATCGAAGAGGTCGACCTGGCGACGGCGCTGAAGCTCCTCGACCTGCCGCGCGTGGTCGGACTCGACCCCGAGTCGGGGGCCGAGATCACGGCCCAGAACGGCCGATACGGCCCCTACCTCAAGAAGGACGCCGATACCCGCACCTTGCCGAGCGAGGATGCGATCTTCGACATCGACCTCGCGGGAGCCCTCGAGCTCTTCGCGCAGCCGAAGTACGGCGCCCGCCGCGCGTCGAGCGCGCTCAAGGAGTTCGACAACGATCCCGTGAGCGGCAAGCCGATCAAGGTGAAGGACGGCCGGTTCGGCCCGTACGTCACCGACGGCACGACGAACGCGACGATCCCGCGGGCCGAGTCGGTCGAGGACATCACGTTCGAGCGAGCGGTCGAGCTGCTGCAGATCAAGCGCGACAAGGGGCCGGCGGCTCCGCGCAAGAAGGCGCCCGCCAAGAAGCCCGCGGCGAAGAAGACGGCGTCGAAGAAGTGACGGGTGTCGACCCGGTGAGCGGTGCGGTGACCGGCTCGGGCCTCTTCATCACGCTCGAGGGCGGCGACGGCTCCGGCAAGACGACGCAGGCCGAGCTGCTGCGCGAGTGGCTCGCCGCCGAGGGGCGCACCGTCGTGCGCACCCGCGAACCGGGCGGCACCGAGGTGGGCGTCGAGGTGCGCGAGATCGTGCTGCACCATCGCGGCGACATCGCGCCGCGCGCCGAGGCGCTGCTCTACGCGGCCGACCGGGCCCACCACATCGCGACGGTCGTGCGACCCGCGCTCGCGCGCGGCGAGGTCGTCATCCAGGACCGCTACATCGACTCGTCGGTGGCATACCAGGGCGCCGGCCGCGTGCTCGACCCCGAGGCCGTCCGCGGCATCTCGGAGTGGGCGACCGAGGGGCTCATGCCCGACCTCACGATCCTGCTCGACCTCGACGCCGTCGCGGCTCGCGGCCGGCTCGACGAGGCCCGCACGCGCTACGACCGGCTCGAGGCGGAGGCGTCCGAGTTCCACGATCGCGTGCGCGCGGCCTACCTCGCGCTCGCGGCGGCCGAACCCGCGCGCTTCCTCGTCGTCGACGCGGCGCAGCCGGTCGAGGCCATCGCCGCCGCGATCCGCGATCGGGTCGCGACCCTGATCGGTCGCTGAACTCCGCGTCGGCGGCGGAAGGTAGCGTTGATCCCGTGAGCGTGTGGAGCGAGCTGACCGGCCAGGACGCGGCGATCGCCGTCTTCCGCGCGGCCGCCACGGCCGCGGGCGGCGCCGGGCGCGAGGCATCCACCGACGGCATCGACGCGGGCGCGCCGGCCGCGGCGTCGCAGCAGATGACCCACTCGTGGCTCATCACCGGCCCGCCCGGATCGGGCCGGTCGAACCTCGCCTACGCCTTCGCGACCGCGCTCATCTCGGGAGTCGCCGACGGCGACGAGGCGACGCGCATCCAGGTCGACGCACGCAGCCACCCCGACCTGCACGTGCTCGCGACCGAGGGCGTCATCATCAAGCGCGACGACGTGCGCGACATCGTGAAGCGTTCGCACTACGCGCCGTCGATCGGGCGGCACCGCGTCATCATCGTCGAAGACGCCGACCGCATGACCGAGCAGACGTCGAACTTCCTGCTGAAAGAGCTCGAGGAGCCGCCCGAGCGCACGGTATGGATCCTGTGCGCGCCGAGCGAGGCCGACCTCATCCCCACGATCCGCTCCCGCGTGCGCTCGGTGCGTCTGCAGGTGCCGAGCGTCGCCGACGTCGCCGACCTGCTCGTACGCCGCGACGGCGTCGACCCCGAGCTCGCCGAACGGGCCGCCCGCGAGGCGCAGAGCCACATCGGCATGGCGCACCGCCTCGCGACCGACGAGAACGCACGCCGCCGCAGGTCAGAGACCCTCGAGCTCGCGCTCGACGTGCGCTCGACCGCAGGTGCCGTGCTCACGGCGGCCCGATTCCTCGAGATCGCGGGCGACGACGCGAAGGCGATCACCGAGCTCCGCGACGCCGAAGAGCGCGAGCACGCGCTGCACTCGCTCGGCATCGCGCCCGGCCAGGCCGTGCCGCCCGCGCTCCGGCCGCAGCTCAAGGCGCTCGAAGACGATCAGAAGCGTCGCGCGACCCGCAGCCTGCGCGACGGCATCGACCGCATCCTGGTCGACCTCGCCTCGCTCTACCGCGACATCCTGCTGCTCCAGCTCGGCGCCGACGTCGAACTGGTCAACCGCGAACTGCTGCCGCGCCTCGAGCACGCGGCCGCCCAGGCGACGCCGGCTCGCACGCTGGCGACGCTCGACGCGATCCAGACCGCGCGCACGCGCATCGAGGGCAATGTCCAGCCCGCCCTCGCCCTCGAGGCCATGCTGGTCTCGGCCGTGCGCAGACCCGACACCCGAAGGGCCGCATGACCGACACGACCTCAGGCCTCGCCGGCACGCGACGATCGCTGAAGCTGCGGATGCCTCGCGGCCGGCGTCGCGCGATGCGCGGCGGGCTCGCCGCCGCGGTCGCGGCGGTGCTCGCGTTGAGCGGCTGCGTGCCGTCGTTCCTCGAGCAGGCGCCGCCGACGTCCACCCCGACCGGGGAGCACGTCGCCGCCGACCTCGAGCCCTACTACACGCAGGTGCTCGAGTGGGAGCGATGCGGCGACGGCCTCGGGTGCGCGACCGCGAAGGCGCCGCTCGACTGGAGCGACCCGTCGGCCGGCGACATCGACCTCGCGCTGGTGCGTCACGTCGCGACGGGCGACCGGCTCGGGTCGCTGCTCGTGAACCCCGGCGGGCCGGGGGCCTCCGGCTACGACTTCATCCACGACTCGCTCGACTACGCGGTCGGCCGGCCCCTGCAGGAGCGCTACGACATCGTCGGGTTCGACCCGCGCGGTGTGGGGCGTTCGACGGCGGTCGAGTGCTACGGGGCGGCCCAGAAAGACGAATACCTCTACGGCATCACGCCGGGCGAGCGCGGCAGTGACGAGTGGATCGAGGCGCGCAGGCAGGCCTCCGACGACCTCGGCGCCGCGTGCGCCGAGAACACGGGCGACCTGCTCGCCAACGTCGACACGCAGAGCGCCGCGCGCGACCTCGACCTGCTGCGGGCCGTGCTCGGCGACGAGAAGCTCAACTACCTCGGTTACTCGTACGGCACGTTCCTCGGCGCGACCTATGCCGAGCTCTACCCCGAGAAGGTCGGGCGGCTCGTGCTCGACGGCGCGATCGACCCGGCGGCGAGCGACTTCGAGGTGACGAAGGCGCAGTCGGTCGGATTCGAGCAGGCGCTCGACGCCTACCTCACCGACTGCCTCAGCCGGCAGGAGTGCCCGTTCGACGGCACCGTCGACGACGCGCGCGACGAGGTCGGGCGCCTCATCGCCTCGGTCGACGCGAGCCCGCTGCGGGGCAGCGACGGCCGCATGGTCGGCGGCGACACCCTCGTCACGGCCATCATCTATCCCTTGTACAGCGCCGACATGTGGGGCTACCTCGACGACCTGTTCGAGGCGACCATGTTCGGCGACGGCGATCTGGCACTGGCCTACGCCGACGCCTACAACGGGCGTGACGCCGACGGCACGTACGCCGACAACCAGATGGAGGCGTTCCGGGCGGTCAACTGCCTCGACTACACCTACCAGTCCGATGTCGACGTGATGCGCGAGCGTGCGGCCGAGATGGCCGAGGTCGCGCCGACGATCGGGCCGTACATGGGCTATGGCGACCTCAGCTGCCTCGATTGGCCCTACCCTTCGACGAGCGAGCGTGCCGAGATCCACGCCACCGGCGCCGACCCGATCATGGTCGTCGGCACCACGGGCGATCCGGCGACGCCGTACGAGTGGGCGGTGGCGCTCGCCGACCAGCTCGACTCGGGCGTGCTCGTGAGCTACGAGGGCGAGGGCCACACGGCCTACAACAAGTCGAACGAATGCGTCGACGGTGCCGTCGAGTCGTACTTCATCGACGGCACCGTGCCGGCGAGCGACCCGAAGTGCTGAGCTCCGCAGCGGGCTCGGCGGGCGCCGTCACCCGGCGCCGCGGCATCCGGCTCGTCGAATGCGGACAGTGGTCATTCGCACCCCGAACCATCCGCTAGTATTGACTCTCGTGCCACGCGGTGCGCTTCGCGCAACGTGAGTCACGCCGCCTTAGCTCAGTCGGCAGAGCGTCTCACTCGTAATGAGAAGGTCGTGGGTTCGATTCCCACAGGCGGCTCCACACGAGGGCCCCGGAGAGATCCGGGGCCTTCGGCGTTCCCAGCGGGCGGGCGAGCGAGCGTGCGGGCGAGCAGGGTGGGCGCCCGGGGCGAACCGATCGTCTCCCGCATCGCGAAGGGCCCGGGGTCACCGGGCCCTTCGTGCTTCCCACAGGAGTGATGGGGGAGATCAGCCGATCGTGGGCTTCACCTGGGCGGCGTAGTTCGCGTAGCCGGTCGAGTTCGGGTGGAACGCCGCGCTCGTGTTGAACCAGCTGAAGCTGTTGATCCACGGCGACGAGCTGCCGATGCCGTGGCCGGTGAAGACGCCCTCGACATCGACGAAGACGGCGCCGTTGGCCACGGCGGTCGCCTCGAGCACGTCGTTCAGGGCCGACGTGTCGGCGTTGACCCGGGCCGCGTAGGCGTAGCTCGATGGCTCGTTGAAGAGCCGGGGGTAGCCGGTGACGACGATCTTGCCGTCGGTCGCGAGCCGAGGCTTGATCTGGGCGATGACCGTGGCGACCCTGCCCGCGATCGCACTCGATGTGCCGCCGGCGACCATGGCCTCGGCCGTCGTCAGCTGCGACTGGCACGTCGTGTTCGAGATGAGCACGAAGCAGTTCTGCATGATGCTCGAGAAGCCGAGGTCATTGCCGCCCACGGTGAGCGTCACGCGCTTCGTGCCGGTGGGGATCGCGGGGATCTGGCCGGCCGCGACCTCGACCGTCGACGCGCCCGAGCACGCGGGGAAGGCGGTCAGCTTCAGGTTCGGTTCGGCATCGAGCCGCTTGGGGTAGCTGTTGCTGCTGCGGTAGCAGCTCGTATCGAGGTAGCTGCCGCCGCCCTGGCCCGCTGCGAACGAGTCGCCGAGGGCGACGTACGTGAGCTCGGCCTTGGTGCCGGGCTTGCCGCCACCCCCTCTGGCGGTGTCGGCGGCGGCGAACGCGGGCGCGGCGCCGGTGAGGGCGAGGGCGGCGATGACGACGGCTGCGGATGCCGCGGCCAGCGTGCGGCGGATGATCATGGTGCCACCTCCAGGTAGGCGTCGTGGACGGCATCGGCGTAGGCCGCGTAGCCCGCGGCGTTGGGGTGGAGGAACGTGATCGGGTCGCTCGGGTCGGCGCCGAGCCACGCGGCGGGGCCCGCTTCGGCGCCGTGGCCGGCGAACGCGTCGGCCACGGGCACCCACGAGACCGGGATGTGGGCGGTCGCGGCAGCGCCTGCGACGGCGGTGCCGACCTGCAGGTTGAGCGTCTCGACAGCCTGGTCGACGTCGGCCGGCAGGCCCGGAACCGCATGGTCGAAGGGGATCGGGTAGCCCGTGACGAGGATCTGCGCGTTCGGTGCGCGATCGTGCACGGCGACGAGGAGCCCGGCCATCCGCGTCACGATGACACCGCTCTGGAGGGTCTGCCCGGCCTTCGCGTAGGCCACGGCGCATGCCGGCACGGTGGGGTCGGGCACGCAGGCCGCGTAGACCGCGCCGATGTCGAGGTCGCCCGCTCCGGCGGTGATCGTGACGAGGGTCGTGCCGCGGTTCACCTGACCGAGCTGCGTGGCCGCGACCTCGTCGATCGTGTCGCCGCTGCACCCGGCGTTCCGCAGCAGGCTGATGCGAGGCATCGCGTCGAGCAGGCTCGCATAGCCGGCACCCGTGCGCAGGCACGAGTCGAGCGGGACGCCCGCGCCCTGCCCCGCCGCGATCGAGTCGCCGAGGGCGACGTACTTCGCGATCGGATGCTCCGGGGGTGCCGCCTGGGCGGGCGACGCGAACCCGAAGGGGATCGCGAGGAGGACGGAGGCGAGCGTTGCGGCGACGATGCCGCGACGGGTCGCCCGGGAAGTAGGCGCGTTCATGAACCAACGCTAGGAGCGAAGCCGAGGAATCCGCATCTCCCAGATCAGGGGGTGGCGGGGGGTGGACGCGATTCGTCGACGTCGAGCAGGAGAGCGACTCGATCTTCCCCGGCAACGCCGACGAGCTCGAACGGCCACCTGTTCGCGAGGTCGATCGAACGCCCGATCGGCTGAACGTACGACGCCGGCCCGTCGCGGCAATAGTCTGGAGCGCATGATCGAACCTCTGCGCTGGGGCATTCTCGCGACGGGCGGCATCGCCCGGCTGTTCACGGCCGACCTCCGTCGGCACGGCTTCGACGTGCGGGCGGTCGGCTCGCGCTCCGAGGCCTCCGCGGCCCGATTCGCCGACGAGTTCGAGATCGACCGCATGCACGGCAGCTACGAGTCGCTCGTCACCGATCCCGAGGTCGACGTCGTCTACGTCGCGACGCCGCATCCGATGCACGCCGAGAACGCGGTGCGTGCGCTCGAGGCCGGCAAGCACGTGCTCGTCGAGAAGGCCTTCACCCTCAACGAGGCCGAGGCGCGCCGCATCGCCGAGGCGGCCGAGGCCAACGGCCGGGTCGCCCTCGAGGCGATGTGGACGAGGTACCTGCCGCACATGGTGCGCATCCGCGAGCTCATCGCGGCGGGCGTGATCGGCGAGCTGCGCGGGCTCATCGCCGACCACACGCAACTCCTGTCGGAGGATCCGGCGCACCGGCTCAACTCGCTCGAGCTGGGCGGCGGTGCGCTGCTCGACCTCGGCATCTACCCGATCTCGTTCGCGTGGGACCTGTTCGGCGAGCCCGCCGAGATCACGGCGGCGGCGACGTTCAAGCCGACGGGCGCCGACGCGCAGGTGTCGGCGGTGTTCCGCTACGACGGCGGCCGCACGGCGTCGACGTTCTCGGCGTCGAACACGCAGGGTCCGAACACGGCGGTCGTGCTCGGGTCGGAGGCCCGCATCGACATCGACTCGGTCTGGTACTCGCCGACGACCTTCCGCGTCGTCCGGCCCGACGGGGTCGTCGTCGAGGAGTACGTCTCGCAGGTCGAGGGCCGCGGCATGCACTACCAGGCTGCGGCGCTCGAGCGCTGCGTCGCCGAGGGCCGGCTCGACGGCGGCGACATCCTGCCGACGCGGCAGAGCGTCGCGATCATGGGCACGCTCGACCGCATCCGGGCGCAGATCGGGCTCGCGTACCCGGGGGAGTGAGCCGGGCGGTTCCGTCCGCTCCCAGCATGCCGCGCGTATGATGCCCGGGTGAACGACGAGACGGATGCCACGGGCGCGACGCCGCCCGACGGCGACCCGTCGATCGGGGCGGATGCCGCAGAGCCGGCCGCGCCGGACGGTTCGGTCGAGCCCCCGTCGGACTCGTCGGACGAGACGGTCGCCGACGCCTCGCATGAGCCCGTCGCGGACTCGTCGGACGAGCCCGTCGTCGAAACCCCGCATGAACCGGTTGCGGACTCCTCGGACGAGCCTGTCGTCGACACCCCGCACGAGCCCGTCGCGCACCCGCCGGCCGCTCGCGACGCCGACGACGCGAAAACGCCCGGCGGCGAGGCATCCGTCTTCGCCCTCGTGCGCCGGCACCGCGTGCCGCTCGCGATCGCGGGCGGCGTCGTCGCGCTCGCGCTCGCCGGCACCGCGGCCCTGTTCGCGGGCGCGGCGACCGTCGCCGAGCCTGCCGCGGTCTCCGCGCCGACCCCGACCGAGACGCCGACCCCGACCCCCGAGGCGCGGCCCGTGCCGACGGCGGCGCCCGTGAGCCGCATCCGCACCTGCTCGGTCGCCGACCGGGCCGCCGACGCCCGCCTCGCGAACCTGCAGGCGCAGGTGCTCAACGCGAAGACCGGCGAAGTGCTCTACGACCGCGGCGGCACGACCGCCTCGCGCACGGCGAGCGTCATGAAGGTGCTGACCTCGGCCGCCGCCCTCTCGGTGCTCGGCCCCGACCATCGGGCGGCGACGACGGTCGTGAAGGGCGACGAGCCCGGCTCGATCGTGCTCGTGGGCGGCGGCGACGTCACGCTCTCGCGCACGCCCTCGGGCAACGAGACCGCCTACCCGGGCGCCGCGCACCTCGACGACCTCGCCGCCCAGGTGCAGGCGGCGTGGGCGGCCGACCCGGCGAACCCGCCGATCACGAAGCTCATCCTCGACTCGTCGTACTTCGGCGGCGACGAATGGCAGCCCAGCTGGGACCTCGTGGAGCGCGAGGACGGCTACATGTCGAACATCACCGCGCTCATGGTCGACGGCGACCGCGACGACCCCTACTCGAACACCTCGACCCGCAGCGACGACCCGATCAGCCGTGCGGGCGTCGCGTTCGCCGAGGAGCTCGGCGGCGTCGCGACGATCGAGCGGGGCACCGCGCCGGCCGGTGCGCAGCAGCTCGGGCAGGTGCTGTCGCCGACCGTCGCCGAACTCGTCGACAAGGCGCTCGTCGTCTCGGACAACACCGTCGCCGAGATGCTCGCGAGGCTCGTCGCGATCGAGACCGGCTCGGGCAACACGTTCTCCGCGATCAATGCGGGCGTGCTCGAGGGCCTCGCCGGCTACGGGGTCGACACCGCCGGGATCACGATCGTGGACGGCTCTGGGCTCTCCGACGACAACGCCGTGCCCCCCGCCTACCTCACCCGGCTCTTCGTCAAGATCAACGCCCGCGAGGGGAACCTCGGGTACCTGCTCGACTCGCTGCCCGTCGCGGGCGAGCGGGGCTCGCTCGCCTACGACGACCGGTTCTGGGGCGACAACGCGGTGGCCGACGGCCGGGTCATCGCGAAGACCGGCTGGATCAACACCGGGTACACCCTCGCGGGCGTGATCCGGGCCGAGGACGGCACCGACCTGACCTTCGCGATCTACGCGCTCGGCGACGTCACCGACGAGGCCAAGACGGCAATCGACACGCTCGCGACCGGCTTCTACCTCTGCGGCGACAACCTCTCGAACCAGTGAGGCGGGTCGCGGCATCCCGCCCGCCGCGCTCGGCAGTCGGGGTTGTCGCCCGCGCGCTCGGAGGGACAATGGAGTCATGACCCGCGCGCTGTTCATCATCGACGTCCAGAACGACTTCACCGAGGGCGGTGCACTCGGCGTCGACGGGGGAGCCGCCGTCGCCGCCGGCGTCAGCGACCTGCTCGCGACCCGCCGCGACGCGTACTCGCTCGTCATCGCCTCGCGCGACTGGCACTCGGGCGACAACGACAACGGCGGGCACTTCGCGACCGACGCCGAGCCCGACTTCGTCGACACGTGGCCGCCGCACTGCGTGGCGGGCACGCTCGGCGCCGAGTACCACCCCGCCCTCACCGTCGACGAGGTCGACGTGCACATCCGCAAGGGGCAGGGAGTTCCCGCCTACTCGATCTACGAGGGCACCGACGACGCGGGCGACACGGTGAGCGAGGTGCTCGGGCGCCACGGCATCACCGACGTCGACGTCGTGGGCATCGCGACCGACTACTGCGTGCGGGCGAGTGCGCTCGACGCGCTCGAGCACGGCCAGCACGTGCGGGTGCTCACCGACCTCGTCGCCGGCGTCGCCGCCGAGTCGTCGGCCGCCGCGCTCGCCGAGCTCGGCCACGCCGGCGCGGTGATCGCGACCTCGGCGGCGGTCGGCGCGGGCACCGAGGCATCCGGAACCGCCGAATGATCGGCGCGGCACCCGGCCGCTCGCCCGCCCTCTACGCCGAGGCCGACGACGGTGCGCTCATCGCGTACCGGCGATACCCGGCCGATGCGGCGGCCGAGCCCGCGCTGCCACCCGTGCTGCTCGTGCACGGCTTCGCGACCGACTCCCGGGTGACCTGGCAGGGCACGGGGTGGGTGAAGACGCTCGGCGACGCCGGGCGCGACGTCATCACGGTCGACCTGCGCGGACACGGCGAGAGCGACACGCCCATCGACGCCGACGCGTACCGCTCGGCGGTGCTGGGCGCCGACCTCGTCGCCGTGCTCGACTCGGCGGACGTGCCGGCGGTCGACGTCGTCGCCTACTCGATGGGATGCCGCGTGGCGACCGCGTTCGCCGGGCTCGCGCCTGCGCGAGTGCGGCGCGTCGTGCTCGGCGGGGCTGGGCCGCGCGAGCATTTCGCCGCCTGGCGGATCGACGAGGTGCGGGCGCTGCTCATCGACGGCGTGCCGTCGGCCGACCCCGTCGTCGAGCAGGTGCTGAAGCCCGCGCTGGACGCGGGCGCCGACCCCGAGGTGCTGCTCGCGGTGGTGTCGGGTTTCGCCGGCTCGCCGCTCGTCGTGCCCGACGGGGTTCCGGTGCTGTTTGTCGCCGGCGAGGCCGACCCGGTGCCCGAGGGCGTCGCCGGTCTCGCGCGCGACCATGGGGCCGAGCTCGTCGTGGTGCCGGGACGCGACCACGTGTCGACGCTCACCTCGCGCGTGTTCAAGGACGCGGCGATCGGCTTCTTCGGGGGCTGACCGGGCGCGGTCGAGGAGCCGTCCGAAGGGCCGACTCGCCGGGGGCTCGGAGAATTTTCGCTCCTGCCGGCCTCGACGTAGGATCGGCAGATGCCTTCAGCCGAACCGACCCCGGCGCGCCCTCGGCGGGTTCCGTTCTGGGACAACGCCCGGTGGCTCCTGCTGCTCCTCGTGGTCTGGGGACACCTGCTGAACGACCTGCCGATTCCTTCCCGCTGGCAGCACTGGGTGACCCTGCTGATCTACGCCGTGCACATTCCGGCACTGATCTTCATCTCCGGATGGTTCGCCTCGACCGACCTGCGCAAGATCGTCCGCTCGGTCTGGCGGCTGCTCGTCGCCTGGCTGATCTTCGAGGCGATCTGGGCGGTCCTCCGCCTGCTGGTGTTCGGAGACGCGCCCGGGTCGAGCTTCCTCGTGATCCCGTCGTGGACACTGTGGTTCCTGGTGTCCCTCGCGTGCATGATGATGCTCCTGCCGCTGCTCGCCGCCACGCGCGCGCCACTCGCCATCGCCGTGCTGCTCGCGCTCGCGGCGGGGATGCTCACGCCGATCGGTGCGGATTGGTCGCTCTCACGCACCCTCTACTTCCTGCCCGCGTTCGTCCTCGGCTGGCAGGCTCGTCGCAAGGGCTGGCTCGACGGCGACTGGTTCCAGAAGCCCCGACCCGCGCTCCGTGCCGGCGCGGTGGCGGTGCTGGCAGCCCTCGCTGCGTTCGCATGGCTCTACCTCGACGCCGCGGAGCAGGTGAGGGCGCGCACGTGGGTCGCCGGGTACCTGCCGTACCAGGCGCTGCTCGACCCGATCGGCGTCGATTCCTGGTGGGGCATCGTCGTGCGCGGATGCCTCCTGGTGCTGAGCGCCGCGATGGTGCTGTGCGGGTTCCTCCTCGTGCCGCGGAGGTCGACGTTCTTCACCGGGTGGGGTTCGAGGACGCTCTACATCTACCTGCTGCACACCTTCATCGTCTTCGCCGTCGTGCGCATGGGCTGGTTCGCCGCCCTCTCGGCGGATTCACCGCGGCTGACGATCGTGGTGACGGGAGTGCTGGCGTTCGTCATCTCGGTGATCCTGTCGACGCGATTCGTCGCGACCGTGTTCCGGCCCGTGGTCGAGCCCTCGATGCGATGGCTGCTCGTGCCGTCGTCGAGCGGTTCGACGATCGCCCCGCCGGTGACCGGCGACCGTCCGACTCGGCAACCCGAGCCGACGCGGGCATCCTGACCCTCACCCTCGGGCGACGATCGCAGGTCGAGCGGGCTGATCGGCTGCCCGGTCGCCGCACGGCCGCGACGTGCGTCACGACGAAACGCAGGATGCCTCGTCGGACACGTCGTGGCCCGAGTGAGCCGAACGGCGTGTCGTCCGAGGCATCCTGAGTCGCGAACGACGGGGGGACCGGCTGGGCCGGCGGGGCGACCTACAGCGTGTTGCCGAGTTTGAAGCCGTGCTCCTCGTCGCCCTTGCGGGTGTACGAGAAGCCGTCGGCGCCGATCGTCACGGCCATCTCCGACGAGTCGGTGCGGGCGACGACGGGCTGCGGGTTGCCGTCGAGGTCGAGCACGAGCGACGCCTCGGTGTACCACGACGGCACGACCGGGTTGCCCCACCAGTCGCGACGCTGGTTGTCGTGCACGTCCCACGTGACGACGGGGTTGTCGGGGTCGCCCGTGTAGTAGTCCTGCGTGTAGATCTCGACGCGGTGGCCGTCGGGGTCGCGCAGGTACAGGTAGAACGCGTTCGAGACGCCGTGGCGGCCCGGGCCGCGCTCGATCGAGTCCGACCGGCGCAGCGCGCCGAGCTTGTCGCAGATCGCGAGGATGTTGTGCTTCTCGTGGGTCGCGAACGCGACGTGGTGCATGCGCGGGCCGTCGCCACCGGTCATGGCGGTGTCGTGCACGGTGGGCTTGCGGCGCATCCACGCGGCGTAGACCGTGCCCTCCTCGTCCTGGATGTCCTCGGTCACCCGGAAGCCGAGCGACTGCATGAAGTTCACGGCGCGCGGCACGTCGGGGGTGACCTGGTTGAAGTGGTCGAGACGCACGAGCTCGCCCGGCGTGTGCAGGTCGTAGCGCCACGAGAGGCGCTCGACGTGGGTGGTCTCGTAGAAGAACTCGTACGGGAACCCGAGCGGGTCTTCGACGCGCACCGAGTCGCCGATGCCCTTCGTGAAGCCCTCTGCACGGCGCTCGACGCGGCATCCCAGCTCGGTGTAGAAGGCGACCGCCTTGTCGAGGTCGTCGTTCGAACGCACCCGGTACGAGAACGCGGCGACCGCCGCGAGCTCGCCGCGGCGCAGCACCAGGTTGTGGTGGATGAACTCCTCGGTCGAGCGGAGGTAGATCGTGTCCTCGTCCTCCTCGGTCACGTACAGGCCGAGCACGTCGACGTAGAACTCGCGCGAGGCGGCGAGGTCGGTCACGACGAGCTCCATGTACGCGCAGCGCAGGATGTCGGGGGCGGGCACCGACGGGGTCGGCACCGGGTTGTCGGTGTGGATCGGGGCTTCCTGGGAGACGTAGAAGCCCGAGGAGGTGAGGGTCATGTCGTCGCGGTTGGTCATGTCAGCGTCCTTGCGTGGGTGGTGCGGCGGGTCGGTGGCTCAGCGGGGGTCGGGGTCGTCGAGGTCGGTCGCCTCGTGGACCTCCTGCTTGCCGAAGGTGGGGTTGTGGGGCGCGCCGAGCGTGATGTGCACGCTCTGCTGGTCGGTGTAGAAGTCGATCGACCGGTAGCCGCCCTCGTGGCCGAGGCCCGAGGCCTTGACGCCGCCGAACGGGGTGCGCAGGTCGCGCACGTTGTTCGAATTGAGCCACACCATGCCGGCCTCGACGGCCTGCGCGAAGTTGTGCGCGCGCTTGAGGTCGTTCGTCCAGATGTAGGCGGCGAGGCCGTACTTCGTGTTGTTCGCGAGGGCGAGCGCCTCCTCCTCGGTGTCGAACGGCGTGATGGCGACGACCGGGCCGAAGATCTCCTCCTGGAAGATGCGGGCGTCGGGCGCGACGTCGGCGAACACCGTCGGTGCGACGTAGTTGCCGGTCGGGAAGCCCTCGGGGCGTCCGCCGCCGGCCACGAGCCGGCCCTCGCCCTTGCCGAGCTCGACGTAGCTCATGACCTTGTCGTAGTGCTCGGGGTGCACGAGCGCGCCGACCTCGGTCTTCGGGTCGTGCGGGTGGCCCACGACGACGCGCTTCGCCTGCGCGGCGTAGCGCTCGACGAACTCGTCGTAGACGTCGCGTTGCACGAGGATGCGGCTGCCCGCGGTGCACCGCTCGCCGTTCAGCGAGAACACGCCGAAGATGCACGCGTCGATCGCAACGTCGAGGTCGGCGTCGGCGAACACGACGGCGGGGCTCTTGCCGCCGAGCTCCATCGAGAGGCCCTTGAGGTACGGGGCGGCGTTGCCGAAGATCAGCTGGCCGGTGCTCGACTCGCCCGTGAACGAGATCAGCGGCACGTCGGGGTGCTTCACGAGCGCGTCGCCCGCGTCCTCGCCGAGGCCGTTGACGAGGTTGAAGACGCCCTTGGGCAGTCCAGCCTCCTCGAAGATGCCGGCCCACAGCGAGGCCGAGAGCGGGGTGAACTCGGCGGGCTTCAGCACGACGGTGTTGCCGGTCGCGAGGGCGGGGCCGAGCTTCCACGACTCGAGCATGAAGGGGGTGTTCCACGGCGTGATGAGGCCCGCGACGCCGATCGGCTTGCGGTTCACGTAGTTCATCTGCTTGCCGGGCACCTTGAACGCATCGTCGGACTGGGCGACGATCAGGTCGGCGAAGAAGCGGAAGTTCTCGGCGGCGCGGCGGGCCTGGCCCAGCGCCTGGGTGATCGGCAGGCCGGAGTCGAACGACTCGAGCTCGGCGAGGCGCTGGTCGCGGGACTCGACGATGTCGGCGATCCTGTGCAGCACGCGCGAACGCTCGCGGGGGAGCATCCGGGGCCAGGGCCCCTCGGTGAAGGCGCGACGTGCGGCGGCGACGGCGCGCTCGACGTCGGCCTTCTTGCCGGCGGCGGCGTGCACGTAGGTCTCGTTCGTGACGGGGTTCAGCACCTCGAAGGTGTCGCCGTCGATCGAGTCGACGAACTCGCCGTCGATGTAGTGGCGGATGCGGTCGGGCAGCCCCTCGGGCGTGTAGTCGGTGTAGTCGGTCATGTGTTGCTCACCTTCGTGGTCGGTCGTGGGTGCGTCGTGTGGGTGAGGGGGTCTGCGGCTTCTGCAGGCGCCGCCGCTTCGGTCAGGCCGGGGTCTGCACGGGATGCCGCAGCTCGGCCTGGCGCTCGAGCACGGCGTCGAGCGTGGCGGTGCGATGGGCGCGTGCGGCGAGTTCGATCTCGAGGGCGTCGGCGCCCTGCTCGATGAGGTCGACGATGCGCTCGTGCTCGTCGACGGACTCGTGCGCGCGACCCGGCACGAAGCTGAACGACGAGTCGCGCAGCACCTTCATGCGGTTCCACCCGCGGTGCACGAGGTCGAGGATGTGCGGGTTCGGGCACTCCTCGTACAGCACCGCGTGGAACTCGAGGTTGAGTTCGGTGAACCGGTGCGGGTCGAAGTCGTCGAGCGAGCGGCGCATGCGCTCGTTGATCTCGCGGGCGCGGCGCAGGTGCTCGGGCGTCAGCGCCGGCGCGGAGAGGGCGGTCGCGGCACCCTCGACGAGGGCGAGGGTCTGCATGGTGTGCAGGTACTCGGTCTCCTTGATGAGGGCGACCTGCGCTCCGACGTTGCGCTCGAAGGTCACGAGCCCCTCGGCCTCGAGGCGTCGGATCGCCTCCCGCACGGGCACGACGCTCACGTCGAGCTCGGCCGCGATCGGGGCGAGCACGAGACGGTAGCCGGGCACGTAGCGGCCGTCGTCGATGCGCTCGCGAATGAAGCGGTACGCCCGCTGCGACTTGGACTCGGCGCTCATCGCGACTCCTCGGCGTTCGTCTCCCCGGCGGGAGCGGCGGCCCGCTCGGCCTCGTACCGCGAGCGCCACTCGGCGTTCATGGGGAACAGCCCGTCGACGGAGGCCCCGGCGGCCACCTGCTCGGCGACCCAGGCGTCCTCCGCCTCCTGCGCGGCGGCCTCGGCCGCGACCTCGGCGGCGATCGCGGCGGGGATGACGAGGACGCCGTCGCCGTCGCCGACGATGACGTCGCCCGGCTGCACGGCCGCGCCGCCGCACGAGATCGTGACGTCGGTCTCCCACGGCACGTGCCGGCGGCCGAGCACGCTCGGGTGCGGCCCCTGGCTGAACACGGGGATGTCGAACTCGGCGACCGCGTCGAAGTCGCGCACGCCGCCGTCGGTCACGATGCCGGCGGCTCCGCGCACCTGGGCGCGGAGCGCGAGCACATCGCCGACGGTGCCGGTGCCGCGCTCGCCGCGGGCCTCGACGACGAGTACCTCGCCCGCCTCGACGGTGTCGAACGCGCGCTTCTGCGCGTTGAACCCGCCGCCGAACTCCTTGAACAGGTCGGGGCGGAACGGAATGAACCGCAGCGTCTTCGCGGTGCCGACGATGCGGTCGCGCGGGTGGTTCGCGAACACGCCCTCGATGAACACGTCGTGGTAGCCGCGCTTGCGCAGCGCCGCCGAGATCGTCGCGACCGCGGCGCCCGAGAGCAGCTCGCGCACCTCGTCGGTGAGCACGCCGGTCGGTCGAGTAGCCGACGGAGCCTGCGGAGTCGGCGTATCGAGACCACCACGAGCGGCACTCGCCGCGGCATCCGCGTCGTTCGTGGTGACGGGTGCGTCGAGGGGGCTGGCCTTGCCGGCGGCGACGGCCGCGGCGTGCTCGGCCTCGGAGCCCCAGGCCTCGATGCGCTGGGCGTCGTCGATCGCGGGCTTCGTGCCGAAGTCGCCGAAGGGCGCGTGGCCCTGCGTGACGGTCGTGACGAGGCGGCCGGTCGTGGGCGCGCCCGGGGCGAGCGGGGCGTCGACCTCGACCTCGACGACGTCGCCCGGCACGACGACCGACGATCCCGCGGGCGTGCCCGTGAGGATGACGTCGCCCGTCTCGAGGGTCATGTGCTGCGAGAGGTCGGCGACGAGGCGCCCGAACGGGAAGAGCAGGGTGTCGCTCGTGTCGAGCTGCACGAGCTCGCCGTTGACCCACGTTCGCACGCGCCAGCCGTCTTCGCCGGCGACCGACGCGGGGATCGCGGCGGGCCCGATCGGCGTGAAGCCGTCGCCGCCCTTGTTGCGCACGTTCGAGCCCTTGTCGGCGGCGCGCAGGTCGTAGAGGCCGAAGTCGTTCGCCGCGGTGACCTGGGCGACGTGCTTCCAGCCGTCTTCGGGCGACACCCACCGGGCAGGCTCGCCGATGACGATCGCGATCTCGCCCTCGAAGGCGAGCAGTTCGGTGCCCGCGGGGCGCTCGATGGTGCCGCCGGTCGGGGCGAGCGAGGAGGCCGGCTTGAAGAAGTAGCTCGGCTGGGCGGGGGTGCGACCCCGCTGCGCGGCCCTCGACGGATAGTTGAGGTGCACGGCGATGATCTTGCCGGGGGTCGGGATACCGAAGGTCATTGACGTCCTCGTCTCGTGATATCAGAAATCATATACGATCTGGCCGGGCTTGTGAAGGCGCTCATCGAGTGGGCGGATATCGCCCGTCGCGGGCACGCTTCTGGACCATATCTGCCCACTCGATCGGGGTGGCTCGCGTCGACCTGCTCGAGTGGGCGGATATCGCCCGTCGCGCGCGCGTTTCTGGACCATATCTGCCCACTCGATCGGGGGGGGGGGGGGGGGGGTCAGTAGCTCGCGCGCGGCGCCGTGCCCGAGGCATCCTGATCGGGCGTTCGTCGGGTGATGAAGCGGTCGGCGAGCGCCTCGGAGGCGCGCGCGAGGATCGCGACGTCGGCGCCGACCGCGGCGAACGACGCGCCCACGGCGAGGTAGCGCTCGGCGTCCTCGGCGACGAACGCGTTGATGCCGACGGGCTTGCCGGCCGCCCGCGCGGCGCGGATCGCCGTGAGCGCCGCCTCGACGACGTCGGGGTGCGACGGCTGTCCGAGCAGCCCCATGGACCCGGCGAGGTCGGCGGGGCCGACGAAGATCGCGTCGACGCCGTCGACCGCGAGGATCTCGTCGACGTTCGCGACCGCGGTCGCCGACTCGACCTGCACGGTGAGGCTCACGGTCGCCGACGCCCGGCCCAGGTAGCCCTCGACGCGGTTCCACCGCGACGAGCGGGCGAGCGAGGCGCCGACGCCGCGCACGCCGTGGTCGGTCGGGCCGGGGCGATGGCCCGTGGCATCCGGCTCGGAGGCGTGGGCGGCGGTGCCCGGATACCGCACGGCGCGCACGAGCTCTCGTGCGTGCTCGGCCGTGTCGACCATCGGCACGAGCAGGTTCTGCACGCCGAGGTCGAGGTACTGCTTGACGACGACCGTGTCGCCGATCGGCGGCCGCACGACCGGGGCGACGGGGTACGCCGAGACGGCGTAGAGCTGGTGCAGGATCGTCTGCAGGTCGTTGGGGGAGTGCTCGGCGTCGATGAGCAGCCAGTCGACGCCGCTGCCGGCCGCGATCTCGGCCACGAGCGGGCTCGCCGAGCACACCCACATGCCGATCTGCGGCCGATCGGCCGCGGCGACCCGGTCGATGAAGGTCTCGGGCAGGTTCAGGCGAATCGGCACGTGATCGCCCCCAGCTGTCCGTAGTCGGCGTGCACCGTGTCGCCGCGCTCGACCCACATGGGCCGGGTGAACGATCCGGCGAGGATGATCTCGCCCGCCTCGAGCGACTGGCCGTGCTGGGCGAGCTTGTTCGCGAGCCAGGCGACGCCCATCGCGGGGTGGCCGAGCACCGCGGCGGCGACGCCCGACTCCTCGATCGTCTGGTTGCGGTAGAGCAGCGCGCCGATCCAGCGCAGGTCGACCTCGTCGACCTTCACCGGCCGGCCGCCGACGACCATCGCGCCCATCGCCGCGTTGTCGCTGATAGTGTCGACGATCGTGCGGCCCTGCAGCTCGATGTGCGAGTTGAGGACCTCGAGGGCGGGCACGACGTAGGCGGTCGCGTCGAGCACGTCGAAGATCGTCGTGTTCGGCCCGGTGAGGGGCTTCGCGAGCACGAAGGCCAGCTCGACCTCGATGCGCACGTTCGAGAATCGGTCGAACTCGATCTCGGCGCCCGACTCGAACACCATGTCGTCGAGGATGACGCCGTAGTCGGGCTCGGTGATGCCGGTCGCGACCTGCATGACCTTCGAGGTGAGGCCGATCTTGCGGCCCACGAGGCGGGCGCCGTCGGCGATGCGCCGGTCGGCCCAGACCTTCTGCACGGCGTACGCGTCGTCGACGGTCATCTCGGGGTGCCGCGCGGTGAGCCGCGGCACGATGCTGCGGTCGCGATCGGCGGCGACGAGCTCGTCGGCGATCGACTCGATGGCGGATTGGTCAAGCACGCGGGCTCCACTTCGTCGTCGGGGCGTTCATCACAGATCGTATACGATCCGGTCGCCGCTGCACAGGGGTGCGGTGCGGCACCGGGATGCCTCAGCGCGAGTTCACCCGGATGATCTCGTGCTGGTACGGGGCGATGACCGAGCCCGAGATGCGGCAGTCGAGCAGCAGGAACGGGCGCTCGGCGACGGGTCGGGCCGCCCACTCCGCGAGCGCCTCGAGGTCGGCGAGCGTGCGCACGACGACGCCCTGCGCTCCGAACGCGGCGGCCGCCGCGGCGAAGTCGGCCTCGGGGATGCGCATGGGCGCCTCGGCGAGGCCCTTGAGGCCGTAGAGGTTGACCTCGGCGCCGTAGGCGGCGTCGTTCCAGATGACGGCGATGCCCCGGCCGCCCGCCGTGCGCACGGCGCTCTCGAGGTCGGCGAGCGCCATGAGCCCGCCGCCGTCGCCGCTCGTGAGCACGATCGTCGCCTCGGGCTTGGCCGCCGCCGCTCCCGCGACGCTCGGGAAGCCCTGCCCGATCGACTGGAACGCCGTGCCGACCATCATCATGCGGTCGGGCGAGGCCACCGGCCAGTACATGTTCGCCCAGCCGATGAAGTGCCCGCCGTCGGAGACGACGACCCGGTCGTCGGGCAGGAGCTCGGCGATGCGGCGCGCGGTCGAACGCGGGTCGAGCCGGCCGTCGGACGCGGCCGCGTCGCCCTCGTCGTACCGCCGCAGCGCGGCCGCGTCGATCGTCTCGCGCCAGGTCGAGGTCGGCCGCGCCGCATCGGCCCCGTGCGTCTTGCGGAGGGCGTCGACGATCGCCCGCGCCGTGAGCGCCGCGTCGCCGCGCACGTACCCGCCGACGTGCGGGTGCGTCGCGGCGGGCGCGACGTCGACCTGGTACACGCGCGTGCCGGGCGCGAACAGCTCGCCGAAGCGCATCGTGAACTGGTTGAGCGACGCGCCGAACACGACCGCGACGTCGGCCTCGTGCACGAGCGCCATCGCGCCGTCGGCGCCGAAGCCGCCCGTGACGCCGAGGTCGTAGCGCGACTCGGGGAAGACGCCGCGGCCGAGTGCGGTCGACGCGGTCACGGCGCCCGTCGCCGCGGCGAGGTCGCCGAGGGCCTCGCCGGCATCGGCGAGCCAGGCACCGCGTCCGGCGAGCAGGAACGGCCGCTTCGCCCGGGCGAGGTCGTGCGCGAGGTCGGCGATGGTGCCGAGTGCGTACTCGCCGGCGGGCGCGAGCGGTGCGGGATGCCTCGGGGCCGGCGCCTCGACGAGCGGGCCGGCCTCGGCCGCGGCGACGTCGTAGGGGATCGCGAGCACGACGGGCACCCGATAGTTGAGGGCGTGCTCGACGGCGATCACGGTCGTGGCCGCGGCATCGGTGCGGCCGACGGTGTAGGTGCGCGCCCCCACGGCCGACGCGAGCGCGATCTGGTCGACGTCCCACGGGCGCGGCCCGGAGGTCGGCTCGTCGCCGACGACGAGCACGAGGGGCACCCGGGCCTGCGCGGCCTCGGCGAGCGACGTCAGCGTGTTCGTGAAGCCCGCCCCGTACGTCGAGGTCGCCGCCGCGAGCCGCTTCGACGCGCGATAGTGCGCGTCGGCGGCCACGACGCCGCCCGCCTCGTGGCGGACCGCCGTGAATGCGGCATCCGTCTCCTTCTCGAGGGCGTCGAGGAACCAGGCGTTGCCGTTGCCCATGACGCCGAAGACGTGGTCGACGTGGGCGGCGAGGGCGTGCGCGACGTGCGCGGAGACGGTGGTGGACGAGGTCGCGGGCATGACGAAGCCTTTCGAGACGGTGACGGAGCTGATCGATTCCGTATGTGTCTCGCGGCAGGGGCCCGCTTCGTGCACTTTTTTCGAGCACCGGCGCCCGATCGCGAACTGCTTCGCGCGGCGCCTGGACGTGTCGAGTATACGACGCGACCCGCCGTGCGGTGGCGCCGTGGTCAGCGGGCGGCCGGTGCGCCGAGGGCGTCGACGACGGCCCGCCAGAACTCGGCCCGTGCGGTCGCGTCGGCGGCGGCATCCGTACCGGGCATCGCCGGCAGGTAGGGGTCGACCGGAATGAAGTGCGACGCCCCCTCGCCCTCGACGGCGACGACCTCGAGCCCGGCCGCCTCCGCGCGTTCGCGCGTGCGGGCCATGAGACCGCACGAGTCCCACACCTCGTCGGCCTCGCCGCACGCGAGCACGAGCGGGCCGGCGACTCCGTCGAGGTCGACGACCGAGGCGTCGGCGACGCCGTTGAGGTCGGTGCACGGCACCTGCGCGCCGCCGAGGGTCCAGGCCGACCGCTGCCAGTCGGGGTAGCCGCACCAGAGCTCGCCGGCGCCCACCGGTGCGATCGCGCCGTGCACGAGATCGGGATGCTCCGCGGCGAGCCAGAGCGCGACCTCGCCGCCGCGCGAGACGCCGAAGGCGGTGACCCGGTCGGGGTCGACCTCGGGCCGTGCGCGCAGCCACTCGGCGCCCGTCACGAAGGTCTCGAGCGGCACCTCGGCGAGCTCGTCGGGCTGACCGGGCGAGCCGAAGTAGCTCACGGCGAGGGCGGGGTGTCCGGCGGCGGCGATCCATCGGGCGAGCATGCGCGCATACGCGAGGCCGCCCTCGCTGCCGCCGAACACGAGCACCGCCGCTCGCGGTTCGGCCGAGCCGGATGCCCCGGGTCGGGCGTATGCGGCGACGAGTCCGTCGTCGCCGACGTCGTCGACGGTGACGGCGTCGAGCGCGGCACCGCGCGCGACGGTCGTCGTTGCGAGCTCGGTGCCGTCGGGCTCCGTCAGCGTGAGTTCGACCTCGTACGGCTCGGCGTACGCGTCGAAGCGTGCGGGACGGCCGAGGCTCGGCGCGAGAGACCAGAACGGCGCCATCGCGGCCGCCGCGGTCCAGTCGCCGTCGGCGGGCGCCTGCCGGTCGAGGTCGATCGTTCCCGAGTCGTCGACGACGAAGCTCGCGCGGGACCCGTACTCGGTCGAGCCGATCTCGGCCTCCGCGACGAGCGCGACCTCGGCGCCCGGCCGCAATCCGGTCAGACTGATCGCCAGGGGGTCGAACGGCCCGTCGAGCGCGTCGACCTCGATGCGCGGGTCGGCGGTCGCGACGGCCGCGCAGCCCGTCAGTGCCGCGAGCAGGGCGGCACCGGCGACCGCGGCGAGGCGCGCGGCGGCGACCGTGCGTCGAGCCTGGCCGCCGATGGTCATGCCACCAGTCTGCACTGCGGCTGCCGCGCCGATGCGGACGAGCGCCGACGCCGTGGCGACGACGGCGCTCCGCGGCATCCGACCTCAGCCGTTGACGACCTGCGGCACCGACACCGCCTTCAGGCCCTCGACGCCGAACTCGAGCCCGTAGCCCGACTGCTTGACGCCGCCGAAAGGGATCATCGGGTGCACGCCGCCGTGCGAGTTGATCCAGACCGTGCCCGCCTCGAGGCGCGCGGCGATCTCGCGGGCCCGGTCGCGGTCGGCCGACCACACCGAGGCGCCGAGGCCGACCTCGACGTCGTTCGCGAGCCGCACGGCCTCGTCGACGTCGGAGTAGCGGATGATCGGCAGGGCGGGGCCGAACTGCTCCTCGAGCACGAGCGGGTTCTGCGGATCGATGTCGGCCACGAGCGTCGTCGGGTAGAAGTGACCCGGCTGCTCGCGGTCGGGCTCGCCGCCGACGAGCACTCGGGCGCCCGAGGCCTTGGCCGCTTCGACGAGGCGGTCGACGACGCCGAACTGCATGCCGTTCTGCAGCGGGCCGAGCACGTTCTGCTCGTCGAGGCCGACGCCCATGGGCATCTGCGCGGCGAACGCGGTGAGGGCCTCGCAGACCGCGTCGTAGACGTCGTCGTGCACGTACAGGCGCTTCATGGCCGCGCACGTCTGCCCCGTGTTGATGAACGCGCCCCAGAACAGGCCCTCGGCGATCGCCGCCGGGTCGACGTCGGGCAGCACGATGCCCGCGTCGTTGCCGCCGAGCTCGAGCGTGAGCCGGGTGAGGTTGCCGGCCGTCGCCTCGATGATGCGCTTGCCGGTCGCGGTGGAGCCCGTGAACATGATCTTGCCGAACTCGGGGCGGGCGACCATCTCGGCGCCGACCGTGCCGTCGCCGGCGACGACCTCGAGCACGCCCGCGGGGAGCGCCTCGTTCATGACCGCCGCGAGGGCGAGGCCCGAGATCGTCGTGTACTCGCTCGGCTTGGCGACGACCGTGTTGCCCATGCGCAGGGCCGGCGCGATCTGCCAGACGGCGATCATCATCGGCCAGTTCCACGGGGTGATCGCCGCGACCGTGCCGACGGGGCGGTAGTGCAGCTCGGCGTAGGTCTCGCCGTCGTCGACGACGACCTCGCCAGGCAGCGGCGTCTCGGCCGTCGCACGCAGCCAGCCGACGCACGCGCCGACCTCGAAGCGTGCGTTGGGGCCGTTGAGCGGCTTGCCCTGCTCGCGCGAGAGGACTCGCGCGAGGGGCTCGGCCGCGGCCTCGATCGCGTCGGCGACGCGGTGCAGGGTCGCACGGCGTTCGTCGTCGCCGAGCGCCGCCCAGCCGCGCTGCGCGGCGCTCGCACGGGCGATCGCGCGATCGAGGTCGGCGGTGCCGTGCACGGGCACCGTGCCGATGCGTTCGCCGGTCGCGGGGTCGTGCACCTCACGGCCCGGGCCGTCGGTCGGGGCGATCGCGGCGAGCAGGCCTGCTTCGGTGTCCATGGGGTCTCCTTCTCGGGTTCGATGTGGTCGGTTCGATCGGTGGTCGCGAGGTCAGTGCGCGCAGGCGCAGGCGTCGCCCGTGCCGCAGCAGCCCGAGGCATCCGCCCGGCCGGCATCGGGAAGGTCGAGCGCGGGGTTGCGGTCGAGGAAGCCGTGCGGCTTGAACAGGAAGCCCGAGTAGTCGACGGGCATGATCGGCCAGTCCTCGGGGCGGGGGAGGTGGGTCGGCCCGAACACGTGCCACAGCACGAGGTCGGCGCCGTCGAGGTCGCGGTCGGCCTGCTGCCACGCCGGGATTCCGGCGCCGCCCGCGTGCGCGTTCGGGTAGTCGCCCGCGGGGAACCGTTCGTCGGGCGAGTAGGCGGTCGCCCAGAGGTGCTTCGTGGCGAAGTTCGCCCGGCCCCAGACCGTCGAGTCGGGTTGCGCGAGCAGCGTCGACTTGCCCTCGGGCACCAGCCAGTAGGCGGTGGGGCGGCCGACCGCGTTGCGCCGCGACGCGCTCGCGACCTGCCACACCCGCGACGTCGCGCCGTTCGCGAGGCGACCCGCCTCGGACTCGCGCGTGATCGGGGTGACCCGCCAGGTGAAGGCGTTGCCGTACGGGTTCTCGGGGCCGGTGGGCACGCCGACCGCGTCGATCTCGGCGAGCGTGTTGTCGTCGCCGTCGATCGCGACGTCGAGGCGGGCGCAGAACAGGTGCTGGTGCACGGGCGCGAAGAGCCCGGGCGCGATCTCGTTCGCGTGCGGGTCGTCGTGGCCGGGCTCGCCGGCGCCCGCGAACACGATGCCCGTGGCCTTGGCCTCCATCTGGATCGTGCCGTCGAGGTAGAGGTACCAGAAGAAGCCGTAGTCGTAGTTGCCGATCGTCGCGAAGTAGCTGATCACGAGGCGGCGGCTGCGCCGCACCTCGGGCCGCTCGCCCATCTCGTTGTGCTTCCAGAGGATGCCGTAGTCCTCCTCGTGCATGCAGACGACGTTCGGCATGCGCACGGGGTTGCCGTGGTCGTCGGCGACGTGGGCGTCGAAGTAGTGGATGACGCCGAGGCAGTCGCACCCCAGCTGCAGGGCGTTCGCGTTCTTGCCGAGCAGGTACTCGCCGGCGTCGAAGTAGCTGATCCAGAAGCGGGTCGGCGAGGTGTCGCCGTAGGGCACCACCATCTCGGGCACGCTCGCCCGGGCGAGCACGGGGCGGTGCTCGTCGCCGTCGCGGAACGACAGCTGGTGCAGCACGAGCCCCTCGCGCGCGTTGAAGCCGACTCGGAACCGCCAGTTCTCCCACTCGACCTCGTTGCCGTCGACGCGGTAGCTCGGCCCCTCGGGCTGGGTGATCTCGAGGGGCTTCAGGCTCGTGCGCGCGGGTCCGACCGACTCGGCGTCGTAGCGGCCGTCGAGCTCGGGCACCGGCGCGCCGTCGTGGTCCTCGACGCGGATGACCCGGCGCTCGGTGAGGTCGATGTGCACGACGAGCCCCTCGACCGGGTGCGACCAGTGGTTGTCGCCGGGGGAGTCCTTGACGAACGTGAGCGAGCGGATGACGCGGCGCCCGACCTCGTCGGACCGGTTGAAGAAGCCCGGTGCGAGCGGGCCGCAGAATGCGAGCTCGATCTTGTCGCCGAGGCCGCGGCGCTCCATCGCGGCGCGCCACTCGGGCGAGGTCTTCACGATCTCGGCCGCGAGCTCGTACTCCTCGAACAGGTACTGCGGCTGCCCATAGGGCGGATGCTGCGGGTCGAGGTCGCGCCAGTCGTCGATCCCGCCCGTGGTGAGGTTGACGACGGCCTCGGCCGCCCGGCCGCTGTCGAGCTCGAGCAGCGTGTAGCGCAACCTGCGCTCGACGGGGTCGCCCGCGGTGAAGCCCGCGACGAGCGCCTTGTCGGGCTCCTCGGGCATGACGTTGGGGAAACGGGTCTGCTCGCCGACCCGGCCGGCCTCGACGAGGATCTCGCGACCGCGCTCGAACTCCTCGGCGGTCGTGAGGTCGAGCGGGTGGCGCACCTCGGTGGGGGCGACGGTGAGCAGTTCGTGGTGGTGCATGGATCCTCCAGGGTCGTGATCAGTCTTCGCGCCGGGCGCGGGGGAGTCTTGTCGTTCCGGGCGCGGTGGTGTTCCGTGCGCGCACGGTGGGGGTGGGGTGGGGCGCGTGCCCGCACGGGTTCGCGACGTGCACGCAAGTGCGGGTCGTGGGCGAGCGGGTCGGGGCGGCGGCCGGGCGGGGCGGGGCGGCTAGCGTTCGGCGCGGACGGTGCTCGGCGAGCGGTCGAACTCCGCGCGGAACACCCGGCTGAAGTGCGCGGCGTCGGCGAAGCCCCATTCGCTCGCGATGCTCGAGATCGAGCGCGCGTCGAACGCGGGGTCGGCGAGGCGGCGGCGGCACTCCTCGAGGCGTCGGCGCCGCACCCAGCCCGAGACGGTCGCGCCGTGCTCGTGGAAGAGCGCGTGCAGGTGGCGTGGCGAGATGAAGTGCGCCGCGGCGAGGCCGGCCGGATCGAGCGCGGTCGAACGGAGGTGCTCGTCGATGTAGCGCGTGATCTCGGCGAACAGGCGCTGGCGCGGGCTCGTCGACACCCGCGCGACGGCGAGCTCGTTCGACAGCATCGCGGCGACGAGGTCGACGCTCGTGCGCGCGAGCCGGTCGCCGCCGGGGCCAGTCACGAGCCCGAGGTTGCCGGCGAGGTTCGCGAGGTGGGGCACCACGACGTCGCCGAGCCCGCCCGCGTCGCCGAGCGAGGTCGCCGTGAGCTCGCCGACGGCGTCGTGCGGCAGGTCGAGCGCGTGCGCGGGGAACATGAGCACGAACGTGCTCGACCGCTCGGCGAAGGCGAGCGAGTACGGGTGGTCGGTGTCGTAGATCACGAGCGAGCCGGGCCGCAGCACCGTCTCGCGACCGTGCTGCACGAGGAGGCCGGTGCCCTCGAGCTGGAGGCCGACCTTGTAGCAGCGTCGCGGCGAGTCAGCGACGAGCTTCGGCGTGCGCTCGACGAGGTGCTCGTCGGCCGACACGATCGAGCAGTGGATGTCGCCGGCCGCGACGTGACGGATGCCGCCGCCGAACGGGTCGGGCCGGTCGGTGGTCACCCGGAGCGGCACGAAGGACTCGCTCACCGCCGTCCGGAATCGCGGGAAGTCCAGGCTTCCCACCGTCGTCATCATCGTCGCGCGACCCATCGCCACATTCCTCCTCGAACCGCCTCGATGGTTGCGAACACCCTAGGACTATCCATTTGGATAGTCAAGGGGGCTTCTGCGGGCCGGAGACGTCGGTCGACGCCGGTCAGCGCGGGGTGGCGTGCTCCTCCACGAGCCGGCGGATGCGGGCGAGCACCCGATCGGCGTCGGCGTCGCCGCCGAGCACGAGGGTCTTGAACACGAGCCCGTCGAGCGCGAACCAGATGACTTCGATGAGCTCGTCGTCGTCGATGCCGAGCTCGAGGAGGCGGTCGTGCGTGGCACGCCGGTAGGTCTCGTAATACTGCTCGACCGCGGGGCGCAGCTCGGGCCGCCGGCGCGACTCGAGCAGGAGCTCGTACTGGAACGCCTGCACCGCAGTGCTGCGCGACGCGAGCGAGGAGAGCCCCTCGGCGAAATGCGCCGCGTCGCCCGGCACGTCTCGCGCCGCCATGTTCGTCTCGCGCAGGCTCTCGTCGACGGCGTACGACAGCGCCTCGGCGATGAGCTGGTCGCGGGTTCCGAAGTGGTGGCGGACGAGTCCGTGCGAGACGCCCGCCTCGGCCGCCACCGCCCGGTACGTCAGCGCGCGCAGGCCCGACTCGGCGACGACGGTGATCGTCGCGGCCAGCAGCGCCTGGCGGCCGCCCGGGGTCGTCGCCGCCGTCACCGCGTCGGTCGTCTCGGCGACGTGCACGGGGGAGGAGGGGCGTTCACTGCTCACAGCGAGCACGATAGCGGGCCGACGCGACCGCGGGGCGGACGTGCCGCGGCGGTCAAGCACCGTGCGCCGCCGGTCAAGACGCGATCGAGGCGGAGGGGAAGTATTGCGTCAGCCCCGTCCCCCTCGAACACTGGAGTTCACATGAGTGCGAGCACGCTCCCCGACACCCTCGAGCCCGAGCGCCGGACCCGCGGCCGGCTCGGCGTCCCGGCGATCGTCGTGCTGATCATCGCCGCCTCCGCCCCGTTGACCGTGATCGCGGGCGGTGCCACCACCGCCTACTCGGTCACCGGCTCGATCGCGGTGCCCGTCGGATACCTCGTGCTCGCCGCCGTGCTCGCCGTGTTCTCGCTCGGCTACGCGGCGATGAGCCGATTCATCACCAACGCCGGCGCCTTCTACGCCTACGCGGCGCAGGGGCTCGGCCGCCCGGTCGGCGTCGGCGTCGCGCTCATCGCGCTCGTCGCCTACAACTGCATGCAGATCGGCATCTGGGGCATGTTCGGCTTCCAGGTGTCGGTGCTCGTGAGCGAGAAGCTCGGCCTCGACGTGCCGTGGTGGGTCGGGGTGGTCGTGTTCATCCTCATCGTGGGCCTCCTCGGGGTGAACCGCGTCGACCTCTCGGCGAAGGTGCTCGGCGTCATCGTCGTGCTCGAGTTCGTCGTCGTCACGGTGTTCGACATCGTCGCGTTCGCGAACCCCGCCGAGGGCTTCACCGCGGCGCCCGTCTCGCCCGCCTCGCTGCTGCTGCCCGGCCTCGGCGCCGTGCTCGTCTTCGGCATCGCCGCGTTCATGGGATTCGAGTCGGCGGCGATCTACGGCGAGGAGGCGAAGGACCCGAAGCGCACCGTCGCCCGCGCGACGTTCGCCGCGGTCATCATCATCGGCGTGTTCTACGCGATCTCGTCGTGGGCGCTCGCGCTCGCCGTCGGCACCGACAAGATCTCGTCGGGCGGCATCAGCGCCGAGGAGGCCGGGCCGCCGCTCTTCTTCGCCTTCGTCGCCGAGCGCCTCGGACCGATCATGGTCGACTTCATGTCGCTGCTGTTCATCACGAGCCTGTTCGCCGCGCTCGTCAGCTTCCACAACGCGGTCGCCCGGTACGGCTTCGCCCTCGGCCGGGAGGGCGTGCTGCCGGCCTGGTTCGCGAAGGTGCGGGAGCGCAGCGGATCGCCGTGGGCCGGCTCGGTCGCCCAGTCGGTCGTCGCGCTCGTCGTCGTCGCGGTGTTCGCGGTGGCTGGCGCGGGCAGCGAGCTCGGACCGCTGTTCCCGGTCGTCACGCTCTTCAACTGGCTCACGAACACCGGCGCGCTCGGCCTCGTGCTGCTGATGGCCGTCGTGTCGCTCGCCGTCATCGGCTACTTCCGCCGCGACCCGCGCGACGTCGGGGTGGGCTCGCGCATCGTGTCGCCCGTGCTCTCGTTCCTCGCGCTCGCGACCGTGCTCGTGCTCATCGTCCTGAACTTCAACGTGCTGCTCGGTCAGGCCGAGTCCGACCTCACGACGTTCCTGCTGCCGGCGCTCATCGTGCTCGCCGGCGTGGTGGGCGTCGTCTGGGGCCTCGTGCTGCGCGGCCGCCGGCCCGAGGTCTACCGCCGCATCGGCCACGGTGCTGAGGGCGCGTCGGCCGAGCACCTCGGCTGACGCGCGACGTCACGGGTTCGCGCGCCACGGCATGATGGAGGCATGAAGACCGTGCAGCTGCGCCGCTACCAGATCGTCCCGGGGGAGTACGACGCGTTCGTCGCGTGGTTCGAGGAGAAGATGCCCCCGGTGCGGCGGGCGACCGGCTTCGAGGTCGAGTTCGCGTACGGGGTGCCCGAGGCGAACGAGTTCGTCTGGGCGGTCAGTGTGCCCGGCGACCGGGCCGAGTTCGAGCGGGTCGAGGCGGCCTACGTCGTCTCGCCCGAGCGGGCCGCCGCGTTCGCGGGCATCCCCGAGCGCATCGCGAGCAAGGACATCGGCTACGTCGACGACGTCCGCATCGCCTGAGCCCGAACCCGAACCCGAACCCGAACCCGAGCTCGAACCCGAGCCCGAACCCGAGCCCGATCCGGCGCCCCGACGAGACGTCGACGGCTAGCGGCCGGTCGCGCGCGACGAGGCATCCGCGTCGTCCCGCACGGCCGGGCGCGCCCGCCCGACCGCGTCCATGCCGGCCATCGCCTGGGCGAAGCCGCGGTGGCCGCGCGTCGTGAACGCGCCGACGAGGTTCGCGATCGCGAGCGCCGGGCCGAGGAGGGCGAGAAGTCCGGGCAGCAGGGCCGCGATCGAGTACCCGCCGATGCCCGCGGCGAAGCGCACGAGCCGCCACGCCTCCGCGGGGCGCCGGGTCTCGACGGCCTCGATGAGCACGGCCCGCTCGCCGAGCGTGACGCCGCCCGCCAGCACCGAGACGGCCTGCGCGGCGATCGCGACGGCGCTCGTGGCGAGGGCGACGAGGTCGGGGTCGAACCAGCCGGGCAACCCGTCGCCGCCCGCGAGCACGTACATCGCCGCCGAGATCGCGACGGTGAGCCCGTAGCCGGTGAGCCACACCACGAGGAGATCGACGACCATCGCGAGGAGGCGGCGCCCCGCCGTGACGGGCATGGTGTCGTCGGCGGCATCCCCGTCGGATGCTGCGGCCGCGCGACCGCGGACGCGCCACCGGTGCAGCACCGCGGCGGCGATGACCGAGCCCGCCACGGCTCCGGCCGTGTTCGTCGCGAGATCGCCGAGGTCGAACAGGCGGTACGCGCACGGGAACAGCCCCCAGACGCCCGTGAGCTGGGTGAGCTCGATCGCGAGCGACACGAGCGCACCCGACACCGCGGCGACGAGGATGCCGCGATCGAAGAGCGCCCGCACGAAGAAGCCGAGCGGCAGGAACAGCACGAGATTGAGCACGAGCTGCTGGAACGCCGCGTTGCGCAGCAGCGATCCGCCCTCCTCGGCCTGCAGCCGGGCGATGTCGGTGACCACCGCGAACGGGTTCAGCTCGACGCCGACGCAGTCGTAGGCACCGTCGGGCAGCGGCAGCAGCGTGTACGCCCAGAGTCCCATGACGTAGAAGAGCAGGGCGATCCAGCCGAGCAGGCGTGCGCCCGAGAAGCCGCCGCGACGCCGATAGCTCAGCGCGACGAGCGGCACGAACACGACGACGAGGGCGAGTGAGCCGACGACGATCGCGATGACCCCCGGCATGATGCGATCCACGTCACAGCAGTCTACGGAGGGTGTTCGCGGTAGCCGCGCCGTCGCGCCGCGCCGCATCCGTTCGACGTCACGTACAGCAATCGCGCATGAATGTCCACGTATGATCGAGACATCCCCGGAAAGAATGCGGCCAGCGCTGCCCACCGGCAGACGCGGACGCACGACCCTGGTCGACGACGCCCGCGCGCGCTCGGCCGAGAAGGAAGACCGTGAGCCACGAGTTCGACGCCCGCCGTGCCGAATGGATCGCCAAGGAGGAGCTCGCCGAGCGGATGATTCCGCTCATCGGCGGCCTCTACCGAGACCACGGGGTCGTGACCTCGATCCACGGCCGCCGCCTCATCAACCGCTCCGCGATCGAGCTCGTGAAGGCCCACCGCTTCGCGCGCCAGGCCGGCGACGACGAGCTCGACCTCGCCGACACCATGCGCGTGCTCGAGGCTCTGCGCGAGATCGCACCCGGTCCCGCCTCGATCGACGTCGCCCGCATCGTCAACCGGTACGCCGCCGAGCAGGCGACGGGCGAGGCGCCCGACTTCGTCGACTTCGTGCGCGCCGAGATCGCTCCCGTCGCGGGCGGCGCCGCCCCCGAGGCATCCGGCACCGACGTCGTGCTCTACGGGTTCGGCCGCATCGGGCGCCTCCTCGCCCGCATCCTCATCGCCCACTCGGGCGGAGGCCAGGGCCTCAACCTGCGCGCGATCGTCGTGCGCAAGGGCAGCGACAACGACCTCATGAAGCGCGCGAGCCTGCTGCGCCGCGACTCGGTGCACGGCCCCTTCCAGGGCACGATCGAGGTCGACGAGGCGAACAACACGATCCTCGCGAACGGCACGCTGATCCAGGTCATCTACTCGAACGACCCGGCGACGATCGACTACACCGAGTACGGCATCCACGACGCGATCGTCGTCGACAACACGGGCCGCTGGCGCGACGAGGCCGGCCTCAGCCAGCACCTGCAGTCGACGGGCGTCGCGCGCGTGCTGCTCACGGCGCCGGGCAAGGGCGCGATCAAGAACATCGTGCACGGCATCAACACCGACGACATCACGGGCGCCGACCGCATCCTCTCGGCCGCCTCGTGCACGACGAACGCGATCACCCCGGTGCTCAAGGCCGTCAACGACGCCTACGGCGTCGTGCGCGGCCACGTCGAGACGGTGCACTCCTTCACGAACGACCAGAACCTCATCGACAACTTCCACAAGGGCGACCGCCGCGGCCGCTCGGCGGCGCTCAACATGGTCATCACCGAGACGGGTGCGGCCAAGGCCGTCTCGAAGGCGCTGCCCGAGCTCGAGGGCAAGCTCACGGGCTCGGCGATCCGCGTGCCCACGCCCGACGTGTCGCTCGCGATCCTCAACCTGCAGCTCGAGCGCCCCGCCTCGAAGGACGAGATCAACAAGTACCTCCGCCAGGTCTCGCTCACGTCGCCGCTGCGCCAGCAGATCGACTACATCGAATCGCCCGAGGTCGTCTCGACCGACTTCGTCGGCAACAACCGCGCGGGCATCGTCGACGGCCTCGCGACGATCGCCGACGGCACCGACGCGGTGCTCTACGTCTGGTACGACAACGAGTACGGCTACTCGTGCCAGGTCGTGCGGGTCATCGAGGCGATGGCGGGCTCGCACCCGATCGTCTTCCCCGAGCGCCAGCCGGTCGTGCTCGAATCGCTCGAGCTCGAGGTCGCGCCCGTCGGCTGACCTCGCTTCCGATTCAGGATGCCCCGTGCGCACGCTCGCGCACGGGGCATCCGTCGTCCGGGGCCGGGCGGGGCCGCTGTCTCGGGCCGAGGGGTCGGGCCCCGGCGCAAGCGCGTTCGCGGCGGACGTAGGCTGGAGCCATGAGCAACGAAGCCGTCATCGTCGACGTCGTACGCACCCCGGTCGGGCGCGGAAAGCCCGGCGGACTCCTCTCGGGCGTGCACCCCGTCGACCTGCTCGCGGGCGTGCTCGACGCGCTCGTGTCGCGCAGCGACCTCGATCCGGGGCTCGTCGACGACGTCATCGGCGGCTGCGTCAGCCAGATCGGCGAGCAGAGCTACAACGTGACCCGCAACGCGGTGCTCGCCGCGGGGTTCCCCGAGCACGTGCCCGGAACGACGATCGACCGCCAGTGCGGGTCGAGCCAGCAGGCGGCGACGTTCGCGGCGCAGGCGGTCATCTCGGGCAGCGCCGACATCGTGATCGCGTGCGGCGTCGAGTCGATGAGCCGCGTGCCGCTCGGTTCGAGCGCGGCGGGAGCCGACCCGTTCGGCTCGCGACTGCGCCATCGCTACCCCGAGGGGCTCGTGAACCAGGGCGTCTCGGCCGAGCTGATCGCCGCGAAGTGGCGGTTCTCGCGCGACGAGCTCGACGAGTTCTCGGCGCGCTCGCACGAGCTCGCCGCGGCCGCCACCGAGTCGGGCGCCTTCGCGACCGAGGTCGTGCCCGTGCCGGGCGTCGACGCGCTGAGCGACGAGACCGTGCGCCCCGGCACGAGCGTCGAATCGCTCGCGGGTCTCAACCCCGCCTTCCGCACCGACGCGCTCGCCGAGCGATTCCCCGACCTCGAGTGGCGGGTCACCCCGGGCAACTCGTCGCCGCTCACCGACGGGGCATCCGCCGCCCTCATCATGAGCGCCGAGCGCGCCTCGCAGCTCGGTCTCGCCCCGCGGGCGCGGTTCCGTGCGTTCTCGGTGGTCGGCAGCGATCCGCTCTACATGCTCACGGGTGTCATCCCGGCCACGGCGAAGGTACTCGAGCGGGCGGGGCTCAGCCACGACGACATCGACGCGTACGAGGTCAACGAGGCCTTCGCGTCGGTGCCGCTCGCGTGGCTCGCCGACACCGGGGCCGACCCCGCCAAGCTCAACCCCCGTGGCGGCGCGATCGCCCTCGGGCATGCGCTCGGATCGTCGGGCACCCGCCTGCTGACCACGCTCGTCAACCAGCTCGAGGCGACGGGCGGCCGCTACGGCCTGCAGACGATGTGCGAGGGCGGCGGCATGGCCAACGCCACGATCATCGAGCGCCTCTGACTCCGCACGCCTCGATCCCTCGACCGCTTCGAGTCGCCCGACCTCGCACCGACTCGGGCGACTCGACCGGAACTCCGTTCAGTCCCACCACGCACCCATCGCAGCGAGTCACCCAGCTCCGCACGGAGTCGGGCGACTCGATGAACACCTGAAAGGACCACACATGGAACTCAGCGGCGCATCCGCGGTCGTCACGGGCGGGGCCTCGGGCCTCGGCCGGGCGACGGCCCGTGCACTCATCGAGGGGGGCGCGTCGGTCGTGCTCGTCGACCTGCCCGGTCCGCGCGGCGAGGAGGCGGCGGCCGAGCTCGGCGATCGCGCGCGGTTCGTCGCGGCCGACGTCGCGAACGAGGCCGAGGTGCAGGCGGCGGTCGACGCGGCGTCGGCACTCGCGCCCCTGCGGGTCGCGGTCAACTGCGCCGGCATCGTGACGGCGAACCGCACGGTCGGCCGCGACGGCGCGGGCCCGCTCGACGCGTTCGAGCGCACGATCCGCGTCAACCTCATCGGCACCTTCAACGTGACCCGGCTCGCCGCCGCCGCGATGGCCGAGACCGAGCCGGTCACGGCCGCGGTGCCCGGCGGGCCCGCGACCGCCGAACGCGGAGTGATCATCAGCACCGCCTCCGTCGCCGCGTTCGACGGCCAGATCGGGCAGGCCGCCTACTCGGCGTCGAAGGCGGGTGTGGCGGGCATGACCCTGCCGATCGCGCGCGACCTGTCGAAGCTCCTCATCCGCGTGATGACGATCGCTCCCGGCATCTTCGAGACGCCGATGATGGCCGGCATGCCCGACGAGGTGCGCGCCTCGCTCGAGGCGCAGGTGCCGCACCCCTCGCGACTCGGCCACCCGACCGAGTACGCCGCGCTCGTGCGCTCGATCATCGCGAACCCGATGCTGAACGGCGAGGTGATCCGCCTCGACGGCGCGATCCGCATGCAGCCGAAGTAGGCCGGCGCCGCCCGGCCCCCGGGCACTCGCAGCGAACGGGGATGCCTCGAGCCGATCGATCGGCTCGAGGCATCCCCGTTCGTGATGAGGCGGCCGGGCGCCTCGGGTCAGGCGGCGGTGATGCGCTGCTGCGCTCGGGCCGCCTTGATGAAGCCGTCGACGACGTCCCATGCGGCGCCGGCGATGACGGCCACCACGGCGATCGGTGCGATGACGGCGCCCGCCTCGCCCCACGGCCAGCCGATCGCCTCGAGCGCGGCGGGGTTGAAGAGCTGCCCGGTCGTCCACAGCCAGAGCCCGGGCACCACCCACGCGACGCCGAGCACGAGGTTGAGGCTCGCGAGCCACCAGGTCCAGCCTCGGGCGTAGACGACGACCGCGAAGACGGCCTCGAGCACGATGAGCACGAGGAAGTACGGCAGCCAGAAGCTCCAGAGCGCCGGGTCGAGCAGGGGGATCGACGAGAGCGCGTCGACCCACGGCAGGCCGAACTGCTGCGCGACGAGGAGCACCCCGAAGATCGCGAGCAGCACGAGCGAGGCGACGAGGTCGGTGAGCCGGTTCGCGCGGCCGTCGTCGGCGATCTGCGGCAGCATCTCGGGCTTCCACTCGAGGTCGATGCCGCGCTGGCCGGCAGCGGCGGGCGTGCGTTCGAGGATGGCGAAGACGAGCGTCGTCCAGAATCCGAGGTGCACGGCGATCGAGAGCGCGCTCGCGACGGCGCTGCCGACCACCTCGTCGACCGGGGCGCCCGAGAGCAGCTGGCCGAGCGTGACGGCTGCCACCGCGATCGGCAGCACGACCGCGAGGAGGAACTTCAGCAACCGCCACCACACGAGGAAGTAGCGCGGCCCGATGAGCTGCAGCGGGCGGCCGATGTACTCGGCGGCGAGGGCGGCGGGATCGCCGAGCGCGGTCAGGGCCTCGTGCTCGGCGTCGGCCGGCGAGCGGCCATCGTCGACGAGTGCGTCGCTCGCGTCGCCGATGCGCTCGCGCAGCTCGCGCTCGAGCTCGGCGCGCTGCGCCTCGGGCACGCTGCGGCCGGCGGCCCAGACGTAGCGGTCGGTGAGAGTGTTGGCGGTCATGATTCGTCTCCGTCGGTGAGGCCGGCGAGCGCGTCGTCGATGCGTCGCCAGTCGGTCATGAGGGTGTCGGCGAGGTGCTCGCCGATCGTGCTCGTGCGGTAGAACTTGCGGGGTCTCGCCTCGTCGGTGTTCCACTCGCTCGTGAGCAGGCCCTGCTTCTCGAGCCGGCGCAGCAGCGGGTAGAGCGTGTTGGCGTCGACGAGGATGCCGAGCGAGTTGAGCGACTCGAGCAGGGCGTAGCCGTAGTCGGGCGTGCGCAGCCGCACGAGGCAGGCGAGCACGACGGTGCCGCGGCGCAGTTCTTGCAGGTGCCCGGCGGTCGTCTCATCGAGGTTCATGTCTCACACGATACTGTGTGACACACACTAATGCAAGAGAAACTTCATTGCGTGCGGATGCCCCGGGGTCGCAGCCCGGCGTCACGCCGGGTCCCGCCTGCCCACCCTCTGTGCCTCACGCGCACGCACGCCCGCCGCGTCGAGAGTGCAGTCGTCGCCCGTCGAGCGGGCGACGAGTGCACTTTCGTGGGGGCGTACACGGGCGAACGTCGAGAGTGCAGTCGCCGCCCGTCCAGTGGGCGACAAGTGCACCTTCGGTGGGGTGCGCGTAGGGGGGAACGTCGAGAGTGCAGTCGTCGCCCGTCTGGTGGGCGACGAGTGCACTCTCGGGGAGTCGTGTGCGCGCGAGTGCGAGTGCGAGTGCGAGTGTCGGCGACGGTGCCGGGCCTACTGCCCGGCGTGCGCCTCGAGGAACTCGTACACCGACGCGTCGTCGACGCCCGGGAAGGTGCCCGAGGGCAACGGCGAGAGCACGTGCGCGTGCAGTCGCGCGCTCGGCCAGGCCTGGCCGGCCCAGCGCTCCGCGAGCCCAGACGGTGCGCGGCGGCAGCACGCCTCGTCGGGGCACGTCGACACCGCGCGCACCGTGGTCTCGCGCCCGCGGAACCACTTCGCCTGCGCGAACGGCACGCCGACCGTGATCGAGAACTCCGTGGCATCCGTCCGGCCGGTCTGCGTCGCGCACCAGAACGTGCCCGCGGGGGTGTCGGTGTACTGGTAGTTCTCGGTGGTGCGGTTGGTGTGCTCGAACGCCGTGCGCGCGCTCCACTTCTTGCAGACCCACTGGCCCTCGATCGAGCCCGTGACGTCGGTCGGCAGTGGGAGGCCGTCGTTCTCGTAGCCCTTGAGCAGTGCGCCGTCGCCGTTCACCCGCAGGAAGTGCAGGGTCATGTCGAGGTGCTCGGTCGCGAGGTTCGTGAACCGCAGGGCGGCGGCCTCGTGCGTCACCCCGAACGCGTCGCGGAAGTCCTCGATCGCGAGCCGCTTCTCCTTCTTCGCCTCCTGCAGGAACGCGACCGACGCGTCCTGCGGCATGAGGCACGCCGCGGCGAAGTAGTTGATCTCGAGCCGCTGCCACAGGAACTCGTCGTAGCTCGCGGGCGGCGTGTGTCCGAGCAGGCGGTGGGCCATCGCCTGCAGGGCCATCGAGCGCAGGCCGTGCCCGCCGGGGATCGAGGCCGGCGGCAGGTAGATGCGTCCGTTCGCGAGGTCGGTGATCGAGCGGGTCGAGTCGGGCAGGTCGTCGACGTAGATGAGCTGGAACCCGAGCCGTTCGGCCATCACCCCCACCTCGCGGTGCGTCAGCGCGCCCGAGCGGTGGCCCGACGAGCGCACCTGCTCCTCGGCGAGGGCCTCGATGTCGGGCAGGTAGTTGTGCCGGGCGCGCATGCGTTCGCGCAGGTCGGTGTTGGCACGCCGTGCCTCTTCGGGCGTCGCGATCGCCTCTGACGCGCGCCGCTGCAATTCGCGGTGCAGGCCGACGATCGCCTCGAGGGTCTCGTCGGTGATGCCGCGCGAGGCCTTGATCGGCGGCAGGCCGAGGCTCGCGTAGAGCTGGCCGGTCTGCGCGCGGCCGAGCTCGAGCTCGAGGGCGGCGCGACGGCTCGGCGCCTCGCGCGAGAGCAGGTCGGAGAGCTCGACGCCGAGGGCCGCCGCGAGTGCGTCGAGCGTCGACAGCTTCGGCTCGCGCTTGCCGTTCTCGATGAGGGAGAGCTGGCTGCCGGCCATGCCGACGGCGTCGCCGAGCTGGTCGAGCGTGAGCCCGCGTTCGCCGCGGAAGTGGCGGATGCGGTGGCCGAGGGTCGCGAGATCGGGTGAGCCTGCCTTCATCCGTTAAGAATATCTAAAGATCCCAATTTCTTAACACCCGAAATGGTCACCGGGATGCCTCGAAACGGCGCATTCTGGAAACACGAACCGATCCGGCGCCGTGCCGGGCACCTTTTGGAAGGGACGACGATGACCATCTCCGGGCTCTCGACCGACACGGACGGCACCCAGTCGTACGGCGAAGGCCACGCGCAGCGCGGCACCACCGACCCGGCCCTTCGCGCCTGGGTCGACGAGATCGCCGGGCTCACCAAGCCCGACGCCGTCGTCTGGTGCGACGGCTCGCAGCACGAGGCCGACCTGCTCGAGCGCCAGCTCGTGGCCGAGGGCAAGCTCATCAAGCTCAACCCCGAGTGGCGTCCCAACAGCTACCTCGCCCGCACCGACCCCTCCGACGTCGCGCGCGTCGAGGACCGCACGTTCATCTGCTCGACCTACGAGGAGGACGCGGGCCCCACGAACAACTGGCGCGACCCGCGCGAGATGCGCGACGAGCTCACCGAGGTGTTCGACGGCTCGATGAAGGGCCGCACGATGTACGTCGTGCCGTTCTCGATGGGTCCGCTCGGCGGCCCGATCTCGCAGCTCGGCGTCGAGATCACCGACTCGCCCTACGTCGTGCTCTCGATGGGCATCATGACCCGCATGGGCGAGCAGGTGTACCGCCTCATCGAGGCCGGCGAGCCGTGGGTGCGCACCGTGCACTCGGTCGGCTACCCGCTCGTCGACGGCGTCGGCCACCGACGCGCCGAGATCGAGTGGCCCTGCAACGACACGAAGTACATCGTGCAGTTCCCCGACTCGCGCGAGATCTGGTCGTACGGCTCGGGCTACGGCGGCAACGCCCTGCTCGCCAAGAAGTGCTTCGCCCTGCGCATCGCGAGCGTGATGGCGCGCGACGAGGGCTGGCTGGCCGAGCACATGCTGCTCATCAAGATCACCTCGCCCGAGGGCAAGGCGTACCACGTGGCCGCCGCGTTCCCGTCGGCCTGCGGCAAGACGAACCTCGCGATGCTGCAGCCCACGATCCCCGGCTGGAAGGTCGAGACGATCGGCGACGACATCGCCTGGATGCGTCCCGGCGACGACGGCCGCCTCTACGCGATCAACCCCGAGGCCGGCTTCTTCGGCGTCGCGCCCGGCACGGGCGAGTCGACGAACCCGACGGCCGTGCAGACCCTCTGGGGCAACACGATCTTCACGAACGTGGCGCTCCGCCCCGACGGCGACGTCTGGTGGGAGGGCCTGACCGACGAGGTGCCCGAGGAGCTCACCGACTGGGAGGGCAACCACTGGACGCCCGCCTCGGGCCGCCCCGCCGCGCACCCGAACTCGCGCTTCACGGTCGCCGCCGCGCAGTGCCCGCAGATCTCCGACGACTGGGACGCCCACGACGGCGTGCCGATCGATGCGATCCTGTTCGGCGGGCGCCGCGCGACGAACGTGCCGCTCGTCGCCGAGGCGCGCTCGTGGAAGCACGGCGTGTTCATGGGCGCGACGATCTCGTCCGAGAAGACCGCCGCCGCCGAGGGCACCGTGGGCGAGCTGCGCCGCGACCCCTTCGCGATGCTGCCGTTCTGCGGGTACAACATGGCCGACTACTGGGGCCACTGGGTGAAGATGGGCCGCGTGCTCGGCCAGGGCGCGCCGAAGATCTTCCAGGTGAACTGGTTCCGCAAGGGTGCCGACGGCTCGTTCCTGTGGCCCGGGTTCGGCGAGAACTCGCGCGTGCTCGAGTGGATCGTCGGCCGTGTCGAGGGCACCGCCGACACCGTCGAGACGCCGATCGGCCTGCTGCCCGCGACCGATTCGCTCGACCTCGACGGCCTCGAGATCAGCGACGAGACGCTCGCGCAGCTCTTCGACGTCGACCGCGACTCGTGGCTCGCCGAGTGCGACCTCACCGAGGAGTACTTCGCGCAGTTCGGCGACCGCGTGCCCGCGGCGCTCAAGGCCGAGCTCTCGAGCCTGCGCTACCACCTCGAGCACGCCTCGGCGCCCGTCGCCGAGTAGTCGCTCGAGACCCGGTGCCTCGAAGGGGCGGATGCTTCCCCACGCCACTCCACACATCGCTTCGCGATGCGCGGAGCCTCCGGCGTGTGGGCCCAGGCATCCGCCCCTTCGCCGTCTCCGGCTCCGCGCCACGCGTCGCGCATCCGGCCCGCCCGGCGCCCTCGGGTCTAGCGTGTGCCGCAGGAGGGCGGCATGGAGTTCGGCCAGATCATCACGCGGGCGGGCGAGATCATCGACGCGATCGGCGTCATCGCGATCGTCGTCGGCGTGCTCTACGCCATGGTGGATGCCGCGATCCGGCGCATCCGCAACACGGGGCCGGCCTACGAACGGTTCCGGCGGGTGCTCGGCCGCGGCATCCTGATCGGCCTCGAACTGCTCGTCGCGGCCGACATCATCCGCACGGTGGCCGTGACGCCGACGCTCGAGTCGGTGGGCGTGCTCGGCATCATCGTGCTCATCCGGACGTTCCTGAGCTGGTCGCTCGCGGTCGAGATCACCGGGCGCTGGCCGTGGCAGCGCCCGCGTGCCGGGGACGGCGGTACGGAGGGCGAGGCCGGCGACGTCGAGCGGGCGGCCGCGCCCACGCGGTGAGGCGGCGACGTCTCGCGCTCGTCGCGACTGGCCCGGCTAGACTCACCGGATGGCGCGCTTCGTGGTCGTGCTGCCGCTCTCGCCGCTCACCGTCGGCGACGAGTTCACGGTCGCGCAGTGGCCGTTGCACGTGACCCTCGTGGAGCCGTTCGAGACCGAGCTCGACGCCGAGGCGCTCGGCGCCGTGCTCGCGGCGGTCGCCGGCACCGGCGAGCGACGGCCGATCTCGGTCGCGGTCGGCGACGACGCGATGTTCGGCCCGCGTCGCGACATCCTCGTCTCGCTCGTGCGCGACGGCGGCGAGATCGCAGCCCTGCGCGCCGCGGCGATCGCGGCGCTGCGCGGGCTCGGCATCGATCTCGTGCGCATGCGTCCCGACTTCCGCCCGCACGTCACCGCGAAGCGGCACGGGCGGGTGCACCGCGGCGACCGCCTCGACCTCGCGGCGGTCGCGCTCGTGCGGCTCCGCCCGCCGGAGACCTCGCACCACGGCCGGATCATCGGGGTGTGGCCGTTGGACGGGGCCGCGGCGGGCGGAGACTGAGGTCGGGGCGCCGGCTCAGTCGACCGTGTGCGGGTCGTCGAGGTGGCCGATGACGCGCAGCACCGCGGCGGGCGCGTAGCGGAACTCGACCGTGCCGCTCGCACCGGGCTCGGCCGGGCCGACCCACGTGCTCGATCCCTCGTGCAGGCGCACCCATCCGTCTTCGAAGAGCACGTCGGTGCCGATGACGAAGGCCATCGCGGGCGTCTCGCCCTGGCGCACGGCGATCGAGCCCTCGAACACCTGCGACGCCTGGGCGTCGACCTCGGCGCGGGCCTGCACGCCGACGAGCGGGCGGGCGATCGGCGTCGCGAATCCGGGCGCCTGGAAGGGGCTCTGCTTGGCGGCGTCGGCGACGATGCCGAAGTTGACGCTCGTCGAGACGAGGCTGAGCGACGCCTGCCCGTCGAGCACGAGACGGCTCGAGACGCTGAACCGGTAGTACAGCCGGCCCGACTCGCGGGCGGGCGGCAGCACCGCCGCGCTCGCCCAGTTGCGCGACCACGCGAGCGGGCCGCGGTCGGCGTCGTGCTTGGGCGGGTCGTAGAGGCTCGCGGTGAGCCGCACCGAGCCGTCGGCGCGGGTCGGCGCCGACTTGAGCGAGCTGCGGCCGCGGTCGTCGTCGGGCATGACGTCGCGCACGGGGGTGAAGGCGGGAAGCTCGACGGGTTCCCAGTGGCGCAGCCAGCCCTGGATGGCCGACTGCACCCGGTCGAACGAGTTGCCGAGGCCGGTGCGGCGAGTCGCCGTCGAGTCGGCGCCGGCTTCGGGCAGGTCGTCGATGAGGCCGACGGGGATACCGTCGAAGGGGTCGAGGTCGCGTGCGGTGGGCACGGTCGCGATGGTCATGGCGGGTCCTCCAGGGGGCGTGGGCTCGGGGCATCCGCGATCGGATGCGATGCCTCCACGCTAGGAAGATCGTCGCGCCGGGCCATCCGAGTGAGCACTGAGGTTCGCTCGGGCAGGCCCTGAGCCCGCAGGGACCGGATGCCCCGTGGCGGACGCCTCGCGGGCGCCGGCCACGAGTCCGCGTCGCCGGCTCAGACGAGCAGCTGGTGCTCGGCGAGCTCGCGGTAGAGCGGCACCGATGCGACGAGCTCGCCGTGCGTGCCTTCGCCGATGACGCGGCCGTCGTCGAGCACGACGATGCGGTCGGAGTCGATCACCGTCGAGAGCCGGTGCGCGATCACGATGAGCGTGCGACCCGCGGCCACCGCGTCGATCGCCTCGCGCATCATGCGCTCGTTGACGCCGTCGAGCGACGAGGTCGACTCGTCGAGCAGCAGGATCGGGGGAGCGGCGAGGAGCGCCCGTGCGATGGCGAGCCGCTGCCGCTCGCCGCCCGAGAGCATGATGCCGTCGTCGCCCACCGCCGCGCCGAGGCCCGCGGGGTCGCGGTCGAGCACGGCCCCGAGGTTGACCGCGCGCAGCACGTGCTCGCACTCGGCGTCGGTCGCATCGGGCGAACCGAGCAGCAGGTTGTCGCGCAGCGTGCCGGCGAGCACGGGCGCGTCCTGCTCGACGTAGCCGATCTGCGCGCGGAGCTCACGGCGATCGATCGAGCGCAGGTCGAGCCCGCCCATGCGCACGGCGCCGACCGACGGGTCGTAGAACCGCTCGATGAGGGCGAGGATCGTCGACTTGCCCGCGCCCGACGGGCCGACGAGCGCGATGCGCTGTCCGCGCGGCACGTCGAACGAGACGCCGCGCAGCACGGGCTGGCGTTCGGTGACGTTCGGCTCGGGCAGGTGCTCGTCGGGGGAGTCGTTCGCCGGGTCGGCCGGGTCCTGCCGGGTCGACGCGTACGCGAAGTGCACGTCGTCGAAGGCGACGGCGGGAGCGTCGGGCAGCAGGCCCTCGTTGGCGTCGCCGACGATGAGCGCGCGGGGCGCGAGCTCGCGGTCGTGCTCGTCTTCATCGGGCAGGTCGAGGATCTCCTGGATGCGGCCGAGCGCGCCGAGCGCCGCGTTGACCGACGTGATCGCGCCGAACGCCTGGCCGAGCGGCAGGATCATCATGAACAGGAACAGGATGAACGCGACGAGGTTCGCGACCGTGATCGCGCCCGACGCGACGCGGTAGCCGCCGACGCCGAGCACGACGAGGAACGACACCTGCATCGCGATGCCCGCGATCGGCACGATGAGCGCCGAGATCTTCGCCACCTGCACGCCCATGCGCCACGCGCCCTCGGCCTCGCCCTCGACGGCCGCGACCTCGCGATCGGTCGCGCCCGCGGCGCGGATGGTGCGCACGGCGCCGATGGCCCGCTCGACGCTGGCCGCGACATCGCCGACCTTCGCCTGCGCCGCGTGCGAGGCCTCGCGCACCCGCTGCGAGAGGAGCGTGACGGTCGTGATCGCGATGGCGACGACGAGCACGGTCAGCCCGAGCAGCACGGGGTCGAGGATGAGCATTGCGATGAGCGCGCCGACGAAGGTCACGGTGCCGCCGATGGCCTCGACGAGGCCCTGCGTGAGCACGGCGCGCAGCATCGTGGTGTCGCTGCCGACGCGCGAGACGAGGTCGCCCGTGCGGCGGGTGTCGAACTCGGCGATGGGCAGGTTGAGCAGCTTCGAGATGAGCTTCTTGCGACTCGAGAGCACGACGCCCTCGCCCGTGCGCTGCAGCAGGTAGTGCTGGTAGCCCGAGATGACGCCCGAGACGACGACGAGGGCGATGAGCGCCCAGACGATGCCGTTCAGCGGGTCGCCGGCCTCGACCGTGTTGATGACGCGGCCGACGAGCAGCGGCTGGGCGAGGCTCGCGAGGGCGCCGACGACCGACAGCACCGCGACCCAGATGAGCACCGGTCGGTGCTCGAAGATGAACGGCAGCAGCTGGCGGAACGTCGCTCGCGGACCGGCCGGCTGCTCGCCTCGGCGGCCGAATGGGGAGGTGCGGGCGGCGCGGGCGTCCGGTCGGGCGGGCCGTGCGCCGGTTCGGCGCGATTCGCGTTCGGATCGGCGGGTGGGGGTCTCGCTGGTGCTCATGCTCACTTCCTGACGACGGGGGCGACCGGGATGCCTCGCGCCCCCGTCGCTCGCGCCATCGCCGCCTTGCAGCCTAACCGGCTCAGCTGCGCCCGTACTTCTTGTGCACAGCCTGCTTCGACACTTCGAGGGCGAGGGCGATGAGCTGCCAGCTCGATCCGGCGGCGCGGGCACGGCGGACCGCGACGGCCTCGGCGCGGTCGAGCTCGCGGTCGAGCTCGATGCGCACGCGGCGGATCTCGCGGAGCGCGCGATAGGGATCATCGCCGTCGGCGGCGGCGATCGCGGTGCGGAGGGTGCGGTCATCCATGCCGTCAACCGTAGTTGACGAAATGGGAGACGTCAACCACGGTTGACCTGATGCGCGGAGGCGCCCGGGGCGGCGATGACCCGGGCGGCGGCCGCGTGGCCCGCGAGCGCGGCCTCGACGCTCGTCGCACCGGCGAGCATCGCGGCGAGGAATCCCGCGGCGAACGCGTCGCCGGCGCCGGTGAGGTCGCGGGCGCCGGGCACGGGGGCGACGGGGATCTCGGCGACGAGGCCGCCGTGGTCGAACACCTGCGTCGGCTCGGGGCCGTGCTTCACCACGGTCGTCGCGGCGATCGACGCCGCGCTCGCCGACGCCCCTGATCCGATTCCGAGCAGGGCCGCCTCGGTCTCGTTCGCGAAGAGTACGTCGGGCGCGAGCGAGGCGTAGAGATCGAGCACCTGCGGCACCCCGAGTCCGGTGAGCAGCCCCGTCGACGACGCGTCGATCGAGACGCCCGCACCTCGTCGTCGCGCGTCGGCGATCAGCGCGAGCACGGCCGACCGCGCGGGTTCGCGCTCGAACCCGTAGCTCGGCACGTGCAGCCAGTCGACGCCGTCGAGCCAGGCGGGGTCGACCTGCGCGAGCCCGGCCGACGCCCCCCGGTCGGGGAACATCGTGCGCTCGCCGTCGGGGTCGACGATCACGACGACCGCGCCCGTCGTGCCACGACGCTGCACGAGGACCTCGGCACCGCTCCCCTCGAGTGCGCCGACGAGGGCATCGCCCGCCGCGTCGACACCGACGCAGCCGATGAAGCGCGTCGCGACGAGCGGCGCCGCGAGGGCGGCGACGTTCGCCGCGCTGCCGCCCCGGGTGCGGAACACGCTCGCGGCCGTGTCGGTGCCGTGCCGCACCGGCTCGGACGCCCAGACGACGATGTCCTCGACGAGATCGCCGACGACCGCGAGGCGCGGCGAGCCCGAAGCCTCGGCCCGGTCAGCCGGCGAGCTCACGCGCGATCTCCGCTCCGAGCGCGACGTTCGCCCGGTAGAGCTCGAGGTTGACCTCGAGGCTGCGGCCGCCCGTCTCCCGCTGGAACCGGTCGAGCAGGAACGGCGTCGTGTCATGGCCGGTCACCCCCTCGGCCTCGGCCGCCGCGAGCGCCGCTTCGAGCACCCGGTCGTGCAGCGCGGGGTCGAGCTGCCGATCGGCGGCGACCGGGTTCGCGACGAGCACCGCGGCCCGCTGGCCGAACTCGTCGCGCGCCCGCGCGAGCCCGGCGGCCTCGGCGGGGGAGTCGACCCGGTAGTCGAGCGCGAAGCCCGAGTCGGCGATCGTGAACCCCGGAAACCGGTGGGTGCGGTAGCCCACGAGCGGGACGCCCAGGGTCTCGAGCCGTTCGAGCGTCGCGCCGATGTCGAGGATCGACTTGACCCCCGCACTCACGAGCGTGATCGGCGTCTCGGCGAGCACGGGCAGGTCGGCCGACTCGTCGAAGCTCTCGCCCGCCCCGCGGTGCACGCCGCCGAGCCCGCCCGTCGACATGACCCGGATGCCCGCGCGGTGCGCGAGCCAGGCGGTCGCGGCGACCGTGGTGCCGGCGTCGAGCCGCTTCGCCCGGGCGATCGGCAGGTCGCGCACGCTCGCCTTGACGACGCCGTCGGTCGCGCAGAGGTGCTCGATCTCGTCGGCGGTGAGGCCGACGACCGCGACGCCGCCGATCACGCCGATGGTCGCCGGCACGACGCCGGCCGCCCGCACCTCGGCCTCGCTGCGCAGCCCCACCTCGAGGTTGCGGGGCCGTGGCAGCCCGTGCGTGAGGATCGTCGACTCGAGCGCGAGCACCGGGCGGCCCGCCGCGAGCGCGGCGCGCACGTCGTCGGAGACGCGGATGGCGGGCCCCGTCGGAGCGACGGGAGGGGAGGGCGGCACGTCGGCGGGCATGGGGCCATGCTAGGGGCGCGGTGCGACAACCCGGCGGATGCCCCGCCAGCGGCATCCCCTCGCCGCCGTCGGTGCCGCCCGCTAGCGTGGAGTACCGTGCCAGCACCCGTCATCGTCGCCCGCGACCTCGTCAAACGCTACGGCGACTTCGCCGCCGTCGACGGCATCTCGTTCGAGGTGGCGCCGGGCGAGTCGTTCGGCCTGCTCGGCCCCAACGGCGCGGGCAAGTCGACCACGATGCGCATGGTCGGGGCGGTCTCGACCCGCACCGACGGCGAACTCTCGATCCTCGGGCTCGACCCCGACCGGCACGGCCCCGAGATCCGGTCGCAGCTCGGCGTCGTGCCGCAGGCCGACAACCTCGACACCGAGCTGCGCGTGCGCGAGAACCTGCTCGTCTACGGCCGGTACTTCGGCCTGCCGCGCCGGCTCGTCGCCGGGCGCGCCGACGAGCTGCTCGCCTTCGCGCAGCTCGAGGAGAAGGGCAAGGCCCGCGTCGAGGCCCTCTCCGGCGGCATGAAGCGCCGCCTCACGATCGCCCGCGCGCTCATCAACGACCCGCGCATCCTGCTGCTCGACGAGCCGACGACCGGGCTCGACCCGCAGGCGCGGCACATCCTCTGGGATCGCCTGTTCCGGCTTAAGGAGCAGGGCACGACCCTCGTGCTCACGACGCACTACATGGACGAGGCCGAGCAGCTGTGCGACCGGCTCGTCGTCGTCGACAAGGGCACGATCATGGCCGAGGGCACTCCGGCCGAGCTCATCCGCCGGTACTCGTCGCGCGAGGTGCTCGAGGTGCGCTTCGGCTCCGACCGCAACGCCGAGGTCGCCGGCCGGCTCGCCGGCATCGGCGATCGACTCGAGGTGCTGCCCGACCGCATCCTCGTCTACAGCGAGAACGGCGAGTCCGAGCTCGAGCGCATCACCGACGCGGGGCTGCACCCGCTCACGAGCCTCGTGCGGCGCTCGAGCCTCGAAGACGTCTTCCTCCGGCTCACGGGGCGGAGCCTCATCGAATGAGCGAGACCGACCGCAACCCCGGTGCCGGGGGCTGGGATGCCTCCGGCCCCGCCGGCGCGGCCCGTGCGGCCGTCGACGCCGATGCGGTCGGCGCCGAGGCGCGCGCGGCGATCGCCGGCGGCATCCGGCCCCGCCGTTTCGGTGCCTGGTACGTCGCCGAGCACCGGTTCCTCGTCATGCGGTCGTACCTGCAGACGGTCATCGCGACGGGCATCGGCAACCCCGTCATCTACCTCTACGCGATGGGCGTCGGCCTCGCGACGATCGTCGACCAGAACGTCGGTGCCGCCGGTGTCGACGGCGTCGGCTACCTCGCGTTCGTCGCGCCCGCACTGCTCGCGAGCGCGGCGGTCACGGTGGCGACCGAGGAGTTCACGTACCCGGTCATGCTCGGCTACAAGTGGAACCCCGTCTACTTCGGCATGAACGCGTCGCCGCTGCGGCCCGCGCAGATCGTCGACGGGGTCGTCATCTCCGTCGCCGTGCGCATGCTCGTCACGTGCGTCATCTACTTCGGATTCATGCTGCTGTTCGGGGCGGTGCCGTCGCCGCTCGGGTTCCTCGCGATCTTCGCGTCGCTGCTGTGCGGGCTCGCGTTCGGCACGGTCGTCATGGCCTACGCCTCGACGCTCGAGGAGGACACGGGCCAGCTCGCGATGCTCATGCGGTTCGTCGTGCTGCCGATGACGCTGTTCTCGGGCACGTTCTTCCCGCTCGACGAGTTCCCCGTCTGGCTGCAGTGGATCGGCTGGATCTCGCCGCTCTGGCACGGCACCGAGCTCGGCCGGGTGTTCACCTACGGGTACGACGAGCCGATCTGGCTCACCGTCGTGCACGTGCTCTACCTCTCGGCCTGGCTCGTCGTCGGCTGGGCGTGCTCCCGCCGCATCGCCGCGAGGAGGCTGAACCGATGACGTCGACCCGACTCGACCGCCCGGGCGGCGGCCCGGTGCCCGGTGCGCGGCCGGCCCGTTCGCTCTACGCGGGCAATGCCCGTTCGGTGATGTTCCGCGGCTGGCGCGCGACGCGGAGCACGAACTGGCTCGTGATGCTGTCGGGCCTGTTCGAGCCCATCTTCTACCTGCTGTCGATGGGGCTCGGACTCGGCGCCCTCGTCGGCACCGTCACGACCGCGAACGGCACCGAGGTGCCCTACGCGGCGTTCATCGCGCCCGCGCTGCTCGCCGTCGCGGCGATGAACGGCGCGATCTACGACTCGACCTGGAACGTCTTCTTCAAGATGCAGTTCGCGAAGCTCTACGAAGGCATGCTCGCGACCTCGCTCGGCCCGCTCGATGTCGCGCTCGGCGAGATCCTGCTCGCGCTCGCCCGCGGCGGGCTCTACGCGGTCGGATTCCAGCTCGTCATGCAGGTGCTGGGCCTCAACCTCTCGTGGTGGGCACTGCTCGCGGTGCCCGCCGTGCTGCTCATCGCGTTCGGGTTCGCGAGCCTCGGCATGGCGGTCACGAGCTACATGAAGACGTTCCAGCAGATGGACTGGATCAACTTCGTGCTGCTGCCGATGTTCCTGTTCTCGGCGACGTTCTACCCGATCACGGTCTACCCCGAGTGGCTGCAACGCGTCGTCGAGGCGCTGCCGCTCTGGCACGGCGTCGAACTCGTGCGCGGGCTCACCACCGGCGAGGTCGACTGGGCGATGCTCTGGCACGTGCTCTACTACGTCGTCATGATCGCGATCGGCGTCACGTTCACGACGCGGCGGCTGAAGGCGCTCTTCCTCGCCTGACGGCGGAGTCACTGTTGCCGCGTGTGACACGGGCCCGCGACATCCCGTCGACGCGCGCGTATCGTCGCCTGCACGAACCGACCACGAGGAGCCCTCATGTCGCACCACGAGCCGCACGCCGTCACCGAGCCCCGCACGGGCGCGGTCATGGGCATGCGCGGCTGCGTGCACGCGAGCGACTGCTCGAGCGACCGCCCCGGTCACGGCCTGCATGCGATGCAGCTTCGGCTCGCGACCGCGACGCCGTCGAAGTGGGTCGACGCGATCGTCACCGAGGTCGACGCCGACGGGTTCGCGACGATCGCGGCGCTCGACGGCGGCAGCGCCGGCGACGGTGACGGCGTTCGCCGCGTCTGGCACCACGATGCGTTCTCGGGCGCGATCGCTCCCGGGCACCCGGTCGCCCTGCACGCGATCTACGGCGTGCTCGCCGCCGGTGCGCTGCGCTTCAGCGTCGCCGACGCCTGAGCCCCACGGGCCTCACGGCCGGCGAGCCCGCGGCCCGCGATGCCCCGTCGCTCCTCCGACACTGCTCCGCTGAGCGGAGCAGTGCCGGAGCGATGCGAACCGCCTCCTGCTGCGGCACGAGTCGCGGATCGGCGGCGGTGCGACGGCGACCTACCCCATCGGCATCGCCCCGCTCATCGAGCCCATCATCTTCTCCATCGCGGCAGCGCACTGATCGCACGCCATCGCGCACATGCGGCAGTGCTCGCTCATGTCGGCGTGCGCCATGCACTCGGCCGAGCAGGCGCGGCACATCGCGACCGTCGTCTGCATCATCGACGTCATCACCTGCAGGTCCATGCCGCGCATGCGCAGCATCATCCGCATCATGGTGTCGCACACGTCGGCGCAGTTCGCGCACATCGCGGCGCATCGGCCCATGCCCTCGCCCGCGTCGGCATCGGCGCACATCAGGCACGCCTGCATGCACGCGGAGAGGGCCTCCATACACTCCTGCATCATCGCGGCGTCCATGCCCGGCATCGGCATCTCCGACGACGACATCGCGTCCTTCATCATGTCCATCGTCATGTTCATCGGCGCACCCGTTCCACCCCGGGCGGCCGAGCGTCGACGGTGCCGGCGGAGGACTCGGCGACCCTGATGCGGGCCATGCTACGCCGCGGTCGGCGGCGCCTGAAGGGGCGCCGATGACGTTCTCGTGACAGCTGCGTGACGGCGGGCGGCCGGGTACGGCGAAGGGCGGATGCCTCGCCCCGCGCGCGGCGCGAGGCGAGGCATCCGCCCATCGAGCAGGTCGGTCAGAGCACCGCCGACGACTCGAGCCCGGCCTCGTCGAAGTCGACGTCGCGGGTCTCCTTCGAGACCAGCAGCGCGATGAGCGTCAGCACCGCCATCGCCGACAGGTAGATGCCGACCCAGAACGGGCTGCCGCCGCCGGCCTGCCACAGCGCGACCGCGATGAACGGTGCGACCGCCGCCCCGAGGATCGACGAGACGTTGTACGAGATGCCCGATCCCGTGTACCGCACGTTCGTCGGGAAGAGCTCGGGCAGGAGGGCGCCCATCGGGCCGAAGGTCATGCCCATGAGCGAGAAGCCGATCACGAGCCAGCCCATGACGCCCGCGAAGCCGGCCGACAGCAGCGGCACCCAGAGCAGGCCGAACACGATGATCGCCGCGGTGACCCAGATGAGCGTCTTGCGACGGCCCCAGCGGTCGGCCCACGGTCCCGAGAGCAGCGTGAAGACGCCGAAGAACACGACCCCGCCGATGAGCATGAGCACGAACGTGTTGTACGAGTAGCCGAGGCCGGGCAGCGCACCCTCGGGCGCCTCGATCGGCGCACGGCCGTAGCTCAGCGAGAACGTGGTCATCAGGTAGAAGAGCACATAGGTGGCGAGCATGAAGAAGGTGCCGAGGATGAGCTGCTTCCAGTAGCTCTTGAAGACGCTCGCGAGCGGCAGGCGCTTGATGCGGCCCTGCTTCGAGGCCGTGGCGAAGGCGGTCGACTCGACGAGGCGCAGTCGCACCCAGAGTCCGACGGCGACCATCACGACCGAGAACAGGAACGGGATGCGCCAGCCCCAGTCGAGGAACGCCTGCGACGGCATCGTCGGGTCGTCCGACGGCAGTGCGGCGGCGATGATGAGGAACAGCCCGTTCGCGATGATGAAGCCGATCGGCGCACCGAGCTGGGGGAACGTGCCGTACCAGGCGCGCTTGCCCTTCGGAGCGTTCTCGGTCGCGACGAGCGCGGCGCCCGACCACTCGCCGCCGAGCGCGAAGCCCTGCGCGATGCGCAGGATCACGAGCAGCAGCGGAGCGAGCCAACCCACCGCGGCGTACGTCGGCAGCACGCCGATGAGGAAGGTCGCGATGCCCATCGTGAGCAGGGCGCCGACGAGCGTCGCCTTGCGGCCGACCCGGTCGCCGAGGTGGCCGAAGAACACCGCACCGAGCGGGCGGGCGACCATGGCGGCGCCGAACACGGCGAACGACGCGAGCAGCGCCGTGGTCGGGTCGCCGGCCGGGAAGAAGAGGTGCGGGAAGACGAGCACGGCCGCGGTCGCGTAGACGTAGAAGTCGTAGAACTCGATCGTCGTGCCGATGAGGCTCGCGAGGATCACGCGACTGCGTGGATTGGCGGGTGCTGCGGGAGCGGCCGTGGCCGCGGTCGATGACGACATCGCTGCGAAGACTCCAGAGGGTGATGCGGGTGACGCTGCACTCGGGCACGTCGGTCTGGCGCTCAGCCTGGGGGCAGTCATGGAATCGTCGCTTGTGGCAACCCGCATACGATACGGCACGGATGCCGCGCCACCCCGCGATCGGGGGTGATCGGCGCCCGTCGCTGCGACGAGCGGTGGTGATCGTGCGACGAACGGCGCACCCCGGTCGGTCGAGGAGGCGCGCAGCGCCGTATCGAGACCACCCGCGCCCGCGGCATCCCCGTTCAACCGAAGGTTCGACGCGGCCGAGGCGCCCGCCTCGTTAGGCTGAGCCCATGGATACCCTCTTCAGCGTTCTGCACGTCACCGCGGCCGTCTTCATCGTGGGCCCGATGGCCATCCTGCCGATGACCGCGATGCGCGCGGTGCGTGCCGGCAACGGCGCGCAGGTCGCGACGCTCGCGAAGTCGACGATGATCTTCAGCTGGCTGTCGCTCGCCGTCTTCGTGTTCGGCTTCGGCGCGATGAGCATGGCGCCCGACGAGTACGACCTCTCGGTGACGACGCCGTGGATCCTCTGGTCGATCATCCTCTACGTCGTGGCGTTCGCGCTGAGCCTCTTCGTGGTCGTGCCGGCGATGAACCGTGCCGCCGAGGCGCTGCAGGCGACCGGGGCGGAGGCCTCGGGTGCCGCGGCCTCGGAGCGCCAGGGCTACCCGGCGATCGCCGCAGGCAGCGGCATCGTCTCGCTGCTGCTCGTCGCGGTCGTCGTGCTCATGGTCTGGAAGCCGTAGCACCCCGGGTCGGTCGAGTAGCGACGAAGGAGCGTATCGAGACCACCCGCCGAGTGGTCTCGATACGGCGCTTCGCGCCTACTCGACCGACTTCAGCGCGCCGAGCGCCCGCGCCGTCGCGATGGCGGCCTCGGCCGCCTCGCGTCCCTTGTCCTCCTTCGAGCCGGGCAGCCCTGCGCGGTCGAGGCCCTGCTGCTCGTCGTCGAGGGTGAGCACGCCGAAGCCGACCGGCTTGCCCGTGTCGAGGGCGACCCGGGTGAGCCCGTCGGTCGCGGCCGACGACACGTACTCGAAGTGCGGCGTGCCGCCCCGGATGATCACGCCGAGCGCGACGACCGCATCGGCACCCGCCTCGAGCGCCGCCTTCGAGACGACCGGCAGCTCGAAGCTGCCCGGCACGCGCACGAGCTCGTAGTCGGCGCCGGCACCCTCGAGGGTGCGGGTCGCGCCGGCGATGAGGCCATCGGTGATCTCGTCGTGCCAACTGCCGGCGACGATGACGACCTTCAGGCCCGAGCCGTCGATGTCGAGTACGGGGGATCCCTGTCCGCTCATGATGCGTGTCCTTCCAGGAGGGCTTCAGCCGCGGCATCCGCGAGCTGCTGGTCGTCGATGGCGTGGCCCATGCGGGACGCCTTTGTCTCGAGGTACCCCTGGTTCACCTCGCCGACGCCGACGACGAGCGGTACCCGCTCGACGACGTCGATGCCGTGCGCGGTGAGCTGGCGCACCTTCTCGGGGTTGTTGGTGAGCAGGCGCACGCGCTCGACGCCCAGGTCGGTGAGGATCGCCGTCGCCGACGAGTAGTCGCGTGCGTCGATCGGCAGGCCGAGCGCGAGGTTCGCGTCGAGCGTGTCGAGTCCCTGCTCCTGCAGCCGGTAGGCGCGCAGCTTGTTGATGAGCCCGATGCCGCGCCCCTCGTGCCCGCGCAGGTAGATCACGACGCCGCCGTCGCGCTGGATGGTGCGCAGCGCCGAGTCGAGCTGGGGTCCGCACTCGCACTTCAGCGAGCCGAACGCCTCGCCCGTGAGGCACTCGGAGTGCACGCGCACGATCGCACCGGCCGGGTCGGCCGCCGGGTCGCCCGCGATGATCGCGACGTGGTCGGCGCCCGTGCCGCGGTCGCGGTAGGCCCGCACGCGGAACTCGCCGTGCACCGTCGGCAGCATCGTCTCGACCTCGAAGTCGACGGGCGAGCTCTCGGGCACGACGGCGGCGGCGCCCGCCTCGAGGCTCTGGCCGTCGTGCCACTCGCGCAGCCAGTCGATGAGCGCCGCGACCGTCGTGACGGGCAGCCCCTCGCGCTCGCCGAGGGCGATGAGGCCGGGCAGCCGCATCATCTCGCCGTCGTCCTCGACGAGCTCGCCGATGACGCCGACCGGGTTGAGCCCGGCGAGGCGCATGAGGTCGACCGCCGCCTCGGTGTGGCCCGCGCGCTCGCGCACGCCGCCGTCGACGGCGCGCAGCGGCAGGATGTGCCCGGGGCGGACGAGCGCCGAGGGGGTCGAGCCCGGGTCGGCGAGCACGCGCAGCGTGTGGGCGCGCTCGGCCGCGGAGATGCCGGTCGAGTTGCGGTCGGCCGCGTCGACCGAGATCGTGTAGGCCGTGCCCCGCACGTCTTCATTGCGCTCGACCATGAGCGGCAGCGACAGCCGGTCGGCGACCGCGTTCGGCATCGGGGCGCACAGGTAGCCGCTCGTGTGGCGCACCATCCACGCGATCCACTCCTGGGTCGCGAACTCGGCGGCCATGATGGCGTCGCCCTCGTTCTCGCGGGCCTCGTCGTCGGCGACGATGACGGGCTTGCCCGCTCGCAGGGCGTCGAGCACTTCGGGGATCGTGGCGAGGCTCATGCCGCGCCTCCTTCGGTCGTCGTGGCGGGTTCAGCGGGCGCCGGAGCGCCCCATGCGGGAGGACGTGTCTCGAAGCCCACGGACGACGGCAGCGTGCGGTGGTCGCCGAATCGCAGCATCCGGGCCACCTGGCGCGCGACGATGTCGGTCTCGATGTTGACGAGGTCGCCGACCTCGCGCTCGCCGAGGGTGGTGGCGGTGAGGGTCTCGGGGATGAGCGACACCTCGAACCAGTCGCCGTCGTCGTCGGCGCCGACGCTCGAGACGGTCAGCGAGACGCCGTCGACCGCGATCGATCCCTTGTCGACGACGAGCGGCGCGTGCTCGGGGTCGAGCGAGAAGCGCAGGTAGCGCCACGCCTCGCCCGGGCGGATCTCGAGCACCCGGGCGGTGCCGTCGATGTGCCCCTGCACGATGTGGCCGCCGAGGCGGTCGCCGACCCGTGCTGCGCGCTCGAGGTTGACGGCGAGGCCCTCGCGCGCGCCGTCGAGGGTCGACATCGCGAGCGTCTGGGCCATCACGTCGGCCGTGAAGCCCTCCTCGTCGAAATCGACGACCGTGAGGCAGACGCCCGACACCGAGATCGAGTCGCCGTGCGCGACGCCCTCGACCGCGAGCGGCCCGTGCACGGTCAGCCGGGCGGCGTCGCCCGAGCGTTCGACGCGCGTGATGCGGCCGAGCTCCTCGATGATTCCGGTGAACATGTCAGTTCCCTCCAGGGTGGGTGGTCGGATGGGCGACGAGCAGCACGTCGTCGCCGAGCCGCTCGACGGCGGCGAAGCGGAAGCGGTGGGCGTCGGCGATCGTCGGGATGCCGAGGTCGCCGACGGCGAGGCGATCGCCGCCGAGCAGCATCGGTGCGACGTACACGAGCAGCTCGTCGGCGAGGCCCGCGGCGAGGAACGCGCTCGCGAGCGTGGGCCCGCCCTCGACGAAGAGCGAGCGGATGCCGCGGCGCTGCAGTTCCTCGAGGTCGGCGGCCAGATCGTCGCCGGAGCGGAGCACGGGCTCGTGCGGGTGACGATGCACGGCGGCGTCGTCGGCGATCGCGCGGTGTCCGAACACGACCGGCACGGGCTGCTCGTCGAGCAGTCGCCCCGCGTCGTCGCGTGCCGTGAGCGCGGGGTCGTCGGCGAGCACGGTGCCGGTGCCGACGGCGATCGCGTCGGCGGCCGCGCGCCGGCGGTGCACGTCGGCGCGGGCCTCCGGGCCGGTGATCCACCGGCTCGTGCCGTCGGCCGCGGCGGCGCGGGCGTCGAGGCTCGCGGCCCACTTGACGATCACGCGCGGACGACGGCGCCTCGCGGCGAAGAGCCAGTCCTCGAGCATCGCCTCGACCTCGTCGGCGAGCACGCCGGCCGTCACCGCCACGCCCGCCCCGCGGAGCCGTTCGGCGCCGCCCGACGAGTGGTCGCCCGGATCGGCGACCGCGTAGACGACGCGAGCGACGCCCGCCTCCACGAGGGCGACCGCGCAGGGGCCCGTGCGGCCGGTGTGGTTGCACGGCTCGAGGGTCACGACCGCGGTGGCGCCGCGAGCGGCGCCGGGCTCGAGCTTCGCGAGCGCGTCGACCTCGGCGTGCGCCGTGCCGGCCCCGCGATGCCAGCCCTCGGCGATGATCTCGCCGGCGGGGGAGAGGATGACGCAGCCCACGCGCGGGTTCACCCCGCGAGCCGGGCCGAGCTCGGCCAGCTCGAGCGCGCGGCGCATCGCCGAGGCGTCCGCCCCGAGCCGTTCGTCGACCGTCGTCATTCCCTCGTCCTCATCCGAGGCTCCGGGGAATGCTCGGTCGGCCGCGGTGCGTTCACCGCGGCGTCGACGGCGCGCACGGCGCTGCCGACACGTGCCGCCTCCCATCCGGACTTTCACCGTCGGTACCGGAATTCCACCGGTTCAACCGTGCGCTGCCGACCTCTCGGTCGACGCGCCCGGCTCGCGGACTGTCACCGCCGGCTCGGAATTACACCGACCCCGGAGCACGTTTCTCGTGTTCGATCATAGGTCAACGCAGCACGGGCCGGCCTATTCCCGCGTCACACGGAGGGCGCCGTCTCGACGAGCGCCCGCGCGGTGCCCTCGTCGACGATGAGGTCGGTGATGAGCCCGGCGGCGAGCGCACCGCGCAGGCCCGCGAGCTTCGCGCGCCCGGAGACGACGCAGATCCGGCGGGGCGCTCGGCGCAGCACGGCGAAGTCGGGACCGGTCGCACGTTCGTTCAGCGCGATGCCCTCGGTCGAGCCGTCGGCACGGTAGAACACCGTGGCCACGTCGCCGACCGCCCCGTCGGCGCTCAACCCCTCGTAGTCGGCCCGCTCGAGGTAACCGCCCTGGTAGACGTGGCTCGGCACCTCGGCGAACGGCGAACCGATGCCGAAGAGGGCGAGGTCGAGACGCCCCTGCAGTTCGAGCAGGCGCCGGGTCGAGCGCTCGCGCCAGAACGCCTCCTTCGTCGCGGGGTCGTCGAAGAACGCCGGCACGGGGAACTGCTGCACGCGCGCTCCGAACGCGTCGCCGAACCGGCGCAGCAGCTCGCTCGCGTAGACGATGCCGGTCGTGCGCACGTTGCCGGCGCCGTTGAGCTGCACGATCTCGGTGTTGTGCGTGGCCTTCGGCACGAGGTGCCGGCTCATCGCGCCCATCGTCGAGCCCCACGCGACGCCCACGAGCTGGTTCGAGTCGACGAACCGACCGAGAATCCGTGCAGCCGAGAGCGCGACGCGGTCGAGCCGGTCGACGTCGCTCGCATGGTCGGGTACGGGGATCACGTGGGCGGCGACCTCGAATCGCTCGAGGATCTCCTGCTCGATGCGGCTCGGCAGGTCGAGCGGCGAGTGGATCGAGATCTCGACGAGCCCGCTCGCCCTGGCGTGGCTGAGCAGGCGCGAGACCGAGGATCGCGAGGTGTGCAGCTCGTGCGCGATCGCATCCATCGTGAGGTCCTGCATGTAGTACAGGTGCGCCGCACGCAGCGCATCCCGGGTCTTGCCGGGCACGGCCTCGTCGGCGTCCACCGTCGCGAGGAGTTCCTTGTCGATCATCCGTCCACCTTGCACATATGTTCACGCGGCTTGCAAGTTCGTGCTGCCGTGTTCACGATGTATTCATCCACACCCGGCAGGCTCGTGCAAGCCCGCCGTTCGCTCCCCGAGAGGACAGTGATGTCAGCGCAATCGACGAACCGGAACCGCCGGCAGCCCGCACCCGCCGGTGCGGTCTCGACCCGCGAAGCGGTCGCATCCCTGCGTGAGCGCCCGCAGGCCGCGGTGCTCGTGATCGGCGGCGGCATCAACGGCATCGCGACCTTCCGCGACCTCGCCCTGCAGGGCGTCGACGTCGTGCTCGTCGAACGCGGCGACTTCGTCTCGGGGGCGTCCTCGGCCTCGTCGCACATGATCCACGGCGGCATCCGCTACCTCGAGAACGGCGAGTTCCGCCTGGTCAAGGAGTCGGTCGAGGAGCGCAACGGGCTCATCCGCATCGCGCCGCACTACGTCAAGCCGCTCGAGACCACGGTGCCGATCTTCTCGACCTTCTCGGGCATCCTCTCGGCGCCGTTGCGCTTCCTGACGCACAAGTCGGGCAAGCCGACCGAGCGCGGGGCCGCGCTCATCAAGACGGGGCTCACGATCTACGACTCGTTCTCGCGCGACGGCGGCGCGGTGCCGCGGCACCGGTTCCACGGCGCGAAGCGCTCGCTCGCAGAGCTCCCCGCGCTGAACCCCGGCGTCAAGTACACGGCGACGTACTACGACGCGAGCATGCACGACCCCGAGCGGCTCGCGCTCGACGTGCTCTTCGACGGGCTCGCCACCGGCGCGCACGCCCGCGCGGTGAACTACGTCGAGGCCGTCGGCCACGACGCGGCCGGCGTGCGCCTCCGCGACACGACGACGGGCGAGGAGTTCTCGGTCGCCGTCGACGTCGTCGTCAACACGTCGGGGCCGTGGACCGACCTCACGAACGCGGAGCTCGGCCGCGAGACCCGGTTCATGGGCGGCACGAAGGGCTCGCACATCGTGCTCGACCACCCCGAGCTCCTCGCCGCGACCGCCGGCCGCGAGATCTTCTTCGAGCACGAGGACGGCCGCATCGTGCTCATCTACCCGCTCAAGGGGCGGGTCATGGTCGGCACGACCGACCTCGAGCACGACATGCGCGAGCCCGCGATCTGCACCGAGGAGGAGGTCGACTACTTCTTCGACCTCATCGCGCACGTTTTCCCAGCCATCCGCGTCGACCGCTCCCAGATCGTCTACCGGTTCTCGGGGGTGCGGCCGCTGCCCCGGCACGACGACACCCAGCCCGGTTTCGTGTCGCGCGACTACCGCATCGAGCGGGCGGATGCCTCCGGCCGGCCGGGCACGACCGTGCTGAGTCTCGTGGGCGGCAAGTGGACGACGTTCCGCGCACTCGCCGAGCACCTCTCCGACGAGGTGCTCGCACTCCTCGGCCGCGAGCGGGTCGTCTCGACGAAGGGACTCGCGATCGGCGGCGGTGCCGGCTACCCGGCTACCGACGACGCCCGTCGGGTGTGGCTCGTCTCGCACGGCGACGAGGTCGGGCGCGCCCGCGCCGACGAACTGCTCGAGCGCTACGGAACCCGGGCGGCGGCGTTCCTCGCCGGCATCGAGGGGGAGGTCGACGAGCCGCTCGTGCACCACACCGGCTACAGCCGCCTCGAGATCGCCTGGCTCGCGCGCGACGAGCACGTCGTGCACCTGCAGGACGTCGTGCTGCGCCGCACGAGCCTCGCGTTCACCGGCACGGTCACGGCTCCGCTGCTCGACGAGCTCGCCGTCATCGTCGGCGCCGAACTCGGCTGGCCGGCCGAGCGCGTCGCCGCGGAGATCGCCGCGACGACGGCACTGCTCGCCGAGCGGCACGGGGTGCGGCTGGAGGTCCCTGCGTCGGTCGAGTAGGCGCGCAGCGCCGTGTCGAGACCACGGTGGGGTGGTCTCGACACCCGCTCTCCTCCGTCGAGCGCTACTCGACCGACAGGGCCCGGAATCTGCACGGATGTGCACCCCGAAACGCCTCGCAGCGGCATTTCCGGCGGGTACGTTTCATCCGGGCCGAACGCGGCCCGGTCGTTCGAACGGGCGGATGCCGCATCCGCCCTCGCCTCGTGAAAGAAGGTCAACGTGGACAATCTCGGTCTCGTCTTCCTCTCGGAAGTCGTCGGAACCGCACTGCTCGTGCTGCTCGGCTGCGGCGTCGTCGCCAACGTCGCGCTCGCGAAGAACAAGGGGCACAACGGCGGCTTCCTGATGGTCAACATCGGCTGGGGCTTCGCCGTCTTCGCCGGCGTCATCGTCTCGTACGCCTCGGGCGCCCAGCTGAACCCCGCCGTCACGCTCGGCCTCGTGGCGAACGGCGCCCAGGAGTTCGGCTCGGGAGTGCCCGTGAACCTCGTCTCGGTGCTCACCTACATCGGTGCCCAGATGCTCGGTGCATTCATCGGTGCGGTGTTCTGCTGGCTCGCCTACAAGCAGCACTTCGACGCCGAGCCCGACGCGGGCAACAAGCTCGGCGTCTTCTCGACCGGCCCCGCGATCCGCTCGTACGGCTGGAACCTCGTCACCGAGATCATCGGCACGTTCGTGCTCGTCTTCGTCGTCATCGGCTTCGGCCGCAACGGTGACGCCGGCGGTCTCGCCGCACTCGGCGCCCTGCCCGTCGCCCTGCTCGTGATCGGCATCGGCGCCTCGCTCGGTGGGCCGACCGGCTACGCCATCAACCCGGCCCGTGACCTCGGTCCGCGCATCGCACACGCCATCCTGCCGATCGCGGGCAAGGGCGGCTCCGACTGGGCGTACTCGTGGGTGCCGGTCGTCGGCCCGATCATCGGCGGCGTGCTCGCCGGCTGGGCGGCGCTCGTCCTGCTCCCGGTGCTCGGCTGACCCCGAGGCATCCGCACCTCGACCCCCATCACCACCATTCACTGACAGCAACGGAGTTCTCAGATGGCTGACTACGTCCTCGCGATCGACCAGGGCACCACCTCGTCGCGCGCGATCATCTTCGACAAGGCCGGATCGATCGTCTCGACCGGACAGCTCGAGCACGAGCAGATCTTCCCCAAGGCGGGCTGGGTCGAGCACGACCCCGCCGAGATCTGGCGCAACACGGGGGAGGTGATCGGCCAGGCCCTCGGCAAGGTCAACCTCACCCGGCACGACATCGCCGCGGTCGGCATCACCAACCAGCGCGAGACCACGGTCGTGTGGGACAAGACGACCGGCGAGCCGGTCTACAACGCGATCGTCTGGCAGGACACGCGGACACAGCCGATCGTCGACCGGCTCGCGGCCGACGGCGGCGTCGAGCGGTTCAAGGCCAAGGTGGGACTCCCGCTCGCGACCTACTTCTCGGGCACGAAGGTCGTCTGGATCCTCGAGAACGTGCCCGGTGCGCGTGAAAAGGCCGAGGCGGGCGACCTGCTCTTCGGCACGACCGACACCTGGGTGCTCTGGAACCTGACGGGCGGCGTGGACGGCGGCGTGCACGCGACGGATGTCACCAACGCGAGCCGCACGATGTTCATGGACCTCGAGACCCTGCAGTGGGACGACGAGATCCTCGCCGCCTTCGGCGTGCCGCGCTCGATGCTGCCCGAGATCAAGTCGTCCTCGGAGGTCTACGGCGTCGCGAACGAGCACTCGCTGCTGCGCGAGACCCCGATCGCGGGCATCCTCGGCGACCAGCAGGCGGCGACCTTCGGCCAGGCCGCCTTCGCGACCGGCGAGGCGAAGAACACCTACGGCACGGGCAACTTCCTCATCTTCAACACCGGCGAGGAGATCGTCCACTCGAAGAACGGGCTGCTCACGACGGTGGGCTACAAGCTCGGCGACCAGCCCGTGCACTACGCGCTCGAAGGGTCGATCGCCGTCACGGGTTCGCTCATCCAGTGGCTGCGCGACAACCTCGGCCTGATCTCGTCGGCCGCCGAGGTCGAGGAGCTCGCGAACTCCGTCGAGGACAACGGCGGCGCGTACTTCGTGCCGGCGTTCTCGGGGCTCTTCGCGCCGTACTGGCGACCCGATGCGCGGGGCGCGCTCGTCGGCCTCACCCGGTTCGTGAACAAGGGGCACATCGCCCGCGCGGCGCTCGAGGCGATCGCGTTCCAGACCCGCGACGTGATCGAGGCCGTCAACGCCGACGCCGGCGTCGACCTCACCGAGCTCCGCGTCGACGGCGGCGCCACGGCGAACGACACGCTGCTGCAGTTCCAGGCCGACCTCCTCGGGGTGCCGGTCGTTCGTCCCGTCGTCGCCGAGACGACGGCCCTCGGTGCCGCGTATGCGGCCGGGCTCGCGGTCGGGTTCTGGTCGAGCCTCGACGAGCTCGCGCAGAACTGGCAGGAGGACAAGCGCTGGACGCCCTCGATGGACGAGGCCGAGCGCGAGCGGCTCGACCGCAACTGGAAGAAGGCCGTGTCGAAGACCCTCGATTGGGTCGACGACGACGTCATCTGACGTCGAATGCTCCCACCGGGGGTTACGGTGGGTTCTCGGGCCGGGCGCATGGGGGTGCGCCCGGCCCTCTCTCGTTCGGGGGTGCGTTGCTCCCTCGCCCGATGATGCCGCCCGCGGTCGAGCCGTGCGTCGGCGGCGGGGCCCATCGGGCCTGCGACCTAGCGGAGCAGCGCGGCCAGACGCGGTGCGAGCTCGTCGAGCGACGCGATCTCGACGACTCCGGCGGCCTCGGCCGCCTCGGCGTCACCCGGCTGCGGGCGAGCGCCCGAACGGTTCAGCCAGACGCCGACGAGCCCCGCCCGTGCCGCGCCGACCGCATCGGTGACGAGCCGATCGCCCACGTAGGCGGCGCGGCCGACCGGCGCCGTCTCGGCGAAACGCGCGACGGCCAGCTCGAAGATCGCGGGGTCGGGCTTCGCGACCCCCGTCTCGCCCGAGGCGATCACGAGCTCGAACCGCTCGAGCAGGCCGAGCCGTTCGAGCTTCGTCGTCTGCAGCTCGAGCTCGCCGTTCGTGATCACGCCGTACCGCATCCCGGGCAGGGCGGCTTCGACGGCGTCGAGCGCGGGCAGCGCGTCGCGGTGCAACGACCACGAGTCGCGGTAGCGCTCGAAGTACCGGGCGAACCAGGCGCTCGCGGCGAGGTCGTCGAGCTCGTCGCCGTGGGCGAGGGCGAAGTCGCGCGCGCGGGCCCGGCGCTGACCCTCGTACGTCGCTCGGCCGGCGAGGTACTCGTGGTAGTGCTGCTCTTCGAGCTCGTGCCAGAGCCGCTCCGCGGCCTCGACATCGCCGGAGTATGCCCGTTCGCGCATGTGCAGCACGATCGCGGTGGCCACCGCCTCGCGGTGCGCCATGAGCGTGTCGTCGAGATCGAACAGCACGAGCGGGGATGCGACCGCGTCGGCGGGCTCGGCGGGGGCGCCGACCTCGGGGTCGCGGCTGCTCGCGTCGATCGTCACGCGGCACCGCCCGGCGCGGTCACCCCATCGAGCAGCGGCTGCCAGCTCGCGCGGGCATCGGCCTCGGGCAGGCGACCGCGTTCGCCCGACCAGCCGGGCAGGTCGGCCCCGTCGCGTCCGGGCACGGTCGTCGACTCGGTCGTGGTGTTGCTGAATCCGGCGGCACGCGCGACCATCGCCGATGCGACGTTGCCGCGGTTCGCGCGCCACGTGACGCGGTCGGTGCCGGGCAGCTCGGCGAACGCCCAGTCGCAGACCGCGAGCAGGGCCTCGGCCATGTACGCCGACCCGCGCTGGTCGGCGCCGAGCCAGAAGCCGACCTCGCGCGCACTCGTGCGCAACCCGATGACGCCGATCAGCGGTCCGCCCGGCTCGGTGCGGATGGCCCACGTCAGCTCGGTGCCCGCCTGCCAGGCGCCGGGCACGTACTCCTCGAGGAATCCCTCGGCGTGCGCCGCGGTGTAGGGCCACGGCGTCGTCAGGAACTGCTCGAAGAGCGGGTCCTGGCAGTACCGGGTGACGCGCTCGGCATCGCCCCTCACGGGCAGGTCGAGCACGAGCCGTGCCGTGCGCAGGGTGACCGGTCGCATGTCAGCGCTTTCGCACGAAACCGACGCGGTCGTACACGTCGCGCAGCACCTTCTCGGCGCGCTCGGCGGCGCGGTCGGCGCCGATCGCGAGCAGGCGGTCGAGCTCGGCGGGGTCTTCGAGCAGTTCGAGCGTGCGCGCGCGGATCGGCGTGAGCCGGTCGACGACGACCTCGGCCAGGTCTTTCTTGAGGTCGCCGTACCCGCGGCCCGCGTAGCGTGCCTCGAGGTCGGCGATCGAGTCGCCCGAGATCGACGCGTAGATGTCGAGCAGGTTCGAGATGCCGGGCTTCGCGGCCGGGTCGTACCTGATCTCGCGCTCGGTGTCGGTGACCGCGCTCTTGAACTTCTTGGCCGTGACGGCGGGGTCGTCCATGAGCTTCACGAGGCCGGCCTCGGAGGCGGCCGACTTCGACATCTTGGCGGTCGGCTCCTGCAGGTCGTAGATGCGCGCCGACTCCTTCGGGATGAGCGCATCGGGCACGACGAACGTGTCGCCGTAGCGGGAGTTGAACCGACCCGCCAGGTCGCGGGTGAGCTCGAGGTGCTGTCGCTGGTCGTCGCCGACCGGAACGAGCTCGGTGCCGTACAGCAGGATGTCGGCGGCCATGAGCACGGGGTAGGTGAAGAGTCCGACCGTGGTCGCGTCGGCGCCGTAACGGCTCGACTTGTCTTTGAACTGCGTCATGCGGCTCGCCTCGCCGAAGCCCGTCATGGTGCCCAGCACCCACGCGAGCTCGGTGTGCGCGGGCACGTGCGACTGCACGAACAGCGTCGACCGCTCGACGTCGACACCGGCGGCGAGGTACTGGGCAGCCGTTCGGCGCACGTTGTCGTGCAGCGCCTTCGGGTCCTGCTGGACGGTGATCGCGTGCAGGTCGACGACGCAGTAGATCGGGTCGTAGTCGTCTTGGAGCGCGACCCAGTTGACGAGGGCGCCGAGGTAGTTGCCGAGATGCAGCGAGTCGCTCGACGGCTGCATGCCGGAGAAGACGACGGGGCGGTTGGTGTTCATGGAAGTCCTCAGGAGAAAGAAAAGCAGATCAGATGGCGTAGTCGACGACGACGGGAGCGTGGTCGGACCATCGCTCGTCGTAGGCCGCCGCGCGATCGACGACGTACGACGTGACCGTCTCGGCGAGCGCCGGGGTCGCGAGGTGGTAGTCGATGCGCCACCCGGTGTCGGTGTCGAAGGCCTTGCCCCGCTGCGACCACCACGTGTACGGACCGGGCACCTCGCCCGCGTCGCGGCGGCCGACGTCGACCCAGCCGAGACCGGCGCCCGCGTTGTAGGCGGGGTCGTCTTCGGCGCCGACGAACCGGTCGAAGTAGGCGCGCTCGGTCGGCAGGAAGCCGGCCTTCTTCACGTTGCCCTTCCAGTTCTTGATGTCGAGGGTGCGGTGGCCGACGTTGAGGTCGCCCACGACGACGGCGAGCTCGGAGTGGGCGGCGAGCTCGGGCAGCCGCGCCTCCATCGCGTCGAGGAACTTGTACTTCTCGACCTGCTTGGGCGTGCCGTCTTCGCCCGAGTGCACGTAGGCGCTCACGACGGTCAGCACGCGGTCGCCGACCTCGTAGTCGGCTTCGAGCCAGCGGCCGGCGCTGTCGAACTCGGCCGCGCCGAGCTCGACGCGGTGGATGTGCGCCCGACGGCGGCTCGCGATCGCGACGCCGGCCCGGCCCTTGGCCGTCGCGGGGTCGTGCAGGATGTCCCATTCGTCGCCGAGGAGGCCCTGGAGGTCTTCGGTCGAGGCGCGGACCTCTTGCAGCGCGAGGATGTCGACGTCGCGGCCGGCGAGCCACTCGCCCATGCCCTTGCGGAAGGAGGCGCGAACCCCGTTGACGTTGACGCTGGCGAGACGGAGGGGCTTCGCAGAGGGCATGTCCTCGATCCTACGGGAGCCCTCCGACGGTGTCGGCCGCCGGCCGCGGGCATGGCTGCAGGGCCGGGAGACCTTACGGGAGCCCTCCGACGCCGTTCGCCGACGGGGTGCCGTCGGGCATCGCCTCGAGGTCGGCCAGTTCCTGCTCGGCGCGGGCGAGCCGTCGCTTCGCGCTGAACTGCTCGAACCAGCCCGCGTCGGCGACCGCGGTGCGCGCGAGCCGCACCCGCACCCGGGCGGCCGTCAGCAGGGCCTCGTGCTCGCGCTGCCGGGCCTCGGCCGCGAGCTGCTCGGCGGTGACGAGCCGCAGGCTCTCGTTGGCGTCGGCCGCCTCCACCGCGATCCAGCTGGCCGCGACGAGGATGACGATGCTCGTGAGGTGGAACCACAACAGGAGTCCGACGAACACGGCGAAGGTCGCCAGCAGCGGGTTGCTCGTGACGCTCGAGACGAGCAGGCCGCTCAGCAGCTGCATGACCGAGAGAGCGGCCGACCCGAGGAGCGAGCCGACCCACATGCGCCGCCACGGCATCGCCGCGCCGGAGAGGAAGCGGAACATCACGGCGAGGGCGAGGGTGTCGATGACGAAGACGACGACCAGGGTGCCGTAGCGCACCGTGAATGCCTCCCAGCCGTCGGCGTTCGGCAGGTTCAGCAGGTCGAAGAGCCACGCGACGAACGACGTGGTCGCGACCGACAGCGCCGAGGCCACGAGGAGCACCGCGCCGAACGCGAGCCCGGCGAGCAGGTCGCGCGCCTTCAGCAGCACGTACGCCCTCGTGTCCTTCGGCAGCCCGAAGATGCTGCGCACGGCCGTGCGCGCGTACGTGATCCAGCCGATGGCGGTCCAGATGAGGCCGATGACGGCGATGGCACCCGTCCAGGTCAGCGTCGTGCTCGACGTGCGCGCGATCGACGCGAGGTCGTCGGCCGAGATGACGCCGGGGTCGTCGGTCGATCCGATGAGGCCGGGGGCGTAGGTGTTGACGAGCTGGATGAGCACTTGCAGCGTGTCGGGGTTGCTCGTGAGCCAGAGCCCGGCGACGGCGAAGAGCACGTAGATCGCGGCGAAGACCGCGAAGAGCGCCTGGTAGCTGAGTCCCGCCGAGAGCAGGAACCCGTTGCGTGCGAGGAAGTGCCGCCACACGCGCACGGGGAACAGCGCCATCGTCTTCTTCGTGATGGTCGTGACGGTGCTGATCGGCTCGTCGAGGCGTTCGCGCAGCGGCTGGCTGAGCGCGTCGAACCGCTCCTTCGCGGTCGACGGTGCCGCCGACTCGGTCGCCGCGCCGCCGGCCGGCACGGCACCGTCGGCAGCGGGTGCGGCGTCGCCCTTCGGCGCCGCGTGGCCGCGCCGCCGGGACGCTCGATCACTCACGATGCCAACGATAGCGAGAAGCGCGATGCGCTCCGTGCGGCGCCGCCCGAGAACGGGGAACCGCCGCCTGCACTGCTGACGGATGCCTCGGTGCGACGTCGGCCGCGGCATCCCCGATGTCCCCCTCTTCGGGGCACAAAAGGTGAGGAATCCTTGTCGGCCGCGTGCGGCGCGGCGCAGACTGGCACTGCTGACCCGTAACCCGAGCCGGCTCCATACCCGACGTCAGGAGCTGTCATGCATCGATCTCTGCCCGCGCACCGCGCAGCACGAACCCGAGGCGGGGGCGTTCGCGCCGCGCTCGCCGCCGTCACCGTGGGCGCGCTCGTCATCTTCGGTGCGCCGATGATGGCCGCCGCCGAGGAGGCGCCGCCAGCCACCGCCGACCAGGCCGCGGTCGCGTCGACCGACGCCGCGCAGCCCGCCGCCGAGCCGGCCGCGGAGCCCGCACCGGCGCCGGAGCCCGTGGTCGAGCCCGAGCCGGTCGTCGAGCCCGAGCCGGTCGTCGAGCCCGAGCCGGTCGTCGAACCGGAGCCCGCGCCCGAGCCCGAGGCTGCGCCGCCGGCGGAGGCACCGGCGCCCGAAGCCGTGGTCGCGCCCGAGGCGGAGGCGCCGGTCGCCGATGCGCCCGCCGCGAAGGCGACGGCCGCGGTCGCGCCGACCGCCGACAACGACAACGACAACGACGGCCCACCGGTGGTGACCATCCCCGAGTGGAACGACCACGTCGACATCTGCCACGCGACGAGCAGCGAATCGAACCCGTACGTGTTCATCAGCCCGAGCGTCCGGTCGATCATCGATCCGAACGGCGACCCCGACGATCCGACCGATCCCTCGCACGCCCACTCCGAGCACCAGGACCACCGCGACATCATCCCGGTCTTCGACTACAAGGACAAGGACGGCGTCGAGCACCACTTCCCCGGTCTCAACACCACGAAGACGGAGCTGACCGAGGAGGACTGCAACCCCGCGCCGCCGAAGATCGAGCTCTTCGCCGAGGTGTGCACCGAGGTCGGCGGCACGCCGCCGGCGTTGAAGGTCGCGCTGCTGGGGCTGCTGCTCAACTTCGAGTACACGATCACCGTCTACGTCTCGGGCACCGATGACGTGGTCGCGACGTTCGACTTCACCGACCCCGACGGCGCACTCGACCACGAGTTCCAGCTGTTGCCCGGAACGTACGACGTGGTGCTGCATCGCGACGGCGACGATCCCGACAACGACCTGCAGAAGACGGTCACGGTGAATCCGTGCCCGCCGGCACCGGTGCCGCACTGGCTGCTGGAGAAGTCGTCCGATCCTGCTGACGGGGCGACGGTCGAGCCGGGCGATCTCATCGTCTACACCCTGAGCGCCTTCAACGACTCGCAGGCCACGGTGACGGGGGCGCAGGCCTTCGACGACGTGAGCGACGTGCTCGACAACGGCACGATCGTCGAACTCGGCGACGGGCTCTCGGGGCCGGTCGGCGACGTGCTCACGTGGGACATCCCCGACCTCGAGCCCGGTGACCTCGTGATGGTGTCGTACACCGTGAAGGTCGGCGACGGCGTGTTCGGCGAACTGCTGCACAACGTCGTCGAGCCCGGGCCCGGCGGCGAGTGCCCGACCGACTCGGGGCCGGTGCTCGAGAAGGCGGCGATCGCCGCCGAGCCGGCGGAGGACGACGACCCGTGCGTCGTCGACCACCCCGTGGTCGACATCGACCTCGTGCTCGTGAAGGACGAGGCGACCGAGAACGACGAACCCGTCGACTCGGGCGAGGACGACGTCATCACCTACACCCTGACGATCACGAACGAGGGCACCGACCCGGCCGAGGACAGCCTCGTCACGGACACCCTTCCCGCGGGCGTGACCTACGTCGACGGCTCGGCGGTCATCTCGCCGAACCCGGGCGAGTGGGGTCCGGTCGACGTCACGGGCGGTGTGCTCACCGTGCAGCACGACGGCACGATCGAACCCGGCGACGTCATCACGATCACGTTCGAGGCGACCGTCGGCGAGCTCTCGCAGCCCGCGCCCGACCAGCCGATCCCCGATCTCGTGAACGGGGCGTGCGTCGAGAGCGATCCGCCCGAGCTCGATTCGAACCCCGACAACAACTGCGACGACGCCGCGACGCCGGTCAAGTCGATCGGTCTCGTGGGGCTCGCGCAGTGCGTGAACGACACCCCGTGGTTCACGTACGAGGTGACGCCGTTCAACATCGACGACCCGGCGGCCAACCCGATCTCGCTGATCTGGTGGACGCCCGAGGCGTTCGCGAACCGCGATCCCTCGATCCCGGCCGACGATGTGGCAGCGCTGCTCGCCGACGGGGCGTCGCAGGTCGATCCGATCGCCTATCCCGACGGATGGGTGAGCGGTGAGACGATCTCCGGCCTGCAGCTCTGGCCGGGGGCGGCGATCGACGAGAACGGCGACCCGATCGCCTGGCCCGGATGGACCCAGCTGTCCGACGGCACCTGGGTGCTCGACCCGAGCGCACCGTTCTACGACCTGCGGTCGCAGGCGGTCGCCGAGATCCGGATCAACCCGTCGAGCGACGCCGACGTCGTCTACCCGCCGCCGACGCCCGACTGCAACGCGGCGCCCGACCAGCCGACCCCGCCGACGACCCCGTCGACGCCGTCGTCGTCGCCGGGTCTCGCCGAGACGGGCGTCGAGACCGGGCTCGTGCTGCCGTTCGCGGTGCTGCTGACGGCGATCGGCGCAGCGGCGATCGCGCGCGGCATGCGTCGCCGCCGCGAGGGCTGAGACACCGAGACGGATGCCTCGCCGGGAGCGATCCCGGCGAGGCATCCGTCGTTCGCCGAAACGCCCGGAACCGGGGGACAGGCCGACGCGCGCCTCGCGCGTGCCGGCGAGGCATCCGGGCGCATCGGGCGTGTACCCCGTTTCGCGGAAATCGGCGCGAATCTTGTCCCCCGAAAGTGAGGATCCCCCCGTTTTGGTGCCACCCGCCCCCTATCGGCGGCCCGAGCGCGATGCGAGTATGAGCGCGAGTCCGCACCCACGGGCTCGCATGTCCGCTTCGGCGGACTTCGGGGTTCGTGTCCTGCGGGCTCCGGATGGCTCGGTCGCCCGGGCCGGATTACAGCCGGAAGCGCCCACTTCCGAAACCCGAAGGCTGATGATGAACGTCACGCGATCTTTCCGCAACCGTTCCACCGACCCGGCGACCGCTCCCCGGTCGACGCGCCTGCGCCTCGAACGCGCGAGGAAGCGCTTCATCAGCGCACTCGCGATCGCGGGCCTCGTCGCGACCGGCGGTGCCGTCTACACCGTCGCGCTCGCGCCCGCGCAGTCGGCGAGTGCGGTCGACCTCGGCAACGGGATCGTGACGTCGTTCGAGATCGACGGGAACGCGGCGACCGGAGGCGGCGAGGACTGGTACAACGTCGTCGGAGCGACACCCCGGCCCGGGTACACAACCTCGAATGGCGATCCGTCGAGCGGAATCGTGGACGCACAGCGCAGCGCCGACCACGACGCGACGCTCGGCACCTACGCGGGTGGCAACATCACCAGTTACGGCGACTGCGGCGTCGGTACCGACAAGAACATCTTCTCCAACGGCCAAGCGCTGAACACCTACCCGTGGGCTGCGGACTCCGCACCGCCTGCGCCGAACGACAAGACGAATTTCTGTACCGGTGGGTCCGCGTACGAGGTCGTGACGCACGGTGGCGTTCCGCACGTCATCTACTACGCCTACTGGAGCCGTGAGGCGAGCGACGGAACGATGTACGCGAGCGAGGTGCTCACCAACCCGGCGACGGGCCAGCCGGTCATCATCCGGTTCAGCTACGTGTCGAACACGAACTCCATCAACGTCACGACGAGCTCGTGGAACGGGAGCAGCTGGGTCGCCGGTTCGCCGGCCGTGTTCAAAGCAGCCGTCGGTGTCAACCCCGACACCGACACGAAGTCCGGCCCGAACGAGCCGAACACCTTCGCCGAAATCGCGGTCGACCTGACCGCTTCGAACCTGCTGCCGTCCGGCGAGTGCACGACGCTGGTCGACAGTGGCGCGGTGTCGACGACGGGTGGCAGTGACACGTCGTCGTTGAAGGACGAACTCGCGAACACTCGGAAGCTCAACATCAGCAACTGCGGCAACCTCGTCGTGAAGAAGATCGGCACCGCGGGCGGCCCGGACGCGACGTTCAACTACTCGGTCACCCGCACCGGCGGAGGGCTCGTGCACGGCACGACGCTCACCGGCCCGACCGACACGGTCGCCGGCAACAACGGCCTCGGCGCCGCGATCAAGATCGGCGACACCCACAACTGGGGCAACGTCTTCGCGGGCAACGACTACAAGCTCACCGAGGCGGCGCCGCCGTCGCCGTGGGCGTTCAAGCAGACCACGTGTTCGGTGACGAACCCGACGACGAGCCAGGTCGAGACGACGACCGACGGCGGCTTCAAGATGTACGTCGGCGCCACCACGACCTGCACCATCGAGAACGTCACCTCGGGCGTCAAGATCACGAAGGTCGCCCAGGGCGACGCCGCGACGTTCGACTTCACGGTCACGGGGCAGCAGGGCAACGTGCAGGTTCCCGGCAACTCGAGCTCGCAGGTCTTCTGGTACACGCCCGGCTCGGTCGTCGACATCACCGAGATCGCCGAGCCCGGCGACCCGAAGTGGAACCTCACGAAGATCGACTGCGCGCCGCCCGGGAATGCGCAGACGGATGTCGCGACCGGGAAGGCTTCGGTGCTGACGGTCGGCGGCATGGTCGTGGACTGCACCTTCACGAACGTGCAGGACGGCCAGATCAAGATCATCAAGAAGGTCCAGGGCGACGGCGGCACCTTCGACTTCGAGGGCGACTGGACCGGGGGATCGTCGTTCTCGCTGAACCCGGGCGAGAACGGCACCGACGAGGAGCTGTTCACGAGCGTCACGCCCGGCAGCTACAGCGTGAAGGAACTGACCCCCGCGCCCGAGTACGACGTGACCGGCCTCACCTGCGCCGGTGACGTCGAGGGCGACACCTCGTCGGGCGTGGCGGCGACCGGAATCGGAACGATCGACCTCGACCCCGGTGAGCTCGTCACCTGCACCTACACGAACACGCAGCGCGGCGACCTCACGGTCATCAAGCAGACGATCCCCGACGGCGCGACCCAGGAGTTCGACTTCACGGTCGAAGGCCAGGACGACTTCACGCTGACGGACGACGGCGAGAAGAAGTTCGAGAACGTCAAGCCCGACACCTACACGATCGAAGAGGTGGACCTCCCCGACGGCTGGAAGGTCGACAACATCGCCTGTGCGGTCGACGGCGGTGCGCCCTCGGTGCACGCGGGCGTCTCGAAGCTCGACGTCGTGGTCGACATCGGCCAGAGCGTCGTCTGCACCGTGACCAACGAGGCGACCAAGGGCAAGCTCGTCGTCGAGAAGCACGTCGAGAACGTGCCCGACGGCGTCGCGTGGGGGCCGTTCTCGCTGAGCCTCAGCGACGCACCCGCGAGCGAGCAGAACCCGCAGGACGTCTCGAGCAGCGACCCGACGGCGGAGTGGGACAACCTCGTCGTGGGCAAGACCTACACGATCACCGAGACCGTGCCGGCCGGGTGGACGCTGAAGAGCTTCACCTGCAACGTGACCGACCAGGACGGCGACACGACGAACGCGTCGGTGACCTTCACCGTCACGCCGGGTCTCGTCGTGGAGTGCGACATCACGAACGTCGCGACGCCCGGCGAGGTCACGCTGAAGAAGACCGTCTCGGGCGTCGCCCCGGGTCTTGCGTGGTCGTTCGACTTCACGATCGACCCGTCCGACGGCGTGACGCCGTCGGCGACGCAGACGGTGTCGGGCACGGGCAACTCGACCGAGAGCATCACATGGAAGAACCTCACCGTCGGTGAGACCTACACGATCACCGAGAAGGCGACGCCCGGCTGGGAGTCGAGCCCGGTCGACTGCGGCGTCGACGTCGACCAGGAGCAGGCCGGCGACCAGTTCACGGTGACCCCGGGCTTCACGCTCACGTGCGAGGCGACGAACCGTGCCGTGCCCGCGACGGCGAAGGTCACCAAGACCGCGATCGGCGCGGCCGGCACCTTCACGTTCGTGCTCGACCCGATCGCGCCCGACGGCGACCCGGTCGAGCAGTCGGTGAGCGTCGCGGCCGGCGGATCGGAATCGACGACCTTCACGAACCTCGTGCCCGGCACGACGTACTCGATCGCCGAGAAGAGCCCGGGTGCGGGCTGGACGGCGGGCGAGCTCGTCTGCACGGTCACGCACGTCGGTGCCGACACGAAGACCGGCATCGACGAGACCGGGTTCACGGTGCAGCCGGGCGACACGTTCGAGTGCACCATCACGAACACGGCCAAGGCGAAGATCGTCATCGTCAAGAACATCGACGGCGACGACGGCACGTTCAACTTCACCGGAACGTGGCTCGACCCGCAGGCGTTCACCATCACGACGGTCGACGGCACCGGGTCGAACACGTACGACAACGTGCCCCCCGGCAGCTACCAGGTGACCGAGCTCCTCACGAGCGCGCACGTGGGCACGCTCAAGTGCGTCGACCCCGATCAGGGTTCGAGCGTCGCGCTGCTGACGGGCACGATCGACCTCGACGCGGGTGAGACGGTCGTCTGCACCTACTCGAACACCCAGCTCGGCACGATCATCGTCGACAAGGTGGTTCCGGGTGTCGCGAACATTCCCGGCGGCGCCGACCAGCTGTTCGAGTTCGAGCTCAACGGCAGTATTCACTTCAAGCTCGCCGACGGCTCGAAGCCGTTCATGACGACGCCCATCCTGCCCGGCGAGTACACGGTCGAGGAGCTCGCGACCGACGACTGGCACCTGACGGGCCTCGCCTGCACGATCGGCGAGGGCGACAAGTCGACGTACGTCGCCGACGGCGCGCTCGCCACGATCCAGCTCGCCGCCGGCGACACCGTGTACTGCACGTACACGAACGCCCCCGACACGGGCGACCTCACGGTCCGCAAGATCGTCACGGGTGTCGACCAGGGCTACCCGTTCGACTTCGAGATCTTCCTGACGCCCGGTGACCCTGCTTCGCAGCACGTCACCGACGGCGACCCGAGCGTCAGCTGGAGCGACCTCGTGGTCGGCCAGACCTACACCCTCACCGAGGGCGACGAGTTCGGCTGGAACGAGGGCGACTTCATCTGCAACAGCGGCCAGCTCGAGGACGCCGACGACGAGACCGACGGCTTCCAGTTCGTCGTGACGCCCGGACTGTCGATCAGCTGCACGATCGAGAACACGGCGGTGCCGGGCAAGGTCGTGGTCGAGAAGAACGTCTCGGGCGTGACCGACGACACCGAGTGGTCGTTCCAGCTCGCGATCACGCCGACCGAGGGCGTCACGGGTGAGAGCCCGCAGACCGTCAGCGGCACGGGTGACGCGAGCGACACGGCCGAGTGGTCGAACCTCGAGATCGGCGAGCAGTACGTGATCACCGAGCTGCCGGTGCCCGCCGGCTGGACCGGCGGTGAGATCACCTGCACGGTCGACGGCGATCCGCTCACCGACGAGAACGGCGACGCCGCGGGCTTCGCCTTCACGGCGACTCCCGGTCTCGAGGTCGAGTGCGAGCTCACGAACAAGGTGATCCCGCCGACCGGCGTCATCACCAAGGAGCTCACGTCGATCGCGCAGCAGACCGACGGCACCTGGGACCTCGAGTACGAGGTCACCGTGACCAACCAGAGCCCCGTCGTGCCGCTCGTCTACGACCTGAAGGACGAGCCGCAGTTCGGTGCGGGCGTCGTGATCAACGACGCACAGGCGACCGGACCGGCCGACAGCTCGGCTGCGACCTGGAACCCGATCGGCGACCCGGCGAACTTCGTGCTCGCCGACGACACCTCGGTGCCGGCATCCGACACCGACACCTACGTCATCACGATCAACGCGACCGTGCCGGCGAGTGTCTACGAGACCGGTCAGGACCAGTGCCAGGAGGGCGACAACGGCGGCTTCCGCAACACCGCGTGGCTGACCGTCGGACACGGCGAGCCGCAGGAGGCGACCGACTGCGACGTGCCGGGCCGCACGACCGTCACCAAGACGCTCGACGGTGCACCGGTGCTCGGTGACGACGGCAACTGGACGGTGAAGTACGACGTGGTCGTCACGAACGAGAGCGACCTCCGCGACCAGTACTACGACCTCGAGGACGACCTCGGGTTCCCGGCCGGCGTCGAGATCGTCTCGGCCGCGGCGACCGCCTCGGCGACCGACGGCGCGGTGCTCGACCCGAGCGGCTGGGACGGCGACACGAACCAGGTGCTCGCAGACGACCAGCTCATCAAGAAGTCGGGCGTGCACACCTACGAGATCACGGTGGTCGCCGATGTCGACGAGATCACGAACATCGACGACGTGACCTGCGTCGCGACGACGAGCGGCAAGGGCTTCTTCAACGCCGCCACGCTCGACAACGGCACGATCATCACCGACGTCGACGACTGCGCGAACATCCCCGTCGGGCAGCTCACGATGGCGAAGCACGTCGACCTGAGCGCGTTCGAGGGCATCGACCTCGGCGACCTCGGGCTCGGCGACGGGCAACTGCTCCTGGCGGCGAAGGACTGGTGGCTGAAGGCCGCCGGCAGCACCGACACGCTGCAGGTGCTCGGGCACGTGGGCACCGTGTTCACGGTTCCCACGGGCGACTACGGCCTCTCGGAGATGGTGACCGACGAGGCGTCCGCCCACCCGCTGCTGAAGTACTTCTTCGCGAAGCTGTGGAGCTGCGCGGTCGGCGACGGCGACCCCGTCGACGGAGCGCTCGCCACGGTCGAGCTCGGCAAGCTCACGAGCTGCGACATCACCAACAAGGCCGAACTCGTCGACGTCGGCATCGACAAGGCGTACGACCTCGCCGACGACCCCGACGGCTACATCGAGCAGGGCGACACCTTCGACTTCGTGCTGAAGGTGACGAACCACTCGACGGTGCCGGTCGCGGCGCTCGACGTCACCGACGTGATCGACTCCGAGCTCGTGGTCGCCGGCACGCCGACGTTCGAGGGCCCGGGAACCTGGACCGAGACCGGCACGGTGGGCGACAACGACTTCGAGGCGCACGGCGACGGGCCGTTCGCACCGGGTGACGTGATCACGATCACCATCCCGGTGACGCTGCCCGCCGCCCCGGTCGAGGCGCCCGACGTCGTCGGGCCCGACGACCCGGCGCCGACGGTCGACCCGGTCGACCTCGACGACGTGCCGAACGAGGCCTGCGTCGCCATCACCGACGGCGAGGGCGTGCTGCCCGACCTGATCGAGCGCAACAACTGCGACGACGTGACGGTGCCGAAGAAGGCGATCGACGCCGGCGCCTACGTGCGCTGCGTGGCCGACGTGCCGTGGCTCTACTACGACATCCAGGTCTCCGACGGCGTCGAGCCCGACGAGATCACGGTGACGTGGACGAGCGCCGACGGCACGCTCACGAAGACGCAGACGATTTCGTGGGACGAGCGCGAGGGCAAGCTGCTCTGGCCGGGTGCCGCGGTCGACGAGAACGGGATCCCGTACGAGTTCCCGGGCTGGCGTCCGATCACCGAGGAGGACCTCACGAACCCGCCCACCCCGGGCACCCGGTTCGGCGACCTGATCCTCGATGAGACGGTGCCGACGTACCCGTGGCGCGACATGGAGAACCCGGCGACGATCACGTTCTCGATCAACCCGTCGCAGTCGGTGCTCGCGGTGTACCCGCAGGCGCTGCCGGCCTGCGCGATCGAACGCGAACCGGACGTGAGCATCGTGAAGGAGGCGAGCGTCACCCAGGCGAAGCCGGGCACCGACTTCGAGTACACGCTCTCGGTCTCGACGACCGGCACCGGGGCGGCGGAGCCCGTCGAGATCTTCGACGAGATCCCGTCGGAGCTCAAGGTGACCGACATCACGACGGCCGGCTCGCCGACCTTCCCGCGTTGGCAGGACTGCGAGGTCACCGGTCAGGACTCGAGCGGCTACGGCGGCACGCTGCACTGCGACCTGCTCGGAGTGCTCGGCCCCGACTACCCGGAGGCGCCCGACATCGTGCTCGACGTCCACGTCGACCCCGACACGACCTCGACCGAGGTCGAGAACATCGGCGAGGTCTGCTGGCAGAACGCCGATGACACGTCCGAGGACCCGGCGGTCCTGTGCGACGACGACTCGGTGACGGTGACGATCCCGCAGCCGATGCCGGCGACCGGCTTCGCCGGGCAGCCCTTCATCTGGGGCGCGGCCGGGCTCGTGATCCTGGGCGGCCTGCTGGTCGCCGCGGGTGTCGTGATCCGTCGGCGCAAGCAGCACGGAGCGCCGCAGGCGTAACCGCTGCGTCAACCTTCCGGGGGTCGGGCCTGAAGGCCCGGCCCCCGGTTGTCGTCGTCCCCCGAACGGACGAGACGAGGATTCATCGCATACCCCGTCTTCGGGGGACATCGATTGCAAACAGCCTGATCAGCGCTGAATCGGATTCGCTGGTGTCCCCCGTTTTGGTGCCAGTTGTACCCTGTTCTGTACCCCGAACCTTCTGCTTGACTCGGCGCAACTGCGCGACCCGACCTGCCGCAGCAGTACCCGATCAGAAGGTTCGACGACCATGGACAGCTTGTTCGACCCGTTCCGTTCAGCATCGAAGCCCGAAGGCCGGCGCGCCCGACGCCGCCGCACCGAGGCTCGATCCCGATCCGTGCGCGCGACGATCGCCGCCATCACCGCGGGCGCGATGCTCGCGGTCGGTCTGCCGACGATCGCGTTCGCCGCGGCGAACGGCGAGACGGGGGCGCACGCCTCGGCGACCGGGTCGTCGCAGACGAGCGAGCAGGCCGCGACGGAGGCAGCCGGTTCATCGGCCGAGGAGCCGCCCGCGCAGCAGGCGGCCGAGACGTCGAGCGGGACACCGGCCGACGGCCCGACGGCCGACGACCGGTCGAACGGCGACGAGCCGACGACCGAGCAGCCGCCGGCCGAGGCGAACCCCGAGCCCGAGGCGCCCGCCCCGAGCGACGCGCCCGACGTCGAGGCCCCGGTCGCGAGCGAACCGCCGGGCGCCGAGCCGGAGGCGGAGTCGGGTGCCGACCCGCCCGCGAAGGTGCAGAAGCAGACCGCGACGATCGCACCGCTCGCCGCCGCGCCGGCCGACACGGCCGACTGCACGAACAACTGCGCCGACCTCACGATGAACCTCGACATCGTCGGCGGCTCGGCGACGGCGAGCAGCTGGACGCTGCACGCGATCCGGTCGAACGCCGCGCAGGACGACTACGCATTCGACGACGGCGAGGAGCGCCCGGTTCCCCGCAACTCGACGTACACCCTGTACGCCGACGGCGGTGCCGCCGGGTACGCGCTCACCGACTTCGACTGCGACGTGAGCAGCCAGCAGGGCGCCGACCCGACCTTCGACGCCGACGACCGCACGGTGACCTTCCCCAACGGCAACGGCCGCTGGGCCGACTGCACGTTCACGTTCACGCTCGTCGAACCCGCCACGATCACCGTGCAGGTCGGCGGCGACCGCACCGGCCCGTCGAGCGTCTCGGGGGTCGCGGGCGTGCAGCTCGAGCTGCGTGCCGACGACGGCGGCAACCCGGGTGCCCTCGTCGGTCAGCCCTGGTCGACGTGCACCTCGAACGCGGCGGGCGCCTGCACCTTCACGGTGCCCTCGCCCGACGGCAGCCGCTACTGGGTCGTGCAGCGAACCGCTCCGAACGACGTGCCGGCGGGCTGGTCCTCGAACGACACGCTCGCGATCGGGTCGACGCCGACCTCGCAGGCCTACCGCTTCCGCACCCCGGCGATCGGCAGCGGCGACGGCGTCTCGTCGACGGCCGACTTCATGATCGCGTCGGGCAACGACAACAACCAGGCATCGGGCGGCATCTGGCAGAACTCGCGCGTCAACCCCGAGGCGCCCCAGCAGTGCGGCATCGACGTGGCCCTCATCATCGACCTGTCGGGGTCGGTCGCGCCCTACGAGACCCAGCTGAAGAACGCCGCGAAGGACTTCGTCGACGCGCTCACGGGCACGCCCTCGCAGGTCGGCGTCTACACGTTCAACAACGTCGCGCCGGCATCCGCCGGCTCGAACCTCACGATCACCCCGGTCTCGACGCCCGCGGGCGCCGCGATCGTGAAAGACCACATCGACGACTTCGACACGCCCGTCGAGGCCACGAACTGGGATCGCGGCATCAGCCAGGTCGCGGCGAGCGGCATCGACTACGACCTCGCCGTCATCCTCACCGACGGCAACCCGACGGTCTACTCGAACGACGAGGGCCCCGGCAGCCGCACCCGCTTCCGCGAGGTCGAGAACGGCGTGTTCTCGGCGAACGCGGTGAAGGCGCTCGGCATCCGGATGGTGGCGGTCGGCGTCGGCGACGGCATCGACGGCTCGCCCGACAACCTCGTGGCGATCTCCGGCCCGGCCGCGGGCTCCGACTACTTCCAGACCGAGGACTACGAGGCCGCGGGCGAGACCCTGCGCCAGCTCGCGCTCGGCGACTGCGAGGGCTCGGTCTCGGTCGTCAAGCAGGTCGTCGACGAGGGCACCCCCGGTGAGCAGAAGACGGGCGCGACCCCGACGGCCGGGTGGGAGTTCACGGTCGACTCGAACGACGCCGAGATCACGCCGTCGACGCAGAGCGGCACCACGCAGGACGGCACGGGCGCGGTCAACTTCCCGCTCGAGTTCGACAACGCGTCGACGACCGGATCGGTGACGGTCACCGAGTCCCAGCAGCCCGGCTACTCGATCGTCACGACGGGCGGCAAGAACGCCGTCTGCACCGAGGTCGAGTCGGGTGATGCGGTCGCGGTCGCCAACGACGGAGCCGACGGCTTCACGATCGATGTCGACCCGAAGGTCGCCGTCACCTGCACCGTCTGGAACCGGCCGCCCGAGCCGCAGGCCGACGTGCGCGTCGACAAGACGTGGATCGTGAACGGCGTGACGTACACGAACGGCAACCAGCCGGCCGGGCTCACCGCCCAGCTGAAGCTCGACGGGGCGAACAAGCCCTTCGGCATCGTGCAGACCGGGTACACGTCGGGCGACGACGTCGTGATCTCGGAGACCACCGGCGTCGGCGACCGCGACCTGTGCCGGGTCACGAAGAGCTCGGTGACCCTCGCGAACGGCGCCGTCGTCGACGAATCGCTGCCGTACGCGCCGACGGTCGAACCGGGCGGCAACACATTCACGCTCACGAACGTCGTCACCTGCACCGCCGAGCTCACGCTCGTGAAGAGCGTCCAGAACGGCGACGCGCAGCCTTCCGACTGGACGCTCGACGCCGTCGCGCCCGGCGGTGCGCTCGCCGGGCCGAACGGCACGAGCGGGGTGACGGCGCCCGTCACCCCGGGGGTGCGCTACCCGCTCACCGAGGACGGCGACCCGCGCTACGTGCAGAGCATCCTACCCGGCGGCATCCCCACCCCGCCGGCGACCGGCAGCTGGAACTGCGTGCAGGTCGACGACGAGGGCGAGACCATCCCCGGCTTCGCCGACGGCATCAACGGCGGCGTGACCGTGCCGCTGGGCTTCAGGGTCGTCTGCACGGCCGTGAACCAGACGGCGTCGCTCACGCTCATCAAGAACGTCGCCAACGACCTCGACCTCGACGCCGACCCCGCCGACTGGACGCTCGTCGCCACGCCGAAGGCCCCGGTGCCTGCGGGCCTCGCCGCCGAAGCGGCGACCTCGGGCGACACGATCGCCGTGCGCCCCGGACAGGCGTACACGATCTCCGAGACGGGCGGCCCCGACGGCTGGGTGCAGACGTCGATCATGTGCCGCACGACGCCCAACGGCCAGTTCGTCGAGACGAACGAGATCACGGTGGCCGCACTCGGCCAGGGCACCTGCGTCGTGTACAACGACCCGATCGCCCCGCGACTGCGGCTCACGAAGATCGTCACCGGTTCGGTCGCGACGCCGGCCGCGTGGACGCTGAGCGCCTCGCGCACCGACGACGACACCGTCGTCGCGAGCGGCGCAGGCGGCACGGCGGGCTACGTCGACGTCCCCGCCGGCATCGCGCTCGACCTCGTCGAGACGACCGATCTCGCGAACGCCGACCAGTTCGCCCCGGGGGTCTGGGAGTGCTCGCTGAACGGCGCCGACCCGGTCGCCGGTGCGACCGTCGCCGCGCTCGGCGCGGGCGACCAGGTCGACTGCACCGTGACGAACACGCTGAAGCCGATCACCCCGTCGATCACGAAGACGGCCGCGGTGCCGACCCCGAACGCCGACGGCTCATGGACGATCGCCTACGACGTCGTCGTCACGAACCCGAGCGCGTTCCAGTCGCTCACCTACGTCCTCTCCGACCGGCTCGACTTCGGCAGCGAGGTCACGGTGAACAGCGCGGGCTACCGGCGCGTGCTGCCCGAGCCGGCCGGCGCGAGCGAACCGTGGACGGTCGGCTTCGACGAGGTCCAGCCGTTCGACGACGAGCCGGTTCTCGCAGCGGGCACCTCGCACACGTGGCGGGTGACCGTGAACGCGACCGTCGACGACGGCGCCGACTTCGACGGCACGACGGCCGCCGCGTGCGACGACCTCGAGCCGGGCACCGTCGGGTTCCTCAACACGGCGACCATGTACGTCGGGCAGACCTCGTACGAGGCATCCGACTGCGAACTGCCGGTCACGCCGACGATCACCAAGGCGGGCGGCACGGCCGTCGACAACGGCGACGGAACCTGGACGCTGCCGTACACGATCACGGTGACGAACCCGTCGGCCACGACGGGCATCGTCTACGACCTCGTCGACGAGCTCGACCTGCCGGCCGGCGTGACGCCGACGGGTCCTGCGACGGTCGTCACGCAGCCCGTGCCCACCGAGGCGTCGTGGACGGGCTTCGCGCCGAACACGCTGCTCGCCGATGACGTGCCCCTGCCGGGCACGGCCGCACTCGACCAGCACGTGTACGAGGTGCAGGTCGTCGTCGAGATCGGCGCCGACCAGGCCGGCCTCCGTTGCCCGAGCGCCGACGGACTGAACAACACCGCCGCGATCGAGTCGGGCAACCAGCGCGAGGACGCGACCGGGTGCGTGACGGTCACCCCGCCGACGATCACGATCGACAAGCAGGTCGTCGCCGGTTCGGTCGCGCAGGGCGCCGACGGGCTCTGGAGCATCGCCTACGACCTCGTCGTCGCGAACACCGGCGCGGTCGGCGGCACCTACTCGCTCGCCGACTCGCTGAAGTTCGGCGCCGGAGTCGACCTCTCGGGCGCGAGCTACGCGGTCACGAAGGACGGCTCTCCCGTTGCCGGCGCCTGGGCCGGTTCCGGCACGATCGCGAGCAACGTGTACCTCGCCGCGGGAGACCCCGATCCGACGCACACCTACCGGATCACCGTGACGGGCATCGCCCTCGACGGACCGACCCTGACCGATGCGCAGACACTGTGCCCGCAGGACGACGCGAACGGTGCCTTCAACAACCTCGCGACGCTCACCGTCGGAGGCGTGCCGCTCGGCGACACGGCCTGCGACAGCCCGAGCGCACCGACCGTCGAGAAGACGGGCGCGACCGCGACGCAGCAGCCGGACGCCTCGTGGAACGTGAGCTACACCGTCACCGTCGCCAACACGGCGCCGGGGGCGAAGCCCGCGTACTACTCGCTGAGCGACACCCCGGCCTTCGCGAGCGGCATCACGTTCAACACGGTGAGCATCGACGGCGCGGCGGCCGCGCCGTACGCGGGCGGCGCGGTCGCGCTGGCGACGAACGCCCCGATCGCCGCCGGCCAGACGAAGATCCACACCCTCGTGTTCAACGTCGACGCGCCCGCGGGGTCGGTGACCACTGACGACCGGCAGTGCACCGAGAACGGCACTCCCGGCAAGGGATTCCTCAATACCGCGACCGTCACGAGCGGGGCGATCAGCGACTCCGACTGGGACTGCACCCCCGTGCGGGAGGGCGGCCGTCCGACGGTCGCGAAGTCCGACCCGACGGTGACGCAGTCGGCCGACGGCACGTGGACCGCGGTCTACGAGATCACCGTCACGGGCAACCCCGACTACGTGTCGACCTACACCCTCGATGACGCGCTGCACTTCGGCGGCGCGATCGATATCGAGTCGGCCACGTGGTCGGGCGAGGGCGACGACGGCACCTGGGGCGCCGACCCGCAGACGGGCGACACCGCGACGATCGTCGGTCCGACACCGAAGCCGATCGCCAAGGGCGACACGCACACCTACACGGTGACGGTCGCGGCGAAGGCCGACGAGACCGCGTTCGCCGACCCGACCACCACGAGCTGCACCCCGACCGAGGAGTCGGCGAACGTCGGCTTCCTCAACCGGGCGACGCTCACCTCCGCCGGTGCACCCCAGTCGGACGACGGCTGCGGCGTGCCCGCGCGCCCGGTGATCGCGAAGTCCGCGGTCGGCACCGAGGCCGTGAAGGTCGACGACCACTGGGAGGTCTCGTACGAGCTGACCGTGACGAACTCGAGCGCGACCCAGGGGCTCGTCTACGACCTCAGCGACACGCCCGACTTCGCCGACGGCGTGACGATCACCGATCGCTCCGTCGAGAGCGCCGATGTCACGGTCGACCCCGACTGGAACGGCGCCGACCCGGCCACCGACGTCATCGCGATGGACCAGGCGCTCGCCGGGGGAGCGACGCACACCTTCACGGTGACCGTGTCGTTCACGGTCGACGCCGACGCCGAGGGCCCCGTGCTCCGCTGCGACGGCGACGACGGCCAGGGCCTCCTCAACGGGGCGGTCGTCACCTCGGGCGGCGAGTGGAACGACGACGCGTGCGTCGACGTGCCCGTGGTCGTCATCGTCGACAAGGCCTGGGTCATCGACGGCGGCGAGCCGATCGCGTGGGACGGCGACGACCTGCCCGACGGGTTCGGCGCCCAGGGGCAGCTCGATGGTTCCGACGTCGAGTGGGGGGCCGAGACCGGCCCGTACGCCCTCGGCGACGAGGTGAACGTCGGCGAGACCGACGTGGTCGTTCCGACGGGCTGCGAGATCGTGAACGTCGCCGGCAACGGCACGGGCGATCAGACGCTGGATGCCGCGGTGTCGACGTTCCTCATCACGAACGAGGTCGAGTGCACGCAGACGGTCGAGCTGCAGAAGACCGTCGTGAGCGCGCACGGCGGCGACGCCGTCGCGACCGACTGGACCGTCAGCGCGACGAGCCCGGGTGACGGCTTCGGCGGCCCCGGCACCGCGAGCGGCCCGGTCGCACTCGGCCTCGCGTACACGCTCGCCGAGACCTCGGCGAGCTGGACGAACGGCGACGAGTACGAGGTGTCCGCGACCTGGTCGTGCACCTCCGACAAGGGCGACGACGCGTTCACGCTGACCGCGGCCGACGGGTCGACGACGGCGAGCCTGGTGGTGCACGAGCTCGGCGCGACGGTCGAGTGCGAGATCGTGAACACCGACATCGCACCGACGCTCACGCTCGTCAAGGACGTGAAGCCCGACGCGGTCGAGGCGGACTTCCCGCCGACGCTGTGGACGGTCTCCGCGACGGAGGAGGGCGAAGCGGCGATCGTCACCGGCGCCGGCACGGCGACCGGCGCGGTCGACGCGAACGTCGACTACGTGCTGAGCGAGGCCGCGAGCGACTTCGAAGGCGCCGACGAGTTCGAGCCGGGCGACTGGACCTGCGACGTCGCCGGCGCGCTCACCGGCGACACCGTGAATCTCGAGCCGGGCGACGACGTCACCTGCACGATCGTGAACACGGCGCGGGCCGCCACGTACACGATCGACAAGACGGTCACGGGCCTCGTGCAGAACGACGACGGCACGTGGACGATCGGGTATCGCGTGACGGTCACCGACGAGAGCGTCGTGTCGGCCGTGACGTACGACCTCGCCGACTCGCTCGCCGACTTCGGTGACGGCATCCGCATCGATTCGGCGACCTGGACGGGGCCCGACGGCGCCGCTGGCGAGTGGGAGGACCCGACCAGCGAGCCGGAGGAGGAGCTCGCGAACGGCATCGTGCTCCCGGCGGACGTCGGCACCCACGTCTACGACGTGACGGTGCACGCGACGGTCACGGGCGACGTGGTCTGGGACGACCCCGAGACCGAGGAGGTCGAGGGCTCGACGAGCTGCGTGCCCGGCGAGCAGGGCGGCTTCGCGAACTCCGCGACGCTCACCGTCGCGGGCGTGCCGACCGAGGCATGGGCCTGCGACGAACCCGGCCGCACGAGCGCGGTCAAGGCGGCGACCGGGCCGGCCACCCCGCTCGGCCTCGGCGACTGGGAGGTGACGTACGAGATCACCGTCGACACCGTCGGCGACCACGACCTCGTCTACGACCTGTCCGACGCGCTCGCCTTCCCCGACGGCGTCTCGATCGAGGAGGCCATGGCCGAAGACCCCGACGGCGCCCCCGTCGCCGGCTGGGACGGCGCGGATGCCACGACCCTCGCGACGGCCCACCCGATCACCGCCGGCGACACCCACGTGTGGACCATCACGGTGCGCGCGAACGTCGCGTCCATCACCTCGATCGACCTCGCGAAGTGCGAGGCGACCGAGACGGGCGGCGGGTTCCTCAACACCGCGCAGATGACGAACGGCACCGTGGTCACCGAGCTCGAGGGCTGCACCGAGATCCCGGTCGGCAAGCTGCGGCTGACGAAGACGGTCGACAACTCGGCGCTCACCGACCTGGGCATCGACCCGTCGAAGCTGCTCACGGCGGCGGCCTGGAACCTCAGCGGCGACTCGGGCACGCTCGTCGCGCAGTTCCTGAACGGCGGCGGCATCGAGCTCGTGGTGCCGGTCGGCTCGTACCTGCTCGGCGAGCAGCTGGCCGCCGCGCACGCGAGCAACCCGTTCGCCGCGCACTACCACGCCGAGGCCTGGCTCTGCGGCGACGGGGCGGTCACGCACGCCCAGGTCGCGACGGGCGGCACGACCACCTGCTCGCTGAAGAACGTCGCCGAGTCGCTCGACGTCGGCATCGAGAAGGACTACGTCCTCGCCGACGACGTGACGGCCGTGCAGGCGGGCGACGAGTTCGAGTACCGGCTCACGGTGACGAACCACGGCACGCTCGACGTGCCGGGGCTCGAGGTGACCGACGCGCTGCCCGACGACCTCGTCGTCACCGGGCCGGCGACGTTCGAACCCGCCGACTCGCCGGCGCAGCCGGGCACGTGGACGCAGACGTCGGGCAACGCCGACAACGCGTTCGCGGCGACCTACACCGGCGCGTACCCCGCCGGGGCGGTGACCACGATCACCATCCCGGTGCGGGTGGCCGTGCCCGCGCCGCTGCCGCCCGTGCCGCCCGTCGGGCCCGACGACCCGGCGCCCGAGGTGCCGACCGTCGACCTGGGCGACATCCGCAACGAGGCGTGCGTCGCGATCGTCGCGGGTGAGGTGCCCGAGCTCGCGAAAGCCGTGGCGGCGGCCGATGACGGGGTCGTGCCCGACCTGGTGCCCGAGAACGACTGCGACGACGTCGACGTGCCGACCAAGGCGATCGACCCGGCCGCCTACACCCGCTGCGTCAACGACGTGCCGTACCTCTACTACGACGTCGCGGTCTCCGACGACGTCGAGCCGGGGCCGATCACCGTGACGTGGGCGCCCGACGCGACGGTCTACCCCGACGCGGAGCCGATCGTCACCGAGATCCCGTGGAGTGAACGCTCCGGCCGGCTGCTCTGGCCGTACGGCGTCGTGAACGACGACGGCATCTCGATCGGGTGGCCGGGTTGGCGGCTCATCGAGGAGGGCGACGTCGTCGGCGAGAACGGCATCGTGGACAGGTGGGAGAACATGGTCAAGGACTCGAAGCTCGAGAGCTACGCGTTCGCCGACCAGGTGAACCCGATGACGATCACGTTCTCGGTGAATCCGAGCGAGTCGATCCTCGCGGTGTACCCGCAGGCCACCCCGGCGTGCGAGGTCGTACGCGACCCGTCGGTCGACATCGTGAAGACGTCGAGCGCCCTGCAGGCGAAGCCCGGCGACGCGTTCGACTACACCCTGTCGGTCACGAACTCCGGGCTCGGGGCGATCGCGAACATGGAACTCTTCGACGAGATCCCCGCCGATCTCAAGGTCGTGCAGATCACGACCGCCGAGGCGCCCGCGTTCCCCCGCTGGGACGACTGCGCGGTGACCGACGCCGACGCCGACGGGTACGGCGGCACGCTGCACTGCGTGCTGAACGGCATGATCGGCGGCACGCAGCCGGAAGCGCCCGACGTGGTGCTCTCGGTCGTGCTCGACCCGACCACGACCGTCGACCGCGTCGACAACACCGGCGAGGTCTGCTGGAACGACCCCGACGACGTGCCCGCCGAGCCGGAGCCCGAGCCCGCGCCCGAGGCGCCCGCAGCCGCGGGGGGAGCGGTCGGCGCCGCGTCGGCGATCGATCCCGCACTGCCCGTCCTGTGCGACGACTCGACCGTCACGGTCACCGTCCTGACGAACCCGGCGCCGAGCCCGACCCCCAAGCCCGGGATCGCGTCGACCGGATTCGCCGGAGGCCCCTTCCTGTGGGGGGCTGCCGGGCTGCTGCTCATCGGTGCGCTGCTGGTCGCGGTGACGATCGTCCGTCGCCGCCGGCCGGGGGAGCGGGGCATCGAGTAGGGCCAGTCCACGGCGAGGGGGTCGGCGCAGCGGGTGCGCCGGCCCCCTCGTTCCGCATTCGCCGCCCCCGTCCCGCATCGGTCTGGCCCGGACCCGGTCCGGCCGCAGTCCGGGGTGCATTTCCGCGATCCGGCGGCGGCATCCGTCCCTCGGGCTGCGGAAATGCGCCCTCTGAACGGGCAGACGCGAACGGGGCCGGTCGCCTCAGGCGACCGGCCCCGTTCAGGGATGCAGCGTGGTTACGGCTTGCCGCGCATGACGGCCTGCTTCACCTCGGCGATGGCCTTCGTGACCTCGATGCCGCGGGGGCACGCCTCGGTGCAGTTGAAGGTCGTGCGGCAGCGCCACACGCCCTCCTTGTCGTTGAGGATGTCGAGGCGGGTCTGCGCGTTGTCGTCGCGCGAGTCGAAGATGAAGCGGTGCGCGTTGACGATCGCGGCCGGGCCGAAGTACTGGCCGTCAGTCCAGAACACGGGGCACGACGAGGTGCACGCGGCGCAGAGGATGCACTTCGTGGTGTCGTCGAAGATCGCGCGCTGCGCGACCGACTGCACGCGCTCTTTTCCGGCCTCGGGCGTCGTGTTCGCGACGAGGAACGGCTGCACCTCGCGGTAGCTCGCGAAGAACGGCTCCATGTCGACGATGAGGTCCTTCTCGAGCGGCAGGCCCTTGATCGCCTCGACGTAGATCGGCTTCGAGATGTCGAGGTCCTTGATCAGCGTCTTGCACGCGAGCCGGTTGCGGCCGTTGATGCGCATCGCGTCGGACCCGCAGATGCCGTGGGCGCACGAGCGGCGGAACGTGAGCGAGCCGTCCTGCTCCCACTTGATCTTGTGCAGCGCGTCGAGCACGCGGTCGGTCGCGTACATCTCGACGTCGAAGTCCTGCCAGCGCGGCTCGGTGTCGACGTCGGGGTCGAAGCGACGGATCAGGAAGGTGACCGTGAACGACTGGATCGCGTCGGACGCCGAGGCGCCGGGCTGCTGTGCTTCGAGCGTGGCGGTGCTCACGGTCAGTACTTCCTCTCCATCGGCTGGTAGCGCGTGACGACGACCGGCTTCCAGTCGAGCCGGATGTGGTCGCTCGCGTCGGACGAGTGCGCGTCACCCGACAGGTACGCCATCGTGTGCTGCATGAACTTCTCGTCGTCGCGGTTCGGGAAGTCGTCGCGCATGTGGCCGCCGCGGCTCTCTTCGCGGTTGCGGGCGCTCGTGACGACGACCTCGGCGAGGTCGAGCAGGAAGCCGAGCTCGACGGCCTCGAGCAGGTCGGTGTTGAACCGCTTGCCCTTGTCCTGCACGGCCACGTTCTTGTAGCGCTCGCGCAGCCCGGCGATGACGCCGGCCGCGTGGGCGAGCGACTCGTCGGTGCGGAACACCTGGGCGTTGCGGTCCATCTCGTCCTGCAGCTCCTTGCGGATCGCGGCGATCCGCTCGGTGCCCGTCGAGTCGCGCAGGCCCACGAGCAGGTCGCGCACGCCGGCGGCCGGGTCGTCGGGCAGCGGCAGGAAGTCGACGCCCGAGTTCACGTACTCGACCGCGTTGCGGCCGGCGCGCTTGCCGAAGACGTTGATGTCGAGCAGCGAGTTGGTGCCGAGGCGGTTCGAGCCGTGCACCGAGACGCACGCGCACTCGCCGGCGGCGTAGAGGCCCGGCACGACCGTGGTGTTGTCGCGCAGCACCTCGGCGTTGTTGTTGGTGGGGATGCCGCCCATCGCGTAGTGCGCGGTCGGCATGACCGGCACCGGCTCGTAGACGGGGTCGACGCCCAGGTAGGTGCGCGCGAACTCGGTGATGTCGGGCAGCTTCGTCTCGAGCACCTCGGCGCCCAGGTGCGTGCAGTCGAGCAGCACGTAGTCCTTGTGGGGGCCCGCGCCGCGGCCCTCGGCCACCTCCTGCACCATGCACCGGGCGACGATGTCGCGCGGCGCGAGGTCTTTGATGGTGGGGGCGTAGCGCTCCATGAAGCGCTCGCCGCTCGCGTTGCGGAGGATCGCGCCCTCGCCGCGCGCGCCCTCGGTGAGGAGGATGCCGAGGCCCGCGAGGCCGGTCGGGTGGAACTGGAAGAACTCCATGTCCTCGAGCGGCAGGCCCTTGCGCCAGATGATGCCGACGCCGTCGCCCGTGAGGGTGTGCGCGTTCGACGTCGTCTTGAAGATCTTGCCGAAGCCGCCGGTCGCGAAGATGATCGCCTTCGCCTGGAAGACGTGCAGCTCGCCGGTCGCGAGCTCGTACGCGACGACGCCCGAGGGCTGCTGCACGCCGTCGACCTCGGTCATGACGACGTCGAGCGCGTAGTACTCGTTGTAGAACTCGATGCCGAGCTTGACGCAGTTCTGGAACAGCGTCTGCAGGATCATGTGGCCCGTGCGGTCGGCCGCGTAGCAGGCGCGGCGAACGGGCGCCTTGCCGTGGTCGCGGGTGTGGCCGCCGAAGCGCCGCTGGTCGATCTTGCCGTCGGGCGTGCGGTTGAACGGCAGGCCCATGTTCTCGAGGTCGATGACCGCGTCGATCGCCTCTTTGGCGAGGATCTCGGCGGCGTCCTGGTCGACGAGGTAGTCGCCGCCCTTGACGGTGTCGAACGTGTGCCACTCCCACGAGTCCTCTTCGACGTTCGCGAGCGCCGCGGCCATGCCGCCCTGCGCCGCGCCCGTGTGGGAGCGGGTGGGGTAGAGCTTCGAGATCACCGCGGTCTTCGCGCCGGGGCCGGCCTCGATCGCCGCGCGCATCCCGGCGCCGCCGGCGCCGACGATCACGATGTCGTACTGGTGGTAGTGGACGCCGTCGACGACCTTGGTCTCGGCGTGGGTCTCGCTGGTCACATGTCTCCTAGAGCGCGGCGCAGAAGCTGGGGAGGAGCTCCGCCGGGGCGCCGGCGGGGCACGGGTCGAACGTGAAGACGACGAGGGTTCCGAGCACGATCAGCACGGCGGCAGCGGCGAAGAGCGCCCCCTTGAGGACCTTCTGCACGGCGCCGGGGTTCGTGTAGTCGTTCACGAGCGTGCGCATGCCGTTCGCGCCGTGGATGAGCGCGAGCCAGAGCATCAGCACGTCCCACCACTGCCAGAACGGGTCGGCCCACTTGCCGCCGACGAAGCCGAAGTCGATGGCGTGGATGCCGTCGCCGAGCATGAGGTTCGTGAAGAGGTGCCCGAAGATGAGCACGAGCAGCAGCACGCCGGAGGCGCGCATGTAGATCCAGCCCCACTTCTCGAGGTTCGCGCCGCCCTTGCGGGCCGGGCGCGCCGGAGTGCGGGGTGCTTCGATGGTCGCAGTCATGTCGCTCCCCCTCAGTGGCCGAAGACGTTCATCAGGTGGCGGGGGGTGAAGGCCAGCATCGTGACCGCCCAGAGGGCGACGACGACCCAGAACAGCACCTTCTGGTGGCGCGTGGCCCACGACCAGAAGTCGACGAGGATGATGCGCAGGCCGTTGTAGGCGTGGAACACGATCGCGCCGACGAGGGCGACCTCGCCGAGGCCCATGATCGGCGTCTGGTACGCGCCGATGACGGTGTTGTACGCCTCGGGGCTCACCCGCACGAGTGCCGTGTCGAGGATGTGCACGAGGAGGAAGAAGAAGATGGCGACACCCGTGATGCGGTGCAGCACCCATGACCACATACCCTCGTGGCCGCGATAGAGCGTGCCGCCCGGCTTCTGCTTCGCCGGCTTCTCGGGTGCGGTCAGGGTTCCTGCCGAGGTCTCTGGCATGAACAACCCTCCCTGGCTGTGTGAAACGCGCCCTTGACATGCGGGCGCAGGGGCACGACGGCCCGCTCCGAGTCTAGACCCGGCTCGCTCGCCGTGCAGGTGAGGCGACCCTTAGCCGCTCGCCACGGCGGCGAACAGGTGGCCCGGATGCCTCGCCGCTATCCTGTTCGGATGCCGAACGAACCGCTCGAGGGCTTCTACACGATCATCCCCGCCGGGGGAGTGGGCTCCCGGCTGTGGCCGCTCTCGCGTGCCGACGCGCCCAAGTTCCTGCACGACCTCACGGGATCGGGGCAGACGCTCCTCAAGGACACGTGGGACCGCCTCGCCCCGCTGTCGGGCGAGCAGCGCATCATGATCGTGACGGGTCGCGCCCACCGCGGCGCCGTCGAGGAGCAGCTGCCCGACCTCGCCGACGCGAACATCGTGCTCGAGTCCGAGCCGCGCGACTCCACGGCGGCGATCGGTCTCGCGGCCGCCGTCCTCGAGCGGCGCGAGCCGGGCGTCGTGATCGGCTCGTTCGCCGCCGACCACGTCATCTCGGGCGACGCGCTCTTCCAGGCCGCGGTGACCGAGGCGGTGACCGCGGCGAAGGCCGGCTACATCGCGACGATCGGCATCACCCCGACCGAGCCCGCCGTCGGCTTCGGCTACATCGAGTGCGGCAGCCCCCTCGACATCCCCGGCACCGAGCACGCCGAGGTCGTCTCGAGCTTCGTCGAGAAGCCCGACCTCGCGACCGCGAAGCGCTACCTCGCGGGCGGCAAGCACCTCTGGAACGCGGGCATGTTCATCGCCAGGGCCGACCAGCTGCTCGCCGAGATCGAGCGCAACAAGCCCGAGCTGCACGCGGGCCTCATCGAGCTCGCCGAGGCGTGGGACGACCCCGCGACCCGCGGCCCCGCGGTCGACCGCATCTGGCCGAGGCTCGAGAAGATCGCGATCGACTACTCGGTCGCCGAGCCCGCCGCGGCGGCGGGCCGGCTCGCCGTCATCCGCGGCCACTTCCAGTGGGACGACGTCGGCGACTTCGCGTCGCTCGCGAAGCTCAACACCGCGGGCCGCTCGGGCGAGCTCGCCATCCTCGGCGAGCACGCGCGAGTGCTCGCCGACGCGTCGAGCGGCATCGTCGTGAGCCGCTCCAAGCGCGTCATCAGCCTCATCGGGGTCCGCGATATCGTCGTCGTGGACACCCCCGACGCGCTGCTGGTCACGACGAGCGAGCACGCCCAGCGCGTGAAGGCGGTCGTCGACGCACTGCGGCTCGGCGGCTCGAGCGACGTGCTCTGACCACGCACCACCTCACGGAAGAACGGGTATCAGGATGCCTCGGGCACAGCGTCTCCTCCTCGTCGCGGCGTCGGCCGCGGCCTCCCTCGCCCTCGCCTCGTGCGCGACCGCGCCCGAGGCCGAGCCGACCGGCGCCGCGAGCGACGTGTGCGCGCGCATGGTCACGAACTCGGGCGGCCTCGAGGACCGGTCGTTCAACCAGTCGAGCTGGGAGGGCCTCCAGGCCGCGGAGGACGAGTACGGCATCGAGGCCGAGGCGATCGTCTCGACCGGCGAGACCGACCTCGCCCCGAACGTCGCGCAGGCCGTCGACTCGGGCTGCGAGCTCATCGTGACCGTCGGGTGGGAGCTCGCCGAGGCCACGACCGACCAGGCGGGCAAGAACCCCGACCTGCACTTCGCGATCGTCGACGAGACCGTCGAGGGCGACAACATCAAGCCCGTCGTGTTCGACACCGCGCAGGCGTCGTTCCTGGCCGGCTACCTCGCCGCCGGCGTCTCGACGACCGGTGTCGTCGCGACCTTCGGCGGCGGCAACCAGCCGCCCGTGACGCTCTTCATGGACGGCTTCGTCGACGGCGTCGCGAAGTACAACGAGGAGCACGGCACGAACGTTCGCGCGCTCGGCTGGGACAAGGCGAAGCAGGACGGCGCGTTCACGGGCGACTTCGAGGACGTGAACAAGGGCAAGACCCTCACGCAGGGCTTCATCGACCAGGGCGCCGACGTCATCCTGCCGGTCGCCGGCCAGGTCGGCGAGGGTGCGGCCGCCGCGGCGCTCGAGCACGACGGCGTCTCCGTGATCTGGGTCGACAGCGACGGCTACGAGACCCTGAACGCCGACTTCCGGCCGGTCATCCTCACGAGCGTGCTCAAGAACACGCAGGACGCGATGGTCGAGATCGTCGGCGACGTCGTCGACGACGAGTTCACGAACGACCCGTACATCGGCACGCTCGAGAACGGCGGCGTCGAGATCGCCCCCTACCACGACCTCGCGCCGCTCGTCTCCGACGAGCTCGACGGCGAGATCGACGACCTCCGCCAGGCGATCATCGCGGGCGACCTCGTCGTCGACTCGCCGAGCGCGCCGTCGCACGACTGAGGCCCCGGTACCGCTTCACCCCCGTTCGTGGCACAGATCCTCTGCTCATATGAGCAGAATGTCGCGTATTCATAACCATTGGCCGATCGATGCCGCCGAGCCCATGGCGCGCGACGAAACATTGGGTAACGTGACATCGATCAGCCCCCGCGAAGGTCGGGGTCTTGCGTCTTTTGGAGGACACAGTGAAGGTCACGACCAAGAAGGCCGCGCTCGGCGGCCTCGCGCTGCTCGGCAGCAGCGCCCTGCTGCTCGCGGGCTGCGCATCCGCGCCCGAAGAGGCCGCCACCCCGACGGCCGAGGCCATCGAGGGCTTCCAGCCGTGCATGGTCTCCGACGCGGGCGGCTTCGACGACAAGTCCTTCAACCAGCTCGGCTACGAGGGCATCACGAAGGCCGCCGACGAGCTCGGCGTCGAGGCGATCACGGTCGAGTCGAAGGACGAGACCGAGTACGCGCCGAACCTCTCGAGCCTCGTCGACCAGGGCTGCTCGGTCATCACGACCGTCGGCTTCGCGCTGTCGGCCGCGACCGTCGAGTCGGCCCTCGCGAACCCCGACATCGAGTACATCATCATCGACGACGCCGCCGACAACGACTTCGACGGCAAGGTCGACGCCCCGAACATCAAGCCGATCCTCTTCGACACCGCCCAGGCCGCGTTCCTCGCGGGCTACGCGGGCGCCGACTTCTCGGAGACCGGCGTCGTCGGCACCTACGGCGGCATGAACTTCCCGACCGTGTCGATCTTCATGGACGGCTTCGCCCAGGGCGTCGACTACTACAACGGCGAGAAGGGCACCGACGTCAAGGTCGTCGGCTGGGACCGCGCCAAGCAGGACGGCTCGTTCACCGGCGGCTTCGAGGCCAACGACCAGGCCCGCCAGACCGCGCAGGCGCTCATCGACCAGAACATCGACGTGCTGCTGCCCGTCGGCGGCCCGATCTACCAGTCGGGTGCCGCCGCGGTGCGCGACTCGGGCCGTGACATCGCGATGGTCGGCGTCGACGCCGACCTCACGCAGACCGACCCCTCGGTCGCCGACCTCATCCTCACCTCGATCCTCAAGGGCATCGACGTGGCGACCTACGACTCGGTGCTCGCCGCCGGCCAGGGCGACTTCGACCCGGCTCCGTACGTGGGCACGCTCGAGAACGAGGGTGTCGGCATCGCGCCGTTCCACGACTTCGAGTCGAAGGTCTCGCCCGAGCTCCAGGGCGAGCTCGACGACCTGAAGGCCGCCATCATCTCGGGTGACGTGCCGGTCGAGTCGTACCTCTCCGGCCAGGAGTAAGTCGAGACACCGGATCGGGGAGGTCGGTTCGCCGGCCTCCCCGATCTGCGTTCCACCCGGTCGCGCCGATTCGCGCCGACCCCAACATCTGAGCGAGCCGGCAGACGGGTCGCCGACATCCGCGCAGCATCTGCTGCAGATGCTGCGCGCTCACTAGGATTCAGAACATGAAGCTCGAACTTCGCGGTATCACGAAGCGGTTCGGCAGCCTGGTCGCGAACGACCATATCGACCTCACCGTGGAGGCCGGAGAGATCCACTGCCTGCTCGGCGAGAACGGTGCGGGCAAGTCGACGCTGATGAACGTGCTCTACGGTCTCTACCAGGCCGACGAGGGCGAGATCCTCCTCGATGACGAGGTGCAGCACTTCTCCGGGCCCGGCGACGCGATGGCGGCCGGCATCGGCATGGTGCACCAGCACTTCATGCTCATCCCCGTATTCACGGTCGCCGAGAACGTCATGCTCGGCAACGAGGCGACCAAGGGCGGCGGGTTCCTCGACCTCGATGCGGCCCGTCGACGGGTTCGCGAGATCAGCGAGCGGTTCGGGTTCGACGTCGATCCCGACGCGCTCGTCGACGACCTCCCGGTCGGGGTGCAGCAGCGCGTCGAGATCATCAAGGCGCTCTCGCGCGACGCGAGGGTGCTCGTCTTCGACGAGCCGACCGCGGTGCTCACGCCGCAGGAGACCGACGAGCTCATGGAGATCATGCGCCAGCTCAAGGCCTCGGGCACGTCGATCGTGTTCATCACGCACAAGCTCCGCGAGGTGCGCGAGGTCGCCGACCGCATCACGGTCGTCCGCCTCGGCAAGGTCGTCGGCGAGGCGTCCCCGACCGCGTCGAACACCGAGCTCGCCTCCCTCATGGTCGGCCGCGCCGTCGAGCTCACCGTGCAGAAGGACGCGCCGAAGCTCGGTGAGGCGGCCCTCGTCGTCACGGGGCTCACCGTCATCGACCACATCGGCCAGCTCGTCGTCAACGACGTGAGCTTCGAGGTCCGCAAGGGCGAGATCCTCGCCGTCGCGGGCGTGCAGGGCAACGGCCAGACCGAGCTCACCGAGGCGCTCGTCGGCCTCCAGCCGCGCGTCCGCGGGTCGATCGCGCTCGAGGGCGTCGAGCTGACGACCGAGAGCGTGCGCAAGATCCTCGACTCCGGCGTCGGGTTCGTCCCCGAAGACCGCAACGAAGACGGCCTCGTCGGCGAGTTCACGATCGCCGAGAACCTCATGCTCGACCGTTCCGACGGTGCGCCGTTCGTGAAGGCCGGCAACATCCAGCGCGGGCTGCTCGCCGAGTTCGCCCGCGACAAGGTGAAGGAGTTCGACGTCCGCACCCAGGGCATCGACGAGAAGGTGCGCCAGCTCTCGGGCGGCAACGCGCAGAAGGTCGTGCTCGCGCGCGAGCTCAGCCGCGACCTGAGCCTGCTCGTGGCGGCGCAGCCGACCCGCGGCGTCGACGTCGGCTCGATCGAGTTCATCCACAAGCGCATCGTCGAGACCCGCGACCGCGGCGTGCCCGTCGTCGTCGTGTCGACCGAGCTCGACGAGGTCGCGGCGCTCGCCGACCGGATCATGGTCATGTATCGCGGCAAGGTCGTGGGCATCGTGCCGGGCGACACCCCGCGCGACGTGCTCGGCCTGATGATGGCCGGCGAGCAGCCGGCAGAAGGAGCGGTCGCATGAGCGAGCCCCAGCCTCAAACCAGCGCCGTCCCGAGGGACACGACGACGGTTCCCGCCGGGGCGCCCGAGCCCTCGCGCTGGCACACCATGTGGCAGCAGATCGCGACCGGCAACGCCCTCATCTCGGTGCTCTCGGTCGTGCTCGCGCTCATCGTCGGCGCGATCATGATCGCCTTCACCAATGAAGACGTGCAGAAGGCGAGCGTCTACTTCTTCGCCCGCCCGGGCGACACGTTCGTCGCGATCTGGGACTCGGTGGCCGGCGCCTACGCGGCGCTCTTCCAGGGCTCGATCTACAACTTCCGCCGCGACACGTTCGTCGACGGCATCAAGCCGCTGACCGACACGCTCACCTTCGCGACGCCGCTCATCGCGGGCGGTCTGGGCGTCGGCCTCGCCTTCCGCGTCGGCATGTTCAACATCGGCGGTCGCGGCCAGATGCTCATCGCGGCCTCGGTCGCCGGCTGGGTCGCGTTCGGCTTCGACCTGCCGTGGGGCGTGCACATGCTCGTCGCGCTCATCGCGGGCCTGCTCGGCGGTGCCCTCTGGGGCGGCATCGCGGGCCTCCTGAAGGCGCGCACCGGCGCGCACGAGGTGATCGTCACGATCATGCTCAACTTCGTCGCGTTCTACCTCGTCTCGTGGATGCTGCGCACCCCGGGCCTGCTCCAGGCGCCGGGCTCGTCGAACCCGAAGACGCCGGCCATGAAGGAGACGGCGGTCTTCTTCGACCTGCTCGGCCCGAAGTACAACCTGCACTTCGGCTTCATCCTCGCGATCGCGGCGACCGTGCTGGTCTGGTGGATCCTCAGCCGGTCGAGCCTCGGCTTCCGCTTCCGCGCCGTCGGCGAGAACCCGAACGCGGCGCGCGTCGCCGGCATCAACGTGCCGTCGATGTACGTCTACGCGATGCTCATCTCGGGCGCACTGCTCGGCCTCGCGGGCGTCAGCCAGGTGCTCGGCACCGTCACGACCGGCTTCACCGCCGGCATCGACGCGGGCGTCGGCTTCGACGCCATCACCGTGGCCCTGCTCGGCCGCTCGTCGCCGTGGGGCATCTTCCTCGCCGGCATCCTGTTCGGCGCATTCAAGGCGGGCGGGTACTCGATGCAGGCCGCCGAGGGCGTGCCGATCGACATCGTGCTCGTGGTGCAGTCGCTCATCGTGCTCTTCATCGCGGCGCCGCCGCTCGTCCGCACCATCTTCCGACTGCCCGACCCGTCCCGGGCACCGAAACGACCCCGCCCGATCGTCACGAAGGAGGTGGCGGCGAAGTGAGCACCGTCACCGAGCACCACACGGTCTCGCCCCAGCCCGACGCCCTCGCGAAGACCGTCGTCGTCAGCTGGAAGGCGCCGATCGCCTACGCCGTCTTCGTGCTCGTCGCCCTGGCACTCGCGGTGTTCGCCCCGCGCGAGGGCAACACCAACTACCGGCTCGTCGCCTCCGACAAGGACGCGATCAAGGTCGCCGACATCTCCGTGCCCGCGATGCCGGCGCTGTGGACCGTGATCGTCCTGCTCGCCGCCATCACGGCGGTGTCGATCTGGCTCGTCGCCTCCAAGCGCCGAGTGCCGCTCTGGCTCACCGTGGTGTTCGCGGTGCTGTTCCTGTTCGGCTTCCTGACCTGGGCCGGCGCGGGGGCGACGCTGCCGATGATCGGCCTGCTGTACGGCGCGCTGAGCCTCTCGGTGCCGCTCATCTTCGGTGCGCTCACCGGTGTGCTCGGCGAGCGCGTCGGCATCATCAACATCGCGATCGAGGGCCAGCTGCTCGCCGGCGCGTTCACCTCGGCGGTGACGGCATCGGTCGTGACCTCGTCGACGGGCGTCGTCTGGATCGGCCTGCTCTCGGGCGCGGTCGGCGCGATGATCGCGGGCATGCTCGTGGGCATGGTGCTCGCCGCGTTCTCGATCAAGTACTTCGTCGACCAGGTGATCGTCGGCGTCGTGCTGAACGTGCTCGTCACGGGCCTCACGAGCTTCTTCTTCTCGCAGGTGCTCTCGAACAACGCCGGCGTGCTCAACTCGCCGCCGCGCTTCCCGCGACTGCCGATCCCGCTGCTCAGCGACATCCCCGTCATCGGGCCGGTCTTCTTCCGCCAGACGCTCGTCGTGTACATCATGTACATCGCGGTCGCGGCGGTCTACGTCGGGCTCTTCCACACCCGCTGGGGCCTGCGCCTCCGCGCCGTCGGTGAGCACCCGCAGGCGGCCGACACGGTCGGCATCAACGTCAACCGCACCCGGTTCTGGAACGTCGCCTTCGCGGGCGCCATCGCCGGCTTCGGCGGCATCTTCTTCACGCTCGGCAACGGCATCGCCTTCAACAAGGAGATGACCGCGGGCATGGGCTTCATCGCCCTGGCCGCCGTCATCTTCGGCGGCTGGGACCCGATCCGCGCGACCCTCGCGGCGCTGCTGTTCGGCTTCGCATCGAACCTGCAGAACACGCTCTCGGTGATCGGCTCGCCCGTGCCGAGCGAGTTCATGCTCATGCTGCCGTACGTCGTCACGATCATCGCCGTCGCCGGGCTCGTCGGCAAGGTCCGCGGGCCGGCTGCGGCGGGCAAACCGTACATCAAGTCCTGACCGGATGCCTCGGGGCCGACGTCGGCCCCGAGGCATCCGTCACCATCTCGAACGGGGGAGCGCATGACCGCCACCGACGTGATCGACTGGGCCGACCTGCGCGAACGCGCACGCGAGGCCATGGCGAAGGCCTACGTGCCGTACTCCGAGTTCCCGGTGGGCGCGGCGGCGGTCGTCGACGACGGCCGCATCGTGAGCGGATGCAACGTCGAGAACGCCTCCTACGGGGTGACGCTGTGCGCCGAGTGCTCGCTCGTGTCGGCGCTCGTGATGTCGGGCGGCGGCAAGCTCGTCGCCTTCACGTGCGTCGACGGCCACGGCGCGACGCTCATGCCCTGCGGCCGGTGCCGCCAACTGCTCTACGAGCACTCCGCCGAGGGGATGGTGCTCGACACCGTCTCCGGCTTCAAGACCATCGACGAAGTGCTGCCCGACGCGTTCGGGCCGCGCCAGCTCGCAGAATTCCGAGGAGAATCATGACCGACGCCGCCGGCGCCGCAACCGCCATCGAGCCCTTCGACGCCGTCGACCTCATCCGTGCCAAGCGCGACCGCCGCGAGCTCACGAGCGACGAGATCGCCTGGCTCGTCGACGCCTACACGCGCGGGTACGTCGCCGACGAGCAGATGTCGGCGATGACGATGGCGATCTTCCTCAACGGCATGACGCGCCGCGAGATCCGCGACATGACGATGGCGATGATCGCGTCGGGCGAGCGCATGGACTTCTCGGGGCTCGGCAAGCCGACGAGCGACAAGCACTCCACGGGCGGCGTCGGCGACAAGATCACGCTGCCGCTCATGCCCCTCGTGGCGACCTTCGGCGTCGCCGTACCGCAGCTCTCGGGTCGCGGCCTCGGGCACACGGGCGGCACGCTCGACAAGCTCGAATCGATCCCCGGCTGGCGCGCCGACCTCACGAACGACGAGATGTTCGCCCAGCTGCGCGACGTCGGCGGCGTGATCTGCGCCGCGGGCGCCGGCCTCGCCCCGGCCGACAAGAAGCTCTACGCGCTGCGCGACATCACGGGCACGGTCGAGGCGATCCCGCTCATCGCCTCGTCGATCATGTCGAAGAAGATCGCCGAGGGCACGGGCGCGCTCGTGCTCGACGTGAAGTTCGGGTCGGGTGCGTTCCTGCAGGACATCGAGCGCTCGCGCGAGCTCGCGCGCACGATGGTCGAGCTCGGCGAGGACGCGGGGGTCGCCACGAGCGCGCTCCTCACGAACATGAACGTGCCGCTCGGCCTCACGATCGGCAACGCCAACGAGGTGCGCGAGTCGGTCGAGGTGCTCGCCGGCGGCGGCCCCGCCGACGTGCGCGAGCTGACGATCGCCCTCGCCCGCGAGATGCTCGAGCTCGCGGGCCGAGACGGCGACGACGTCGAGGCCGCGCTCGACGACGGCCGGGCCATGGACACGTGGCGCCGCTCGATCGAGGCGCAGGGCGGCGACCCCGACGCGCCGCTGCCCGTCGCCAAGGAGCAGCACGTCGTCACCGCCGACCGCGACGGCGTGCTCGTCGCGCAGGAGGCGCTGCCGTTCGGCATCGCCGCCTGGCGCCTCGGCGCGGGCCGTGCGCGCAAGGAGGACCCGGTGCACCACGCGGCGGGCATCGACCTGCACGCGAAGCCCGGCGACGCCGTGCGGGCCGGCCAGCCGCTCTTCACCCTGCACGCCGACGAGCCTGCCCGCTTCGAGCGGGCGCTCGCGGCCGTCGAGGGCGCCTGGCGCATCGGCGACGAGGGCGACCCCGTCGAGAACGGCGGGCCGCTCATCGCCGACCGCATCGGGCGCTGAGTCGCGTCGGCGACCGCGTAGCGCAGCGCGTGCGGCTCAGAGCTTCGAGATTGCCGAGACTTCGCGGCAGCCGCGCCGCTATCGTTGTCTCGTGAACACGATTCCGACCGAATACCGCCTCGAAGGCGACGGCACGAACATCCAGGCGCTGCCGAAGATCTCGCTGCACGACCACCTCGACGGCGGGCTGCGCCCGCAGACGCTCATCGAGCTCGCCGACGAGATCGGCCTCGAGGTGCCCGCGGCCGACGCCGATTCGCTCGCGACGTGGTTCACCGACCAGTCGAACTCGGGCTCGCTGGTCGAGTACCTGAAGACCTTCGACCTCACGACGGCGGTCATGCAGACCCGCGCCGGCCTCGCGCGCGTGGCGCGCGAGTTCGTGCAAGACCTCGCGGCCGACGGCGTCGTCTACGGCGAGATCCGCTGGGCGCCCGAGCAGCACCTCACTCGCGGGCTCACGCTCGACGAGGCGGTCGAGGCCGTGCAGGCGGGCCTCGAGCAGGGCGCCGACGACGTGCGGCACCAGGGCAGCACGATCCGCACCGGTCAGCTCGTCACCGCGATGCGGCACGCCGACCGGGGTCTCGAGATCGCCGAGCTCGCCGTGCGCCACCGCGACCGCGGCGTGGTCGGCTTCGACATCGCGGGTGCCGAGGCCGGTTTCCCGGCGAGCCGGCACCGCACCGCCTTCGACTACCTTGCGAGCCGGTTCATGCCCGTCACGGTGCACGCCGGCGAGGCCGACGGCCTCGAGTCGATCCGCAGCGCCCTGTTCGACGGGCGCGCCCTCCGTCTCGGGCACGGCGTGCGTCTCGCCGAAGACCTCGTGATCGAGCGCCAGGACGACGAGAACACCTACGTGTCGCTCGGCCCGGTCGCCCAGTGGGTGCGCGACCGCGAGATCGCGCTCGAGACGAGCCCGTCGTCGAACCTGCAGACCGGCGCCATCGCCGCGTGGGGCGACGAGCTCATCGACCACCCGTTCGACCTGCTGTACCAGCTGGGCTTCCGGGTGACGGTGAACACCGACAACCGGCTGCAGTCGGGCACGAGCCTCACCCGCGAGCTCTCGCTGCTCAGCGACGCGTTCGGCTACGACCTCGACGACCTCGAGACCTTCCAGCTCAACGCGGCGGCCGCCGCGTTCCTGCCGCTCGACGACCGCGACGAGCTCGCCGAGCTCATCCAAGACGGCTTCGACGAAGCCTGACGACGCGCCCCACGGCCGGTCGCCACGAGCCACCGCCGTTCCGCCCGCCGCCCCGAACGGACCCGAGATGAACCTCCCCCCGCTCCCCGACGACGCCGTCGTCATCGGCGCGCACGCGCCCGATTGGCGAGCCGCCGTCCGCGAGGCCGGCCGCGCGCTCACCCGATCGGGTTCGACGCGCGCCGAGTACGCCGACCGCATGGTCGCCGTGATCGAGGAGTTCGGCGCGTACGTCGTGATCGCCCCCGGCCTCGCGCTCGCGCACGCCCGGCCCGGGCCCGACGTGCGGCGCGAGGGCATCGCCGTGGTGACCCTCGCCGAGCCCGTGCCGTTCGGCCACCCGCACAACGACCCCGTGCGGGTCGTGGTCGGGCTCGCGGTCTCGAATGCCGAAGATCACGTGGCCTCGGTCGCGACGCTCGCGAACGTGTTCAACGACCCCGGCGCGGTCGGCCGCATCGCTCGCGCGGGCGACGCCGCAGCGGTGCGCGACCTGCTCGGGCTCGAGGCGGCGGCGTGAAGATCATCGCCGTCTGCGGCGCCGGCATCGGCACCTCGGCGATCCTCAAGGTGAACGCCGAGCGTGCGCTCGAACGGCTCGAACTCTCGGCCGACGTCGATGCGAGCGACCTCGCGGGCGTCGCCGTGGCGGCGGCCGACGCGCAGGTCATCCTGACGTCGACCGAGCTCGCCGACGCCGTGCGCGACGCGATCGGCCGCAGCTTCACCGAGGTCGTCGAGGTCGTGAACTACTTCGACGTCGACGAGATCACGCGCCTGCTCGAGCGTTCGCTCGGCTGAGGCATCCCGGCCGCGCACGTCGTTCCCGCTCGCCGGCAGGTGCCGCGCGCGTGGCGTCGCGGCGCCTGGTGTCCGCAGCGCCACCCCCCCCGCCGAGAGTGCAGTCGTCGCCCGTGCGCCGGGCGACGACTGCACGTTCGACGCAGCGGGGCGGCGTACTCGCGTGCGAGACGCACCGAGGGTGCAGTCGTCGCCCACTCTCGGGCGACGACTGCTGTCTCGCCGAAGATCATCGAAGCGCACGAACGCCGAGGTTCGTGCGCCACGTGCCCCGAGCTCAGGCCACGAGCTCGCGCATGCCGGCCTCGAGGGCGGCGATCGTCGCCGTCGCGGCGGCGCGGCGCTCGGCGACGGATCCCAGCTCCGACACCGCGTCGAGGTAGACCTTGAGCTTCGGCTCCGTGCCGCTCGGGCGCACCATCACCCGCGCGCCGCCCTCGAGCACGATGCGCAGCACGTCGGACGGGGGCAGGTCGCCGAATCCGTCGGCCAGGTCTTCGATGCGCTCGACCCGGATGCCGCCGACCGATGCGGGCGGCTCGGCGCGCAGCCGCGCCATGACGGCGCCGATGCGCGAGAGATCGGTGACGCGGATCGACACCTGACCCGACGCGTGGCAGCCGAACTTCTCGACGAACTCGTCGAGGTGGTCGGCGATCGTCCTGCCCGCCGCCTTCAGCTCCGCGGCGAGCGAGAGGAACGCGAGCGCGGCCGAGATGCCGTCCTTGTCGCGAACGACCCCGGGGTTCACGAGGTAGCCGAGCGCCTCCTCGAAGCCGAAGACGAGGCCCGGTGCACGTGAGATCCACTTGAAGCCCGTCAGCGTCGCCTCGAAGTCGAGCCCGTAGGCTCGGGCGACGGCCTCGAGTCCGGGGGAGGAGACGATCGAGCACGCGAGCGAGCCGTTCGGCCCACCCTCCCCGGTCGCCGCGTCGGCGGCGCGGCGCGCGGCGAGCCAGCCCAGGGTGAGCCCCACCTCGTTGCCCGTCAGCCGACGGTAGCCGGCGCCGTCGGGCGCCGACGCATCGGGGATCGCGATCGCCAGCCGGTCGGCATCGGGGTCGTTCGCGACGACGAGTTCGGCGTCGACGGCGCGGGCGCGCTCGAACGACAGGTCCATCGCGCCCGGCTCCTCGGGGTTCGGGAACGACACGGTCGGGAACGCCGCGTCGGGCGCGATCTGCGCCTCGACGAGGGTGGGGGCGTCGAAGCCGGCGGTCTCGAGCACGCGGGCGGCGGTCTCCCAGCCGACGCCGTGCATCGCCGTGTAGACGACGCGGGGCTGGGCGGCGGGCGTGCCGGGGGCGGCGCTCGCGGCCGTCTGCCGGACGTACTCGTCGACGACCGACTCGGGCGCCGTCTCGAACTCGCCGCGCGGCAGGTCGCCGACGCCCGTCGACGAGGCGACCTGCAGGATGTGCGCTGCGATCTCGGCGTCGGCGGGGGCGACGATCTGGGAGCCATGGTTCGTGCCGCCGAGGTAGACCTTGTAGCCGTTGTCGTTCGGCGGATTGTGCGAGGCGGTCACCATGACGCCGGCCGAGGTGCCCAGGTGGCGCACCGCGAACGCGAGCACGGGCGTCGGCAGGAGGCGCGGCAGCAGCACGGCGCGCACACCGGCGCCGGCGAAGATCTCGGCCGAGTCGCGCGCGAAGACGTCGGAGTTCTTGCGCCCGTCGTAGCCGATCACGACCGACGGGGCCGTGCCGGGCTCGGCCCGCTCGACGAGGTACGCGGCGAGGCCCGCGGCGGCCTGCGCGACGAGCACGCGGTTCATGCGGTTCGGGCCGGCCGCGATCTCGCCGCGGAGGCCCGCCGTGCCGAAGGCGAGCCGGGAGTCGAAGCGGTCGGCGAGGTCGGCCGCGGCCGACGCATCGCCGCCACGCACGGCCTCGACGATCGCGGCGAGCTCGGCCCGGGTCTCGGGGTCGGGGTCCTGCGCGATCCAGGCCTCGGCGAGGGCGACGCGCTCGGCGTCGCGGGAATCGAGTTCGTGCGACATCCGTCGTCGTCCTTCCGGTTCTCCGCCGGCCTACAGCGAGGCGACGATCTTCGCGAGCAGGGCGCTGATCACGGGCTCGGCGGCCTGGCCGGCCTCGATGACCTCCTGGTGGCTGAGCGGCGTCTGCTGGATGCCGGCGGCGAGGTTCGTGATGAGCGACATGCCGAGCACCTCCATGCCCGCCTGGCGGGCGGCGATCGCCTCGAGCGCCGTCGACATGCCGACGATGTGGCCGCCGATGGCCTTCGCCATCTGCACCTCGGCGGGGGTCTCGTAGTGCGGCCCGGTGAACTGGCAGTAGACGCCCTCGTCGAGGGTCGGGTCGATCGAGTGCGCGAGGTCGCGCAGCCGCTGCGAGTAGAGGTCGGTGAGGTCGACGAACGTCGCCCCCTCGAGCGGCGAGTCGGCCGTGAGGTTGATGTGGTCGCTGATGAGCACGGGCGTGCCGGGCTTCCACGTCTCCTTGATGCCGCCGGCACCGTTCGTGAGGATCATCGTCGTCGCGCCGGTCGCGGCGGCGGTGCGCACGGAGTGCACGACGCGGCGCACGCCGTGGCGCTCGTAGTAGTGCGTGCGGGCGCCGATGACGAGCGCGCGCTTGCCCGTCGGCAGCAACACCGACCGGAGCGTGCCGACGTGGCCCTCGACGGCGGGCTTCGAGAAGCCGGGAACGTCGGTCGCGGCGATCGTGTGGGTCGTCTCGCCGATGAGCTCGGCGGCCTTGCCCCAGCCCGAACCGAGGGTGAGGGCGATGTCGTGCCGCTCGACGCCGGTCAGGGCGGCGATCTGGTCCGCGGCCTCGCGGGCGATGGCGAACGGGTCTGCTGAGGGCGCGTCGAGCGGGTTGGCATCGTGCATCCCACCACTCTAGAGCGCGGGGGATGCATCGGGCACGGGCCTGCTCATGTGCTGGGCGGGCACGGGGAACTGACAGAATATGAGCATGGCCTACGAGTTCGAGCGCACGCAACGGATCGCCGTCCTCGGAGGGGGGCCCGGCGGCTACGAGGCGGCACTCGCCGCAGCACAGCTGGGCGCCGAGGTCACCCTGATCGAGCGCGCGGGCGTGGGCGGCTCGGCCGTGCTCACCGACGTCGTGCCGTCGAAGTCCCTCATCGCCACGGCGGAGGCATCCAACGCCGTGAAGGAGGCCGCCGACCTCGGCGTGCAGTTCTACGCCAAGGGCGAGGCCGAGAAGGCCGTCAAGCCGCAGGTCGCGATCAACCTCGCCGCCGTGAACAAGCGGCTGCTCGGGCTCGCCGCCCAGCAGTCGGAGGACATGCGCTCGAACCTGCTCGAGGCGGGCGTGCATCTCGTGCAGGGCGAAGGCCGGCTCGACGGACCCAACGCCGTGATCGTCGCGACCGCGAAGGGCGGCACCGACTTCGACCGCATCGAGGCCGACACGCTCGTGCTCTCGGTCGGGGCGACCCCGCGTGTGCTGCCCAGCGCGGTGCCCGACGGCGAGCGCATCCTCACGTGGACCCAGCTCTACCAGCTCGAGCAGGTGCCCGAGCACCTCATCGTCGTCGGGTCGGGCGTCACGGGTGCCGAGTTCGCGTCGGCGTACCGGGCGCTGGGGGCGAAGGTCACCCTGATCTCGAGCCGCGACCAGGTGCTGCCCGGCGAAGACGCCGATGCGGCGTCCGTCATCGAGAAGGTGTTCAAGCGCAACGGCATGAAGGTGCTCAACAAGTCGCGGGCCGAGTCGGTCGTGCGCGAGGGCGACGGGGTCGTCGCGACCCTCTCCGACGGCCGCCAGGTGCACGGCTCGCACTGCCTCATGGCCGTCGGCTCGGTGCCGAACACGCGCGACCTCGGCCTCGAGCAGGCGGGCGTGCAGCTCGCCGAGTCGGGCCACATCCGGGTCAACCGCGTCGCGCGCACGTCGATGCCGAACATCTACGCCGCCGGCGACTGCACGACGTTCATGCCGCTCGCCTCGGTCGCCTCGATGCAGGGGCGCACGGCCGTGTTCCACGCGATGGGCGACGTCGTGAACCCGCCCGAGAACCGCAACATCACCTCGAACATCTTCACCCAGCCCGAGATCGCGACGGTCGGCTGGACCGAGAAGGAGATCGAGGAGGGCGTCGTGCCCGGCGTCGTCTACAAGCTGCCGCTCTCGTCGAACCCGCGGGCGAAGATGATGGGCATCCGCGAGGGCTTCGTGAAGCTCTTCGCGTCGAGCGGCTCGGGCTCGATCATCGGCGGTGTGATCGTCGCCCCGAAGGCGTCGGAGCTCATCTTCCCGCTCGCCCTCGCCGTCGAGCACCGGCTCACGGTCGACCAGTTCGCCGAGGCGTTCCCGGTGTACCCGTCGCTGTCGGGCTCGCTCACCGACGCCGCACGCGCCATGCACGTCGTGCGCTGACGTGCGCTGACGTGCGCTGACGCGTCCGCGTACGGCCGCCGCGCGCATCCGCACCGGCGCCGCGACGGGCCGCGGGCGTACGCTGGGTCACACGCAGCGTCGCGGCCGCGGCGCACCGACGGCTTGGGGGAGCGATGAATCTGCGCGTGAAATCGGTCGAGGCCTCGATCGCCGACTCGGTCGACGAGTCCCGGAGCCTGCGACGCTCGCTCGGCACGTGGGACCTCGCCCTCATGGGCATCGCAGTCGCCGTCGGCGCGGGCATCTTCTCGGTCGGGGCGCAGGCGGCGGCGAACTTCGCCGGCCCGAGCGTCATCCTCTCGTTCGTGCTCGCGGCCATCACGTGCGGCCTCGCGATCATGTGCTACGCCGAGTTCGCCTCGACGGTGCCGGTCGCCGGCAGCGCCTATACCTTCACCTACGCGACGATGGGCGAGCTGCTCGCCTGGATCATCGGCTGGGACCTCATCCTCGAGATGTTCACGGCGGCGGCCGTGCTCGCGAAGTACTGGGGCGTCTACCTCTCGGAGGCGCTGCTCGCGTTCGGCGTGCCGTTCCCGGCGACGTTCACGATCGGCGGCCTCGAGGTGAGCTGGCCCGCGTTCCTGATCGTCGCGGTGTTCACCGTGCTGCTCGTCGCGGGCACGAAGCTCACCGCCCGGGTCGGCGCGGTCTTCACCCTCATCAAGGTCGCGATCGTGCTGTTCGTCATCGTGGTCGGGTTCTTCTTCGTGCAGGCGGCCAACTTCACGCCCTTCATCCCCGAGCCGGTGCCCACCGAGGGCGGTGCGGGGGATGCCTGGACGCAGTCGCTGTTCGCCTGGATGACGGGTGCGGCGCCGGCGCAGTACGGCGTGTTCGGCATGCTGGCCGCGGCATCCCTCGTCTTCTTCGCCTTCATCGGGTTCGACGTGGTCGCCACGAGCGCCGAGGAGGTGCGGGAGCCGCAGAAGCGACTGCCGCGCGGCATCTTCCTCGGGCTCGGCATCGTCACGCTGCTCTACGTGCTCGTCTCGATCGTGATGACCGGCATGGTGCCGTACACCGAGCTCGCGGCCGAGGAGAATCCGTCGCTCGCGACGGCGTTCCGGCTCGTCGGGCAGGACTGGGCGTCGGCCGTCATCTCGCTCGGCGCGCTCGCGGGCCTCACGACCGTCATCATGGTGCTGCTGCTGGGGCTCTCGCGCATCGTCTTCGCGATGAGCCGCGACGGACTGCTGCCGCGCTGGCTGTCGAAGACCACCGAGCACACGAAGACGCCCGCACGCATCCAGATCATCGGCGGCACGGTCGTCGCGCTCGTCGCGGCGTTCACCGATGTCGGGCTCCTCGAGGAGATGATCAACATCGGCACGCTCTCGGCGTTCGTGCTCGTGTCGGTGGGCATCGTCGTGCTGCGCCGGACGCGGCCCGACCTGCCGCGCGGGTTCACCGTGCCGTGGTCGCCGGTGCTGCCGATCCTCTCGGCGGCCCTCTGCGTATGGCTCATGCTCAACCTCACGACGCTCACGTGGGTGCGGTTCCTCGTCTGGCTCGCGCTCGGCGTCGTCATCTACCTGCTGTACGGTCGTCGCCGCTCGCGCCTCGCGGGCGAGCGCGTGAGCGAGGTCGAACTGCCGACCGCGCAGGGCACCTGAGAGCGGCCGAGCACCGACGGCCCTTCACGCGCGGATCAGCCGCGGGTGCGGATCGCCTCGAGGTGCTCGGGGCGGCGCGGTACGACGTGGGCGTCGTACTCGGGATGCTTCGGCAGCCACGCCCGCACGTACGGGCAGACGGGCACGATCTTGCGGCCGTTCGCGATCACGTCGTCGACGACGGCGCGAACGAGCCGCGAGGCGAGCCCCTGGCCGGCGTACTCCTCCGAGATCCCGGTATGGATGAGGACCCGTTCGACGACGCCGGCACGGTCGACGTCGACGTACTGCTCCTCGCCGACGACGGCGGCCTCGCGCGCATCGTCGCCGGTGCCCGGCTCGGCGGCGTCGCCGTGGTCGAGCAGCACGTAGCGCGACTCGTCCGGACGGTCCTCGACGGTGAACCGCTCCTGCCTCATGCGCGCACCTTCCCCTCGGCGTCGCGGGGGCGGACGGGGTGCTCGCTGAGGATCGAGATCCGGTTGAAGAGGTTGATCGTCGCGGCCACCCACTCGGCGGCGACGAAGGCCGACTCGCCGAGCACGTGCCGGGCGGCGGCGAGGTCGGCCTGGGAGTCGTCCGTCAGCGGCATCCGGGTCGCGGCCTCCGCGACGGCGAGCACCGCCTCCTGCCTCGCGGAGTAGCGGTCGCTCTCCCGCCATGCCGGCAGCAGGTCGAGCAGCTGCTGCGGAATCCCGGCGGCCCTGGCCTGCCTCGAGTGCAGGTCGAGGCAGAACGCGCAGCCGTTCAGCTGGGAGGCGCGGACCTTGATGAACTCGATCTCCTCGGCCGAGAGGCCGAGTTCGGCGGCCTCGCGCGCGACGACGTCCGAGTAGGCGGACGCCGCCCGCCACGAGGCCGGACCGGCCTTGTCGAGGTACGGACGCATCGTGCGGGCTCCTCTCGCGAACGGCCGCCGGCCGTTCGGGGCAGTCTACGCGTCGGCGATCGAGAGCAGCAGGTGCCCGCTCGAGACGGTCGCGCCGGGCTCGGCGTTGATGCCGCCGATGACGCCGTCCTTGTGGGCGACGATGGGCTGCTCCATCTTCATCGCCTCGAGCACGAGCACGAGATCGCCCTTGACGACCTTGTCGCCCTCGGCGACGGCGACCTTGACGACCGTCGCCTGCATGGGCGCCTTCACGGCGTCGCCGGTGCCCGTGTCGACGGCGTGCGAGCCGCTGCGGCGGCGCGGCGCCGGGCCTGCGGTGTGCGAGAAGGATGCCCCGCCGGCGAGTCGCTTCGGCAGGCTGACGTCGATGCGACGGCCGGCGACCTCGACGACGACGCTCGTGCGCGCTGCGGGTCCGCTCGTCTCCTCGAGCTCGCCCGACCACGGCTCGAGCGTGTTGTCGTACTCGGTCTCGATCCAGCGCGTGTACACCGAGAACGGCTGGTCGTCGGCGGGGGCGAAGGCCGGGTTGTCGACGATGTCGCGGTGGAACGGCAGCACGGTCGGGAGGCCGGCGACCTCGAACTCGTCGAGGGCGCGGCGGGCGCGTTCGAGCGCGTCCTTGCGGTCACGGCCGGTGACGATGAGCTTCGCGAGGAGCGAGTCGAAGGCGCCCGAGATCTCGTCGCCGCTCGTGACGCCCGAGTCGACGCGCACGCCGGGGCCGCCCGGGAAGCGGAGCTGGTGGATCGGGCCCGGCGCGGGGAGGAAGTTGCGGCCCGGGTCTTCGCCGTTGATGCGGAACTCGATCGAGTGGCCGGTCGTCGTCGGGTCGGGGTAATCGAGCACGCCGCCCTCGGCCAGCCGGAACTGCTCGCGCACGAGGTCGAGGCCCGTGACCTCCTCGGAGACCGGGTGCTCGACCTGCAGGCGGGTGTTGACCTCGAGGAAGGAGACCGTGCCGTCCTGTCCGATGAGGAACTCGCACGTGCCGGCGCCGACGTAGCCGACCTCCTTGAGGATCGCCTTCGAGGAGCTGTACAGCGCCTCGACCTGGGCGTCGGTGAGGAACGGTGCGGGCGCCTCCTCGACGAGCTTCTGGTGCCGGCGCTGCAGCGAGCAGTCGCGGGTCGACACCACGACGACGTTGCCGTGCTGGTCGGCCAGGCACTGGGTCTCGACGTGGCGCGGCTTGTCGAGGTACTTCTCGACGAAGCACTCGCCGCGCCCGAACGCCGCGACCGCCTCACGGGTGGCCGAGTCGAAGAGCTCGGGCACCTCCTCGCGGGTGCGGGCGACCTTGAGGCCGCGGCCGCCGCCGCCGAACGCCGCCTTGATGGCGACGGGGAGGCCGTGCACGTCGACGAAGTCGAGCACCTCCGAGGCATCCGCCACGGGGTTGAGCGTGCCCGGCGCGAGCGGCGCGCCCACCTTCTCGGCCACGTGCCGGGCCGAGACCTTGTCGCCGAGGCGTTCGATCGCCTCGGGCGACGGGCCGATCCAGATGAGGCCGGCCGCGATGACCGCGCGGGCGAAGTCGGGGTTCTCGGCGAGGAAGCCGTAGCCGGGGTGCACGGCGTCGGCGCCCGAGCGGCGTGCGACGGAGAGGATCTTGTCGATGACGAGGTAGGTGTCGGCGCTCGTCGTGCCGTCGAGGGCGTACGCCTCGTCGGCGAGCTTGACGTGACGGGCGTCGCGGTCCTGGTCGGCGTACACGGCGACCGAGCCGATGCCGGCGTCGCGGGCGGCGCGGATGACGCGGACGGCGATCTCTCCACGGTTGGCGATGAGGACCTTGGTGATGCGCGGCATGAACCCCAGCCTATTGCGCGAGGCCGCCACGACTTTGGGCGACCTCCACAAAATGAACGGAAGTCTCTTGCGGCAGCCGACAATCGACGCGTCAGGCTCGGCGATTCCAGAGCGACGTCCAGTCGACACCGAGTTCGCGCACGAGATCGCGCAGGGTCGACAGCGAGAGGCCGACGACCGTCGACGGATCGCCCTCGACGCGGCGGATGAACGGCCCGCCGAGCGAGTCGACCGTGAACGCGCCGGCGACGAGGAGCGGCTCGCCCGAGGCGACGTAGGCGTCGATCTCCGCCTCGTCGAGCGCCGCGAAGCGCACCGTCGCGACGTCCGCCCGCCCGACGGCGCCGTGCACGCGACCGCCCCGGTGGTCGATGAGCCAGTGGCCGCTCCACAGGTCGCCGTGGCCGCCGTTCTGGGCGAGCCAGCGCGCCTTCGCCACCTCGGGCGTGTGCGGCTTGCCGTGGATCGCGCCGCCCGTGAGGAAGGCCGAGTCGCCGCCGAGGATGAGCCCGTCGATCGGCTCGCCGTCGGGTTCGGCGCCGACGAGCGCCTCGGCCTTCGCCCGGGCGAGCAGCTGCACCATGTCGGGCGCCGCGAGCGGTCCGTCGACGGCCTCGCGGGCTGCGACGGCGGCCTCCTCGTCGACGCCCGGCGGCACCGCGATCGGCTCGATACCCGCCGAACGCAGGGTCTGCAGGCGGGCGGGCGAGGTCGAGGCGAGGTAGAGGCGCATCCCTCCATCCTGCCCGCGGTCAGGCGGCTGTGGAATGCTCGAACCATGGTGAACCCCGATCGTCGACGCAACGACCGCACGCGCCGTCGCACGTCGAAGTCCGCGACCGCCGCGCCCCGCGCGCCGCGCCCCGCTCCTGCGGAGCCCCGGCTCGACGGACCCGTGCTCGAGCTCGACGTCGAGCGCATCGCCCACGGCGGCGTCGCCGTCGCGCGGCACGAGGGACGGGTCGTCTTCGTGGCCGACGCCATCCCCGGCGAGCGGGTGCGCGCGCGGGTCAGCGACAGCGGCAAGGCCAAGTTCTGGCGGGCCGAGACGATCGAGGTGCTCGACGCCTCGCCCGACCGGCGCGACCACCCGTGGGCCGAGGCCGGCGTCGACCGCGCCCCCGAGCACCGAGCCGGCGGCGCCGAGTTCGGCCACATCGCGATGACGCGCCAGCGGGCCCTGAAGTCCGAGGTCCTCGTGGACGCGCTCGCACGCTTCGGCGGCGTCGAGCGGGCGGTCGAGGTCGAAGCCGTCGACCCCGAGCTCGCGCCCGGCGCCGATACGGAGCTCGGCACCGGGTGGCGAACGCGGCTGCGGCTGCAGGTCGACGCCGACGGGCGGGTCGGTCCCTATGCGGCCCGCAGCCACCGGGTCGTCCCCGTCACCAGCGTGCCGCTCGCGGTGCCCGAGCTCGCGCCGCTCGCCCCGCTCGGCGAGCGGTTCGCGGGCGCTCGGGCCGTCGACCTCCTCGCGCCCTCGCTCGGCAACCCCTGGGTCGTCGTCGACGCGGGCGAGTCGCCGCGCGGCGGCCGGCGCCAGCGCATCGAGGAGCAGGTCGGCGACCGGGTCTTCCAGCTCGACCGCGACGGCTTCTGGCAGGTCCATCGCGGCTCGGCCGCGACCCTGACGGCCGCGGTGCAGCAGGCCGTCGACGCCGAGCTCTTCGACCCGCGCGCGGCCAATCACGATCTCTACGGCGGGGTCGGCCTGCTCGCGGCGGCGGTCGGCGATCGCTTCGGCGAGACCGTGCGCATCACCTCCGTCGAGTCCGACGCCCGCGCCACCGAGCACGCCGGCGCGAACCTCGCCGACTGGGTCGGCGCCCGCGCGCTCACCGCCCGGGTCGACCGCTACCTCGACGAGCTCGTCGCCACCGCGGGCCGCGCCGAGCGCGACCGGCTGCGCGCCGCGACGATCGTGCTCGACCCGCCCCGCTCGGGCGCCGGGCGGCAGGTCGTCGACCGCCTCGCCGAACTGCGCCCGCGCCAGCTCGTCTACGTCGCCTGCGACCCGGTCGCGCTCGCCCGAGACATCGGCCTGCTGCGCGAGCACGGCTACGTGCTCGACGAGGTGCGCGCGTTCGACCTCTTCCCGAACACCCACCACGTGGAGGCCGTCGCGCGGCTGAGGGCCGGCGAGTAGCCCGCCGCGTCGCCGCACGTCGAGGCGGGGGCGCCGCCGAGCGCTATCGTGGACTCCGAGCCCGTAACCGACGAGAAGGGGGACCTCGTGGCAGACGGCGCGCATCAGGCGACCGTGGCGATCGTCGACGACCACGAGGCCGTGCGGCTCGGCCTCCGCGCTGCGTGCGAGGCGGCGGGGTACGTCGTCGTGGCCGACACCGCCGACGTCGCGAGCCTCATCCCCGTCATCGACGGGCGCCCGTGCGACGTCGTCGTGCTCGACCTCTCGCTCGGCGACGGCACGACCGTGACCGAGAACGTGCGAGCGGTGCTGCGCACCGGCAGCGCGGTGCTCGTGCACTCGATCGCCGACCGGGTCGCCGCGGTGCGCGAGTCGCTCGCCGCGGGTGCCGCGGGCGTCATCCCGAAGGCCTCGCCGATGTCGGCGGTCATCGCCGCGATCGCGACCGTCGCCGGCGGCGGCGTGCTCAACAACGTCGAGTGGGCGAGCGCCATCGAAGCCGATCGCGACTTCGCGAAGGCGCAGCTCGGCCGCCGCGAGCGCGATGTGCTGCACCTCTACGCGTCGGGTCTCCCGCTCAAGGCCGTCGCCATACAGCTCGGCATCGCGCATTCGACGGCGCGCGAGTACCTCGACCGCATCCGCGCCAAGTACGTCGAGGTCGGTCGCCCCGCGCCCACGAAGGTCGACCTGCTGCGTCGGGCGGTCGAGGACGGCATCCTGCCCGGGCTCGATTCCGACGGCGGAGATGCCCGCGCCTGAATGGCGGGTGCCCCGCCTCGCGCGGCGCCGCGCCACCGTGACGAGGGCCCAGGTCGAGACGATCGTCGCGCGGGCCCTCGGGCTCTTCGGGCTCGTGTTCGGTGCGCAGACGGTGCCGCTCGCGCTCTCGCAGGCCGATGCGCTCGGCCGCGGGTCGGGGGCGGCGCTCATGGCGGGGCTGTACGGCGCGATCGCCGCGCTCGCCGTGGCGACCGTCGCGAAGCAGGCTGTTCGCGCGGCGTGCCTCGTCTTCGCGGGGCTCTACGCCGTCGCGCTCGTCGTGTGGCCCCTGCTCGTCACCGACCCGGCGGCACTCGACGGCGCGGCCCCGTGGCTGTACTACCTGTGCACGGTCGCGACGACGGCGGCGGTCGTGGCCCTGCCGCCCGTCTGGGCGGCCGCGTACACCTTCGTCGTCCCGGCGATCTACGGCGTCATCAGGATCACCCCGTCGGGTGGTGAGGCGCCGCCCCTGCTCGCGGTGCTCGACGCCGTGTACGCGATGGTGCTGGGCGTCGTCGTGCTCGCGATCGTCACGATGCTGCGCGAGGCCGCCGAGGCCGTCGACAACGCGCAGGAGGCGGCGCTCGAACGGTACGATCTCGCGGCGCGGCAGCACGCGACCGAGGCCGAGCGCGTCAAGGTCGACGCGCTCGTGCACGACTCCGTGCTCACCACGCTGCTGTCGGCCGCCGCGGCGACGACGCCCGGTGAGCAGCAGCTCGCGGCCAGGATGGCGCGCGACGCGCTGCACCGACTCGACGAGGCCGGCGCGACGGGTCCGCGTGCGCTCGACCGGGTCGGACTCGCCGTCCTCGTGCGCCGGCTCCGTGCCGCGCTCACGACGTTCACGACGCCGTTCACGGTGCGGGTCGTGAACGCGGCGGGCGTCGAGCTGCCGGTCGAGGCGATCGACGCCCTCTACACGGCCTCGGTGCAGGCGATGGTCAACAGCCTGCAGCATGCCGGCGAACCGGGGCGCCGCGTGCGCCGCGACATCCGGATCCGCGGGGTGCGGGCGGGCGGCTGCGTCATCGAGGTCTCCGACAACGGGGTCGGGTTCGACCTCGCCTCGGTGCCCGCGGTGCGCCTCGGACTCCGGGTCTCGATCGAGGAACGGATGTCGAACGTCGGCGGGAGCGCCGACATCGCCTCCCAGCCGGGCCATGGCACGACGGTGACGCTGGCGTGGCCGGCTGGTGCCGGGCAGGTGCCGCGCGCCGAGGCCGGCCGGCTCGGCGGCACGCCCGTCGACGGCGAGGAGGTCGACACGTGATCACCATTCCGCGCTGGCTGCTCCTCGTGCTCGGCGCCCTCTTCTCCGCCTACCACGTGGTGCTCGGCATCTACTCGATCGGGGTGCCCGCGTCGCCGTGGCCCGCCGCGGCGGCGCTCGTGCTGTACGCGGCCGCGACGATCATGAGCCTCTGGCCGGCCCGCCGGATCCGGATGCCCGACTGGCTCGCGGCCTTCGACCTCGCCGTCAGCCTCGTCGTCCCGGTGCTCGTCACCGGTCAGCTGAACCCCGCGGTCGACAACGGCTACGCGACCTGGTACGTGGCGGCGGTCGGAACGCTCATGACGATCGCCGCGGCCCGTCGCAGGCTCGTCACGGCCTGGCTGGGCGTCATCGCGCTCGCCGTGCAGACGGTCATCTGGGCGGGTCCGCTCGCGCTCGGATCGCTCGGCGTCATCGGCAGCATCGTCTGGGTCGCGATCGCGCACATGCTGACGAGCGCGCTCGCGAGCGCCGGTCGCGAGACCCGCCGCTACGCGCAGGCCGAGCGGGAGGCGGCGGCCTGGCAGGCAGCCCAGGACGCGCATCTCTTCGAGGGCCGCATGCGCCTCGCGCACACGAACCGAGTGGCGGCGCCCATGCTGCGCCGCATCGCCGACCTCGACGGCCGGCTGAGCGAGCAGCAGCGCGCGGAGTGCCGACTGCTCGAGGCCACGGTCCGCGACGAGATCCGGGGGCGGATGCTGCTCACCGACGCCGTCCGCGTCGAGGTGCACCGGGCCCGGCAGCGCGGCATCGACGTCACCCTGCTCGACGAGGGCGGCATCGACGACCTCGACGAGGCCGCCCGGGATCGGGTGCTCTCGCAGCTGGCCGAGGCGATCGCCGCGTCGAACGCCGACCGCATCATCGCCCGTACGGCGGCAGAGGGCTCGCCCACGGCCGTGACCGTCGTCGGCCTCGTCGAGGGCGGCGATGCGGGCGCGGTTCCGGGGGACACCGACGACCTCGACGTCGAGCTCTGGCTCGAGATTCCGCGCACCTGAGCCCACCGCGTCGGAGCGGCGGCGGAGTCGTGCCGCGCCGTCGGCCGGATGCGACGACCCCGGACCTGATCGGCGGGCGATGACCCCGGGCATGAAGGAGGGGGACCGATCCTCGATCGGTCCCCCTCAAGCCCGAGCCACGGCGACAACCCGAATATCGCCCTGGCTCGCCCCCAACAGGTCATCGGTTACCCGACCGATGACTGTGGCGGCTCCAGTGGAGCCTGCACATCAATACTCCACGATGTGCAACCCCGACACCAGTCAGCATTTCGGGGGACACCCCTGTCCCCCCTGTGCGGTGCGCCCCGGACCGCGCGGTCGCGCGGCCGTGCGGCACCGCATCGATGAGCGGCGGCCGCATCGGGGTACACGAGGGTCAGCGGAGCGACCGCACCCAGCGGCCGGGGCCGACCTCGACGGGCGTGCGGAACGCCCGGCTCGATCGAACCCACGGGTTGCGGCCGGGGTCGGCCTCGGCGGCCTGCGCGTCGCCGGCCGCCTCGGCGTCGACGGCGGCGAGGAGCACCGCGGTGACGGCGGCGGCCTCCTCGTCGGTCACGGGGGTGAGGATCCGGAGGTCCGCGGCGCGGGGGTCGGCACCCTGGTCGGCGGTCGTCCCGCCCGAGGCATCCATGTCGTTCATCGTCGCAGCCCTTACAGCGGGATGTTGCCGTGCTTCTTCGAGGGAAGGCTGGCCCGCTTCGTGCGGAGCGCGCGCAGCGCCTTCACGACCGCGACGCGCGTCGCGGCCGGCTCGATGACGCCGTCGAGCTCGCCGCGCTCGGCGGCGAGGAACGGCGAGGCGACGTTGTAGGTGTACTCGTTCGCGAGCTTCGTGCGGACGGCCGCGACGTCTTCGCCCGCCTCTTCCGCCCGCTTGATCTCACCCCGGTAGAGGATGTTGACGGCGCCCTGGCCGCCCATGACCGCGATCTCGGCGGTGGGCCAGGCGAGGTTGATGTCGGCGCCGAGCTGCTTCGAGCCCATGACGATGTAGGCGCCGCCGTAGGCCTTGCGCGTGATGACCGTGACGAGCGGCACGGTCGCCTCGGCGTACGCGTAGAGCAGCTTCGCGCCGCGGCGGATGACGCCCGTCCACTCCTGGTCGGTGCCGGGCAGGTAGCCGGGCACGTCGACGAGCGTGAGGATCGGGATCGAGAACGCGTCGCAGAAGCGCACGAAGCGCGACGCCTTCTCGCCCGCGGCGATGTTCAGGGTGCCCGCCATCTGCGAGGGCTGGTTCGCGATGATGCCGACCGTGCGGCCCTCCACGCGGGCGAAGCCGACCACGATGTTGGGCGCGTACAGCGGCTGCACCTCGAGGAAGTCGCCGTGGTCGACGATGCCCTCGATGACGGTGTGCATGTCGTACGGCTGGTTCGGCGAGTCGGGGATGATCGTGTTGAGCCGCTTGTCGTCGTCGGTGATCTCGAGCTCGACCTCGGAGTCGTACACCGGCGCGTCGGTCATGTTGTTGTCGGGCAGGAACGAGACGAGCGTGCGGGCGTAGTCGAGCGCGTCGGACTCGTCGCTCGCGAGGTAGTGCGCGACGCCCGAGACGGTGTTGTGGGTCAGCGCGCCGCCGAGCTCCTCCATGCCGACGTCCTCGCCGGTCACGGTCTTGATGACGTCGGGGCCGGTGACGAACATCTGGCTCGTCTTGTCGACCATGATCACGAAGTCGGTGAGGGCGGGGGAGTAGACCGCGCCGCCCGCGGCGGGGCCGCAGATGATCGAGATCTGCGGGATGACGCCGGAGGCCTGCGTGTTGCGGCGGAAGATCTCGCCGTACTTGCCGAGCGCGACGACGCCCTCCTGGATGCGCGCGCCGCCCGAGTCGAGGATGCCGATGATCGGCACGCCGACCTTGATGGCGTGCTCCATGATCTTGATGATCTTCTCGCCCGCGACCTCGCCGAGCGAGCCGCCGAAGATCGTGAAGTCCTGCGAGTACACGGCGACCTGGCGGCCGTGGATCGTGCCCGTGCCGATGACGACCGAGTCGCCGTAGGGGCGCTTGGCGTCCATGCCGAAGGCGTGGGTGCGGTGGCGCACGAACTCGTCGAACTCGACGAACGAGCCCGGGTCGAGGAGCTCGGCGATGCGCTCGCGCGCGGTCATCTTGCCCTTGGCGTGCTGCTTCTCGATCGCGGCCTCGCCCGACGCGGTCACCGCTTCGTGATAGCGCAGCTTGAGGTCGGCGAGCTTGCCGGCGGTCGTGGAGAGGTCGGGGCCGTCAGTCGATTCGGTCACGTCGTTCACTCTACCGGCGAGCATCCGGCCGACTTCGTTGACGGTTTCCTACAAATCCGTGCGCGAGTTGCCCGACTTCGTACAAAGCCCGGCGGTCGATCGATCGTGGCCGGTGCCGGGCGGCCCGACGCGCCGGGAGCGGCCCGCCCGCGCGTGGCTAGGGTGAGTGTCATGGACTGGGAGCGATCGCGCGCGGCCGTGCCGCGCTTCGAGTTCCTCGCCTCGGCGGGGTCGACGAACGACGAGCTGCGCACGGCGGCCACGGGCGAGGATGCCGCGGGCTGGCCGCACGGCTCGGTCATCGTGACCGACGACCAGACGAAGGGCCGCGGCCGGCTCGGCCGCACCTGGCTCGCGCCGACCGGCAAGACGCTCGCGATCTCGCTGCTGCTGCGTCCCGAGCTGCCGGGGGGTGCGGCGTTCCCGCCCGACGCCTACGGGTGGATCCCGCTCATCGCCGGCGCCGCGATGACCGAGGCGGTGCGGGGCGCGGTCGACGCCGCGGCGGCGGTCGCCGCATCGCGCGACCCCGAGCACGACGCCGACGACCGCTCGGGCGGGGTGTCGGTCGAGCTCAAGTGGCCCAACGACGTGCTCGTGTCGGACTACAAGATCTGCGGCATCCTCTCGGAGCTCGTGCCCGCGACCGACGACCGGCCGCCCGCCGTCATCGTCGGCGCCGGCCTCAACCTGACGCTCGACGAGCACGACCTGCCGACCCTCACGTCGACGTCCCTCCTGCTCGCCACCGGCGTTCGCCCCGACGGCGACGCCGTGCTCGCCGACTACCTGGGGCGGTTCCTCGCGATGTTCGACGACTTCTGCCGGGCGGGCGCCGACGCCGCGGCGGCCGGTGTCGACCGGCGGGTCGCCGACCTCTGCGGCACGATCGGCGCCGAGGTGCGCGTCGAGCTCCCGGGCGACCGCGAGCTGCTCGGGCGGGCCGAGCGGCTCGACGCCGACGGCCGCCTCGTGGTGATCGACCGCGAGAACGGCGAGCCGTGGTCTGTCGCCGCCGGCGACGTGACCCACCTGCGCTATTAATGGGCGTATGACGAGAGCCGCCGCGCCGGTGACGGCTGCGCCGACCGCTCCGACCGAGCAGGTCGTCGCGCGGCTGCGTCGTCATGCACGGGTCCTCATCCTGCCGGTGCTCGTCCTCCTCGTGGTCGCCGCAGGGACGGGCTACGCCGTCGGACTCGTCGACGAGTCGTGGCAGCTGATCGCGGTCGGCGCGGGCGCGCTGCTCCTCGTCGTGCTCGGCTGCGTGCTGCCGTACCTCGCGTGGCTCACCGGCCGCACGACGATCACCACCCGGCGCATCATCATGCGCCGCGGCGTCTTCGTGCGGGTGCGCCACGAGGTCGCGCACGCCCGGGTGCGCGAGGTCACGGTGCGCAAGACGCCGGGCCAGAGCATGTTCGGGTCGGGCGACGTGCGCATCGACGTCGGGCAGGACGAACCGGTCGTGCTCGGCGACCTGCCGAAGCCGCAACTCGTGCAGTCGGCGCTCCACGAGCTCATGGAGGCCGCGCACCGGGGGCCGCTCGGCGCGGCGCCGGCGTCGCCCGTGCCGCTCGACGGCGACACCGTGGCGTGGGGCGGCCGCTGAGCGCGTAAAGTTGTCGGTCGGTTCTCGCGCGCCCCCGAGCGCGAGACGATCGATGAAGGGTTCCCATTGGCCGACGAATGCATCCACGGTTTCGACGACGGGCTCTGCGCCATCTGCTTCCCGCCGAAGCAGGCAGAACCCGTGGTCACGGCGCCCGTGCGCGGCTCGACGCGTGAGCACGCGCGCACCGCGACGCACTCGACGCGCACCGCCACGGCGGACGCGGCGCGACCCGCCCGGCCGGCATCGCCGGCACGCTCGCTCACCACGCCGCCGGTCGACGTCGGCACGATGCGCATCTACCACGTCACCCACATCGACAACCTCGCGCGGATCCTCGGCTCGGGTGCCATCGTGCCCGACGCGGCCGGCGCGAACCCCGTGGTCGACCTCGCGGCGCCCGCGGTCCGCGAGTTCCGTCGGAGTGCACCCGTGGCCGGCACCGACGCGGTGCTCGCCGACTACGTGCCGTTCCTGCTCACGCCCGACGCCCTCGTGTGGGACGCCGTGCGCACGGGCACGCCCGATCCCCGGCTGAACGCGGAGGCGGTCGAGCGGTCGGCCGCCGACCACGTCATGCTCGTCGGATCCGTCGCCGCCGCCCGCGGGGCGCTGACGGCACCCGGCACGATCGCGGCGAGCGCGACGGATGCCTCGCTGCCGGGCGCGGACGTCGTGGTCGAGTGGGGCGACGTCGAGCGGCTGCTGCGCCGCCTCGCCCACGACGACGAGACCGCACGTCTCGCGACCGCCGAGCTGCTCGTGCGTGGCGAGGTGCCGCTCGAGCGCATCGCGCTCATCGCCGTCGCCAACGAGAAGGTGCGCGACCGCGTGCGGGCGGCGCTCGCCGCGGTGGGCGTGCGCGCCCGCGTCGCGGTCTACCCGCCCTGGTTCCTGCCGACGGCCGTCGACGAGGGCTGAGCGGCCGCGGCCGGGCGCGCCGACTCCTCCTCGGGGCCGGGCGGCACCGCGTCGCGCGGCGCCGGCCCCGAGGCATCGGGCTCTTCGAAGAGGGCGCGCTGCGCCTCCTCGACCCGGTCGACCTGCGAGAGCCCGTCGGACCGGTGGTGCCCGTACACCCAGTAGCGGTAGAGCACGAAGCGGAACGCGGTGCCGAGCCCCAGGCCGACGACGTTCGACGAGATGTTGTCGGCGACGAGGTTCGTGAGCCCGAGCGCGTGGTGGCTGATCCAGAGGCACGCGAGCGAGATGGCCATGCCGCCGAGCGAGACCACCACGTACTCCGCGAACTCGCGCAGGTAGTTGCGGCGCCGGTGCCTGCGGAAGGTCCAGTACCGGTTGCCGAGCCAGTTGAACACGATCGCGACGCTCGTCGAGATCGTCTTCGCGCCGATCGCCGACTGCGCCCAGCCGTCGGCGCCGAACATGCCGAGGCGCAGCGCGTTGAAGAGCGCGACGTCGATGACCAGGCCGATGAGGCCGACGACGCCGAACTTCAGCGCGTAGGCGATGAGCCCGTGCCAGGCGCGGGCGGCGAGGCCCTTCGGGCGATCGGGAGCGACGGTGGTCACCGGCACATCCTATTCCCCGAGCCCTAGACTGAACTGGGCGTCGACCGGGCGCTCGAGACGATGAGAACAGGGGTGCACGGAGTGCGGGTCGGAGTGATCGGCGGCGGACAGCTGGCCCGGATGATGATTCCCGCGGCGATCGAGCTCGGCGTCGAGCTGCGCGTGCTCGCCGAGCAGGAGGGCATGTCGGCCGAGATCGCCGCCGACCGGGTCGGCGACTACACCGACACGGCGACCGTGCTCGAGTTCGCCCGCGAGGTCGACGTCGTCACGTTCGACCACGAGCACGTGCCGCAGGACGTGCTGCGTGCGATGGTCGACGCCGGCATCCCGGTGCACCCCGGCCCCGACGCGCTGCGATTCGCGCAGGACAAGCTGCTCATGCGCGAGCGCCTCTCGGAGCTCGGCCTGCCCGTGCCCGACTGGGCGCGCATCGAGACGGTCGACGAACTCGACGCGTTCATCGCCGCGCACGGCGGCGCCGCCGTCGTGAAGACGCCGCGCGGCGGCTACGACGGCAAGGGCGTGAAGGTCGTGCGCAGCGCGGGCGAGGTCGCCGAGTGGTTCTCGACCATCGTCGAGGACGGGCGGCAGGGCGCGCTCCTCGTCGAGGAGCTCGTCGACTTCCGCCGCGAGCTCGCGCAGCTCGTCGCCCGGCGCCCGAGCGGTGAGATCGCCGCGTGGCCCGTCGTCGAGACCGTGCAGGTCGGCGGGGTCTGCAGCGAGGTCATCGCCCCCGCGCCGCGCTCGGCGGGCCGGCTCGCCGACGTCGCGGCCGACGTCGCCGTCACGATCGCCGAGGGCCTCGGCGTCACGGGCGTGCTCGCGGTCGAACTCTTCGAGACCACCGACGACCGGATCCTGGTGAACGAACTCGCGATGCGGCCCCACAACAGCGGGCACTGGTCGATGGACGGGGCGACGACCGGGCAGTTCGAGCAGCACCTCCGCGCCGTGCTCGACCTGCCGCTCGGCGCCACCGGCAGCCGCGACGACTGGTCGGTCATGGTCAACGTGCTCGGCGGCCCCGCCGAGGGTGCCCTGACCGACCGCTACGCCGAGGCCCTCGCGGGACACCCCACGGTGAAGGTGCACAACTACGGCAAGGCGCCGCGGCCGGGTCGCAAGATCGGCCACGTCACGGCGACCGGCGACGACCTCGACGCCGTCGTCTACGAGGCGCGGGCGGCGGCGGCGTTCTTCCAGGGCTGACGGGTGACCCGCGGCGGGGCGTTGCGGTGATCTCCCAGCGCCCGGCCGTACACTCGATCAAGTGACTGAGACGAACAGCAGCCCGCTCGTCGGCGTCGTGATGGGGTCGGACTCCGACTGGAGCGTCATGCGCGACGCCTCGGCGGTCCTCGACGAATTCGGCATCGCCCACGAGGTCGAGGTCGTCTCGGCGCACCGTACGCCCGAGAAGATGATCGCCTACGGCAAGCAGGCCGCCTCGCGCGGCCTCCGGGTCATCATCGCCGGCGCGGGCGGCGCCGCGCACCTGCCCGGCATGCTCGCCTCGGTGACGACGCTGCCCGTCATCGGCGTTCCGGTGCCCCTCGCGAAGCTCGACGGGCTCGACTCGCTGCTCTCGATCGTGCAGATGCCCGGCGGCATCCCCGTCGCGACCATGGCCATCGGCGGCGCGAAGAACGCCGGCCTCTACGCGGTGCGCGTGCTCGGGGCATCCGACCCCGCCCTGCAGGCCGCCCTCGACACCTACGCGCGCGATCTCGCGGCCCTCGTCGAGGAGAAGAACGAACGGCTGAAGCAGTCTCGATGAGCGTCGCAGCAAGCCCCATCCGGTACCCGGATGTCGCCTCGCGCACCGTGATGACCCGCCGCGGGTGGTGGCTCGTCGTGCTCAACTTCCTCATCCCCGGCGCGCCGCAGGTGCTCGCGGGCAACCGGCGCCTCGGGCGCTTCGGGCTCGGCGCGACGATGGTGTTCTGGGCGCTCGCGATCCTCGCGCTGCTCGGCTGGTTCCTCTGGCGGCCCGCGCTGTTCACGATGTTCACCACGACGTGGACCCTGTGGCTCATCGCCCTCGTGCTCGCCTTCTACGCCGTGCTGTGGGTCGTGCTCACGCTCGACACCCTGCGGCTCGTCCGCATCGTGAAGACGGCGCCGTCGGCGCGCGGCTGGATCGCCGGGCTCACGACGATCGTCATGATCGTGCTCTCGGGCGGCGCGGCGTACGGCGCGTACCTCTCGGTGACGACGAGCGGACTGATCTCGTCGATGTTCGTGGCCGGCCCGAGCCTGCCCCCCGACGAGAACGGGCGCTACAACATCCTGCTGCTCGGCGGCGACTCGGGCCCCGACCGCGAGGGCATGCGCCCCGACAGCATGTCGATCGTCTCGATCGACGCCGAGACCGGCGAGGCCGTGACGATCGGCCTGCCGCGCGATCTCGAGTACTTCCCCTTCCCCGAGGGCTCGCCGCTCGCCGAGGTCTACCCAGAGGGCTACGGCGCCATCGACGGCTGCGAGGTCGACGTCTGCCAGCTCAACTCGATCTACACCGAGGTCGAACTGAAGAGTCCCGAGATGTACCCGAACGCGGTCGCCCAGGGGTCGGAGCCCGGCATCGAGGGCATGCGCGACGCGGCCGAGGGCATCACGGGCCTCGACATCCAGTACTACGCGCTCATCGACATGCAGGGCTTCGAGGCGCTCATCAACGCGCTCGGCGGGGTCGACATCAACGTCGAGACCCGCATCCCGATCGGCGGCGACGAGGACAACAACGGCGTCGACGGCTGGATCGAGCCCGGACAGCAGCACCTCAACGGCTACCACGCGCTCTGGTACGGCCGCGCGCGCTACGGCGTCGCCGGCGGCGACTACGAGCGGATGGCGCGTCAGCGCGTGCTGCAGGAGGCGATCCTGCGCCAGTTCACGCCGACGAACGTGCTCGCGAAGTTCCAGGAGGTCGCGGCGGCCGGCGCCGACACCGTCAAGACCGACGTGCCGCAGTCGAGCCTCGGCTACTTCGTGAACCTCGGCATGAAGACCAAGGAGCTGCCCATGGGGCACGTCGAGCTGACGCCCGAGAACGGCATCGACCCGACCGACCCCGACTACGAGTACATCCGCCAGCTCGTGCACGACGCGGTCGTGCCGCCCGCGACGGACGAGCCGGCCGAGTAGCCGGTGCGGGTGCGGGGCGGATGCCGCGGGGCTCGGCGGCTCAGATCTCGGCGTGCAGCGCCCAGACGCGCTCAGCCGAGTCGCGCCAGCTGAAGGCGTGCGCACGGTCGGTGCCCGCGATCGAGAGTCGTTCGGCGAGCTCGGCATCGCCGACCACGTCGGCGATCGCGACGGCGAGCCGCTCGGCGTACCCGACTCTGCCGTCGCCCACCTCGACCTGGCGACCCGCCTCGGCGGACACCTCGACGTAGGCCGGGGTGTCGGAATGGATGACGGGGACCCCGAGGTGGAATGCCTCGATGAGCGACGTGGCGGAGCCCTCGTCGTGGCTCGGCGCGACGTAGGCGGTCGCACCCGAGAGCACGGTCGCGAGGTCGGCGGGATCGGCGAGCTCGAGCGCGCGCACGCGGCCGGGAGCGACGCCCGCCTCCTCGGCGACCGTCGCGAGATGCAGCTCGCCCCAGTTCTCGGGGCCGAGCACCACGAGGGGGAGGTCGGGGGCACCCTTCGTGCCGAGCGCCTGGAGCACGTCGACGACGCCGCTGCGCGGATCGAGCGAACCGGTGGTGACGAGGTAGTCGCCGGGGAGCGCGAACCGGGCGGCGCGGTCGGCCGCATCGCGCGGCATCTTGAGCCCGAGCCGGGGCGCCGTGCCGATGACCCGCACCCGATCGCCGAAGTCGGCGACCATCGTGAGCCGTTCGGCCAACGCGTGCGTCGGCACGACGACGGCGTCGGCGTGCTTGCGGGCTCGCTTCAGCATGCCCTTGTGCCACGCGACGCTCGTCGACGTGAGCGACTCGGGGTGCGTCCACGCGAGAAGGTCGTGCACCGTCACGACCGTCTGGTCGCCCGTGCTGCGGTCGTGTCGACGCAGCGGCGCGAAGAGCCCGGGCGCGTGCACCATGCCGCCGCCGGGCGAGGTCGTGAGGCCGAACTGCCAGGCGGCCGCGAGCTCTCGACGTGCGAGGCTCGTCTTGTAGAGGCCCGCGAGACCGGGGAACCGGTCGGTGAGCCGGTCGTAGTCGGTGGGGAGGGACGACGAGACGATGCCCTCGACCTCGCAGCCGGGCGGCGCCGACGCGATGAGCGACTCGGTGAGCGCCTCGGTGTAGCGGCCGAGTGCACCGGGCACCGGCGCGACCACTTGGTCGACGATCATCCGAAGCGTCGTGGGCATGCCCCTCCTTCGAGCGTCACGGGCGACCATCCAATCTAGCGCGAGCCTTCCCGAGAATCCGGCGAGAGCCGCGCCCTGTGGAAAGTCGTCGCCCGGGGACAGGGCAAGATAGGGGGAGCGAACCCGAACCGTGGGGAGCGATCCCCCCCCAGATCAGCGAGAGTCGATGAGCCCGTCACCTGTGCCACCGCGCGTCGTCGCCGTCGTCGTCGCCTACAACCGGGCGGAGCTCCTCGCGGAGGTGCTCGCCGCGCTCGCGGCCCAGGAGCTGCCCCTCGCGAAGGTGGTCGTGGTCGACAACGCCTCGACCGACGGCTCGGCCGACGTCGCACGCGCGGCCGGCGACCTGGTCGACCTCGTCTCGCTGCCGCGCAACACGGGCGGCGCGGGCGGCTTCGCCGCGGGCATGGCCGTCGCGCTCGCCGACCACGAGCCCGACTGGCTGTGGCTCATGGACGACGACACCGTGCCGACCGGGTCGTCCCTCGCCGAGCTCGTCGGCGCGGTCGACGGCACCGACCTCGTCGTCGCGGGTTCGCGCGTCGTCTGGCACGACGGCACCGAGCATCCGATGAACACGCCGCGGGAGAAGCCGTTCGTCGACCGCGACGAGCGCATCGCCGCGGCGCGCCGCGGCGGCATCCCGATTCGCAGCACCTCGTTCGTCTCGATGCTCGTGCGCGCCGACGTCGTCCGCGAGATCGGGCTGCCGATCGCCGACTACTTCATCTGGAACGACGACTTCGAGTACTCCACCCGGGCGCTGCGCGGCCGGCGCGGCGTGCACGTGCCCGCCTCGGTCGTCGTGCACAAGACGAAGGTGCTCGGTTCGACCGACGCCGACCCCGGTCCGCGGTTCTACTACGAGGTGCGCAACAAGCTCTGGATGTTCCGCCGATCGGCGAGCCTGTCGGCGGGCGAGAAGCTCGTGTACGGCGCCTCGAGCGTGCGCCGGTGGATCCGAACGTTCGCGCGCTCCGCCGATCGCGCCGTGCTCCGCGACGGCTGGAGGCGCGGCTACCGCGACGGCACCCGCACGCGACCCCGGCCGAACGCGATGGCGCTCGACGGGCTCGGCCGCGCGAGCGACGCCGTGCGCCTGGTGGAACCGACGTGAGCGCGCCGTTCTCCCTGCTCATGCCCGTCTACCGCGGCGACGACGCCGCGCACTTCGCGAAGGCCTTCACCTCGACCGTCGGCGAGCAGACCACCCGGCCGGCGCAGGTCGTGCTCGTGCAGGACGGCCCCGTCGGCGACGAGCTCGCCGCGGCGATCGACCGCGTCGTCGACGAGAGCCCGGTGCCGGTCACGCGCCACGTCATCGACGAGAACGTCGGGCTCGCCCGTGCGCTCGATCTCGGGCTGGGCCTCTGCGAGCACGAGATCGTCGCACGCATGGACGCCGACGACATCTCGCTGCCCGAGCGGTTCGCGAGGCAGCTGCCCGTCGTCGAGGGCGGCGCCGACCTCGTCGGCACCGGCATGTTCGAGTTCCTCGACGACGGCGGGGCGATCGTCGCCCGGCGCACCCCGCGAACGGGCCACGACGAGATCTCGCGCTACGCCAGGTTCCACGACCCGTTCAGCCACCCGACCGTCATGTACCGCCGCAGCGCCGTCGAGCGCGCGGGCGGCTACCAGCCGCTCGGCCTCATGGAGGACTACTGGCTGTTCGCGAGGATGATCCACGCCGGCGCGTCGGTCGAGAACCTCGCCGACCCGCTCGTCATGTACCGCGTCGGCGCCGGCGCGTACGCCCGCCGCGGCGGGCGCGCGCAGTGGCGCAGCGAGCTCGAGCTGCAGCGGGCGCTCCGCCGAATCCGGTTCACGAGCCGCTGGGAGTACGTGCGCAACGTGACCGTGCGGGGCGTGTACCGGTTCGTGCCCGAGCGGGTTCGCAAGGTCGCGTACCGGCGGCTCATCGCGGGCGGCGGCACGGCAGCCTGAGCGTCGGTCGAGAACGCCCGGCCGAGCCGCGTCTAGGATATCCGGGGACCCGACGGACGAGGTCCGGAGGAGTCGCTGTGAGTGTCATGGTCACCGGGGGCGCCGGCTACATCGGCGCCCACATCGTTCGGCTGCTGCAGGAGCGCGGCGAACGGGTCGTCGTGGTCGACGACCTCTCGTCGGGGCGCGCCGACCGCATCGGCGACGCCGTGCTCGAGCCGATCGACCTGTCGGCGCCCGACGCGGTCGGCACCCTCGTCGCCGCGGCGCGGCGCAACGACGTCGACGCCGTGATCCACCTCGCCGCCAAGAAGAAGGTGCCCGAGTCCGTCGAGCAGCCCGTGCGGTACTACCGCGAGAACCTCGGCGGGACCGCCAACCTGCTCGAGGCGATGGGCGAGGCCGGCGTGCACCGACTCGTCTTCTCATCGACCGCCGCCGTGTACGGAGAGCAGTCGGCGGCGCTCGTCACCGAGCAGGCCGAGCCCCGCCCGATCAACCCATACGGCGAGTCGAAGCTCGTCGCCGAGTGGCTCATCGGCGACGTCGCCCGTGCGACGCCCCTGCGCGCCGTGAGCCTGCGCTACTTCAACGTCGCGGGTGCCGGATGGCGCGACCTCGGCGACGGCGCCGTCGCCAACCTGCTCACGATCGTGCTCGACCGCATCGACCGGGGGCTGCCGCCCCAGATCTACGGCACCGGCTTCGACACGCCCGACGGGTCGGGCGTACGCGACTACGTGCACGTGCTCGATCTCGCGCAGGCGCACCTCGCAGCGCTCGACCACCTGCACGAGGCCTCCGCGCCGCACTCGGTCTACAACGTCGGACGGGGCGTCGGCACCTCGGTGATCGAGATGCTCGACGCCGTCTCGAGCGCGCTCGGCAGGCCCGTGCCCGCCGACGTCGTCGCCGCTCGGCCGGGCGACCCCGCGCACGTCGTCGCCGACGTCACGCGCATCGCCGACGAGCTCGGCTGGCGCGCCGGCCTGGGGCTCGACGAGATCGTCTCGTCGGCGATCGGCGCTCGGGTCGGTGCCGCGTGAACGCCGGCTGGATCGACCTCGTCCCCGCCCTCGTCGCAGCCGCCGCCTGGATCGTGCTGCCGGGCGTCGCGATGGCCTACGCGATCGGCGCTCGCGGACTCGTCGCCTGGGGCGTCGGCCCGGCGGCGTCGATCGCCGCGATCGCGAGCCTCGCCGTCGTGCTGCAGCGCGTCGGGCTGCCGTGGAACCCCTGGGTCGTGGCGATCGGGCTCGCCCTCATCGCCGTCGTGGTGGGTGTGCTCACGCGCCTGTTCCGGCGTGCCCCGAGCGCGCCCACCCGTGACCACGGCGCGCGGCACGTAGTGATCGCGTGGGCGATCGCAGGCGTCGCCTGCGCCGGGGTGTTCGCCTGGTCCCTCGGCCACCCGGCGGCGATCTCGCAGACCTTCGACAACGGCTTCCACATGAACGCCGTGCGGCACATCCTCGATACGGCCGACGCCTCGACGCTGACGCTGGCGAGCGTCGTCGACAGCACCGGGGTCTACCCGGCGGCATGGCACGACGTGGTCTCGCTCGTGGTGGCCACGACCGGCACCTCCATCCCCGTGGGCCTCAACGCGACCAACCTCGTGGTGCTCGCGCTCGTCTGGCCGGGGGCGGTGCTGCTGCTCTCGCGCACCGTGTTCGGCGGAAGCACGGCGGCGACCTACAGCGCCGCGATCATCGGCTCGCTGCTGCCGTGGTTCCCGATGCTCATGCTGACGTTCGGCGTGCTGTATCCGTTCTTCCTCGCGCTCGCGCTCATGCCCGTCGCGATCGCCCTGCAGCTCTCGCTGCTGGGCACCGGCAGCGCGCTCGGGCTCAGCCGCCCGCGTCGCATCGTGCTGCTGCTCGTCGTCTGGCTTGCGATCGCCCTCGCGCAGCCGGCCATCGTGTTCGCGGCCGTCGCCGTCACGCTTCCCGCCGCGATCGGCGTCGTCGTGCGCCGGGTGTTCCGCTCGCCCGGGACGCCGCTGCGCCGTCGCGCGATCCTCGGCATCGTCGCCCTGGTCGCGCTCGCCGCGTTCGTCGCGGGCTGGATCGTCGTCGGCCGGATGGGCCAGTACGCGCCGTGGGAGCCCATCGTCGGCCCGCGGGCGGGCGCGATGCAGGTCGCACTGCTGTTCCGGTACGCGGCGCCGCCGTCGATCGGCGTCGCACTGCTCGCGGCGGTCGGCCTCGTGTTCGCGCTCGTCCGCCGGCGCCGTCTGCCGCTCGTGGGCATGTGGGCGGTGGGCGCCGTGCTCTACTACGTGGCCGACGCGATCGCGCAGCCGGCGGTGCGTACGATGCTCCTCGGGCTGTTCTACAAGGACCCGCCCCGGCTCGCCGCGCTGTTCGCGGTCACCTGCATCCCGCTCGCGACCTACGGCGCGGTAACGCTCTGGCGACTCGTCGCGCGCCGGGTGCGCGCACCGCAGGCGCGGGCACTCATCGCCGTGGCGGCGCTCGCGGTGCTCGTCGCGGCCCAGGTGCCGGCGATGCACACGGCCCGGAACTCGGCGGCGAGCGCCTTCCGCATGACCGAGGACGCGCCCATCATCACGAACTCCGAGCGGCGCCTCATCGAAAGACTGCCCGAGGAGACCGGGCTGGAGGGCGTGCTCGTCGGCAATCCGTGGACCGGGACGAACCTCGCCTACGCGCTCGCCGACCAGCGGGTGCTCAACCCGCACTTCAACTCGCCGAAGTCGCCCGAGCAGATCCTCATCAACACCGAGCTCCGCAACGCGGCGAGCGACCCCGAGGTGTGCGCCGCGGTCCGCGACCTCGACGTGCGCTGGGCCCTCGACTTCGGCGACTTCATCCGCAACGACGAGAAGAAGCTCACCGTCGACAGCCGCGTCGGCATGGAGGGACTGCTGGACCTCGACGAGGCGGCGGGCTTCGAGGAGGTCGACCGCGAAGGCGACCTCGTGCTCTACCGCATCACGGCCTGCGACTGAGAGCCCCGACGCGCGCGTCGGGCTCCGGGTGCGGTCGCGCGCGCCTGCGGATCAGCGCGTGCCGGATGATCGCGGCGTGCGAGCCCGGCGGTCACCGGGTGCGGATGCCGCGCCCGGTGGTCACTCGGTGCGCGTCGCGCCCTCCGGGCCGGGCGCAGGCCGCTCCGCGGCGGGCTGCTCCGCGACCGGGAGTTCGGCGGCCGGGAGTTCGGCGGCCGTCTGGTCTTCGGCCGCCGCCCGCGACAGCGTGATCTCGCGCGCGAGCTGCGTGATGCGGCGGTTGGTGGCCACGTTGCGCCGGTAGCTCGTCGCCACGGTGATGAGGAACGCGAGCACGAGCGCGTAGAGGAGCAGGTCGGCGCCGCGCCCGACGCCGATCGTGTTCGCGAGCCAGCTGAGCCACTGCGGGAACAGGATCGAGACGACCGCGACGAGCACGAACAGTCCCATGAAGAGTCGCCGAAGCGCGAGGTGGCGGTCGCCGCCGGTGGGGCGGGCGAGGAACAGGCCGACGGCGATGACGCCGATCACGAGCAGGATCTGGATGATCATGGGTCAGCGCACCAGGAGGTCGACGAGGATGTTGACGGAGTTGAGCACGGACTGGCCCTTCGCCTTCGAGTAGTCGGTGTAGAGGAGCTCGACCGGGTACTCGCGCCACGGCAGGCCGGTTCGGCCGAGCTTCAGCACGATCTCGGTGGCGTGCGCCATGCGGTCCTGCTCGAGCGTGATCTGCGAGGCGGCATCGGCTCGGATGACGCGGAGGCCGTTGTGGGCGTCGGTGAGGCGCAGCCCCGTGGTCATGTTGGTGACCCACACAGCCGTCTTGAGGATCACGCGCTTGATGATGCCGGGGTTCGTGCGGTTGTCGAGGAAGCGCGAGCCGAACACGATCGCGACGTCGTCGCGCTCGGCGAGGTCGAGCATCTCGAGCACGTCGTCGACGCGGTGCTGCCCGTCGGCGTCGAACGTGACGATGTAGCGGGTCTCGGGCAGCGTCAGGGCGTACGAGATGCCCGTCTGCAGCGCGGCGCCCTGGCCGAGGTTGAACGGGTGGTGCAGCACGCGGGCCCCCGCTGCGCGAGCCGCCTCGGCGGAGCCGTCGCTCGAGCCGTCGTCGATGCAGACGATGTGGTCGAAGTGCTCGCGGAGCCCGGCGATGACGCCACCGATGACCGGTGCCTCGTTGTAGAGGGGGATGACGATCGTCGTATCGGGGGCGTGGCGTCGGGGGCTCTCGGTGGGCTGGGCCGAGGAAGAGTCCATCAGGCCATTGTGTCAGAAGGCGTTACGCTTGATCTTCGGTCCCGGCAGTCGAACGGAATGAGGAGCCCGTGGAGAGAACCCCCGACGTGCGGGTGGTCGATTCGGCCGATGTCGCCGAGAACGCGGTCATCGGCTCGGGCAGCTCGATCTGGCACCTCGCGCAGGTTCGCGAGGACGCCGTGCTCGGCGAGAACTGCGTGATCGGCCGCGGTGCCTACATCGGCACGGGCGTGCGCCTCGGCGACAACTGCAAGGTGCAGAACTACGCACTCGTGTACGAGCCGGCCGAACTGGCCGACGGGGTCTTCATCGGGCCGGCCGTCGTGCTGACCAACGACACCTACCCGCGGGCGATCAACCCCGACGGCACGCAGAAGAGCGCGCACGACTGGGAGGCCGTGGGGGTCACGATCGGGCGGGGCGCCGCGATCGGCGCCCGCGCGGTGTGCGTGGCGCCGGTGACGATCGGCGCGTGGGCGACCGTCGCCGCCGGCGCGGTGGTGACCAAGGACGTCCCCGCGCACGCGCTCATGGCGGGCGTCCCCGCCAAGCAGATCGGGTGGGTCGGCCGGTCGGGCCGCCGGCTCGAGGCGACCGCAGACGGATTCACGTGCCCCGCCACCGGGGAACGGTATCGACTCATCGACGGCGAGCTCAGAGGAGAATCAGACGCATGACCGACGCTTTCATCCCCCCGGCGAAGCCCATCATCGGCGACGAGGAGCGGGAGGCGGTCGATCGGGTGCTCCGCTCGGGCATGGTCGCCCAGGGCCCCGAGGTCAGCGCCTTCGAGACGGAGTTCGCCGAGGTCATCGCCGGCGGCCGCGTGAGCGTGGCCGTCAACTCGGGCACCTCCGGTCTCCACCTCGGCCTGCTCGCCGCCGGCATCGGCCCCGGCGACGAGGTGATCGTGCCCTCGTTCACGTTCGCCGCGACCGCGAACTCGGTCGCCCTCACGGGTGCCACGCCGGTCTTCGCCGACATCGAGCCCGACCAGTTCACGCTGAGCGCAGCGGCCGTCGAGGCGGCCATCACCCCGCGCACGGCCGCGGTCATGCCCGTGCACCTCTACGGGCACCCCGCCGCCATGCAGGCGATCGGTGCGGTCGCCGAGAAGCACGGCATCGCCGTCTTCGAGGACGCCGCGCAGGCGCACGCCGCAGAGCTCGACGGGCGCCGGGTCGGCACCTTCGGCAGCTTCGCGATGTTCAGCCTCTACCCGACGAAGAACATGACGAGCGGCGAGGGCGGCATGGTGTCGTGCGCGACGCCCGAGATCGAGCGCATGGTGCGACTGCTGCGCAACCAGGGCATGGAGCGCCAGTACGCGAACGAGGTGATCGGCTTCAACGCACGCATGACCGACATCCACGCGGCGATCGGCCGCGTGCAGCTGACGAAGATCGACGGCTGGACCGAGCGCCGGCGTGCGAACGCCGCGTTCCTCGACCGCGAGCTCCGCGGCGTGACCGTGCCGCCCGTCGCGCCCGGCGCGAAGCACGTGTACCACCAGTACACGGTGCGCGTCACCGACGACCGAGATGGATTCGTCACGGCGCTGCGCGAGGAGCACAACGTCGGATCGGGCGTGTACTACCCGATCCCGAACCACCGCCTCGCGTCGCTCGAGCACTTCGCGCCCGGGCTCGACCTCCCCGAGACCGAGCGTGCGGCCGCAGAGGTCGTCTCGCTGCCCGTGCATCCCTCGCTCGAGCAGGCCGACCTCGATCGCATCGTCGCCGCCGTGAACGCGGTCGCCGGGGCGGGCGCCTGATGGCCGCGCTGCGGGCCGGCCTCCTCGGCGTCGGCATGATGGGGCGCCACCACGCCCGCGTGCTGCGCGAGGTCGACGGCGTCGAGCTCGTCGCGATCGCCGACCCGGGCGGCGACCCGCACGGCGTGGCCGGCGAACTGCCGATCCTGCCCGACATCGAGTCGCTCATCGACGCCGGCATCGACATCGCCGTCGTCGCGGTGCCGACGCAGTTCCACGAGGATGCCGCGCTGAAGCTCGCCGCCGCGGGCGTGCACACGCTCGTCGAGAAGCCCATCGCGCACTCGGTCGAGGCCGGGCACCGCATGATGACGGCGTTCGCCGATGCCGGGCTCGTCGGCGCGGTCGGCCACATCGAGCGGTTCAACCCCGCGCTCCAGGAGCTGCGCCGCCGGATCGCGCAGGGCGACGCCGGCGAGGTCTACCAGATCGCCACGCGCCGGCAGGGCCCGTTCCCCGCCCGGATCGCCGACGTCGGCGTCGCGAAAGACCTGGCATCGCACGACATCGACCTGACCGCGTGGGTGACGCAGAGCGACTACGTGTCGGTCTCGGCGCAGACGACGTATCGCAGCGGGCGCGAGCACGAGGACATGATCGCCGCGACGGGCCGGCTCGCGAACGGCGTAATCACGAACCACCTGGTCAACTGGCTCAGCCCCATGAAGGAGCGCCTCACGATCGTCACGGGCGAGAAGGGAGCCTTCGTGGCCGACACGGCGACGGGCGACCTGACCTTCCACGCGAACGGCACGATCCCGCTCGAGTGGGAGTCGATCTCCGCGTTCCGCGGAGTCTCCGAGGGTGACGTCACCCGCTTCGCGTTCGCCAAGCGCGAGCCGCTCCGCGTCGAGCACGAGGCGTTCCGCGACGCCGTGCTCGGCCGGCCGAGCGACGTCGTCACGATGGAGCAGGGCCTGCGCACCCTCATGGTCGTCGAGGCGGCGCTCGAGTCCGCCCGCACGGCGGAGACCGTCACCGTCTGACGATGCGCGTCTCGGTCGTCACCCGCATCTACGGCCCCGAGCCCGCTGCGGCGTCGTTCCGCCTCGGTGCCCTCGTCGACGCGCTGGCACGCCGCGGCGACGAGGTCGACGTGTTCACGGTCACGCCGCCGGCAGGCCTCCGCGAGGCCGCGCAACCCGCGGCTCCCGGAGTCCGGCTGCGGCGCGCGCCCGTGCTGCGCGACCGCTCGGGCTACGTGCGGGGCTACCTCCAGTACCTGAGCTTCGACGTGCCCGCGTTCTTCCGCGTGCTGTTCGCGCGGCGCGCCGATGTCGTCGTCGTCGAGCCGCCGCCCACCACGGGGTTCTTCGTGCGCTTCGCGTGCGCCCTGCGCCGAACCCCGTACGTCTACTACGCGGCCGACGTCTGGTCGGACGCGACCGAGTCGACGAACGCGCCCGCACCGGTCGTCGCCGCCGTGCGCTGGCTCGAGCGCCGCGCGCTGCGGGGCGCCGCGGCCGTCATCGCGGTCACCGACGGTGTCGCCGACAAGGTGCGGCAGCTCGCTCCGAAGGCCGAGGTCGCGGTGGTGCCGAACGGCATCGACACGCGCGTCTTCACGCCCGACGGCCCGCGTCGCGACGACGCCGCATGGGGCGTCTACGCGGGCACCACGAGCGAATGGCAGGGCGCGGACGTCTTCATCCGCGCGATGCCCCGCGTGCTCGAGGTGCTGCCCGAGGCGACGATCGCCTTCGTCGGGCAGGGCAGCGCGTGGGCCGCCCTCGCGTCGCTCGCGGCCGAGGTCGCCCCCGGCGCCGTGCGGTTCGTCGACTCGGTGCCGCCGCCCGAGGCCGCGAGCTGGCTCCGCTCGGCTCGCGCCGGGCTCGTGAGCCTGAAGCCCGGCCAGGGCTACGACTTCGCGCTGCCCACGAAGGTGCTCGCAGCCGCGGCTTCGGGCACGCCGGTGATCTTCGCCGGGGTCGGCACGGGTGCGGCGTACGTCTCGGCGGAGCACATCGGCTCGGCCGTCGCCTTCGACCCCGACGCCGTCGCGACGGCGATGATCGCCGCGTTCGCCGACGAGCCCGGCGAGGCCGAACGGCGTCGGCTCGGAACCTGGGCGCAGGACCGCGCCTCCGCCGAGGCGCGCGCGGCCTCGGCCGCCGAGGTCGTGCACGGCGCAGCACGGCGAGTCGCGCATGCCTAGCCCCATCGAGCGGTTGCGCCGCGTCGCCGGGCGAGCGGTGCTCGCCCTGCCCGACGCGGTCGCCGAGCGCGTGTTCCCCGGCGTCATCGGGTACGGCCCGGGCGACGTGCCCGCTCCGATCGAGGCGCCCGACGGCGAGGTGCGCCTGCTCGTCGCACCGGCCAACTATGCGGCCCAGGGGCAGCGGTGGGCCCGTGCGGCCGGCGCCATCGACGGCGTATCGGCGATGAACCTGCAGTTCTCGGGGCCGACCGGCGGATTTCCGGCCGACGCGTCGGTGCCGGCCGGCATCGTCGCGCGCTCCCGGCGCTGGAGCGACGGGCAGTCGCGCGCGGTGCGCGGGTTCACGCACGTGCTCATCGAGGCCGAGCGTCCGATCCTCGGCCGACGGTTCGGCGGCGACGTGCGACGCGAGGTCCGCTGGATGCTCGAGGCCGGGCTCACCGTCGGCTTCGTCTCGCACGGCAGCGATCTCCGGCTGCCGAGCCGGCACGCCGGCGACAGCCGGTGGTCGCCGTTCCTCGACGACGGCTGGGAGCTGCGACCCGTCCTCGAGGAGGTCGCCGCCGAGAACGCCCGCATCATCGAGGAGTTCGGCCTGCCCGTCTTCGTGGCGACGCCCGAGCTGATCGCCGATGCGCCCGGCGCGATCTGGCTGCCGAACCTCGTCGACGCCGGCGACTGGGCGACGGAGACCCCCGTCCTCGACGGCGATCGCGTGCGGGTGCTGCACGCACCGACGAACGCGATCATCAAGGGCAGCGCCCTGGTCGAGCCGGCGCTCGCGGCGCTCGAAGCCGACGGGCTCGTCGAGTACTCGCGGATCGAGGGCGTGCCGCCGGGCGAGATGCGCGACCGCTACGCCGCCGCCGACGTGGTGCTCGACCAGTTCCGGCTCGGCATCTACTCGACGACGTCCATCGAGGCGATGGCCGCCGGCCGGCTCGTCGTCGCACGGCTCAGCGATGAGGTGCGCGCGCACGTGGCATCCGTCGTGGGGGAGGAGCCGCCGATCGTGCAGGCCGATCCCGACACGCTCGAGGCGGTGCTCCGCGACGTCGCCGACCGGCGATCGCACTACGCCGCCGTCGCCGCGCGGGGGCCCGGGTTCGTGCGCAGGGCGCACGGCGACGAGGCGGCCGCGCGGGTGCTGCGCGCGTTCCTCGTCGGCGGCTCCGCAGGCGCTCGGTACTAGGCTGTCTTCGCCACCCGATCGGGTCGGCTCGAATCCGGAGGAACCCGCTTGCTGTCGATGTTCGCCGTCGCGAGACGGGTCCTGCGGCTCATGCCCCACGGGGCGTACGGCTTCTACTTCGCGTACATCGTCGCGACGAGTTCGCTGAGCGCACTCGACATCGTCTCGATGGGCCTGCTGTCGCTCGTGCTCACTCCGACGCTGACGGGCTCGCCCGTCGTGCTGCCGCTGCTCGGCGAGTTCCCGCCCGAATCGGCCGTGTGGTTCATCCTGATCGCGTGCGGGCTCATCGTCGTCAAGGGCGTCATCGCGGTGTTCCTGCACTGGCGCGCGACGCGCCGGTTCGCGAAGTACGAACTCGAGGTCGGCGATCGCCTGCTCGCCGGTTACACCGAGCTCGCCTGGACCGATCGTGCGTCGAAGACGACGTCCGACATCACCCGGATCTCCGACTCCGGCATCGCGAACACGATCATGGGATTCCTGCTCCCGCTCTCGGGCATCCCGGCGAACATCCTCACGTTCGCGGCCGTGAGCCTCGTGCTCGTCGTCTCGGAGCCGCTCGGCGCGATCGTCGTCACCGTCTACCTCGGCATCATCGCCTACCTGCTCTTCGCGGTGATCTCGCGCAAGGCGCTCGTCGCCGGCCGGGTCAACCGCGAGTACGCCTACCGGGCTGCGGCCGTCATCACCGAGCTCGTCGAGGCGCTCAAGGAGGTCACCCTGCGCGGGCGGCTCGGCGAGGTGCGCGACATGGTGCGCGGGCTCCGTTCGCATGCGACCCGCGCACGCGCGAACATCTCGTTCCTCGCGATCGTGCCGAAGTACGTCATCGAGGCCGCGCTCATCGGCGGGCTGCTGCTCATCGGCGCCGTGTCGTACGTCACGGGCGGCCTCGACGCGGCGGTCGCCGCGGTCGCGCTGTTCGCCGTGACCGGCTTCCGCCTGATCCCCGCGATCACGGGTGTGCAGGGCGCGCTGACCCAGGCCGCCGCCAATGTCGTCCACGCCGAGAACGTGATCGACGACATCGGCGCGGCCGAGCACGCCGTGCACGCGCAGGAGCCCGCCGACACCGCCGAGCTGCCCGCGTCGCCGTCGAAGCTCGTGCTCGACGACGTGCGCTTCGCCTACCCGGGCGCCGAGCGGCCCGCACTCGACGGCGTCTCGCTCGAGATCCCGTTCGGGTCGACCTTCGGCATCGCCGGTCCGTCGGGAGCCGGCAAGTCGACGCTCATCGACATCCTGCTCGGACTCGCGGCGCCGTCGTCGGGGTCGGTCAGGGTCGACGGCGTCGACCTGTCGTCGGCGACCCGGGCCTGGCGCGCCTCCGTCGCCTATGTGCCCCAGCACGTCGCCCTCTTCGCGGGCACCGTCGCCCAGAACGTCGCGCTCACGTGGGGCGACGACCTCGACGACGAGCAGGTCGAGGCGGCGCTCGAACGCGCGCAGCTCGCCGAGTTCATCGCCGCGCGCGGCGGCATCCACACGAGCGTGGGGGAGCGCGGACTCGACCTGTCCGGCGGGCAGCGGCAGCGCCTCGGCATCGCCCGCGCGCTCTACGCCGCTCCGCGCGTGCTCGTGCTCGACGAGGCGACGAGCTCGCTCGACGGCCGTACCGAGGAGTCGGTGGCCGCCGCCATCCGCGGGCTTCGCGGCGACGTGACCGTCATCTCGGTCGCGCACCGGCTCTCGACGATCCGCACCTTCGACCGCATCGCCTACCTCGCCGAGGGGCGCATCGTCGACACGGGCGCGTTCGACGAGCTGCAGCGGCGCGTGCCCGAGTTCCGCCAGCAGGCGCGCCTGGCCGGCCTGGAGGTGACCGATGGCTGAGCGGGCCCGCATGCTCATCCTGTCGCTCTCGCCGCTCGCGAGCGACGCGCGCGTGCTGAAGCAGATCCGCGGCTTCGCCGCCGAGTACGACGTCACGACGTGCGGATTCGGTCCGTCGCCGCATCCCGAGGTCACCCACCTCGAGATCACCCGCGCGGGCGCGCCGCGCCCGAATCGGGCGCGGCGCCTGCTCGGCGAGGTGCGCACGGTCCTGCGGCAGTACACCGCGCTCTACTGGTCGAACAGCGACGTGCGCGAGGCCGATGCGCTGCTGGCGGGCCGGGAGTTCGACGTCGTGCTCGCGAACGACCTCGACACCGCGCCGCTCGCGATGAAGCACTTCCCGGCGTCGCGGGTGCACCTCGACCTGCACGAGTACTGGCCCCGCCTTCGCGATGAAGACCGCAAGTGGATGCTGCTGCGGGGGCCGTACTACGCCTGGCTCTGCCGGCGGTTCGCCGCGCGCGCGGCCTCGACGACGACGGTCGGACGCGGCATCGCCGACGAGTACGCGCGGCAGTTCGGCTTCCACCCGGAGCTCGTGCTCAACGCGAGCCCCGGCAAGGACCTTGTGCCCGGACCGGTGTCGTCGCCCGTGCGGCTCGTGTTCAGCGGCGTCGCCGACCGCACCCGCGGACTCGAGACCATCATCGAGGCGGCCCTCCGCACGACGTCCGACGTGACGCTCGACCTCTATCTCGTGCCCGGAGCCGACGCCTACATGGCCGAGCTCCGCGCGCTCGCCGAGCCCGGTGGCGACCGTGTCACGATCCGCGACCCGCTCCCGTACGACGAGCTCGTGCGGGCCCTCAACGGCTACGACCTCGGGGTCTACATGCCCGTCATGCGCGGCTTCAACTCGGTGAATGCACTGCCGAACAAGCTCTTCGACTTCGCGCAGGCCCGCCTCGGCGTCATCGTCGGCCCGGCGCCCGAGATGTCGGCGGTCGTGCGCGCCGAAGGCATCGGCGTGGTCGCCCCCGGCACGGAGACCGACGATCTCGTGTCGGTGCTCGACGCGCTCACGGTCGCCGAGGTCGCCGACTGGAAACGCCATGCCGACGACGCGGCCGGGCGGCTGTCCGCCGAGCGCCAGCAGCACGTCTGGGAGGAGGCGGTGCGGCGCATCGTCGACGGGCGCGAGGCCCGGGCGGGCCGCCGATGAGCCGGCCCGGCGTGCAGGGTCGAGGCGGACGGCGAGCGATGAGGAGGGAACCGCGGTGGGTCTGCAGTCGATGATGGCGGCGGTGCTCCGCGATCGCCACCGCCTTCCCCGCTTCGTCAACCGGGCGATCGACCACGTCGCCGACCACCCCGACGGGTTCTGGGGTCGTCTCGCGGTGCGCGCGACCGGTCCCGTCGACCCTGCGGCGATCCCGACGCCGACCGCGGCGCCCGCGACGCCCGTCCGCGTCTACATCGGTCCGACGAACTACGCCGGCCAGGGGCACGAATGGGCCCAGGCGCTCACTCGCTCGAGCGACCGGATCGGGGCGGTCAACATGGCGGTCGACGTGCCCGGCGGGTTCAGCTTCGCGGCCGACACGATCGTGCCGACCGGTGTCTACGCGCGCTCCGAGCAATGGCAGCGCGACGAGCTCGCCGCCGTCGCCGGATTCACGCACGTGCTCTTCGAAGCCGAGCGGCCGCTCTTCGGCCGGCTGTTCGGTCGCGACGTGCGACGCGAGGCCGACGACCTGCGGGCTCGCGGGCTCTCGATCGCGATGATCGGCCACGGCACCGACGTGCGCGTGCCCTCGCGGCACGCCGCCGCCACCCCGTGGTCGCCGTTCCTCGACGACGACCTCTACACCGACAAGCTCGAGCGCGACGCCGTCGCGAACATCGCGCTCCTGCGCGAGCTCGGCGTGCCCGTGTTCGTCTCGACGCCCGACCTGCTCGACGACGTGCCGTGGGCCGACTGGTGCCCCGTCGTCGTCGACGTCGAACGCTGGGCCCGTCCGCGGGTCGCCCATGACGGCCCGCTTCGGGTGGTGCACGCGCCGTCGAAGACGAAGATCAAGGGCACCCAGCTCATCGAGCCGGTGCTGCAGCGCCTGCACGACGAGGGCGTCATCGCCTACCGGCGCATCGAAGGCGTGCCGCACGCGGAGATGCCGGGATTCTTCAGCGAGGCCGATGTCGTGCTCGATCAGTTCCGGCTCGGCTCGTACGGCGTCGCGGCGTGCGAGGCGATGGCCGCCGGATGCGTGACCGTCGCGCACCTGCTGCCGCACGTGCGGGAGCACATCGAGACGGCGACGGGCGTGCCCGCGCCGCTCATCGAGGCGACCCCCGACTCCCTCGAAGAGGTGCTGCGCGGGCTCGCGGCCGACCACGGGCGGCGCGCGCGGCTCGTCGAGGCCGGTCGGGAGTTCGTGCGGCGCGTGCACGACGGGCGGATGAGCGCGGAGGTCCTCCGGGCGAGCTGGATCGACCGGGCAGCCGGATAGGGTCGTCGTCATGCCCTCCGCCACCGTCGATGTCGTCATCGCCGTGCACTCGCCCGACCGCGCCGTCGACCGGGCGGTCGCCTCCGTCGTCGACGCCCAACCCGACACGGTCCGAGCGCTCGTGGTCGTGCACAACACCGATGCCGGCCCCATTCGCGAGCGGCTCCGGCGCTGGGAGGGCGACCCGCGGGTCCGCCTCCTCGAACTGCACGACGGCGTGCCGAGTCCCGCCGGGCCGTTCAACCACGGCATCGCGGCGTCGACGGCCGACTTCTACGCGGTGATGGGGTCCGACGACGAGCTCGCCCCCGGAGCGGTCGCGTCGTGGCTCGCGCTGCAGTCGCGCAGCGGCGCCGACGTCGTCATCGCACGCATCGCCGACGACGCGGTACCGCCGGTCACGGTGCCGTCGCCCCCCGTGCGGCTCGGCCGAACGACCCGTCTCGCGCTCGTCGAAGACCGCCTGGCGTACCGCAACGCCCCCCTCGGGCTCATCTCGCGGGCACGGTTCGGCCACCTGCGGTTCACGACGGGCCTGCGCTCGGGCGAGGACATCGCCTTCAGCCTGGCGCTCTGGGCGTCCGGTGCCGGGATCGCCTACGACGCGACGGGACCCGCCTACCTCGTGCACGACGACGCCGACGTGCGCGTCACCTCGACGGCACGTCCGGTGAGCGAGGACCTCGCGTTCCTCGCGCCCCTCCTCGACGGTGCGGACTTCGCGCGGCTCCCGCGGCGGGCGCGCGACGCCGTCGGCTGCAAGCTCTTCCGGCTGCACGTCATCGGCCTCGTGCTCAACCGGACGGGTGCGACCTGGACCGATGCGGACCGCCGCGACCTCGCCGCCGCGGTCACGACCGTCACGGCGGTATCGCCGGGATCGCTCCGCCGGCTCTCCCGCATCGATCGGCGCCTCGTCGAACTCGCGGCCGACCCCTCGTCGCCCGCGGAGGCGCTCGTCGCCGCGGCCGCCGCGAGGGGCGACCAGCGCAGCCTCGGCGCCCTCGTGCCTCGCAACCCGCTGTGGCTGTTCGCGCGGGAGGCCCCGCTGCGGTGGGGATTCGCGTCGATCGCCGTGAGCCGCCGAGGACGCGCCGCCGAACGCTGAGCCGGTGCGCCGGTAGGATGGCACCCCGTGAAGATCCTCAGCGTGGTCGGCGCCCGGCCGCAGTTCGTGAAGCTCGCCCCGATCCACAAGGCCACGGTCGCCGCGTCGGTCGATCACGTCATCGTGCACACCGGCCAGCACTACGACCCGATGCTGTCGGACGTCTTCTTCGAGGACCTCGGCATCGGCGCACCCGATGTGCACCTCGGCGTGGGCTCGGGGTCGCACGGCGTGCAGACAGGGGCGATGCTCGGCGCGCTCGACGCCGTGTTCGACGAGCACCGCCCCGACTGGGTGCTCGTGTACGGCGACACGAACTCCACGATCGCGGCCGCCCTCAGCGCCGTGAAGATGCACATCCCGGTCGCGCACCTCGAGGCCGGCCTCCGGTCGTTCAACCGCCGCATGCCCGAGGAGCACAACCGCGTGCTCACCGACCACGCCGCCGACCTCCTGCTCGCGCCCACCGAGGTCGCGGTCGGGCACCTCGCGAACGAGGGGCTCGCCGACCGGACCGTGCTCGTCGGCGACGTCATGACCGACGTGCTGTTCGAGGTGCGCGACGCCGTCGGTTCGGCGCCGTCGCCGCTCGTCGCCGAGCTCGGGCTCGAGCCGGGCGGGCACTACGTGTCGACGATCCACCGCGCCGACAACACCGACGACCCCGACCGCCTCGCGCAGGTGGTCGGCGGGCTCGCGGCACTCGACAAGCCCGTCGTGCTGCTCGCCCACCCGCGCGTCGTGGCGAAGGCGGCCGCCGCGGGCATCCCGCTCACGCAGGGCTCCCTGGTGCAGCACGCCCCGCTCGCGTACCCCGACCTGATCGCCTCGGTCATGGCGAGCGCAGGGGTCGTCACCGACTCGGGCGGCCTGCAGAAGGAGGCGTTCCTGCTGCGCGTGCCGTGCACGACCGTGCGGCCCGAGACCGAGTGGGTCGAGACCGTCGACCTCGGCTGGAACGTGCTCGTCGACACGGCCGAGGAGATCGCCGCGGGCGTCTCGCGCCCCGCTCCGCCGGCGACGGATGCCGCGCCCTACGGCGACGGCAGGGCCGCCGCTCGCGTCATCGACGTGCTGACGGCGCGCGCCGCGCGCTGACGGCGATGGCGGGGATGCCTCGGCGCCGGCGCCGGTGCAGCAGCATGCGCTCGCGCCCATAGACTGGAGTTCATGCGTATCGCCGTCGTGGCCCTCGGAAAGATCGGCCTCCCTCTTGCTGTGCAGTTCGCCGATCAGGGCCACGAGGTCATCGGCGTCGACGTCAACCAGAACGTCGTCGATCTCGTGAATGCGGGCACCGAGCCGTTCCCCGGCGAGGCGCACCTGCAGGAGAAGCTCGCGGAGCTCGTGCCCGCGGGGCGCCTGCGTGCGACGACCGACTACGCCGAGGCCGTGCCCGGCGCCGACGCGGTCGTCATCGTCGTGCCGCTCTTCGTGAACGATGCGACCTGGGAGCCCGACTTCGGCTGGATGGACGCGGCGACGCGCTCGCTCGCCGAGCACCTCACGCCCGGCACGCTCGTCTCCTACGAGACGACGCTGCCCGTCGGCACGACCCGCGGCCGCTGGAAGCCGATGATCGAAGACGTTTCGGGGCTGGCCGAGGGCACCGACTTCCATCTCGTGTTCTCGCCCGAGCGAGTGCTCACGGGCCGAGTCTTCGCCGACCTCCGCAAGTACCCCAAGCTCGTCGGCGCGATGAGCCCCGAGGGTGCGCGCCGGGCGGTCGAGTTCTACGAGGCGGTGCTCGAGTTCGACGAGCGTCCCGACCTCGCGCGCGGCAACGGCGTGTGGGACATGGGTTCGCCCGAGGCATCCGAGATGGCCAAGCTCGCCGAGACCACGTACCGCGACGTGAACATCGGGCTCGCGAACCAGTTCGCGCTGTACGCCGACGAGGTCGGCGTCGACGTGTACGCGGTCATCGAGGCGTGCAACTCGCAGCCCTTCAGCCACATCCACCGGCCCGGCATCGCGGTCGGCGGCCACTGCATCCCGGTCTACCCGCGGCTGTACCTCTCGACCGACCACGACGCCGAGATCGTGCGCACCGCGCGCCTCTTGAACGCCTCGATGCCCGACCGTCTCGTGGCGCAGGCCGCCGGCGTGCTCGGCGACCTGACCGGGCTCAGGGCGGTCGTGCTCGGCGCGGCGTACCGCGGCGGCGTGAAGGAGACCGCGTTCTCGGGCGTGTTCGCCACCGTCGAGGCACTCGAGGCACGCGGTGCCGAGGTGCTCGTGCACGACCCGCTCTACACGGACGACGAGCTCGCGCGTTACGGCTGGACCCCCTACCACCTCGGCGAGCCGGCAGACCTCGCGATCGTGCAGGCCGATCACGCCGACTACCGGGCCATCGGCGCGGGCGACCTGCCGGGCGTGCGCCTCGTGCTCGACGGCCGCAACGTCACCTCGCCCGACGCGTGGGCGGGCACGCCGCGTCTCGTGATCGGCAGCGGCGCGCGCGTCTAGCCATCCGCCGGCGCCGCACGTCGCGGCCGGGCGGACCGCGCGGCGGGTGCGGTTCAGCCGCGATGGCGCCGCGGCCGGCGCGCTCAGCCCGCGACGGCCTCCGCGGTCGCGTCGGTCTCGGTCGCGTCGTCCGCGCCGATCGCCGAGCCGTCCTTCTCGAGCTCCCGCACCGCGGCGGCGAACCGGTCGGCGAGGTACCGGTGGCCGGCCGCGTTGACGTGCAGGCCGTCGCCGAGGTCGAACCCGTCGGAGTTCGTCGCGTCGAGCCAGCGGTCGGTCCCCATGGTGTCGATGAAGGTCGCACCCGCCTCGCGGGCGCCGGCGGCCACGGCGGCGGCGTTGGCGAGCCTCGTGTCCTGCTGCGCGACCGGCGCCGTCAGCCCCATGACGATCACGTCGGCCCCGGGGAACCGGCTCTGCGCGGTGGCCACGGTGTTCGCGACCGCCTCGCGCACCTCGACGGTCGTTGAGTCGACGTCGTTCAGGCCGCCTTCGAGCACGACGGCGTCGATGCGGAAGGCCAGCCGGCCCGACCACAGTTCGAGGCGGTCGGCGAACGGGGCACCCGTCGGGTCCTGCACCGACGCCCGGAGATAGCCGGAGCCGCCGACGCCGTCGATCACGCAGTCCCAGCCGAGCTCGCGGCAGGCGGTCCGTGCCCAGGAGGTCCCGGCCGGCACGCCGTACCCGGCGGTGTACGAGTCGCCGATGACGAGCACTCGGGGGGCCGTCTCGGGCTCGGTGCTCGCTGCCGCCGGCTCTGCGGGGGTGTCCGTCGCCGGGGTCGTCGTCGGCTGCGCGAACCAGGGCAGCTCGCCGGCGGACGCGTCTCCGGCGCAGGCGGCGAGGCCCAGCGCGAGGAGCCCGCACACCGAGGCCGTCGCAGCGACGCGGAGGATTCGGGTTCGCGTTCTACGGGGCATGAACGAATCGTATTCGGCCCGATCGTGAGAAACGACTGCGAGCACCGCGCGAACGGGTGAGTCAGGTACGCCCGGTACAATCGTCCACTGGCCCGCTCTGCCGCATCCCGCCGGCGCTTCTCCGATCCGGGCGACAGACAGGAGTGGACCAGCATGGCAGACGTCGATCTCGTCGTGGTCGGATCCGGGTTCTTCGGACTCACCATCGCGGAGCGCGCCGCGAACGAACTCGGCCTCCGCGTGCAGGTCATCGACCGACGCGACCACATCGGCGGCAACGCCTACAGCGAGCTCGACCCCACCACGGGCATCGAGGTGCACGTCTACGGGGCCCACCTCTTCCACACCTCGAACGAGAAGGTGTGGGAGTACGTCAACCGGTTCACGAGCATCACGAGCTACGTGCACAAGGTCTACACGAACCACAACGGCGTCGTGTACCCGCTGCCGGTGAACCTCGGCACCATCAACCAGTTCTTCGGTGCCGCGTACTCGCCCGACGAGGCGCGGGCGCTCATCGCGTCGCAGGCCGACGAGTTCGACACCAAGTCGGCGGCGAACCTCGAGGAGAAGGCGATCTCGCTCATCGGGCGCCCGCTCTACGAGGCGTTCATCCGCGACTACACCGCGAAGCAGTGGCAGACCGACCCGACCGAGCTGCCGGCCGAGGTCATCAGCCGCCTCCCGGTGCGCTACAACTACGACAACCGCTACTTCAACGACACCCACGAGGGCCTTCCCGTCGACGGGTACACCGCGTGGATCGAGCGGATGGCCGACCACCCGAAGATCGACGTCGCGCTCTCGACCGACTTCTTCGACGAGTCGCAGCCGTTCAACAAGGCGGCCGTCGTCGGCAACGTGCCCGTCGTCTACACGGGGCCGGTCGACCGGTACTTCGACTCGTCGGCAGGGCATCTCAGCTGGCGCACGCTCGACTTCGAGCGCGAGGTCGTGCCGGTGGGCGACTACCAGGGCACGTCGGTCATGAACTACGCGGATGCCTCGGTGCCGTACACCCGCATCCACGAGTTCCGCCACTTCCACCCCGAGCGCGAGTACCCCGCCGACAAGACGATCATCATGCGCGAGTTCTCGCGCTTCGCCGAGCGCGGCGACGAGCCGTACTACCCGGTGAACACCCCTGAAGACCGCGCGGCGCTGCTCGCGTACCGCGAACTGCAGGACGGCGAGCCCGACGTCTACTTCGGCGGCCGGCTGGGCACGTACCAGTACCTCGACATGCACATGGCGATCGGCTCCGCCCTGAGCATGTTCCAGAACAAGCTCGTCGAGCGCTTCGCGCGCTGAGCGGGGCGCGCTAGGCTCGGACACGGATCCCTGCGTCCGCACTGTTCCACCGGCCCGAACCCGGAGCCGCCGCGGGGTTCCCCGAAGGTGGTGCCGCAGTGAAGCAGCTCGCGATCGCAGTGTTCGTCGGCGTGTTCGCCGGCCTCGTCGGCCTCTCGCCGGCGCAGGCCGCCGACTCGACGACTCCCGATCCCGCGTCCACGTCGACCGAGCAAGCCGCGTACGGCGAGCACCTCGCCGGCCAGGCGGCGACCGCCGGCGACCCGATTCCGGGCGACCCCGCGGCAGAGGCCGACGCCGAGGCGCGCGCCGACGCCGATCGGGCGCTCGCCGAGGCATCCGGTTCGGTGACGGTGGCCGCGACCGCGGCGACGGGATTCACCGCGGGCAACCTCATCGCCGATGCGAACTTCTCCAACGGCAACGCCATGAGCGAAGCCGCGATCCAGGCCTTCCTCGTGAAGATGGGCGCCGGGTGCACGAGCAGCTCGTGCCTCGCGAACTACCGGCAGACGACGCAGAACATCGACTGGAGCTACGGCGCCTGCACCGACTACGTCGGCGCGGCCGACGAGACCGCGGCGCGCATCATCTACAAGGTGCAGAAGGCGTGCAAGCTCAGTGCGCGGGTCATCCTCGTGACCCTGCAGAAGGAGCAGTCGCTGCTCACGAACCGCGCCCCGTCGGCGGGCACGCTCTCGCGGGCCATGGGGTACGAGTGCCCCGACACGAGCTCGTGCGACCCCGACTACGCGGGCTTCTTCAAGCAGGTCGCGTTCGCCTCGCGACAGCTCACCTACTACGGCACCGCGGGAAGCTCGTTCACCTACCTGAAGGTCGGGCAGTGGAACCCGATCGACTACAACCCGAACGACGCATGCGGACGATCGAACGTCATGATCGCCAACCGGGCCACGGCGGCGCTCTACTACTACACGCCGTTCCAGCCGAACGCGGCCTCCCTCAAGAACCTGTACGGGTCCGGCGACTCATGCTCGTCGTACGGCAACCGCAACTTCTGGCGCATGTACACCGACTGGTTCGGCGACCCGCGCGCCGGCTCCGCGATGACCGTCAAGCGGCTCCAGGGCGCCGACCGCTACGCGACCGCGGCGGCCATCTCGAAGGCCTCGTACCCGACCGCGGGCGTGCCGGTCGCGTACGTGGCCGCCGGCCTGCAGTTCGCCGACGCGCTCGCCGCGGCGCCGGCAGCCGCCCATGCCGGCGGGCCGCTGCTGTTGTCGGCCACCACGTCGCTCCCGTCGTCGACGCTGACCGAACTCAAGCGGCTCGCACCGCAGCGCATCGTGATCGTGGGCGGCACGGGGGCCATCAACGCCTCGGTCGCCACCGCGCTCGGCAAGATCGCCCCCGCGAAGCGCATCGGCGGCGTCGACCGCTACGACACGTCGCGTCGCATCGCGGCCGATGCGTTCGGCTCGGCGAAGACGGCGTACGTCGCGACGGGGCGCGACTTCCCCGACGGGCTCAGCGCCGGCGCCGCCGCCGGTGCGATCGACGTCCCGGTCGTGCTCGTCGACGGCAAGGCGCGCACGGCGGGTACCGCGACGGTGTCGCTGCTGAAGAAGCTCGGCGTGGCCGAGGTGCGCATCGCGGGCGGCACGGGCGCGGTCTCGTCGGGCGTGCAGTCGAACCTCGCGGCCTCGTTCACGGTGAAGCGGTACGCCGGCAACGACCGGTACGCGACGAGCGCCGCCGTGAACTCGGTGTTCCGCACCACGGCGAACACGTACCTCGCGACGGGTGCGGCGTTCCCCGACGCGCTCTCGGGCGCCGCAGCGGCGGGGGCGGCGGGTGACCCGTTGCTGCTGTCGCAGCAGTCGTGCGTGCCGCCCGTGATCCGCACCGCGGTCTTCGCGAAGGGCACCACGTCGATCACCCTGCTCGGCGGCACGGGAGCGCTCGGCGATCGCGTAGCCAAGCTAGTGTCGTGTTGAGTCGCGGGTTCGGGCCGCGACTCGGGGGAGTGCATCATGTTGAAGACGACGATCATCGGAATCATCACGGGGGCGGTGATCGCGGCGTCGCTGGCGCTGCCCGCGGCCGCTGAGGAGGCACCGCCCGGAGCGGCCGTCGTCGACACCCTTCCCGCATCGGTACCCGAGACCGGTGACGACACGGTCGACGAACGCTCGTTGTACGAAGCGCATCTCGCCGAGCAGGCGGCGAAGGCTGCGACCGACGTGCCGGGCGACGCCCGGGCCGCCGCCGATCGGCAGGCCGCCCTCGACGAGGCCGCGAGCGAGGCATCCGCCACGCAGTTCTCGGCGACCTCCACGCAGTTCTCGGCGACCGCGACGTCGCCGTTCACCGCGGGCAACCTGATCTCGGACGCGAACTTCCGCAACGGCGCGGCGATGACCGAGTCCGAGATCCAGGCGTTCCTGCAGCGCATGGTCGGCACCTGCACGAGCTCCACGTGCCTCGCGAAGCTCAAGATGGACACGCCGACGAGGACGTGGAGCTTCGGCACCTGCTCGACCTACCAGGGGGCACGCGGCGAGTCGGCGGCGCGCGTGATCTACAAGGTGCAGCGGGCCTGCGGACTGAGCGCGAAGGTCATCCTCGTCACCCTGCAGAAGGAGCAGTCGCTGCTGACCGACCCGGCGCCCACCTCGGGCGTGCTGCGCAAGGCGATGGGCTACGGCTGCCCCGACACGTCGTCGTGCGACTCCACCTACTACGGCTTCTTCAACCAGGTGTTCGCCGCCGCCCGCCAGCTCACCTGGTACGGCAACCCCGAGGGGTCGTTCACCTGGATCAAGGTCGGCCAGGACAACCGCATCCAGTACAACCCCGACTCGAGCTGCGGTTCGTCGCTCGTCAGGATCAAGAACGTCGCGACCGCGGCACTCTACTACTACACGCCGTACCAGCCGAACGTGGCGGCGCTCGCGAACCTGTACGGCACGGGCGACAGCTGCTCGGCGTACGGCAACCGCAACTTCTGGCGCATGTACCGCGACTGGTTCGGCGACCCCCGCGTCGACACCGCCATTCCCGTGAAGCGGCTCGAGGGCGAGGACCGCTACCAGACCGCCGCCTCGATCTCGAAGGCGAGCTACCCGACCGCGGGCGTACCGGTCGCCTACGTCGCCTCGGGCCTCGACTTCGCCGACGCCCTCACGGCGGCTCCCGCCGCGGCGAAGCAGGGCGGCCCGCTCCTCCTCACCCTGAAGTCATCGGTGCCGAGTCCCACGGTCGCCGAGCTCAAGCGCCTGAAGCCGAAGCAGATCGTCGTCGTCGGCGGCACCGGCGTGATCTCCTCCGGGGTCGCTTCGACGCTTGGGTCGATCGCACCCGTCACGCGCATCGGCGGCTCCGACCGGTACGACACCTCGAGGCGGCTCGCCGACTTCGCCTTCGACGCCTCGACGGTCGCCTACGTCGCCACCGGACGCGATTATCCCGACGGCCTGACGGCGGGCGCCGCGGCCGGCTCGATCGGCGCCCCGGTCGTGCTCCTCGACGGGCGTGCGAGCACGGTCGACGCCGCAACGCTCTCGCTGCTCGGCACCCTGGGCGTGCGCGAGGTGCGCATCGCCGGCGGCACCGGTGCGGTGTCGTCGGGCGTGCAGTCGAAGCTCGACGACCAGCGCACGGTCAAGCGCTACGCGGGCGCGGATCGCTACGCGACGGGCGTCGCGGTCAACTCGGTGTTCACCACGAGCCCCAACGCGTTCGTGGCGACCGGCCTCGCCTACCCCGATGCGCTGAGCGGGGCCGCGGCGGCCGGTCACGTGAAGCAGCCGCTCTACCTGACCCGCAGCACCTGCGTGCCGAGCGCGGTGCGCGCAGCCCTGCTCAAGCAGCAGGTGACCCAGCTCACGCTGCTCGGCGGCCCGGGTGCGCTCAGCGACCGCGTCGCGCGACTCGTGCTCTGCTGAGCGCAGACGACGACTCCGGCGACACCGAAATCGGCGCCGCCGAGGCCGTCGCCGACCGCCGGACGCCGAGGGAGAGCGGGCCTACTTCTTCGTCGTGAAGTGCGGCGCCCACTCATCGGGCGAGGTGATCTCGGGCAGGGCGGCGCGATACTCGCGGGCGAGCTCGGGCCAGCGCTTGCGCAGCTCGCGGTGCAGGCGGCGGCTCTCGCGCAGCAGCCGGCGGAACGTCTTCGGGTCGCGCGTGTAGCGCACCTTGCCCGAGCCGTCGGCCGTCGACACGAGCGCGCTGTCGAAGTGGGGGAGCCGGAACCACGTGCCGTCGCGCTTGGACAGCTCGACCTGCGGCTCCGCCACGTTCTTCGGCGACGGCTGCGTGAACCACTGGCGCAGGGTCATCTGCGCCGTGAACACCACGAGCGGGATGCCGCGAGGCCCCTGCGGCCCGGTCGACGTTGGCGGCACGGGGTAGACGCGCTTGCCCTCGACGGTCATCGGGATCTCGGACTCGCTGCGCAGCACGGTCTTCTCGGGGAACTCGGCCGCGGTGGCGCGCAGCTCGCCGAGGATGGTCGACATGCCGCGCTGCATGTGCGCGGGGCCCGACAGGATGTCTCGGAGCGCCCGGTGGCGGAGGGTCACGGGGTAGTACTGCATCGAGAGCAGGTGCTTGAGGTCCCACCGCTCGCTGTCGCGCGGCAGCAGCCCGCCGTTCGCGAACGGCGAGTGCAGCAGCCCCGCGACGATGCGGTTGCGGGCGTGGAAGTAGGCCTGCCAGTCGATCGAGTCGTCCTTGTCGAGCCACGACACGTGCCAGAGCGCCATGCCCGGCAGGGTGACGGTCGGGTAGCCGGCGTCGCGGGCGCGCAGGCAGTACTCGGCGTCGTCCCACTTGATGAACGCCGGGAGCGAGAGGCCGATCGACCGGATCACCTCGGTCGGGATGAGGCAGAACCACCAACCGTTGTAGTCGGCGTCCATGCGCGCGTGCATCCACCGGGTCTGGCGCAGGTTGGAGAAGCGGAAGTCGTGCGGCGTCTCGTCGCGCGGCTGCGCGTGCCAGACGAACGGCTTGAGGTCGACCGTCTCGGCGTAGGCGTGCAGCACCGGGCGGTTGAGCAGGTCGAACATGTGGCCGCCCACGACGACGGGTCGGGTCGTGTGCCGCGCGAAGCGCACCGCGCGCGCGATGCTCTCGGGCTCGATCGTGACGTCGTCGTCGAGCAGGATGAGGAAGTCGCTCGCGCCCGCCTCGACGGTCTCGGCCATCGACCGGGCGAACCCGCCGGAGCCGCCGAGGTTCGGCTGCTCGATCATCGTGAGCAGATCGCCCAGCCGCTCGGCGACGGCATCGAAGCCGGGCTCGTCGACCACCCGCTGATCGCCCTGGTCGACGATGTAGATGCGGTCGAGCACCTCGCGGACCGTCACGTCGCCGGCGAGGGCTTCGAGGGTGCGCACGCAGTAGTCGGGCTTGTTGAAGGTCGTCGTGCCGATCGAGGCGCCGCCCGAACGGATCTCGGGGGCATCGGTCTCCCACCGGCCGTCGGAGACGACGACCTCCGCGTCGCCCGCGACGACGTCGAACCAGTACCAGCCGCCGTCGCCGAACGTGACGACGGGCAGTTCGATCTCGTGGCGCACGGAGCCCGAGAACGGCTCCGACGCGACCCGCTGCGGCACGCCCTGCGCCGTGGAGCGGTAGACCAGCAGGTTGCCCTCACCGCTCGTCTCGACCGACAGGCGGACGCGCTCGACGTTCGTCCACTGCTGCCAGTACGAAGCGGGGAAGGCGTTGAAGTAGCTCGCGAACGAGACGCGGTCGCCGGCCGAGACGCGGTAGCGGTCGCGCCCCAGCACGTCGTCGAGGTGGGCGCGATCGCTCACCCGCACCTCGCGGTCGCCGACCTTCGCCCAGACGTCGGCGTCGACGTACAGGGAGATGACGTCGGGGTCGGCGTCCTGCGGGAAGACGACGCGTTGGATCTCGTTCCAGGTTGCGCTCACGCTGCGGTGCTCCGTGTGGTTCTCGTGGGATCGCGCCGCGGCCCCCGGCGCGACTACGAGCCTACTGGGTCGGTTCGGCGAAGTCTGGGAGCGGGCACTGCCGGGCACCGGCCGTTCACCCGGAGTTCGACCACGACACGGGGCGGCGAGTGGGAATAGGATCGGATGATCCTTGGCCGCCGTCCACCCGAAGGAAGCGTGTTCGTGACCCTCCTCCGACGTGACGACCGGCGAGCGCCGGTCTCGGCGACGCGACGCGGCATCCGGGTCCGATTCGATTCACCGGCGATCGGCCGGACGGTCGACGTCGAGATCGACGGCCGTCGGATGTGGAGCATCCGCGTGCCCGACAGCGGTCGACGCGCGGTGCGCATTCCCTGGCCGTCGGCACTGCACGACCACCTGATCGGAACGGGCTCGATCGCGCTGCGCGATCGGGTCGACGGGGGCCTGCTGGCACAGGGCAGGTACTCGCTGCCCGATCGTGCCGGCGGGTACGGGCTCGCCGATCTCGCGGCCGCCGGCCAGGTCATCGACAAGTGGGGCAAGCTCACGGATGCCCCGTCCGAAGACCTCCACGGCCGGCTCGTCCGATCGGTGCAGTCCGTGCTCGCCGACCTCGCCGAGCTCGGCTACACCGCCGCCATCACCGGTGGAACACTGCTCGGAGCGATCCGCGAGGGTGCCATCCTCGCGCATGACGACGACATCGACCTGCTGGTCTACCTCGGCGAGGCCGCGCCGAGCGACGTCTCCATCGCCTCCTACGAGCTCGAGCGACGCATCCGTGCGCGCGGTCACGAGGTCATCCGGCACAGCGACGCGCACCTGCAGCTGATCTTCGCCGAGGCGGGTACGCTCGAGGTCACGAGGTCGGAGGTGCACGTCGACCTCTTCCTCGGCTTCCACGACCACGGCGTCTACAACCAGCCGATCGCGGTGCGCGGCGAGTTCGCGCATGCCTCGCTGCTGCCGCTGCACGAGGTCGAGCTGAACGGGGTACCGGTGCCGTCGGTGGCCGACGCCGACGCGTGGCTCGCGCTCTGCTACGGCGCCGACTGGCGCACCCCGGATCCGTCGTTCCGGTTCGAGACGCCGATGTCGACGAGGCGCCGGTTCGAGAACTGGTTCGGCGTGTACGACTTCAACCGGGACTTCTGGGAGCGCCATGTCCGATTCGGCCGGCCGACCCACTGGCGGGCGGACACGGATCGGATGCTGGCGGCGACGCGTCGCGGAGATCGGGTGATCGATCTCGGCTGCGGCGACGGCTCGCTCGCAGCCTCGCTCGCCGCGGCCGGCCGCCGAGTCGTCGCCGTCGACTACGCGCGCACCGCGGTCGAGGCCACGGCGATGCGCGAAGGCGTCGAGGCGCGACGGCTGAACCTGGCCGATCGACGGGCCGTGCTCGGGTTCATCGCCGACGAGACGGCGATCGACGGCACCCGCCATTTCCTGCTCTCGAACGTGCTGCACACGTTGACGAGAGAGGCACGTGCGAACACCTTCCTGCTGCTGCGCGCGCTCCTCGACCCCGACTCCGTCGCCCTCGCCTCGTTCGCGGTGAACGCCTCCGCGGTCTTCGACCACCAGCGGCCCGATACGTGGCACCTGCCGCTCGAATGGCTTCGCGACGAGGCATCCGGGCTGGGCATCGGCTACACGGTCCTCGGGCGGCAGGTGCGGAAGACGACCGCCGGGCGGAGGACCGTCGTGACGGTGGGACTGCACAAGATGAGCGGGGCCGCGTCTGCGGCCCGGGAGGAGGCACGGTGAACCGGATCAAGGCGGCACTGCGCAAGTTGAGGCGCCGCGGTCCGGCCGCGGCCGGATCGGCCGACGCCGCCCGCCTCCAGGCGGAGATCGACGAACTGCGTGCCGAGATCGACGAACTGCGGGTCGATTCGCGTCGGATCGCGGAGCTCTACGACCTCGTGTTCGAGCGGCTGCGCGCGCAGCCGGCCGGCAGCACGGCCGAGGAGCGGCCGCCGGCGAACGGTTGACGCCGATCGGCGGTCGGGCCGCGACGTCGCGCCCCGGCTGCGGGTCGCGCAGCGTCGACGTGCACCGCCGACGCGTCTCGCGACGCCGCCCGGTTCAGCGCTTCGCCGAGGCGACCTGCACGTCGACGATCTGACCGGTGAGGTCGGAGTCGAGCAGCCGCAGCGACACCGCGGCGACGTGGTCGGGGTCGAGCAGGGTGTGGGTCGGCTCGTCGCCGAACGCCTTGGTGCGCATCGGGGTGCGGGTGCGCTGCGGGTTGAGGCAGTTGACGCGGACGCCTGATTCGGCCCATTCGTCGGCGAGTGCCTGCGTCAGGTTGACGACACCGGCCTTCGTCGCCGAGTACATGCTGTAGCCGGCACGGCCGCGCGTGTACGAGCTCGACGTGAACAGCAGCAGCTGGCCCTTCGACGACTCCAGGTACGGGTACGCCTCCTGTGCGATTTTGGCGGGCGCCATGAGGTTCGTCTCGAGCGTGTTGCGCAGGCGCTTCTTCGACGTGTCGGTGAGGTTCGCGATCGAGAGCACGCCCGCGGTGATGACGACGTAGTCGATCGGGCCGTCGGCGGCGGCCTTCTTGAGGGCGCGTCGCACCTGCTTGCGCGAGGTGACGTCGGTGCGCGTGGTCGAGCGGCTGAACGAGTACACGCGCGCACCGGCGGCGGTGGCCTGCTCGGCGATGCTCGCGCCGATGCCGTAGCTGCCGCCGAAGACGACGACCGCCTTGCCCGAGAGGTCGAGCGGGGCGACGCCGTCGGCGGTGTGGGCCGTGAGCGACGTGGTCTGCAGCTGGAAGATCTTGTCGGCGATGTGGATGTCGAGCGGCTCGGTGATCTTCATGTTCTCGGGCGTGCCCGCGACGACCTTGATCGGCACGTCGGGCAGGTACTTGAAGATGACGCCGCAGTCGTCGGTCGCGGCGAAGTCGGCGTCGCCGGCTGCGATCTCGTAGGCCTTGCGGATGACCGACAGCCGGAAGGCCTGCGGCGTCTGACCGCGTCGCAGGCGCGACCGCGCCGGGATCCCGGTGATGATCGACCGGTCGTCGACCTCGATGATCGTGTCGGCCGACGGGATCGCGGTGTCGACAGCGTCGTACTCGTCGAGCGCGGCGACGCAGTCCTCGATGATGCGGTCGTCGAGGAACGGCCGCACCGCGTCGTGGAAGAGCACCTTGGGGTCGGCGTCGGCGGGCAGGGCCGCCAGGGCGAGCTTCGTGGTGTCGTTGCGGGTCTCGCCGCCCGGCAGCACCGCGCTCAGCTTCGTGAACCGCGGGTCGGTCTTCAGGTGGTCGAGCTCGTGGATCGAACCCGCGTTCATCATCACGAGCACCTCGTCGATGAGCGGGCTCGCCTCGAGTGCCTCGAGCGTGTGCTCGACGATCGCCTTGCCCGCGATGCGGATGAGCTGCTTCGGCATGCCGAGCCCGACGCGGACGCCGATTCCGCCGGCGAGCACGACGGCATAGGTGCGGTTCTGGTCGGTCATCGGGTCATGCCTTTCAGGGTCGTGATGGCCTCGTCGATGGGGCCGTCGAACATCATCTCGCCGCGCCGGATGACGACCCCGCGCGAGCAGATGTCGGACACCATGCCGAGATCGTGGCTCACGATGAACAGCGTCTTGCCGGCCGCGACGAGTTCGCGGATCTTCGCCTTGCACTTCTCGCGGAACGGGGCGTCGCCGACCGCGAGCACCTCGTCGACGAGCAGGATGTCGAGCTCGGTGTGGATCGCGACCGAGAACGCGAGGCGTACGAACATGCCCGAGGAGTAGTGCTTGACCTCGGTGTCGATGAACTCGCCGATCTCGCTGAACTCGACGATGTCGTCGAATCGCGCCTCGATCTCCTCCTTCGACATGCCGAGGATGGCGGCGTTGAGGAAGACGTTCTCTCGGCCCGAGAGGTCGGGGTGGAACCCGGCGCCGACCTCGATCAGCCCGGCGACCCGTCCGCGCGTCAGGATGCGCCCCTTGTCGGGACGGAGCACCCCCGAGACGAGTTTCAGCAGGGTCGACTTGCCCGAGCCGTTGTAGCCGAGCAGGGCGACCGCCTCGGACTCGCCGACCGTGAAGTCGATGCCCTTGAGCGCCTCGAACGACGTCGAGGTCTTCTTGCGCTTGATCCACGCGATCAAGGTCTCTTTGAAGGAGTGGGTGTGGTGCAGCGTGTAGGTCTTCTGCACGCCCTCGATGATGATGCGGGGCGGCTCGAGCTCAGAGATCTTGGGCAAAACGACCCTCCAGGCGGCGGAAGACGAGCTGCCCGACGACGAGCATGACGATGGCGACGACGACCGAGATGCCGGCGAGCAGCCAGAGGTGCTCGGGGCGGGCGAGGGTCTCCGACGTCGTCGGGTACCAGAACGCCGAGTGGAACAGCTCGACCGCGGAAGTCAGCGGATTCAGCATGTAGAGGTCGTAGGCCCACGGCGGCAGCTTGTCCTGCACCATCGACGACGAGTAGAGCACGGGCGACGTGTAGGTCGCGAACATGAGGATGAGCTCGACGAAGTTCTGCGAGTCGCGGTACGACACGTTGATCGAGCCGAAGAAGAGGCCGAGGCCCGTCGCGATGAGCAACACGATGAACATCGCGAGCAGGGCACCTGCGAGCTGCACGACCGTGGGTATCCAGCCGGCGAAGAGGCAGACGACGACGAGGATCGTCAGCTGCGGCAGGAAGTGCACGAACGCGATGAACACGTCGGCGATCGGGAACAGCTCGCGCGGCAGGTAGATCTTCTTGACGAGCGCCTTGTTGTTCACGATCGACTTCGTCGCGTTGCCGAACGCCTCGTTGAAGAGGTTGACGACGACGATTCCCGAGAACAGGTAGATCGGGAATCCCTCGATGCCGCGGTTGAGGCCGAGGAACACGCCCATGACCATCCAGTAGATGAAGAACTGGGCGGTCGGCTTGACGTACGACCAGGCCCAGCCGAGCACCGAGCCGTGATAGCGGGTGAGGATTCCCTTGCGCACGAGCAGCCGCAGCAGATAGCGGTAGCCGAAGACGTCGAGGATGCCGCGGCTGGTGCCGGGTACGGAGAACGCCGAGAGGTCGACGGAATCGGTCTTGGACATCCCGATGATTCTATGCGGCCGAAGACTGTGAGAACGTCGTTCGCGTGAAGCAGACATTCAGCTTCGCTTGAGCGCGTCGCGCCAGCTCATGTCGCGTGCCGCCTTGACCGCGCAGATGACGACGAGCATCCAGCCGCCCTCGTAGAGGGCGAAGCTCTCGGCCGCACTCGTCACCGTGATCGCGACCAGCACGAGGGCGGGCCAGAGGTAGACGACGCTGCGGCGGTTCGAGGCGAGCAGCCACGAGCGCACGAGGGCGACGCCGATGAGCGCGGCGAACGCGAGCACGCCGATCACGCCGATCTGGAAGTACGCGTCGAGGTACGCGTTGAGCGCCGACTCGTGGGGCCGGCCGACGCCCGCCTCGAGCCACGTGTACGGCGGCGCGTCGGGCCACTTGCCGACCCAGCCCCAGCCCTGGAGAGGGTTGAGGCTGAGATACCGCGACAGCTCGCGCCAGAGGTCGAGGCGAACGTCGAACTCGGCGCGCGCGTCGAGCAGCTCGATGATGCGGATCCGCAGGATCCAGCCCGTGACGAGCGCCGCGGCGACGAGCACGAGCAGTCCGAGCTGCCACCGCCACCGGTTCTGCTCGGGCACGCGGCGGAGGCCGTACAGCGCGGCGAGGGCGACGAGCGCCGCACCGAGCGCGATCCAGGTCGTCGGCGAGCCGGCGAACACGATGCACAATGCCGCGAGCACGATCGAGAAGACCGTGCGGTTGCGCGACACGATGTGCGTGCGCCATTCGACGATGAAGGTGATGAGCGCGATGAGCGCCACGAACCCGAGCAGGTTGCGCGATCCGAAGATGCCCTGGATCGGTCCGAGCGCGGCGATGTTCCCGTCGATGCCGAGGAACGCGATGGGCTGGTCGACGAGGATGCCGGCGAACACCTCGAGCACGAGCGAAGCGCCGAGCAGCAGGCGGAAGGTGTCGCCGAACGCGCGCACGATCTGGATCGTGTCGCGCATGAGCGCGATGTAGATGCCGAGCACCGCATACGCGACGAGGTAGGCGACCCGCACGGCGGAGGCGAGCGGTGCGTTGCTCCAGAGAATCGACGCCGCACTCCAGCCGACGAACACGAGGATGGTGAGCGGAAGGATGCCGTACCACTCGATCGCCCGCCACCGCGTCACGAGCGACGCGGCGCACAGCACGAGCAGACCGCCGAGGGCGGCGAGCAGGCCCGGCCAGCCGATGAGCGATCGCACCGCGTGCGTCGAGAACGCGAGCCCGATCGCGATGAGTGCGAGCGCCTGGGCGAACCGCGCCGAGCCCGTGAACTCGCGCACCGCGGCCCAGTTCAAGCGTCGTCCTTCTCGTTCGAGCGGGTCGAGGAGGAGCGCAGCGAAATCTCGAAGCCCCGACCCCGCGGAAGCCGCCGCCGGTCGTACCCGGCCTCGAGCGGCTCGGGCTCCCACTGCCGGCGCTTCGTCGCCCAGGCGACCGCGACGAGCAGCGCCCAGCCGCTCTCGACGAGCAGCCGGCTCTCGGCCAGGCTCTGCCCGATGAGGGCGACCATGATGAGCACCGGAAGCAGGGCCGCGGCCGAATAGGGAAGTGCCCGGCCCGAGGCATCCATGGGCCGGTCGACGGCGAGGAACCACGATCGCCAGAGCGCGCCGATGACGATGGCGGCGAACGCCAGCAGCCCGACGATGCCGAGTTGCATCCAGACGTCGAGCCAGGCGTTGTGCGCCTGCAGGTAGGTGACTCCCTTGCGCACGGCGAGGTCGTCGAACGGCTCGACGAAGGGGTTCCAGTAGCCGACCCAGCCCCAGCCGAACCAGGGGCGCTCGCCGATCATGCCGATCACCGAGTTCCAGATGTCGATGCGACCGGTGAGGTCGTCGCCCTTGCCGAACAGCTCGAGCAGGCGCCCCCAGAACACGACGAGCACGGTGACGGATGCCACGAGCACGCCGCCGGCCGTCCAGTAGACGCCGCGCCGGCGATCGGGTCCGACGCGGCGCGCCCAGAGCGCGAACGCGAGGGCGACGGCGACGACGACCGCGACCAGGATCACCGTCGCCGAGCGCGTCAGCGCGAACGTCGCACCCGCGACGACGAGCCAGAAGACACCGCTCGCGCGGCGCATGGTGCCCGCCGCGAGCAGGGTGCCGAACACGATGAGCGCGAGGAGCGCCGCCATCGCGAGCAGGTTGCGGCTCGCGACGATGCCCTCGACCGGACCGCCGTGGAAGAGCAGTGCCCGCGACCAGTAGAAGGCCATGGGCAGCTTCTCGGCGCTCGCGTCGAAGTCGGGGAAGTTCGGCAGCAGCGGCTCGCGCACGAACACGGCCACCCAGAGCTCGAACAGCAGCGAGAGGGCGAGCACCCACTTGAGTGCCGCGCTCAGGGCGCGCACGAACTGCGGCCAGCTCAGGCAGAGCACGAGCGCGATCGCCACGAAGGTCGTGACGAGCGTGAGCACGACGCCGAGCGCGGAAGCACCCGGGTAGTACGACCATGCGATCGAGAGCGTCGCAATGACGACGAAGACGAGGGTCGACTTCGGCACCCGGCGCCAATTCCAGGCGGGCTTCGCCGCGGCGACGAGCCAGACCCCGCCGATGATCACGAGCGCGGCGACGATGCCGAAGCCCCACCAGCCGAGCAGGTTGCGCCAGAACTGGCCCGCGAGCAGTGTGAAGAGCGCGAACGTCGCATACGCGCCCGTGAGCGCGTCACGACGTAGGGGGGTCATGCCGACAAGGTTATCGCGCGCACCCGATGCTCAGACCGAAAGATCGGCCACGTCACCGCGCGGGACGAAGACCCGGTCGATCAGGCGATCGGTTGCAGCACCGTCGTCGAGGGGGGTGAACGACGCCCGGAACTCCGCTCGCGCCGCGGCCCAGTCGCTTCCGGTGCGATCGAGGTCGCGAAGCAGGTCGACGACCTCGCGAGTGGTCGTCGCCCGTGCCCCGGGGGCCGTCGGCTCGTAGTCGATGAAGCCCGGGCGCTCGGCGAAGTAGCGTTCGCGATCGGGGATGAAGAAGACGATCGGCTTGTCCGTCAATGCATAGTCGAACCGCAGCGAGGAGTAATCGAGGATCGCGGCGTCGGAGGCGAGGATCAGGTCGTTGATGTCGGGATGGTTGGTGACATCGATCGCGGAAGCGGCGGCCGCGGTGTTGCCTCGCGCGTTGAACGCGTGTCCGCGCATGAGCAGCCGATAGCCGGGCCCGAGCCTGCGCATGAGTTCTTCCGTGTCGAGGAACTCCGCGGCCGCGGCCGACATGTCGTCTGCCGACAGGTAATCGCGGAACGTGGGGGCGTACAGCACGACGCGCTCGTCGTCTGCGAGCCCGAGGGCGCTCCGCGCCAGACGCCGCCGTTCTGACGCATATTCGTCGAGCAGCGCATCGTTGCGGGGATATCCGAGCTCGAGGATCTCGGTCGAGCCGGGGTCACGGTCGCGGAAGAACTCGAGCAGGTGCGGAGTGGCGTACGGTGCGGGGGACACGAGGTAGTCCCAGTCGGCGGCACGACGATAGAACGATTCGATGCGTTCGGGCGGAAACCCGAGGCGGCGCCACCAGGACGTGCCGTTCGCCTTGAACGGATAGCCGTGGAAGGTCTCGATGACGACCTGCCCGTCGCGCTTCTCGAACCAGTCGGGCTGGTGCACGTTGACGACGACGTAGTCGGCATCGGCGAAGGCCTCGAAGTACTCGCGAGAGTTCTCGATCACGCGGCGACCGCCGTCGGGGATCGCCGTCGAGTAGTCGCGGGCCGCCCAGACGAGGTCGAGTGCTGCCCCTCGCTGCTGCAATCGACGGTGGAGGGCGAGGGCGGAGTCGTTCGCCGACTCGCTGTAGAGACAGCGGAACAGCACTGTGCGGCGGCGCGGCGTCCGGGTCGTGTTGCTCGCCTGCAGTCGCAGGCGTTCATGATTGCCACCGCCGCGCTCGGAGTCGGGGCGGGCGACATCGACATCGACGATGAGAGTGGCCCAGTCGTCAGCCCGGACGGTGATGCGCTGCGTGTCGGTGTGCAACTCGAAGGGCAGGCGGAGCGCGAGCTCTTCGTCGATCGAGAATCGACCCTGCGATGCGATGCGGTAGGCGCCGCGCGGAAGCGGAGCTTCGGGCCGCCCGAACTCCTGGATGGAGAGCGGCAGCGTCAGCTGCTCGGATTCCTGGCGGAGCGGGATGCGGCGGGATCCAGACGCCGCGTGCGCTTCGTGCGCAGGCGGGTGGTCGACCGACAGGATCAACCTGCCGTCACCGACGTGGACATCGGTGATCCGCGTCGAAACGCCCGTGCGGATGGTCGCCGTTCCTGCCGGAACGACGAGCTTCGCGGCGGTGGTCGCCTGCGTGAGCAGCGGCGAGAGCGACGAATGGATCGCCGTTCCGTCGACCGGGCACTCGACCCAGTGCCAGTCGCCGTGCTTGTCCTGCGCGGTGACGTACCAGTCGCCCGGCGCGACCGGCGACCCGTTGAGCGACGGTGAGATTCTCATGGTGGCCTGCTGGCGTCCATCGAGACGATGCACGCGGGCCTCATTGCGGCGACGGCCGAATCGGTCGGTCGCCCCCACGAGGGCCGCGCGCTTGAACTCGCCGCCCACGAGCACCACCGTGGCGAGGTCGCCCTCCACCGACCACGTCGCGGCGCGGGCGCCGGCACGGCGCGTGCGGAGGACCGCCGATCGGTCGCCGGCGGTGACGACGTCGAGGGTGAGGTGATCCGCAAGGCCCACCGCCGCACTACCGGGGTGCGATTGAGGTCGAGTGACGAACGAGGTTCGCTCGAGGGCTCCCTCGTTCAGCGTGAGGCGGATCCGATAGTCCTCGGGGTGTCCCGCAAACGCATCGAACGGAACTTCGATGCGAAGCATCGCGCCCGAGCGATCGATGTGCGGCGTCGAACGCGTCGCCAACGACGCCGGGTCCTCAATCCACTTGCTCGCCAGTGCCCGTGTGGTTTGGCCGCGCTTCGGCACGAGTTCCACGTGAACGCGGGGTTGGCTCCGATTGTCGAGTCCACCGATATAGGCGATCACCGACAGCACGAGCGCCTTGTCGATGCGTTCCGAGCGCGCGAGCTCTGCCACGAGCGGCGTCTCCCGAGGGGACAGTCTGAATGCATACTCAGGCAGTCCCGTGAGATCGGCAGTGACATCCTGACGAGCGTAGAGACCGTCGCCGACCAACTCGGCTTGGTAGAGCTCACGCTTCCAACCCCCCGACTCGAGGTATCGGAGCGCGTTCGCTCGATCGCCAGCCACGGTGAGATGGGTCAGTACCTTGCTGCGGGCGTCGATTTGATTCCAGACCGCGGCGCCCTCGATCTGGTCGGCGAGATAGCGAACCGACTCGATGAAGAGGGCCCAGGCCTCGTCGGACATGTCGCGGATCAGCATGAAGAACTCGGTCAGGTTGTTCGAGATGACCTGCGCGATCCTCGCCTGCCTGGACGCGACGTGGCCGTAGGCGGTCAGCACGTCGAGGGACTCGCGGACGGCACGCCAGTGGTCGGTGATGTTCCGCACGCTCGTGACCTGCTGCGAGATCGAGCTCTGATCATCGCGCATGCGCCAGTTGATCGAGACCGTCGACAGGACGTCGAAGGTTCGGGCCATGGCATATGCACGGGCGGAGACCGCCTGGTCTTCGTAGAGCACACCCACGGGAAACGAAAGTTCAGACTCGATCCAGAAGCTTCGCCGGTAGACCTTGCTCCAGGCGACGGCGTTCACCTGGATTTCGGGGAATTCCTCCAAGGTGCACGCGAACCGATCGACGGCATGGGCCACGTGGATCCAAGGAGCGGCAGGCGGAAAGCCGTTGCGATACTTGCGCCGATACGGTGAGACCGCGAAATCAGACCCCGTTGCGCGAAGCGACTCGATCGCCTGCGTGAAGACGTGGCGATCGACCACGTCGTCGCTGTCGATGAACGTGATGAACTCGCCCCTTGCGACCGAGGCGCCCGCGTTCCGGGCGGCGCTCAACCCACCGTTCTCCTGGCGGATTACTGAGATTCGCGGATCACGACGCGAGAGGCGGGTCGCGATCTCGCCACTGCGGTCCGGTGAACCGTCATCGATGACGATGATTTCGATGTTGCGATAGTTCTGCCGGCTGATCGAGGCGAGACACTCTCCGATGTACGACTCGACGCCGTAGGCGGGAACGACGACGCTGAGGAGACCGGCGGTCGCGGGGCTGACTCGTCCGACCACTCCACGCGCCCAGTTCGCGGTCGACCGTGCGCGTTCCCGGAGCGGAAGCAGTTCATCGTGTCCGAGGAGATCGATGAAGAAGTTACGCACCCTTGTCGTCCCCGATGTACCTAGCCTTGAACCACCACACTGGACCCATTCTCAAAGGTGCATACCGGGCGGGATGCCTGATCGACGGCATCGGCAGTCAAGTATACTTACTGGCTTGTGGTGCCCGATCGGCGGGTGGGGAAGGTCGGGAGTTCTCAATGCTTCGACGGGTGCGATCGGCTGCTTCGGAAATCCTGGAAACATCGCGAGCAATTCTCGCCTCGCAGCGCGAGCTGGTTGGGGCCCTGCAGGCGCAGAACGAGTTGCTCGCCGATGAACTGGATGTCCTGAAGAAGCAGCTCTGGGAAGCGCAGACTGCTCGGAAAACCCAATACCGCGACCTCGTGCATGCTGCGGCGGCACCGTTCATCGACGATGTTCGTCGCTTCACCGACGAGCGTCAGCTGGGTTTCGTCGAGACAGTTGAGACCCTCGCAGACGAACACCTCAGTTTCGTGCGGTTCGGAGATGGCGAGTTCCGCTTCATGTTGCGCCTCGAGCACAACCAAGGCTTTCAGCGTAACTCTGAGGAGCTTGCCGCCGCCCTGCGCCAGGTGTTCACCGACTACGACGCCCCGAACGTCTTGATGGGCTTTCCGTTCGTATTCCATGACATGCACTGGAGCGGCGTGTGGCCGGATATCTGGGGCGACCTTAAGCCGCTCGCAATGGGCTGGCAGCGTTGTGGGGTCGCGCACGTCACTCGCCCGATCTACTTCCAGGTCACTGGGCAGAAGGGTGTGGCAGCTTGGCGGCGAGTCTGGGAGGGGGCGCGTGTGACAGTGGTGACGGGGAAGGACTCGCGTTTCTCGCTGATTCCTGAATTGTTCGACAATCTGTCATCGGTGCGGTACGAGTATTCGACTCCGACCGAGGCATTCGACGACGTCGATCGCTTGGTTGACGTGCTGGCCGCGGATACCTCTGATCTCGTACTCGTCGCACTCGGGCCTGCGGGTACGGTGCTGACGTCCCGGTTGGCTGCAGTTGGCAAGCGTGTCGTAGACGTCGGCCATATCAGCGACAGCTACGAGAACATCTTCCTTGGAGGGATGTATCCCGAGTCGAAGAAGCTCACGAAGTAGTGGGTAATCGCTGGTACCCAGGCCATCAGGTCGATGGCAACGTTGGAGTGTGATCAAGGGATGAAGCGCCGACTTCGGGCGACATTGGGGCACGCAAAACGGGCAACTCTTCTCGAGGTACGACGCTGGCGTCGTAAGTTCCCAGGAGGGCGGGGGCCCGTGGAGCGCGGCCTGCTCAGTGTGGTCGTACCCGTCTTCAACGTTGAGCGCTATGTGGAGGCAGCCCTTGAGAGCGTCCTCTCGCAGACCTACAAGTACCTCGAGGTAATCGTCGTCGACGATGGATCTACGGATGGTTCGCCGGCAATCATCGAGCGGATTGCACGTTCCGATCGCCGGGTGCATGTTGTGCGACAAGAGAATGCCGGCCTTGCGGCGGCCCGGAACACCGGTCTTCGGTACTGCTCCGGCGAATTCCTCGCCTTCTTCGATTCGGACGATGTGCTCGAGCCCGACGGGTATGCATACGCAATCTCCTCCCTTCGATCGAGCGGATCAGACTTTGCCGTCTCGCCGTACCGGTTCTTGAAGAACGGCCACTTGCAGTCGCCGGGTCGGTGGATCCGGGCAGCACATGCGGTGGAAAGACGTGGCACGACGCTTGTCGCATTCCCGCAGATCCAAGCGAACGTCGTCGCCTGGTCGAAGGTCTATCGGCACGAATTCTTCGTGCGCGAGATCGGAACGTATCCGCTGGGTGTGGCCTATGAAGATCAAGAGCCGGCGAGTCGCGGCTACGTGCGTGCTCGCAGGTTCGATGTGCTCGCGCGGCCGCTGGTCCGATGGCGAACTCGCGACGAGCAGACGTCGATTACCCAGCAGGCGGGAAAAGTTCAGAACCTCCTTGACCGCGTCGAAGTGATCCGCCGTTCGCTCGAAATCCTGCACAGTGCGGGCCACGACGCAGCGCAGCTCGAGCGCGCAATTCAGGTGTTCGAGTCGGACGCATTCACGATCTCGAGGGTGTACGACGGAGACGATGAGTACTGGGCTTCCATCGTCGACGCCACCCGGGCACTGTGGCCGCTGATTCCGCGCGAGCAACTCGTCCGGCGGATCTCGGTCCAAGACCGGGTGCTCTACCACCTCGTCCTCGCCGGTCAGCGTGAATCTGCGATGGCGTTCTTGGGCCAGCGAGGTCGGAGTCCGCACGCGTGGGTGTTCTCCGAAGGCACGGACGGATTGATCCGAGGTCGAATGCCAAGTTGGGTCCCCCCGCGGGGGGTGATCCCAGATTGGGCATTCATCGCTGCGGAGTGGCAGTTCGACACGCAGGCCTGGCTCAACCGCTGGCAATGGGTCGAAGGTGGGCAGAAGCTTCTGATTCACGGACATGTCTACTTCCCGGGTCTCGACGCGCCGATCGAATCGATCGAGGGTGAACTTCGTGATGCGAGTGCAGGAGTGCAGATCCCGGTCGACGTCGAACGCGTGACTCGGACGTTGGCCGGCGAGCTCACGCAGCATCTCTATCTCACTTATGGCGATAGCGGGTTTGTGGCGCGAGTCGAGGCTGAAGCTCTCACCCGTCTCAGGTCGTCCGCCGATCGCGACCTCGACCTTCAATTCGTGCTGGTGGTTCGGTCTGCCGGAATGCGCGTCGTCGTTCCATTCAATTCGACCGGGTTCGCGCCGGATGATGGCATGCCCGTTGCGGTGCAGGCGGATCCCAGCCACGAAGTCATCGTCCGTTATCGCGGGGGCCTGGGCCTGACTGTCAAGGTTGCCTCCAAGGCACGCATCCTCGAGGTGCAGTCAATTGAGTACGCCGACGGCAACTTGGCGCTCACCGTGAGTTCGCCGGTCGGCGTCCATCCCAAGGGCGTGGTCTTCACCAAGCCCGAGCAACCCGCGCTTCAACTCCCGAGCAGAGTTGACGGAGACACCATCGTCGCAGCAGTTCCTTCGCTCCCACCGATGCTCAAGTCCAACGCGCGCGTGAAAGTGTCGACCACTGACGGTTTGTATTCGTTGCGCCTCTACAGCGGTGCTGCAGCGGTAAAGGGTCAGAGCGAGTTCATGGTCGGGGGGTACAGCCAGCCGTACTTCTTCGCTCCTGGGAGCGTCGCGATCATCGACGATCTCACCGTCGAAGGGCGGTGGATCATCGCCCGGGTCCGGGATCTTTCTCAACGTCTGACACTCCAACTCATCAGCCGTCGCGGTGTGATCGAGGGCGAGCACGATCGCGACCTGAACATCGTCCGGTTCCCGCTCGAGCAGAATCCGGTAGATGGATGGCATCTTCAGTCGGTACCCTCGGGGGCGTATACGCTTCGCGCAATTGCGAACGACCGCTCGAGCGAGCAGCCGATCGCTGTCCGTACCTCGATCGATCTGGATGCCCGGCTACCGTTGAGACGGCTGCGGGCTGAGCGGCAGACGGTGACGGTCACCCGCGCGAAGAACAGGCAGATCGGCATCAGTGTGGATGCGGCGCCTCTCGCGTTGCGGACGCCGCGTGAAATCCGCACGGCGATCAGCGAGTACGAATCTGCTTCGGGTCCACTGCAAGACATCGTCTACATGCAGTGTCTCCAAGGAGATCAGGTCAACGACTCGCAGCTCGCGATCGCCTCGGTCATTCGCCGAGACTTCCCGGGCATCCGAGTGATTTGGGGCATCAAGGATGCTTCTGTCCGAGTGCCGTTTGACGACTCATCGGTGATTATCGATTCCGCCGAGTACTTTTCGGTGCTGAACACGGCACGGGTTCTCTGCTACAACCATGAGGTCCCCGAGTTCCTGGCGCCTCGTGAAGGTCAACAGGTCGTCCAGACGTATCATGGGCATCCGTTCAAGATGATGGGCGTCGGCAGATGGGAAGCTCTCGGCTTCACGGATCGGCAGGTCCAGCGCAGCTTGGACTGGCGAGAGAAGTGGACGATGCTGCTTTCTCCGACCCCTCTTGCGACGCGCCTGTACCGGGAGAATTTCCCGGTGTCTGCGGAAATCGCAGAAGTCGGACATCCGCGGAATGACCGTCTCGTTGCGACGTCCGTGGGCGAACGGGCCGATGTTCGTCAGCGGCTCGGCATCCGCGACGGGAAGACGGCCATTCTCTACGCGCCTACATGGCGCGACTATCTCGCCACGTCACCGTGGGCGTCGAAGATGGTCACGTTCGTGGACCCCCGCGAACTCGCCGAGGAACTCGGCGACGAGTACGTCGTTCTGCTGCGAGGACACCCGGCGCACGGCCGAGACGCCAGCTATACGATGGCGGCTGATGATCGCGTCATCGACGTCACATATCACCCGGATGTCAACGACCTGATCATCGGCGCGGACATCGGGCTCTTCGATTACTCCTCCATTCGATTCGATTTCGGCGTGACCGGCAAGCCGATGGTCTTCTTCGTGCCGGATAAGGAGGAGTTCTTTGCTTCAGCTCCTTCGCTGATCCCGTTCGACGACACCGCACCAGGTCCGCAAGTCGGCTCAGTCGACGATCTTGCATCGACGATCAGATCCATTGACCGGTCGGTTCGGGATTTCGCCGATGACTATGCGCGGTTCAGGGAGCAATTCGCTGGGTTGGATGACGGTCACGCGTCGGAGCGCGCGGCATGGCTGATCATGGCGCGCGCCGGAGCGCGTGGGGTCGCGGTCGAATAGCGCGGAGGAAGGGGCGCAGGTGGTTCTCGAGGTCACGTTCTCAGATGATCGCAACAACCGTATCCTTGGTGCGCGCCCCGAAAGCCTTCGCGTCGAATTCTTGCCGACAGTCAGTGATTGCGTCTTGCAGATTGGGGCGGGCAGAGCGTGGGGGAGTGTCAGTTTCCGGGGCTCCGGATCCACAGTCACGATCGGCCCCGACAGTAACGTCAATGCTGCGATGTCGTTGGGCGAGGGGTGCCGAATCGATATCGGCCGTCATGTCTACATCGGGCCCGGCACTGAGCTCTCGACGGCCGAAGGAACCACCCTCCACATCGGCTCCGACTCGTTGATCGGCGCGATGAACAGTATTCGGACTGACGACTCGCATCCGTTCTACGATTCAATGACTGGTGCACGACTCAATCGCGCGCGCGACACAACGCTCGAGGCTCATGTGTGGACAGGACGCAATGTGATGGTGTTGCCCGGATCAAAGATCGGCTCGGGAACGATCCTCGGGGCGGCAGCGGTGGTCCCGGGCAAGACGGTTCCCGAGAACGTCGTCGCCGTCGGCAACCCCGTGCGGATTGTCAGGCGAAACATCCGATGGGAGAATCGACACCTGCAGACGGACCGGAACATCCCCGAATCAATCGACCCCACGGGCTCGGTGATCGTTGCGGCTCCTCGGGACCACCCGATTAGAGGCGTCATGAGGAGGGTCCTTCCGGCTGCTGTTCGTCAGAAACTGCGCTCGTTCATGAAGTGAGATCGAAGGCCTCAGTCGGGAAAGGCGTGAATCACAGCCTCACAGAACCTGGCTCGACAGAACAGAACGACGAACGCGTAGACTTTTGCAATCGCTCTCTGAGGATTCTGGAGACATATTTGCCTTCCCCCACCCCCGAACGAGACCGCCGCACCTGGCTCTTCAACGCGGCCGAGTTCAGCGGCAATCCGAAATGGCTGTTCCTCTACACGAGCCGAATGCGCCCCGACCTCGACAGCTGGTGGATCACCGACTCCGTCGAGACGGCGCGGCGCGTGCGCAAGCTCGGCTACAAGGCCGTCACGTTCCAGTCCCGTGCCGGGCGCAGCCTGCAGGAGCGGGCCGGTGTCTTCGTCGTCAACCAGGTGAAGGAGCAGATTCCTGACCTCATGGCGGGCATCGTGCTGCTCAACCTCTGGCACGGCGTCGGAGTCAAGCGAATCGAACGCGCGATGACCGACGGCTTTCTGCTGCCCCGCATCGCGGCGAAGTACATCCGCAACAACAAGACCTACCGTGACAGTCAGATGCTGCTCGTGACCTCGCCCACGATGGAGGAGCACTTCAAGACGCAGATCGACTTCACCGAGGCGCAGGTCATCCGTGCGGGGTACCCGCAGAACGAGTTCGTCCGTCGATTCGGCCGGGTGGAGACGTTCGACCACGACGTGCGTGCTCGGCAGGGCCTTCCGGCGTCGACCGAGGTCGTGATGTACGCACCGACCTACCGTCTCTCCGGAAACGACGACTTCGTGCATCGGGCCCTGCCCGACATCGACCGGCTGGTGTCGACGCTCGAGCGCAACGGCCAGTTGCTCATCCTCAAGATGCATCCGCAGCTCGAGGCCGACCGCACCTACCAGAGCCTGAAGGAGAAGTACGCCGACGAGCCGCGGCTGCTCTTCTGGGACAACGCCGACGACGTCTACGAGATCTTCGAGGACATCGACCTCTCGATCATCGACTACTCGTCGATCCATTACGACCTCATCGCGGCAGGCGCGAACCGATTCATCCGCTACGCGTTCGATCACGAAGACCCGGCCGCGCTCGAACCCGAGCTCGACTACTTCTCACTGTCCTGCGGGACGGTCGTGACCGACTTCGAGGGGCTGCTGGCCTCGCTCGGCGACGAGAACTCCGTCGAACCCGACGAGCTGCTCCGCCTCTCCGAGGTGTTCTGGGCGTACTCGACTCCCGAGACCTTCGAGACCCTCGTCGATCGGGCCCTGGCCTACGAACTGACCGACGTGTCACTGCCGACGCTCTACAGCTTCGACATCTTCGACACGGTGATCCACCGGACCTCGGTGCTGCCGATCTCGATCTTCTACCTCGTGCGCGAGCGCGCCGAGGCCTCGAACCTCGGCTTCCCCGAGCGACTCGTGCAGCGGTTCATCGAACTCCGGCAGCAGGCCGAAGCCGCCGTGCGCGAGGCGAAGCGGAAGGACCCGCGACGGGCGGTCGACCTGCACTTCGAGATCACCCTCGACGAGATCTACGAGCGCATCGCCGAGTTGTACTCGCTGACGGTCGAACAGGCCGAGCAGTTGAAGGCGTGGGAGATCGAGGCCGAGATCGCCGACACCTACGCCGACGCGGCGATGGTCGAACGTGTGCGCGAGCTTCGAGCCGCCGGCGAGACGGTCATCCTCATCAGCGACATGTACCTGCCGCGCACCGTCATCGATGCCATGCTCGCGAAGGCGTCACCCGACCTCGTCGGACTGCCGGTGTTCCTCTCCAACGAGCACGGCGTGCAGAAGTCGACTGGTCGGCTGTACGTCCGGGCGTACCTCGACCTCCAGTACGACTTCGGCGAGTGGGTCCACACGGGCGACAATCCGCACGCCGACGTGCGCATGGCCGAGCGGATGGGCATCACCCCGGTGCCGCTCGAGACACCCGTGTTCGACGAGTTCGAGACGGCGATGATCGAATCGGCCGACACCTACGACGCGTTCCTGCTCGCCGGCGTGCTGCGCGACGCCCGACTCGAGGAGCTCAGCGAGCCCGAGGAGTTCGTCTTCCGCAACGTGTCGCTGTTCCTCGTGCCCTACGTGAAGTGGGCGCTCGATGACGCGGTCGCCCGCGGGTACTCGAAGCTCTACTTCATCTCGCGCGACGGCCATCACATGAAGGCGATCGCCGACGCGATCATCGAGGCGCGAGGACTGCCGATCAGCACGGCCTACATCTACGGGTCTCGACGCGCCTGGCGATTGGCGTCGCAGATCGAAGGCATCGACGACGACACGTTCGCGGGCCACGGCAGCTTCGGAGGCATCCGATCGTTCTCGTCGCTCGTCGAAGCGAGCCGGCTCAGCCGAGACGAGCTGCTCGAGCTGTTCCCAGAGTTCGAGCAGTACGAGAAGGCGGGCACGTTCGACGGCTACACGGCGGGCAACATCGTCGCCGCGCTCAAGTCGTCGGCTGCCTATCGTCGGCGCCTCAGCGACATCGCCGAGGCCGATCGCGAGGTCGCGGTCGCCTACCTCCGCCAGGAGATCGATCTCGACGAGTCGTTCGCGTTCGTCGAGTATTGGGGGCGCGGATACACGCAGGACTGCCTCGCGCGACTGCTCGAGCACGCGGCCGGTCGGCCGGTCGACACGCCGTTCTACTACGCCCGGAGCATCTACCCGACCGAGGGCGTGAGCATCCGGCACAACTACACGGCCGCGTCCGAGTCGTTGCTGCTCATCGAGGCGATCTTCGCGAATCTGCCCTACGGCACCACCGAGGGGTATCGACGGAACGGCGACCGCGTCGTTCCCGTCTACCGTCGACGAGACTACGACGTCGATCTCTTCGAGGCCACGACGCCCAGGCTCGTCGAGTTCGTGAAGCGTTCGATGGCGCTGCCGTTCTTCGACGAGGACCGTCTCTGGAGGGACGCGTTCCGGTTCGGATTCGACCATTTCCGCGTCGACCCCACCGCCGACGTCTACCGCAAGAACCTCGCGACGCTGCGCGATGCCGTCGAGCTCGGTGGAGTCGAGCGGGAGTTCGCTCCGAAGTTCCAGGTCTCCGACTTCATCGCATACCTGCGCGGCAAGCCGATACCCGAGATCACGCGTTCGCTCCCGCTGTCGCTCGCGCGCACCCGGGGCCCGGGACCCGGTCTGCTCCGGCTCCAGCAGGACGTGGGATTCCGCCGCGTCTGGAAGCGGAACGTCGCTCGGCTCCAGGAGACCGCGGGTCGCGTGTTCGGCTCGGGCCCCGTCGACCTCGACGAGCCCGGCGCACGGCCGTCGAATCCACCCGTCATCGTTCCGCCGCCCGTCTCGCCTCGGCCGGAGATCGACCACGAGACGGCGGAGCACTGACATGGACGTTCGGCGAGCGGTCGCCCGGCGGGTTCGGCGCTACCTTCCGGCGGCGCCGCCCCCTCCGCGGGTCAACCTGATCACGAATCCCCGATTCACCGGGGCGAGCGGTGACGGTGCGTCGCCCGACGGCTTCTACGTGCACGTCAACAACACCGCCGTCGTCTCGACGGACTGGGCCGCGGAGCCCGGTGGACGCTCGCTGCGGGTCGAAGGAACCACCGGGAGCTTTGACACGCACTTCGCGCCGGAGGGGCGCGACGGCGCTTTCCGCATCGGGCTCGAGCCCGGAAAGACCTACCGCGCGAGCGCGGTCGTGTTCCTCCCGAAGCGGCTCACGGGACCGCTCGCCAAGACCCGCCTCTCGATCTCGCCGGGCTGGGAGATCGCCGGCGTCAAGCACTGGAACCCCGCACCCTCGGCTTCGGCCGACGACGCGCCGGGGGAGCACCTCATCACGCACGAGTTCACGATCCCGTCCACCGCGACGGGGGCCTGGATCCGGTACGTGTCGGGCATGGCCGAAGGCGGCGGCGTCGTCTACTGGGATCGGCTCTCGGTCGTCGAGGGCACGAGCACGTTCTCGTACTTCGACGGCGGGATGCCGCGGACCGACTTCCACGACTTCGCATGGTCGGGGGCGACGGATGCGTCGCGCTCGAGGAGGGCGCTCCGCCCGATCCAGCAGATCGTCGACGCGGCAGCCGATCTGCCGTCGCTCGCGCGAGCGATGTCGGCCGGTCTCGACGACGAAGCCGAACGGGCGGCGATCGAGGGGTGGGTCCGCGCCAATCGCAACGGCGACCGGGAGTCGGCCCACTTCCGCGGACTGCTCGCGGCGGCGCGCGGCGACGTCGAGCTCGCACGGCGCGAGCTCACCGCGGCGCTCGCGACCACGGCGCAGCCCGACGCCGTTCATCTCGAACTCGGACGACTCGCGGTCCGATCCGGCGACGCCGCTCGTGCGCTCGCCGAGTTCGAGGCGGTCGCCGATGGCGCGCAGCGCCCCGAGGCGCTGTACCGTCGCGCCGCCATCGCCGACAAGCGGGGCGACCTCGCCGCCTCGAAGCGCCTCTCGACCGAGGCGGCGGCCTCCGACGATGGGCTTCCGTTCGACCTCGAGCGGGCGCTCGCGGCCGACCCGAAGTCGATGTGGGCGCGACGCGAGCTCGGTGTCTTCGTCCGCGATCATCTCGATGAGATCCGCGCGCGAGCCGCCGACCCCGTCACGACCGAGTCGTCGCTCGCGACGGACGAGCATCCTCCGGTCTTCACGTACTGGCACCAGGGATTCACCGGTGCGCCTGCGATCGTGCGCCGCTGCCACGAATCGATGCAGCAGCACACGGCACCGGGGCGACTGCACGAGCTCGACGCCTCGAACCTCGGGTTCTACTCGGGGCTACCGTCGCAGGTGCTTCGCGACGTCGGCACGAACTACACGCACCTCTCCGACCTGGTCCGGCTCGACGTGCTGAGCCGGTTCGGCGGCGTCTGGCTCGACGCGACCTGTCTGCTCACGGGCGACCCCGTCGACGCCGAACCGTCGCTCACCCGCCAGGACTTCTTCGTCTTCAACTACTCGGGCCCGCGCGTCGGCACCTGGTTCATGGCGTCGCGACCGGGCGCGTACAGCACCGTGATGCTGCGCGAGGCGATGCTGCTCTGGTGGGAGCGCGAGCGTCGCCTGCTCGACTACTTCCAGCTGCACTACACCCTCGAGATGCTCTACTGGTTCGACGAGCGGTTCGCGGCCGAATGGGATGCCTCGGCGCACCGGCATCCCCGACAGGCGCTCGCCCTGCAAGCGGCGCTGCACCGGCCGGACCGGGACGGCCTGTTCGACCGGCTGCTGGCGGATTCGTGGGTGCACAAGCTCACCTACAAGAACGACGTCGCGCGGGCCGGGGTCGACAGCATCGCCGGCGCGATCGTGCGCGGCGAGGCGCGTGACGTGCCCTATCGCCCGCGGACTGACGCGAGCTAGTGCGACCGCCGCCTCGGCGGCGAACCCGCACCCGGTCCGGAGTGCTGCGAGTGGTCCGCGCCTGACACGTGTCGACGCACAGCGTCGGGGTGGTGCGGTTCCGCACCGGTGGCAGTGACCGTGGTGCGTTCGGGCTTCAGGCTGCGTGCGGCGTGCTCGACGGCCTTGGCCAGCTTCGGTCCGAACGGGCGCTCGATCCAGCGGTTGATCGCCCACGCCGCGGCCATCATGATGACGAACGTCGCGCCGAGCACGACCGGCGTCGGAGCCAGGTCGTGCAGTTCGGTGATGATCCACCAGCCCCAGTACTCGTGGATGAGGTACAGGGGATAGGTGAGGGCTCCGATCGGGACGAGCCAGGCGGCCGAGACGCGGCTGAGCGGCGTGAGCGCGATGAGCGCGACGACCGCGACGCAGACCGTGAGGATGACCGAGACCGTGAACGGCTGGAGCGCGACGCCGGTGGTGTCGAGCACCTGCCGCACGTCGTGCGGCCCGACCCAGGCCGCCGCGATCGCCGTGTTGCCGAGCAGCACGAGCCAGATGAGCGGATTGCGGCGATCCCGGGTGAGCATGAAGATCGCGATGCCGGCGGCGAACATGGGCGCGTAGTCGGAGATGAGCAGCGTTGCGACGAAGTCGGCGCCACTGCGGTCCGCGATCGCGGCGACCGCGGGCCAGACGGCCGCGAACGCGAGCAAGCGCTGTCGATTCATGCCGATGAGCACGAAGACACCGATCAGCAGGTAGAAGCGCAACTCGACCCAGAGCGTCCAGTAGACGCCGTCGATGTGCCCCACGCCGAGCGCGGACTGCAGCATCGTGAGGTTCGCGGCCGACTGCGTCACCGAGACGTCCTTGCCCTCGGGCCAGACGAACAGCAGCAGCACCGAGGTCAGGGCGACGCCGGCCCAGTACGCGGGCATGAGGCGGCCGAACCTGGAGCCGACGAACTTCGGGAGGTCGCGACCCCAGACCGACATCACGATGACGAACCCCGAGATCACGAAGAAGAGGTCGACGCCGAAGAAGCCGACCGCGGTGAACTCGTGAAGCGTCGGGAACGCCTCGGCGACCGGCATGCCCCAGGCGAGGTTCTCGCGGGCGGTGTAGTGGAACATCAGCACCGCGAAGGCGGCGAAGAATCGCAGCCCGTCCAGTAGCGCGAGTCGTGGCCGAGACGAGGCGACGAGCCCGTCGCGCGTCGAGACGCGGGGGGAGAGGGTCGCCGAAAGCACCTGACGATGGTAGTCGAGCGAACCTGTGTCTCGTCTCCGTGCCGTCGGCGCCCGCTAGTTTGGGAGCAGGCCGACGAGAGGAACTTCATCGATGTTCGTGGCGATCGACAACACCCCCCGCGACTACGCCTGGGGATCGCGCAGGGCCATCGCCGATTATCGCGGCCGCGACGCATCGGGCGGGCCCGAGGCCGAACTCTGGCTCGGGGCGCACGCGGGCTCTCCGGCGAAGGTCGTCGACGAGGCATCCATCGGCCATGCCGATCTCGCGGGATGGATCGCGGCCGACCCCGTGACCACGCTGGGGCCCGAACTCGCGGCGGCCGGCGCCCGCCTGCCGTTCCTGCTCAAGGTGCTCGCCGCAGGCGGCCCGCTCTCGCTGCAGGCCCACCCGACGCCGGCGCAGGCGCGGGCCGGCTTCGCCCGTGAGGAGGCGGAGGGGGTCGCGATCGACGCGTACGACCGCAACTACAAGGACGAGTTCCACAAGCCCGAGCTCATCGTCGCGGTGAGCGAGACCTTCGACGCGCTGTCGGGGTTCCGCCCGCTCGAAGAGGTGCAGGGCGTGCTCGCCGTCCTCCGCGCAGCCGATGCGGCCTCGGAGGATCCGCAGCCCGGAGCACTCGACCTGCTCGAGGCGCACCTCACCGGAGTCGATCCGCTGCGCACGACGGTCGAGTGGCTCCTGCGCGACGGCCGCGGCGGCGACACCGGCGAGGCGAGCTGGGTCATCGAGCGGGTCGTCGTCCTCTCGGCGTCGCCCGAGGCCGCGGCGTCGCCCTACGCGCTGTCGTTCGAGACGGTCGTCGCGCTCGCCGAGGCCTACCCCGGCGACCCCGGCATCGTGCTCTCGCTGCTGCTGAATCGGGTGCGGCTGCGCGCGGGGGAGTCGCTCTACCTCGCGGCCGGCAACATCCACGCCTACCTCGACGGGCTCGGCATCGAGCTCATGGCCGCGAGTGACAACGTGCTGCGCGGCGGGCTCACGCCGAAGCACATCGATGTCGGTGAGTTGGTCGACGTGCTCGACTTCACGCCGGGTCCGCCGCCGCGGCTCGCTCCCGAGCAGAGCGCGCCCGGGGTCGAGACCTTCCGGCCCGACGTGCCCGACTTCGTGCTGCACCGGGTCGCCGGTGGCGCCGTCGACCTCGACGGGCCCGCGATCGTCATCGCCGACGGCGGGTCGATCGTGCTGCGGGGTGAGCTCGGCGAGCACCGCCTCGAGCGCGGCGACGTCGTGTACGTCACACCCGACGAGCACCGCATCGCGGTGAGCGGGCCCGGAGTCGCCTGGGTCGCGACGAACGGTACCGCTCGCTGAGGTCAGCCGGCCCGAGCGTCGCGTGACGCCGCGCGCATGGCGGGCAGGTGAACGTACGGTGACGTCCACGTCTGGCGCAAGGTGTGCTCATGCGGGTGGCGCCACAATGGGTCGAGCGACCTACCGGCGCGACCTGAAGGAGGCACGTGAAGCTCTCGGTGATCGGCTGCGGATACCTCGGTGCGGTGCACGCCGCCGCGATGGCGAAGCTCGGGCATGAGGTGATCGGCGTCGACACCGACCCGGCCAAGATCGCGAAGCTCGTCGTCGGCGAGGCTCCGTTCCACGAGCCGGGCCTGCCCGAACTCCTCCTCGAGGGCGTCGAGAGCGGCCGCCTGCGGTTCACGACCGACATCACCGAAGCCGCCGACGCGCACGTGCACTTCCTCGCGGTCGGCACCCCTCAACTCGCCGACGCGAACGCCGCAGACCTGCGGTTCGTCGACGGGGCGATCGACGCACTGCTGCCGGTGCTGGCACCGGGATCGCTCGTGGCGGGCAAGAGCACCGTACCGGTCGGCACCGCGGCCGCCCTCGCCGAGCGTGTCGCCACGACCGGCGCGGGGCTCGCGTGGAACCCCGAGTTCCTGCGCGAGGGCTTCGCGGTCGCCGACACGCTCACACCCGATCGCATCGTGTACGGCGTCACCGACGAGGCGCACGCCGGGGTGCTCGACGAGGTCTACCGCGCCGCGATCGACGGCGGCACGCCGCGCATCGTCACCGACCTCGCGACGGCCGAACTCGTGAAGACGGCAGCGAACGCGTTCCTCGCCACCAAGATCAGCTTCATCAACGCCATGGCCGAGATCGCCGAGGTGACGGGCGCGGATGTCACGACCCTCGCCGACGCGATCGGCCACGATGCCCGCATCGGCCGCCGGTTCTTGAACGCCGGCATCGGGTTCGGCGGCGGGTGCCTGCCGAAGGACATCCGCGCATTCACCGCGCGGGCCGAAGAGCTCGGGCGGGCCGAGTCGGTCGCATTCCTCCGCCAGGTCGACCTCATCAACCTCCGCCGGCGCCAGCGCGTCATCGACCTCGCCGTCGAGATGCTCGGCGGCTCGGTCTTCGAGAAGCGGATCGCAGTGCTCGGGCTCACTTTCAAGCCCGACTCCGACGACGTCCGCGACTCGCCTGCGCTCGATGTCGCCGCACGATTGCACGGGCTGGGTGCCGTGGTGGTCGCCACCGATCCGCACGGCATCGAGAACTCGCGCCTCAGGCATCCGCAGCTCGATTACGTCGCCGAGGTCGACGAGGCGCTTCGCGGCGCCGAGCTCGCGGTGCTCGTGACCGAGTGGAGCGAGTACCGGTCGCTCGACACCGAGCACGTCGCGTCGCTCATGGCGGTGCCGCGCATCATCGACGCGCGCAACGTGCTCGACGTCGACGACTGGATCGCGGCCGGATTCGAGTACCGCGGTCTCGGCAGGCGCTGATCCTCGATCAACGCACGACACTGCCCCGTTCACTCGCCTCGCTGCGGTGGTCAGCGGCCGCAGGCAGTTGCGCCGCAATCGTCTCGACGGCGACCGTCGCTCCGACCGGGGCGTCGGAGGTGCGCTTCGGCGCGCCCGTGCCCGGGGCTGCCCAACGGCGAGCCATCCTCGCGAGCTGACGCGGCAGATACGCCACGACTCGGCCGACACGGAAGGTGAACGACCGCCTCGTCGCCTCCAGCTCAGCATGCAGGCGAGCGTGGAGACGTCGTGTGCTTCGTGCCTGGGCACGCACATTCCGCTCGGAGTAGAACGTCATCCATTCGAGCAGGAGTGCGGCATCTGCGAGCGACGGCTCGGGGGAGTAGTCCGCGGGCACCGAGCCGGCGAGCAGTTGCGCGTACAACGCCTTCAGGTCCGCGGAGCGGACGCGCTCGGCGGCCGCGATCGAAGCCGCAGACAGCCGGACGTAGGAACCCGGATCCTTCTGGATCCCGTCGACGACCTCAGCGAGTTCCACGATCGCGCCCTGGGGGACCGCCATGACGCCGGCGTTGTCCTTGACGCTCTCGACCCACGGGAGTTCGTACATGACGACGGGCAGCGCCATCGCCTGCGCTTCGACGATCGTGAGTGGATTGCCCTCGATGACACTCGTCGAGATGAAGAGGTGCGCCTCGGCCAACGCGGCGAGCAGGTCGTCGCCGTGGAGGGCGCCCGGCAGACTGACGGCGTCTGCCACGCCCCGACTCCTCGCATCGGCCATGAGGTCGGCGGCGGTGAGGTCGTGCGTATCGGGGCCGATGATCGTGAGGTGGAAGTCGACATCGATGCGGCGCAGCTCCTCGGCGATCGCGATCAGGTCCCGCACCTGCTTCGTGTGCTGTTGCAGCCGCCCCCACCAGACGAGATCGATGCGGCCTTCGGGCGGAGACTTCGGAAGCACCTGCCGGCCGAGGCTCGCCAGCAACGGAGACGGCGGGTTGGGGAGCCAGACGACACGCTCGACACCCTGCAGCTTCCAGTACGACACATCTTCGGCCGACAGTACGACCACCGTGCTGAGGAGCGGGAGGTAGCTGCGCAGGACGGCGCCGCGCGTGCTGAAGTCGTAGACCGTGCGCAGTGCGAAATTGTGCAGCCAGCCGATCGTCGGAACTCCGACCGCTCCCGCGACGACCGCGAAGTAGGGCCAGCTGTCGTTGTAGAGGATGTGGTGGTCGATGACGACGTCGATGTCATCGGAGCGGCAGACCTCTCGCCACCGTGCGAGCTTGTCGGCGCGGGTCGCCCCCACGATCTCGACGACGCGCACGCTCGCGGGCAGATCGTGCACGGCGCCCTCGAGCCGGTGCACGGCGATCGTCACCGCGAGTCCCTGCTCGGCGAATGAGCGAGCCTGAGCTGCGACGACGCCTTGCAGGCCGCCGGTCGTCAGGTCGTTCGTGGTGATCAGCACACCACGGACTCGATCGGGCATCGCCGGCATCTCAGCACGATGTGCGAGCAAGGGGAGGGCTTCGTGGCAGAAGTCCGCCGCCGACCGAACGGCGTCGATGAGGCCGACGCGCTCGACGAGCAGGTCGAGGCAATCGTCCTGGACAGCGGGCGCCACGTCCCGCACGCAGTACTTGAGCACGTTGCCGATGATCGAGAGTCGCGCGGAGTGATAACTGGCGAGAACACCCGGTGCGTCCGCGAGTCCGTTCGCGACCCGACGAACGCTCTCGTCGATCACCTCGATCGACTCGACCGCTCCGAGATAGAACCTGAACGTGTCGATGTGCTCGACGCGATGACCGCTCCGACCGCGGCGGAAGAAGTAGCGGTACAGGTGCTTCGCCGTCGAGACGTACCGCTTCGCCATCGCGATCGCGAGGAACGTGATCGGAATGTCGTTGGCGCGGGAGAGCACGAGATCCTCGGGGAGGCCGGCATACGCAGCGGTCAAGAGGTCGCGCGAATACAGGTTGCACCACAGGTGACCCTGTGCCGTCTTACCGGGCGGGAAGATCGCCCGAACGATCTCGCCGCCTTCGAGTCGGCGGCGGCGTGGCTGGAGCGAGGCTTCGAAGCCCCCTCCGGTCGATCCGTCGGGCATCACGACATCGACCCCGAAGCCGACGACGTCCGCCGAGTCGGCGCGAGCCCGATCAAGGGCGACGCGAGCCGCATCCCGGTGCAGTTCATCGTCACCGTCCAGGAAGAGCACGTACGGCGCAGTCGCCGCCTCCACCCCGCGCCGTCGCGCCTGGAACGCGGAGCGGTTGCGGTCCTGCTTCAGTAGCACGATCCGAGCATCGCGTCGCCGGAACGACTCGACCACCGCACACGTGCCGTCCGTGGAGGCGTCGTCGACGCAGACGACTTCGATGTTGCGCAGGCTCTGGCCGATACAACTCTCGAGCGCGTTCGCGACCCACTCCTCGTCGTTGTGCAGCGGTATGACGATGGAGACGCTGGGCGTCGGGCTCACGTGATCTCCTCGGTTGAACGGAAATTCTGAACGGAACATCGCAGCGCCGACCCGCGGAAACCCGGCGTCGTCGAAGTGACGACGCAGCCGCGGGCCGATCGATGAGCGACCATACCTGCTCAACCTTTCGCGGCTCGACGCCGAACGTTCGTGCAGCGTTCATCTTCGGGCACACCTCGGCTTCATAGCGTCGGAGCTGCCATGATCACCGACTTCGACAGGGTGCGCGAACGCGTGGCCCAGTACTCTCGCCTGCTCCTCTCCGACGTGTCGATCAGCGTGCGCAACCGTCGCGGCAGACGCAAGGCACGCAGCGCTCCGCTCGACGACGGCGGTCGCGGATGGATCTCGGTCGTCATGCCGGCGAAGGACGTCGCGACGTACATCGACGCGAGCCTGCGATCCGTGCTCGGCCAGGGGTACTGGCGGGTCGAGGTGCTCGTCGTCGACGATGCATCCACCGACGGCACGCGTGCCAAGCTCGAACGATGGCGGCGACGCGATTCGCGGGTGCGGGTGTTCGACGTCGGCTTCTCCGACCCGAACGCGGCGCGCAACTTCGCCATCCCGCACGCGCGCGGTGAATACCTCGCCTTCGTCGATGGCGATGACATCCTGCTCGCGGGCGCATACCGCGACCTCGTCGGCAGTCTCGAGCGCACCGGATCGGACTTCGCGGTCGGATCGTACGATCGACTCGTCGGGCGGCGTCGCCGGCCGGCGGCGTTCTGGATCGATGAGGCCCACGAGTCGACGATCGAGCGGACCACGCTCGCCGAACACCCGGCGATCATGGTCAACGCCGTGCAATGGAGCAAGGTCTACCGGCGCAGTTTCTGGGACGCCGCGGCGATGAGGTTTCCCGAGGGCGGGCACTTCCAGGATCAGATCGTGAGCGCCGAGGCCTACTCCCGGGCGACGGCCTTCGACGTGCTGCATCGCAAGGCGGTCTCGTGGCGCATTCGGCACGACGGTTCGTCGATGACCCAGCAGACGGCGCTTCCGCGCCAGATCGCCGATCGGTTCTCGACGACGTTCGCGGCACTGGCCGTGCTCGAGCGCGAGGCGGGGGCCGACCTCAGCCGCACGCGCCTGGTGCAGTACCTCTCGAACGACATCGCGATCGCCGCCGCGCAATTGCCCGGCATGGGCGCCGAGGCCTACGAGGTACTGCGCACGGGCCTCGAACGACTCGCGCCGCCGTTCGACCGCGCCGACGTCTGGAGCGCGGTCCCTGCCGAGTCGAAGGTGCTGTACGCGCTCATTCTCGCGGGCAGGGAGCGCGACGCTCGCGCATATATCGAGGTCGGAGGTCTCGATCTGCTGCGCCACAGCAAGGTCGCCATCGACGGCGAGACGTATGTGGCGCTCCCGCACTGGGGCGACGCATCGGCCGGGGTGCCGCTCGACTGCTTCCGCGCAGCGCCCCGCGAACTGCGCGCCTTCGCGCACAGCGCCGGCTGACCCGCCCGCACCTCGGCCCGCGGCATCCGGTTCGGGGATGCCGCGTCAGCTCGCCGCCCGCATGCCGAACAGGCGGCGATAGGCGGTCGGCGTCGTCTGCAGCACCTTCACGAAGTGGTGCCGCATGACCGCGGCGGTGCCGAACCCGGTCTCGCGTGCGATCTCCTCGAGGTTGAGGTCGCTCGCCTCGAGGAGCTGCTGCGCGCGCAGCAGCCGCTGGCGGTTGAGCCAGGCGTTCGGGGTCGTGCCCGTCTCGGCGCGGAACCGGCGGGCGAACGTGCGCGCCGACATGAGCGCCTTGCGGGCCAGCAGGTCGACCGTGAGGTCCTCGTCGAGATGCTCGAGCATCCACGCCGTGATCGTCGCGAACGACTCGCTGCGGCACTCGACGACGGGCGTCTGGATGAACTGCGACTGGCCGCCGTCGCGCTGGGGCGGGACGACCATGCGCCGTGCGATCACGTTCGCGGCGCTCGCGCCGAGCTCGGTGCGCACGATGTGCAGGGCGGCGTCGATGCCGGCGGCCGTGCCGGCGCCGGTGACCACTCGTCCGTCTTGCACGAAGAGCACGTCGGGGTCGACCTCGGTGCCCGGGAAGTCGGCGGCGAGCCGGTCGGTGTACATCCAGTGGGTGGTCGCGCGCCGGCCCTCGAGCAGTCCGGCCTTGCCGAGCATGAACGCGCCCGAGCAGACGCTGAGCACCCAGGCGCCACGTGCGACCGCGTCGCGGAGGACCTCGGCGATGCGGTCGTCGACCGGCTGGTCGATGAGTGCGGCGGGAACGGCGACGAGATCGGCGGTGCGTGCGAAGTCGAGGCCCTCGTGCACGACGAGGTCGAAGCCGAGCTTCGTCGAGACGGTGCCGGGGTCGGCGGCGACCACGTGGAAGTCGAACACGGGGCCGCCGTGCTCGGAGCGGTCGATGCCGAAGACCTCGCAGATCACGCCGAACTCGAACGGCGCCATCTGCGGGACGGCGAGGCAGGCGATGGAGCGGAGCACGGGAACCTCCGGAGCGGTGGCAGCGATGGCAGGAATGAGTGGATCTGTGTCAACACTGCCACTGTCGGCAGGATCTTGCAATACATAGATTTACTGCCATGTCATTGGTCATCCTCTTCCTCCTCGCCGCGCTCGCCCTGTGGGGCGTCATCGCCACCCTCGTGCGACTCGACTTCGACGGCTATGGCCGCCCCGAGATCCGCGACCGCACCCGCCACGTCGAGCATCTCGGCGAGTTCTGACCGCGCAGCGGGGTCTCGCTTTCGAGACGCCCGCTGCGCTCGCTCCCCAACCCACCGGTACCATCGTGGGGGCGCCGGAGACACCGCCGCCGGAGAGGCGGAACATGAGCTGGCTGGTCACCGGGGGAGCGGGCTACATCGGTGCGCACGTCGTACGTGCATTCCAGGCGAAGGGCATCGACACCGTCGTCGTCGACGACCTCTCGTCGGGCCGGCGCGGCTTCGTCGCCGACGGCACGCCGTTCGTGCAGGGCTCGATCCTTGACGGGCGCCTGCTCGAGTCGACGTTCGAGCGCTACGGCGTACAGGGCGTCGTGCACCTCGCGGGCTTCAAGTACGCGGGCGTCTCGGTGCAGCGGCCGCTGCACACCTACCAGCAGAACGTGACCGGCACCTCGACCCTCCTCGCCGCCATGGAGTCGACGGGCGTCTCGCGCATCGTGTTCTCGTCGAGCGCGGCCGTCTACGGCACGCCCGACGTCGACCTCGTGACGGAGTCGACCCCGAAGCATCCCGAATCGCCCTACGGCGAGTCGAAGCTCATCGGTGAGTGGCTGCTCGCCGACCAGGCCCGGGCGACCGGCCTCGCCCACACGAGCCTGCGCTACTTCAACGTCGTCGGATCGGGTACGCCCGAGATCTTCGACCCCAGCCCGCACAACCTCTTCCCGCTCGTGTTCGACGCGCTGCTCGACGGGCGCACGCCGAAGGTGTTCGGCGACGACTACGCGACACCCGACGGCACGTGCGTGCGCGACTACATCCACGTCGCCGACCTCGCCGACGCCCACGTGGTCGCGGCCCAGCGCCTCGACGCGGGCGAGGCCGTCGAGCCGGTCTACAACCTCGGTTCGGGCGACGGCGTCTCCGTCGGCGAGATCATGCGAGCGGTCGCCGGGGTGACCGGCATCGAGTTCACCCCCGAGATCGCGCCGCGGCGCGCCGGCGATCCCGCGCGCATCGTTGCCTCGGGCGAGCTCGCCGGTCGCGACCTCGACTGGCGGATGCGGTACACGCTCGATGAGATGGTGCGCACCGCGTGGGAGGCGCGTCGGGCGGCCGGCTGACCCGTCGGAGATAACTTCTGCCCAACACCCCGGCGTGTCGCGAGCGGCGTGAAGCCTCGACAGGTGATTGAGGGTTTACGATCTGCGACTTGACTCGCGCGAATTACATGGGTGTAATTGTTCATGACACACCCTTCGGGTGGTCGGTACAACTGGGTGGGAGACGATATGGCTAGTCCTGAATATCGTTCTGGAGTACCTGACGATTGGTTCGTCGATCCGGTCAGGCTGGGTGTTCCCGGTGTGCGCCCGGTCGTCGACGACGACAATCAGTTGGCGTGGCAGAGCGACGCATTGTGCGCGCAGACCGATCCTGAGGCGTTCTTCCCCGAGAAGGGCGGATCGACGAGGGATGCGAAGAAGATCTGCACCGGGTGCGAGGTTCGCGCCGAATGCCTCGAATACGCGCTCGGCAACGACGAGCGCTTCGGCATCTGGGGCGGGCTCTCCGAGCGCGAGCGGCGCAAGCTGCGCAAGCGAGCGGTGTGAGTCGCGGGGTCTGCTTCGGCAGACCCCGCACTCGTCCTCCCACGCGGATTCGAAACGCGCCCGGGGCGGTCTGCCGGTGGGCGGCCTGCGCCGCTTAGGCTGACTGCGATGTTCCCCAGAGTCACCGCCGTCCTCGTCGTGCACCACGGCGGCGACCACCTCCGTCAGACCCTCGAGGCGATCCGCGCGCAGGAGCGCACGCCCGACGCGCTCGTCGTCGTGCTCACCGAGGCCGACGCGGTCGCGCGCGAGCAGATCGCGAAGATCTCGCCCACGCACCTCGTCGACCTCTCGCAGCGGTACTCGTTCGGCGAGGCGGTGCGCGCCGCCGACCGGGTGATCGACGAACCGTCCTCCGACGGCGACGCCCTGTGGCTGCTCGCCGAAGACAGCGCCCCCGCGCCCGATGCACTCGCACGTCTCGTGGCGACGCTGGAGACGGCCAAGTCGGTCGCGATCGCAGGGCCCAAGCTCGTCGAGTGGGACGAGCCCGACCGCATCGCCCGGTTCGGCCGCTCGATCACGCGCCTCGGACGCAGCGTGACCCTCGTCGCCGACGAGCTCGACCAGGGCCAGCACGACGGCATGAGCGATGTGCTGGGTCTCGATCCCGCTGCGATCCTCGTGCGCCATTCCGTCTTCCGCGCGCTCGGCGGCTTCGACCCCGGGCTGCCCACCGTCGACGACGCGCTCGACCTGTCGATCCGGGCCCGGCTCGCCGGTCACCGAGTCGAGGTCGTCCCCGAGGCGAAGGTGCGATTCGCGGGCGTCGGCGTCGCCGGACCCGACGCCGGCCCGAAGTCGAGCACCACGCGGCGCCGGGTGCGCGCAACCCGCGCGGCCCAGCTGCACCGTCGCCTCGTGTACGCACCGGTCGTCGCCGTGCCCCTGCACTGGCTCGCCTTCCTCCCGCTCGCGGTGCTCCGCTCGATCCGGCTGCTGCTCGTCAAGGCGCCCGGAGCCATCCCCGGCGAGTTCGTCGCGGCGGTGACGACCATGTTCTCCGGCGCCCGAGTGCCACGCGCGCGGCGAACGCTCAAGGCTGCGCGCACCGTCGGCTGGTCGGCCATCGCGCCGCTCCGCATGCAGCCCGACGAGATGCGACGCCGTCGCCAGCACGCCGCAGAAGCGCGGCGCGAGCGGGCCCGCGGACGCAAGCACGAGTTGCAGTTCCTCGGCACGGGCGGGGGCTGGGTGCTGCTCGTCGCCGTCGTCGCCTCGGTCGGGCTCTTCTCGTGGCTCCTCGGCGCGGGCGGGGTGAGCGGCGGCGGTCTCGAACCGCTCTCGAGCAGCCTCGACGTGCTCTGGCGCAACGCCGCGTACGGGTGGCGCGACATCGGCCCCGGCTTCATGGGCGGGGCCGACCCGTTCGCCGGTGCGCTCGCCGTGCTCGGGTCGGTCACGTTCTGGGCGCCATCGCTGGCGCTGCTCCTGCTCTGGCTGATCGCGATCCCCGCCGCCGCGCTCGGGGCGTGGTTCGCGGCCTCTCGCCTCACCGAACGCGGGTCGCTGCGCGCGGTCGCGGCCTTCGCCTGGGCATTCGCGCCGCCGTTCCTGATCGCGCTCGGTGACGGCCGTCCCGGTGCCGTGCTCGCGCACGTACTGCTCGCATGGCTCGCGTTCGCCGCATTCGGCGCGGCGACCTCGTGGGCGGCCGCGGCGACCGCCTCGCTGCTCTTCGCAGCCGTGATCGCGGCCGCGCCGAGCCTCACCCCCGCCCTGCTCGTCGCCTGGATCGTGGCCCTCGCCGTGAGCGGCCGCGCCGCGGTCAGGCTCGCGGGCCTGCCGATCCCGGCGATCGTGCTCGCGGCCCCGCTCGCGCTCGGGCAGGTGAACCGGGGCAATCCGCTCGGCCTGCTCGCCGACCCCGGCCTGCCGACCGAGAGCACCGTGCCCTCGGTCTGGCAGCTCGCGCTCGGCCTGCCCGACGGCACGTGGGGCGGCTGGAACGGCTTCTTCGCGACATCGAGCGTCGACTTCCGCATCGCGGTCAGTGCGCTCGTCCTGCCCCTCGTCATCGTCGCGCTGACGGCCGTGCTCGCGCCCGCGTTCCGTTCGGCGGTGCTCGCGCTCGGCGTCGCGCTGCTCGGTTTCGCCACCGCCGTCGTGGCCACGCACCTCGCGCTGTCGAGCTCGGGCGCGAGCTCGGTGCCGCTCTGGTCGGGTGCCGGTCTCAGCCTCGCCTGGCTCGGCCTCGTGCTCGCCGCGGTCGTGGCGCTCGACGCCCTGCGACGCGGTCGCGCGCTGGTCGCATGGGTCGTGCTCGCCTCGCTGGTCGCGGCGGTCGCGCCGACCGCGCTCGACCTCTCGACCGGCGGAGTCGCGGTGCGGCCGGCTGCCGAGCGCACCCTGCCCGCGTTCGTCGGTGCCGAGGCCGAGACCGACCCGCGCGTCACGACCCTCCGCATGACCCCCGACGAGGACGGCAGCCTCCGCGCGACGCTCGAACGGGGCGCGGGCACCACGCTCGACGAGCAGTCCACGCTCGACGCGACCGCGCTCTCGCTGTCGGCCGACGAGCGGCAGCTCGCCGAGATCGCGGGCAACCTGGCCTCGCGCAGCGGATACGACCCCGAAGCGGCCGTGACCGAGTTCGGCGCCTCGTTCGTGCTGCTCGACGACCCCGACGTCGACGACCGCGCCGCCGTCGCGACCGCTGAACGCGCCCGCACGGCGCTCGACGGCAACGCGGCGCTCGTGGCGGTCGGGCAGACCGACTTCGGCACCCTCTGGCGGTTCACGTCGGCGGAGCCCGATGCCCCCGCCGCGCAGATCCCCGCCGAGGCGAGCAGCTGGCTCGTCGGCGCCGTCGCCGCCCTGCAGCTCATCGTGCTCGGCGCGACGCTGCTGCTCTCGATCCCGACGGGTGCCGGACGCGAGGCCGACCGCAGCCCGCAGCGTCGGCCGGCACCGCGACCGTTCGGTCGCGGCCGCAAGCCGAAGGCCGGCGAGGCGCCCCCGTCGGCCGCATCGGCCCGAGCCGGCGGCCCCGGTGCGGCGGTGACGGCGACCACGTCCGAGGTGGATGCCGCGCCCGAACCTGCACCCGAGGCGGATGCCGCGATCGAACCCGCATCCGACGTGTCGGCCGCGACCGAACCGGGCGCCGGGGCGGCCGCCGCGACGGATGCTGAGCCGGGCGCCGACGTCGAGGACGGGGTCGAGGCATCCGATGCGGATGCCTCGCCGCCGGGCGACGACGACGCCGAGACATCCGCATCGAGCGTGAACGGACATGACCGGGGCGCGACCGATGACGACCCGGAGGCATCCGCGCCGTCATCGAGCGAACCCGAGACCGACGCGACCGAAGGAGCCGACGATGGCCGCTGATCGCACCCTCGTTCGCCGCCTCGCCCGCACAGGAGCACGCGGAATCGCGGTCGTCGTCGCCGCCGGCATCGCCGCGGGCGCGCTCGCCGCGGCGGCGCTCGTACCGTGGCCCGAGCATCGGATCACACCACCGTCGGTGGTCGTGAAGCCCGCTGAGACCGGCCAGCTGCGGGTGTGCCCGGGGCCGCTGCTCACGCTCGGCGACGACCCCGACGCCGCGACGACGGCGAGCTCGGTCGGATCGACGTCCGTGACGCACGGTGCTGTGCCGGCCGACGCCGAGGTGACCGAGACCCCGCTCGCCGCCCCGGAGAACCCGCGCGCCGACCTCGACGGCACCCCGCTCGCCCTGACGACCGAGCCCGGTGCCGTCGAGGCCGGCATGCTCGCCGGTGGGCAGGGCCAATCGGTGTCGCGCGACACCATCGCAGGCTTCGCGGCGGCGGCCTGCGACGAGGCCGTCGCCGAGGCCTGGCTCGTGGGCGGCGCGACCGACGTCGGCCGGTCGGGCCTCGTGCTGCTCTCGAACCCGACGGCGGTCGCCGCGACCGTCGACGTGCGCGTGATCGGCGAGAGCGGGCCCATCGACGCCCCGTCGGGCCTCGGCATCACCGTGCCCGCGGGCGAGCAGCGCGTCATCTCGCTGGCCGGTCTCGCGCCGAACCTCGCCTCACCGGTCGTGCACGTCACGAGCACGGGCGGCGGCATCGCCGCCAGCCTCGAGCACACGGTCGTCGAGGGGCTGACCCCGGCCGGCGTCGAGCTCGTGGGGCCGACCGCGACGCCCGCGCCGACCCAGGTCATCCCGGGGTTCACGGTGCCCGTCGACGGCGGCGTCGACGCCACCGACGACCACGCGGAGGGCGACGCGTTCCCGGCCGTGCGCCTGCTCGCGACCGGCGACGATCCCGTCGACGTCTCGATCGACGTCGCATCGGAGTCGAGCGGACGCGGTTCGAGCATCGACGCGACGCTCGAGCCGGGCATCGTGAGCGATGTGCCGCTCGGCGACCTCGACGCGGGGGAGTACACGATCACCCTCGACGCCGACGGGCCGATCGTCGCCGGCGCCCGCGCGACGACCGGTGCCCCGCAGGCCCAGACCGGGCCCGAGGGCGACGATCGCGATGCCTCGGTCGACCTCGCATGGACCGCCGCGACGTTTCCGCTGCTCGACACCGCCGTGATCGCGGTCCCGCAGGGCCCGAACCCGGTGCTGCACCTCGCGAATCCCGGTGACGACGAGGTCGAGGCGACCGTCGTGGTCGACGGCGACGACCGGACGGTGCGCATCGCCCCGGGCGCGGCCGAGGCCGTCGAACTGGACGCGCGCGGTGTCGCCGAGCTCGAGGGCGTCGCCGGCGTGCACGCCACCGTGGCCTATTCGGGCGACCGCGCGCTCTCGTCGTTCCCGGTGCGTCCGCCCGGGCCGCTCGACTCGCCGCTGCGGGTGTACCCGCACTAGCGGTACCCGGTCGGTCGAGTCGCGCGAAGCGCGGGTCGAGGCCATCGCCACGAGGCATCCGTGGCCTCGATACGGCGCTCTGCGCCGACGCGACCGACGGGGGAGACCCTTCAGAAGTGGCGGTAGCGACCCGGGGCGAGCTCCCACGGATCGCGCCCGAGGAAGTCGGCGATCGCGCGGAACACGCAGCTCTCGACGAGCAGCTTCTCGTCTTTGTCCTCGCCCTCCTGCAGCCGCAGGAACCGCACGATCGGCAGGCGGAAGAAAACGATGCGTCGCTCGTCGTGGTAGACCTTCCAGCGATCGATGTGGTCGTCGTGGATCGCCTCGGCGGGCGCCTGCGCGACCTCGAAGACGACCCCCTCGAGCTCGGGCCAGAGCCCGCGCAGGTACGAGACCGTCGTCGCGATCGTGAGCTCGAACTCGTCGAGCCGGTTCGTGAGCATCGGCAGGTGCGGACCCGTCACGGGCGAGCGCATGCCGCGACCGTGGCGATCGCGGGCCAGCCGCCTCGGAGAGCGCGGTACGGCGACACGACGAGAGCGGGGCATACCCTCCATCGTAATGGCGGGGGTGATCGCTACTCTGGGATCTGCCATGAGACGTTGTTCGCGCACCGCATGCGCCGCCGAGGCGGTCGCGACCCTGACCTTCGACTACGCCGATTCGATGGCCGTCCTCGGCCCGCTCTCGGTCGTGCCCGAGCCGCACGGCTACGACCTGTGCGCGCGGCACGCCGAACGCACGTCGGCGCCCGTCGGCTGGCAGGTCGTGCGCCACGTCTCGCTCGGTGAGGTAGGTTTCAAGGCATGAATCCCGCCGAGACCTCTGGCGCTCGAGCGCGCCTCGAATCGATCGTGAAGGCCTACGACGTCCGCGGGATCGTGGGCGAGGCGCTCACCGAGGAGACGGTCGGGGCGCTCGCCGCCGCCTTCGTCGACGAGGTCGGCGCCGCGGGCGGCCGGGTGGTCGTCGGGCACGACATGCGCGACTCGTCGCCGTCGTTCGCCGCGGCGTTCGCGCGGGGTGCCGCGGTTCGCGGCGCCGACGTCGTGTCGATCGGGCTGTGCTCGACCGACGAGAGCTACTTCGCGTCGGGCTCGCTCGACGCCCCGGCGGCGATGTTCACCGCGAGCCACAACCCGGCCGCGTACAACGGCATCAAGTTCTCGCGCGCGGGCGCCCAGGGCATCTCGCTCGACACCGGGCTCGCGGCGATCCGCGATCGCGCAGCGGACTACCTCGAGGGCGGCATCCCCGTCGCCTCGGTCGAGGGCGCCGTGACCGAGGCCGACGTGCTCGCCGACTATGCGGCGTACCTGCGTACCCTCGTCGACCTGTCCCGCGTCCGCCCGCTCAAGATCGTCGTCGACGCCGGCAACGGCATGGGCGGGCTCACCGTGCCCGCCGTGCTCGGCGAGACCGCGGGCCTTCCCGCCCTGCCGCTCGAGATCGTGCCGCTCTACTTCGAGCTCGACGGCACCTTCCCGAACCACGAGGCGAACCCGCTCGAGCCCGCGAACCTCGTCGACCTGCAGCGCGCCGTCGTCGAGCACGGCGCCGACCTCGGCCTCGCGTTCGACGGCGACGCCGACCGCTGCTTCGTCGTCGATGAGCAGGGCGGTGCGGTCAGCCCGTCGGCCGTCGCGGCGATCGTCGCGCTGCGCGAGATCGCGCGGGCCACGGCGGCGGGCGAGACCGACGTCAACGTCATCCACAACCTCATCACCTCGCGATTCGTGGCCGAGACGATCGAGGCCGCCGGTGCGACCCCCGTACGCACTCGCGTCGGGCACTCGCTCATCAAGGACGAGATGAAGGCGACGCGCGCGGTCTTCGGCGGCGAGCACTCGGCGCACTACTACTTCCGCGACTTCTGGGGCGCCGACAACGGCATGCTCGCGGCGATGCACGTGCTCGCCGAGTTCGGTGCGCAGCAGGCGCCGCTGTCGGAGGTCGCGGCGCGGTTCACGCCGTACTCGCTCTCGGGCGAGATCAACTCGGTCGTCGACGACGTTCCCTCCGCCTACACGCGCGTCGTCGAGGCGTTCACCGGCCGCGGCGAGTTCGACGAGCTCGATGGGCTGACCGTCACCGGGGTCACGGCGGGCGATGAGCCGTTCTGGTGGTTCAACGTGCGGCCCTCGAACACCGAGCCGCTGCTGCGGCTCAACGTCGAAGGGGCCGACGAGCCCACGATGGCCGCCATCCGCGACGAGGTGCTCGCGCTCATTCGCGCCGAGTAGAGCCGCCCGACGGCCGTGTGATGATACTGCCGCGAACGGCCTGCGAGAATGGTCGGCATGAGCATCGAGCCCGCCACCATCGCCCTCCCGTTCAAGGTCGCCGACCTCTCGCTCGCCGAGGCGGGGCGGCACCAGCTGCGGCTCGCCGAGAACGAGATGCCGGGACTCATGGCGCTGCGCGCGGAGTTCGGCGATTCGAAGCCGCTCGCCGGCGCGCGCATCGCGGGCAGCCTGCACATGACCGTGCAGACGGCCGTGCTCATCGAGACCCTCGTCGCGCTCGGCGCGCAGGTGCGCTGGGCCAGCTGCAACATCTTCTCCACGCAGGACGAGGCGGCCGCCGCGGTCGTGGTCGGCCCCGAGGGCACCGTCGACGAGCCCAAGGGCGTGCCGGTCTACGCGTGGAAGGGCGAGTCGCTCGACGAGTACTGGTGGTGCACCGACCGCATCTTCGACTGGAGCGCCGAGGCGACGGCCGCCGGCGCCGATTTCATCGGCCCGAACATGATCCTCGACGACGGAGGCGACGCCACGCTCCTCGTGCACCGCGGTCGCGACTTCGAGGCTGCGGGCGCCGTGCCCGAGGCCGCCGCAGGCGACAGCGCCGAGTACCGCGTCGTCCTCGACACCCTGCGCCGCTCGCTCGAGCTCAGCTCCGACCGCTGGACCCGCATCGCCGCCGAGCTCAAGGGCGTCACCGAAGAGACGACGACTGGCGTGCACCGCCTGTACGAGCTGCACGCGGCGGGCGAGCTCCTGTTCCCGGCGATCAACGTCAACGACTCGGTCACGAAGTCGAAGTTCGACAACAAGTACGGCATCCGCCACTCGCTGCCCGACGGGCTCAACCGCGCCACCGACGTGCTCATGGGCGGCAAGGTCGCGTTCGTCGTCGGCTACGGCGACGTCGGCAAGGGCGCGGCCGAGGCGCTGCGCGGGCAGGGCGCCCGGGTCATCGTGAGCGAGGTCGACCCGATCTGCGCGCTGCAGGCCGCGATGGACGGCTACCAGGTCGCCCGCGTCGACGATGTGGTCGGCGAGGTCGACATCTTCGTCACCTGCACCGGCAACAAGGACGTCATCCGCCTCGAGCACATGCTCGCGATGAAGCACCTCGCGATCGTCGCGAACGTCGGCCACTTCGACAACGAGATCGACATGGCCGCGCTCGAGTCGCTCGCGGGCGCCGAGAAGGTCGAGATCAAGCCGCAGGTGCACGAGTGGCGCCTGCCGACCGGCCGGTCGATCCTCGTGCTGAGCGAGGGGCGCCTGATGAACCTCGGCAACGCGACCGGCCACCCCTCGTTCGTCATGTCGAACTCGTTCGCGAACCAGGTGCTCGCGCAGATCGAGCTGTGGACCCGACCCGACGCCTACCCGACCGGCGTCTACGTGCTGCCGAAGCACCTCGACGAGAAGGTCGCGCGCCTGCACCTCGACTCGCTCGGCGTGCAGCTCACGACGCTGAGCCCCGAGCAGGCCGCCTACATCGGCGTGCCGGTCGAGGGGCCGTACAAGGTCGACCACTACCGGTACTGAGGGCCCGGCCGGCGCGCGGCTTCCTCCAGTTCGTTCCGGGGGTGCTTTCCCGACGGATTTCTCGCCACTCGGGGGTGAAAGTGTCGGGAAGGCACCCCCGGAGTGCGGCGCGTGGAAGCCGGGGCGCTGCGCAGCCGCAGAGTGGGACGCGCAGGCGCGCGGTGTGCGTGAAGGCGACGGATGCCTCGTGGCCGGCGTCAGCGCTCGGGGAATCCCGTCGGCCGAGCGGTGAGCACCGGGGCGAGGGCGTCCATGCGTGCCTGCTCGAGCTCGAGCGACGCGGCGTCGCGTTCGCGGCGCAACGCGGTCACCCCGGCGAGGAAGAGCTCGGGCGGCGCCGCCGGCACCGGCGACACGTAGGGTGCGACCTCGGCGGCGAGCGAGGCCGCCACGCGGGCCCGGCTCTCGGGCACGAGGTGCTCCACGTTGGCGAAGAACGAGGCGACCCGACGGGCGAGCGGGTCGGGAAGGCGCGCGACGTCGGCGGTCGTCGCCCATGCCGCGAGCTGCACGGGTACGCCGAACGCGGTCGACGGGGGCGCAGGCACCCGCTCGACCTGCGAGTGCGTGCCCGCGAGGATGTCGCCGAGGCGCTTCGACGAGGGGTTGAGGAACCCCACGAGCAGCGCGAGCCCGCCGAACGTCATGTAGATCTCGACGACGCCGACGAGCGCGCGGATGAACGCATGCCGGAAGCCGCTCGCGCCGCCGTCGTCGCGCACCACTCGGAGGCCGAGTGCGAGCTTGCCGAGCGACTTGCCGTGCGACGCCGTCTCGACCGCCGTCGGCACGACGACGATGACGACCACGATGCCGGCGATCATCGCCGCGCGAAGCGCCGCCTCGTCGACGCCGAGGCTCGCCACGAGCCAGAGCAGTCCGAGGATGAGCGCGATGCTCACGAGCACGTCGATCGCCGCGCCGCCGGCTCGCATGAGCACGCTCGCCGGCCGCACGTCGAGCGAGACCGCCTCGCCCGTGAGCACGCCCTCGTGCTCGAAGCGGCCGGACCTGACGGCCGTGCCCGATGCAGTCGGGGCGGACGGGGAGGCCATGGGTAGTATTCAAGCAGATGGACCTCGAAGCCCTCGCCGCAGCGCGCCATGACGACTGGCAGCGGCTCGACGCGCTCGCGCGCGGCTCGCGGCTGTCCGGCCCCGAGACCGATGAGCTCATCGAGCGCTATCAGGCCGCGGCATCCGACCTCTCGCTCGTGAAGTCGACCGCGGGATCGACCGCGCTCGGCGACCGGCTGTCGCTCACCCTGTCGCGGTCTCGCCTGAAGTTCACGGCTGCGCCCGAGAACCCGCTGCGCCGGCTCACCCGCTTCGTCGCGGTCGACCTGCCCGCCGCTCTCTACCGCCTGCGCTGGCTCACGCTCGGCGTCGCGCTCGCGACGTTCGTCGTCGCCGCGCTCTACGCGTGGTGGATCATGGGCGACCCGCGCGTGCTCGCATCGATCGGCACCGAACGCGAACTGCGCCAGCTCGCGGAGGAGGGGTTCGCCGCCTACTACTCCGAGCATCCCGCCGGGTCGTTCGCCGGGTCGGTGTGGACGAACAACGCCTGGATCGCCGCGCAGTGCGTCGCCTTCGGCATCCTCGGCGTCTGGGTGCCGTGGGTGATCATGCAGAACGCCCAGAACCTCGGCGTCAATGCGGCCGTCATGTTCACCTACGGCGAGGGCGACACGTTCTTCCTCTACATCGCACCGCACGGGCTGCTCGAGCTCACGTGCGTGTTCATCGCGGCGGCCGCGGGGCTTCGCATCTTCTGGGCGTGGGTCGCCCCGGGGCCGCGCCCGCGCGGGGTAGCGCTCGCCGAAGACGCGCGGGCCCTGTTCACGGTGGCGATCGGGCTCGTGTTCTTCCTCTTCGTCGCGGGACTCATCGAGGGCTTCGTGACGCCGGCGCCGTGGCCGTGGCCGGTCAAGATCGGCATCGGCGTCGCTGCGTTCGCCGGCCTGCTCGTCTACATGCTCGTGGTCGGTCGCCGGGCGTCGAGGGCGGGCGCCACGGGTGACCTCGGGGAGTTCGACGCCGGAGCGACCCGTATCGTCGCCGGCTGACGCCCGACCGGCGCGACGGCAGGCATCGCCGTTCCCGAGGCGCACGCGTCGTGCGAACCCGGGTACGACGAAGGCGGATGCCGCTCGGCATCCGCCTTCGTGCGATCACGGCCGTGCGGCCGCGAGGCCGTTACGCCGTGAGGCGCGCGGGCCGGTCGAAGACCGCCTTGTAGATGACCGCGGCGAGCATGCCGCCGACGATCGGGGCGACGATCGAGGCCCAGAGCTGGCTGAGCGCGAGCTGGCCGCCGAAGATCGCGGTCGCGATCGAGCGGGCCGGGTTGAACGAGCCGTTCGACACGTTGCCGGCGACGAGCACGAGCACCGTGAGCGTCAGGCCGATCGCGAGCGGCGCGAGGTTCGACGCGGCGCGGCCGGCCGAGGTGACGCCGAGGATCACGAACAGGAACACCGCGGTCGAGACGATCTCGGCGATGAGGAACGACACGAGGCCGAACCCGCCGGGCGAGAGCTCGTCGTAGCCGGTCGAGACGCTCTGGAAGATCGCCATGTCGAACTTCGGGCCCGTCGAGAGGATGCCGAGCAGCACGACCGAACCGAGGATGCCGCCGACGATCTGCGCGACGATGTAGCCGAGCGTGTCCTTCCACGCGAAGCGGCCCGCGACCGCGAGACCGAGCGTGACCGCCGGGTTGAAGTGGCCGCCCGAGATCGGACCGAAGGCGTAGATGCCGACGAGCACGGCGAGGCCGAGCGCGAAGGCGACGCCGAGCAGGCCGGTGCCCGCCGACGAGAAGATCGCAGCGCCGATCACGCCGAAGACGAGGATGAAGGTGCCGAGCAGCTCGGCGGTGAGCTTCTGGCCCGTCGACGGTGCGGCGACGGCGGGTGCTGTGTCGGACATATGACTGCCTTTCGTAGGGACCGGCGAAATCGTGCGTTCGAACGGTCGTGGACATGGCGCACGGCCTCGACGGCGCCTTCGAGAGCGTAGCGACCCGAGGGTGCCCGGGGCGTGAACCTCGTGCGAATGTCTCGAATCGAGTCGGTGTGCGACGAACCGCGTCGAGGGCTCAGAGCTGCCCGGACGCCTTCAGGTCGAGGTAGCGGTCGGCGAGGGCGGGCGGCAGCCCCTGCGGTGACGCCGTGACGGTTTGCCCCCCGAGCCGGTGGATCGCGGCGGCGACGCGCGCGCCGTCGTCGAGGCCGCGCTGCGCGGCCGCCGCGCGGTACACCGAGTCGAGGTCGTGCAGCTCGCGGCTCGCATCGAGCAGCGCCGGGTCGGCCACCGAGGCGACCACGACCGTGTGCCGCGCGGTGAGCTGCGGCAGCATCGAGAGCAGGCCGCGGGCGCTGCCGGGGGAGTCGGCGGCGGTGAGCAGCACGACGAGCGCGCGCCGGCTCGTGACCTGGCGCACCAGCCCGGGCACGAGCGACCAGTCGGCCTCGAGCAGCTCGGCATCGATGCCCGCCATGGTGTCGACCATGCGCGCGAGCAGGTCGGCGCCGCTCGCGCCGTGCACCCGTCCGCGCAACCGCCGGTCGGTCGCGAGGAAGTCGACGCGGTCGCCTGCGTGCGTCGCGAGCGCCGCCAGCAGCAGGGATGCCTCGTAGGCGGTGTCGAGTCGGGGTTCGTCGGCGATCCTCGCGGCGGCCGTGCGAGAGGTGTCGGCCACGATGACGATGCGGCGATCGCGCTCGGGACGCCAGGTGCGCACCATGAGCCGGGCGTTGCCGGGCACCTCGGGGTCGATGTGGCGCGCGGTGGCCCGCCAGTCGATCGAGCGCACGTCGTCGCCGCGCACGTACTCGCGGATCGAGTCGAACTCGGTGCCCTGGCCGCGGATCAGGAGCGGCGTGCGGCCGTCGAGCTCACGCAGGCGCGTGAGTCGCGCCGGGAGGTGCACGCGCGAGTGGAACGGCGGCAGGACCCGCACCCGGCCCGGAGCCGCGAGCGTCGCCTGCCGCGCCCAGAGCCCGAGGGGACCGAAGGAGCGGATCGTGACCTGCTCGGTGCGCCGGTCGCCTCGGCGGACGGGCACGAGGTGCACGGTCATCCGCCGTCGCTCGCCGGCCGGCACCTCGAGGCGAGTTCGGTTGGGGCCGGCGACGCCGGCGGACGGCTCCCATCCGTCGCGCACGACCGCCCGCAGGCGTCGGGGGCCGAGGTTCTGCACCGTGAGCACCGATGCGACCGGCTCGCCGAGTCGGACCCGCTCGGGCAGCTCGCGCCCGAAGGCGACCCGTCGCGGCGACGCCGCGATCGAGAGGTCGACCGCGCCCGCGCCCAGCGCGATGAGCAGCCAGCCGACGAGTGCGAGCCAGGCTTCGAGGGCGCCCGTGAGCCCGGCGGCGACCACGGGGATCGCGCCGAGCGCGACGAGCACGGCGAAACGGCCGGTCAGCGCCATCGGAATCGTCTCCCGCGGATCGGCGTCACTGCGGCTCGTGCGCGGCTCAGAGCGGCACCTGCACCTGCTGCACGATCCCGCGCAGCACCTGGTCGACCGACACGCCCTCGAGCTCCGCCTCGGGTCGCAGCTGGACGCGATGCCGCCAGACCGGCAGCAGCATGGCCTGGAGGTGGTCGGGGGTGAGCGAGTCGTGGCCGGTCAGCCACGCCCACGCCTTCGCTGCGGCGAGCAGGCCGGTCGTGCCGCGCGGGCTCACCCCGAGCCGCATCGAGGGGCTGCGCCGCGTCGCGCGCGCGAGGTCGACGAGGTAGGCGAGCACGTCGTCGGACACGCGCACCGAGGCCGCCGCGGCGCGCGCCCGCGCGAGTTCGGCCGCGCCGAGCACCGGCTCGACGCCCGCCGCAGCGAGGTCGTGCGGGTCGAAGCCGTCGGCGTGTCGGCGCAGCAGCGAGATCTCGGCGTCCCGCTCGGGCACGTCGAGCACGAGCTTCAGCAGGAAGCGGTCGAGCTGCGCCTCGGGGAGCGCGTACGTGCCCTCGTACTCGATCGGGTTCTGCGTCGCGGCGACCATGAACGGGTCGGGCAGCGGTCGGGTGACCCCGTCGGCCGACACCTGCCGCTCCTCCATCGCCTCGAGGAGGGCCGACTGCGTCTTCGGCGGAGTGCGGTTGATCTCGTCGGCGAGCAGGATGTTCGTGAACACGGGACCTTCGCGGAACGCGAACTCGCCCGTGCGCGGGTCGTAGGCGAGCGAGCCGGTCACGTCGCCGGGCATGAGGTCGGGCGTGAACTGCAGTCGGCGCGTGTCGAGCCGGAGGGTGCGGCTGAGCGTGCGCACGAGCAGGGTCTTCGCGACGCCCGGCACGCCCTCGAGCAGCACGTGCCCGCGCGTGAGGAGGGCGATGATCAGGCCCGTCACTGCGCCGTCCTGGCCGACGACGGCCTTGCCGACCTCGGTGCGCACGCGGTTCAGCGCGGCACGCAGTTCCGTGTCCGGCGAGGCGGTCGCCGGCGGCGTCGCGGTCGCGGTCGCGGTGGCGGCGAGGTCCGCGGCTGCCGCCGGTGCGGGCGGCGCGGGGGGCGCCCCGGGCGCCGGCGCGCCGCTCGGTGTCGGGTCGTTCGCGATCGGGTCGGTCATGGTCGCCTTCCTGGTCGGGTCTCCGGTGCGAGTGTCGCACGCACGTCGTCTTCGAGGTCGCCGAGCTCGCCCGCGAGTCGCACGAGCTCCGCGTCGTCGTGGGGGGTGGCATCGATGAGCAGCCGCCGCACATCGACCGGGTCGCGCCCGGTCGCCGTCGCGACGGCGTCGGCGAGCCCGTGGACGTCGAGGCTGCGCGGCAGCCGCAGCGACCCCGAGAGCCGTCCGACGGCACCGATGCGCAACTGGTCGAGCGCATGGGTCCGCGCGGCGTTGCGGGCGTAGAGCCGGGCGCGGCCCTCGCTCGTCTCGCCCGCCGGCACGTGCACGGGAAGGTTCTCGACGACGAGCGGCCCGAATCGCCGTCCCTGCCAGATCCCCGCGACGACCGTCACGACGACGGCGAGGGCGAGCACCGGCGAGACCCAGCCCGGCGTGAGCTCGGCGATCGTCGGCGCCGCGTCGGCCTCGGCATCGGTGGGGCCGGGCAGGTACCAGACGAGCCGGTCGGCGGCGCCGGTCAGCCCGATCGCGAGGGCGGCGTTTCCGCGTTCGGTGATGCGGCCGTTCTCGAACGCCGTCGTCGCCGCGACGAGCGCGATCTCGCCGCCGCGCCCCTCACCGAGCACGACCGCGTAGCCGTGCTCCCCGTCGCGGAAGCATCCCCGCCACCCGTCGCCGGCGGCCTCGTCGTCGACGGTGAGCAACCGCTGGTCGGCCGAGAGGGCGGCGGCGCGCACGGCGACGGGCGCGTCGCACGCGACGTCGTCGACGGCTCCGCTCGCCGCGCCCGCGAGCCGGACTCCGGGTGCGAGCGACTCGAGCGCGGTGAAGTCGGGGGCGACGACGACGAGCCGGTCGGCGTACAGGCCGAGCCTCGAGTAGCGGTCGGCCGTGAGGACCCCCAGCTCGTCGAACACGAGCACGGTCGCTCCCGACTTCGCGGCGGAGAGCGCCCGATCGTACGTCGTGACCGCCGTCGTCTCCACACCGTGGGCGCGGAGCACCTCGACGAGCGCCTTCGCTCCCTCCGGTGCCGGGTTGTCGGCGCCGAGCCTCGCGCCGCCGCCGCGCGCCGTGCCCCCGATCAGGTTGATCGCGAGCACGCCGAGCACGACGAGCGCGGCGAAGACGATCCAGATGCGGCGGCGCCGGAGCGTCGCCCGGATCGTCGGCGTGACGGCCGTTGCCGGGCCGCTCGTCTCGGCTGACGCCTGCTCGGCCATCGGCGCGGACGCCGTTGCCACGCCGGCCGCGGGCGCCGGGGGAGCGCTCATCGAACGGCCTCCGCCAGGGCCGACGACGCACCGGCCGGTCGCGCTTCGGCGACGCGGAGCTCGAGTCGGGTGACCTCGTCGTAGGCGACGACGTCACCCGTGCCGTCCGAGTAGCGCACGTCGTCGAACGCGGCCGCCGCCGCCGCGAGCGCACTCCGCTCGTCGGGGAACGGTCGTGCCGCGGCATCCGCGAAAGCGCCGGCCGTCGTGCCGGGATGCACCTGCACGAGCTCGCGGTCGACGACGCCGCGCACGAGGGCGCGGAAGCGCTCCTCGATCGCGAGCGGCCAGTCGCCGGCCCGGGCTGCGGTCTCGGCGGCGGCGCGGATCGCGCCGAGGTCGCGCACGTCGTGGTCGTCGAAGAGCGGCACGGCGGCGCGCCGGGCGCGCCGCAGGCGCGGCAGCCCGAAGACGAAGAACGCGACGACGACGAGCACGACGACCACGAGCACCACGATGAGCGAGACGATCGGGCCGGGGATACCGCCGGCGCCGCTCAGGAGGTCGGCGATCCAGTCGCCGATGGCCTGCATCGCGAGGTCGAACGCCGTCGGCTTCGCGTTCTGGTACTCGGGCTTCTGCAGTTCGTCCTCGAGCCACCGGCGTGCCTCGGGCGCGTCGGGATCGAGCGGAGTCAGGACGAGCACGATCAGCGGGGCGCCCAGATCTCGCCCGCGGTCGTGTCGGGAACCGGCCCCTCCGGCCCCGGGTGGGCGCCGTGCGACGCGGGCGGGGCGTACGGGTCTCCGACGGGGCGGCCCGCGTCGCGCTCCTCGACATGACGCGCGAGCTCGAGGTCGAGGCCCTCCCGGCGCATGCGCAGGTCGATGTAGATGACGGCGACGAGCGCCGACTGCACGACGGAGGTGATGGCGCCGATGACGATCGTCAGCACGACCGTGACGACGAGCGTGGCGATCGTGATGCCGATCGCGGCTCCGGCGCCGGTCGGGTCGATGACGGCCGCGAGCATCGTTCCGACGAGCGACACCGGCTGGGTGATCACCTGTCCGGCGAACGAGAGGATCACCGCCACGAGCAGCAGCGTGCCGAAGGTGCGCCAGAAGAAGCCGGTCGTGAGCTGCCAGGAGCGGCGCACCGCTACGCCGATGCCGGCGCGTTCGAGCACGATGGCGCTCGGCACCACCGCGAGCTTGGTCGTGAGCCAGGCGGCGACGGCGACGAAGCCGAGCGAGCCGACGAGCCCGATGACGATGGCGGCGACGGCACCCGCCGGACCGCCCGCGACCGCCGTGCCGGCGACCGCGGCGAGTGCGATGACGGCGACGAATCCGATCACGCCGACGAGCAGCGCACCCGTGATGATCGCGGTCCAGCCGAGGAGCGGACCCACCCGTCGGGCGGCGCGACGCCACAGGGCGCCGAACGAGAGGCGTTCGCCGAGGGTGCCGGTCGCGACCTCGACGACCATGACGCCCTGGAGGAACGCGCTCGCGACGAGCGAGATGGCGAGCGGCACGAGCATGAGCAGGAGGAGGGCGCCGATCCCGCCCGCGGCGACCGCGTCGACGTCGTCGGTCGTCGCGCTCTCGACGCGGCCGAAGATCATGATCATGAACGGCACGAAGACCGCGAGCGTCGCGACGGTCGTGACGAGCTGCACGATGAGACCGGAGCCGAAGGTCGCGGCCGGGTTGCGCCTGAGGGTCTGGAACGGCGCCCAGAGGAGGGTGCCGAAGCCGAGAGGCCGCAGCGGCAGGAGCCCGGGCTTCGGCGGGGGCGCCCACACGGGCGCCGGCTGAAGGCCGACGGCGGGCGGGGGGTACTGGCCGGGCGGGGGGTAGTGGCCGGGCGGCGCGTACTGCCCGGGCGGGAGGTACTGCCCGGCTCCGGGGTACGCGGGCGGGGGGTACTGCCCGGGCGGCGGGTACTGCCCGGTGCCCGGGTAGGCGGTCGGCGGAGAGGCCTCCGTGGGAGGGGTGCCGTTCGGGGGGCTCGCCGGAGCGGTGCCGTTCGCGCCGCCGGGCGCCTGCCAGTCGTGATCCGACACGTGTACGCGCTCCTTCCGGCGTGCTGCCCCCATGCTCGCACATTCGGCCGCCCCGCACCCCCGACCGGCTACGCTGGGGAAACCGGATTCCGCCGAGCGATCGGCTGCTGACAGGAACGAACGGGATGACTCCACGCGTACTCGTCGTCGACGACGACACGGCCCTCGCCGAGATGATCGGCATCGTGCTGCGCACCGAGGGCTTCGAGCCCGTCTTCTGCGCCGACGGGTCCGCCGCGCTCGCCGCCTTCCGGGAGCACAAGCCCGACCTCGTGCTCCTCGACCTCATGCTTCCCGGAATGGACGGGATCGAGGTGTGCGGGCGCATCCGCGCCGAGTCCGGCACGCCCATCATCATGCTCACCGCGAAGAGCGACACCGCCGACGTGGTCAAGGGCCTCGAGACCGGGGCCGACGACTACATGGTGAAGCCCTTCAACCCGAAGGAGCTCGTCGCCCGCATCCGCACGCGGCTGCGCCCCACGCCCGAGCCGGCTTCGGCGACGCTGCCGATCGGCGACCTCCTCATCGACGCCGCGGGCCACGAGGTGCGTCGCGGAGACACCCGCATCAACCTCACGCCGCTCGAGTTCGACCTCCTGCTCACGCTCGCCTCGAAGCCGCAGCAGGTGTTCACCCGCGAGATGCTGCTCGAGCAGGTCTGGGGCTACCACTACAAGGCCGACACCCGGCTCGTGAACGTGCACGTGCAGCGGCTGCGCGCCAAGGTCGAGCACGACCCCGACAACCCGCGCATCGTGATGACCGTGCGCGGGGTCGGCTACCGCGCCGGCGCCACCACCTGAGGCCGGCGACGGGCGGATGACGCAGGCCCCGGCCCCGGCGGTGGCGTTCGCCGGATCATGGCGCGAGCAGCCGAGGCGGCTCGCGGCGCTCTGGCGGCGGTCGCTGCAGTTCCGCACGGTCGCAATCACCCTCGCCCTCTCGTCGCTCGCGATCTTCGTGATCGGGCTCTACATCTCGTTCAGCGTCGCGTCGAACCTGTTCCAGAACCAGCTCGACGGGGCGCTCAGCGCCTCGAACAGCGCGACGACCGCCGCCCAGCAGATCCTCAACGCCTCCGACGCGAGCGATCGCGCGTCACTGCAGGCGCTCATGACCTCGACCGTGCGCACCGTGTCGTCCGTCTCGGGGTCGAACTCGATCGCGTACTTCCGGATCGACGACGAGCAGAGCCTGGTGGCCCCGCCCGATCGCGGCGACCGCGCACTCACGAGCGTGATCACCGAAGAGCTGCAGCAGCGCGTCTCCGACAACCCCGAGGGGCAGTTCTGGCAGTCGGTCGCGTTCGAGAACGAGTCGGGCGGCAACGACCCCGGCGTCGTCGTCGGGTCGACCATCACCGTGCCGCAGGCCGGCCGCTACGGCCTCTACATCGGCTACGACTTCGCCGACGCCCAGGAGACGCTCGCGTTCATGCAGACGGTCGGCGTCATCGGCGCGATCGCGCTGCTCGCCCTGCTGAGCGCGATCACCCTCCTCGTCGTGCGCTGGGTGATCGAGCCGATCCGCACGGCGGCGGCGACGAGTCGCCGGCTCGCCGCGGGCGACCTCGGCGTGCGCATGCCGTCGAAGGGCGAAGACGAGCTCGCCACGCTCGCGGCCTCGTTCAACGGCATGGCCGACAGCCTGCAGGCGCGCATCCGCGAGCTCGCCGAGCTCTCGGTCATGCAGCAGCGCTTCGTCTCCGACGTCTCGCACGAGCTGCGCACGCCGCTCACCACGATCCGCCTCGCGGGCGACGTGCTGTACGGGCAGCGCGACGACTTCGCCGGGCCGACCTCGCGCACGGTCGAGTTGCTGCACACCCAGACCGACCGCTTCGAGACCCTGCTCGCCGACCTGCTCGAGATCAGTCGCTACGACGCCGGATCGGTCGAGCTCACGACCGAGCCGACCAACCTCGTGCATCTCGCAGGCGACGCGATCGAGTCGATGCACGAGCTCGCCCGCGAGCACGGCTCGGAGCTCCGCCTCGTGGCGCCCGGCGGCCACCTCGACGCCGAGGTCGATCCGCGTCGCATCCGCCGCATCGTGCGCAACCTGCTCGGCAACGCGATCGAGCACGGCGAGGGCCGTCCGATCGTCGTCGCGGTCGACAGCGACGAGTCGGCCGTCGCGCTCTCGGTGCGCGACTACGGGCTCGGCATGAGCGACGAGGACCGCGCGCGCGTGTTCGACCGGTTCTGGCGTGCCGACCCGAGCCGCACTCGCACGATCGGCGGCACGGGCCTCGGCCTCGCGATCTCGCTCGAGGACGCGGTCGCCCACGGCGGCATGCTCGACGTCTGGTCGAAGCCCGGCGTCGGCAGCGTCTTCCGGCTCACGCTCCCGCGCACGCACGGCGCGGAGGCCGTCACGTCACCGCTGCCGCTCGAGCCCGACGACGTCGACGCGGAGGGGCCGCCCCCCACGGGCGTCGTCACCGCGATCGACCTGGATGCCTCGGAAGGAGGCCCGACCGATGCGTAGACGTCCGCTCGCGGCATCCCTCGCGCTCGTCGTCGCGACCCTGCTCACAGGGTGCGTCGCGCTGCCCAGCTCGGGCCCCGTCGGCATCGGCAACCCCGAGCCGGTCGAGGAGTCGCTCGAGCTCGACACGTTCGTGCGCCCGCCGCAGCCGGGGGCCTCGCCCGAGCTGATCGTGCGGGGATTCATCGAGGCCGCGGCGAGCCCGCGCAACAACTACCAGGCCGCACGGCAGTACCTCACCGACGAGTTCAAGGCCGAGTGGCACCCCGAGGCGGGGGCGACGATCGACGTCGCCGCCGATCGTTCGTTCGACGCTCCCGACGTTCCCGAGGACGCGACCGAGGCCGACGTCTCGGTCGATTCGACGCCGTCGGCCGCGCTCACCGCGACCGGCCAGTACGAGCAGCCCGAGTCGACCTCCCCGGCGACGCTGCCGTACCGGCTCGTGACCGTCGACGGCGAATGGCGGATCGCCGAGGCGCCGCAGGGTCTCCTCGTCGACGAGCTCACCTTCGGAGAGGTCTACCGATCGTACGAGCTGTTCTTCTACTCCTCGGACTACACCTACCTCGTACCCGACCTGCGCTGGTTCGCGCGCAGTGACGCCGTGCAGACGAACGTCGTACGGGCCCTGCTCGGCGGCCCGGCCGAGTGGCTGGCGCCCGGCGTCGCCACCTCCTTCCCCGAGGGCACCGCGCTCGAGCAGAGCTCGGTGCCGATCACGAACGGCACCGCGAGCGTCGACCTCGCGGGCGCGCAGTTCGACGACACGCGGACGGTGCAGCGCATGCAGGAGCAGCTCGACGAGACCCTCGTCGGGCAGGTCCGCGACGTCGACTCGGTCGCGCTCTCGATCGACGGCGCCGCCCAGGACCCGCCGCCGCTCGCCGACCCGCCGCTCCAGAATCCGGCGGTCGATCCGAGGCCCGTCGTCTCCGACGGCGAGACGTTCGGTCACCTGGCCTCCTCCAACGACGAGATCGAGCCGATCGACGGCGTCTCGACGCAGGTCGGGGACCTCGCGCCGACGGGCGCCGCCGTCGGCGCCGACGGCACCGCGGTCGCGGTCCGCAACGATGCCGGCGTCTCGATCGTGCGGACCGGCGAAGGCCCGATCGAACTCGATCCGCGAGACGGGCTCGTGGTGCCCGCGATCGACCCCCAGGGCGTCGTGTGGTCGGTGCCGACGGCCGCGCCCGGTGAGCTCTACGCCTACCCGCCGTCGGGCGACCCCATTCCGATCGCCGTGCCGTGGTCGGGCTCGACGATCGCGGCGCTCGAGGTGTCTCGCGACGGCACGCGCGTCATCGCGCTGCTCGGCGAGGGCACCCGGGCCCGCTTCGTCGCCGCCTCGATCGTGCGCGACGCCGACGGCGTGCCCGAGCGGCTCGGGCCCGTCGCGCTCACGCTCGCGAGCGTGACCGGGGCGCCGAAGGACGTGGCCTGGCTCGACGCCAACCGAGTGGCGGCGCTCGTCGAGCTGCCCGGCGGCGACTCCCGGGTGCTCACGCAGGAGATCGGCGGCGTGCTCGACGACACGGCCGGACCCGCGGACGGGAAGATGCTCGACGCCGGCAACGGCGAGCGCAGCCTCCGGGTGCTCACCGAAGCCGGAGAGCTCAAGGTGCCCAGCGGTGTGGCCTGGCAGAACCGGGCGACCGGCATCCGGTTCGTGTCGGTGCAGATGCCCGACTGACCGACTCGTCCTCCCCAGCCCCGGTCCGCGCGGCCCGATCGGCCGATCGGGCGGGCGCCGATGGCGGCGGCCGACGGCCGGGACAGTCTGGACGCATGGCCGATCGACGTGGCGCGCTCGCAGCGCTCGCCCGCGCCGCAGTGCTCGACGCGCTCGCCGTGCTCGTGCCGGTCGCGTGCGCGGGCTGCGGCCGACCGGATCGAGCGGTGTGCGACGACTGCCGCGCCGCGCTCGCCGGGGCTCCGCGTACGGTGCACCGCGACGGACCCGACGGGCGGTTCGCGGTGCTCGCGGCACTCGAGTACGCGGGCGTCGCGGCCGCGGCCATCGGCGCCCTCAAGGACGGCGGCCGCACCGACGCGGCTCCCGTCCTCGCGGCGGCGCTCGCGCGCTCCATCGCCGCGGCCCTCGCGGCGTGCGCGACCGGTCGATCCGCCGGCGCCGTCCCGATCGCGCCCGTCGAGCTCGCCGTCGTGCCGTCGACGGCACGGGCGATGCGCGAGCGGGGCTACGCGCCGGTCGAGCTGCTGCTCGCCCACTGCGGACTGCGCTCCGCGCGTGTACTGCGACTCGCGCGGGAGCGCGCCGACCAGGCCGCCCTCGGCGCCGACGCCCGGCGGGCGAACGCCGCGGGCGGACTCGCGGCCGTCCGACCACTCGCCGGGCGGCGCTTCCTGCTCGTCGACGACGTCGTGACGACGGGATCGACCCTCGCCGAGGCCGCACGTGCGCTGCGCGCGGCAGGCGCCTCCACGGCGGGCGCGGCGGTCCTCGCCGAGACGCCGCTGCGCCGCGCTTCGGCTCTCGGCGAACTCGACGGAAACACTCCGTGACATTGCCGGTCGAGCGGGCTACGGTGGCAGGACAGGCGTGGTCGATCCACCCTTCAGAACCGGGTGACACGCCGGTGAACGGAGGTCGTCATGGAACTGAACATCGTCGGACGAAACCTGGGGATCACGGACCGTTTCCGCGCCTATGCGACGGAGAAGTCCGAGAAGGTCACGCACCTGACCGACCGGGCCATCTCCCTCGACGTGAAGCTCAGCCGCCACAACGAGAAGAACGGCAACCCCGGACTCGATCGGGTCGAGCTCACCCTCTTCGGCAAGGGCCCCGTCGTGCGGGCCGAGGCCGACGGCACCGACAAGTACGCGGCGTTCGACGTCGCACTGGGCCGACTGCTCGAACGCATCCGCCGCGCGAAGGATCGCCGCAAGGTGCATCGAGGCGGCAACCACCGGCATACCTCGCTCCGCGAGGCGGCCGAAGACGGCTTCTCCGGGGTCGGCGTGCAGGCCGCGGGCGTCGACGTGCTCGAGCAGGTGCGCACGGGCAGCATCCCGGTCGTCGAGACGACCGACGAGATGGGCGACGACGAGGTCTACACGCCGGTCGTGATCCGGCGCAAGGTGTTCGCGTCGACGCCCATGACGGTCGACGAGGCGCTCTACTTCATGGAGCTCGTGGGCCACGACTTCTACCTCTTCATGGACTCGGAGACGAACCGGCCGAGCGTGGTGTACCGCCGCAAGGGCTGGGACTACGGCGTCATCGGCCTCGACGAGAACGGCGAGGGTGCGATCGACACCCCCGTGACCAACGGACGGGAGCCCGTGGCATCCTGATCCGATCCGTCCCGACCGGCGACCCCGCCGCCGCATCCGATGATGCGACGGCGGGGTCGCTCAGGTTGCAGCCCACTAGCATGGCTATGATGGCCGCTGCAGAGGCGGTCGTGGGCGCCGAGGCCACCCGAGGCCACGCCCGGTGACGCAGCCCCATGCAGGCAGCGCCCATGAAGTACGGGAGAGAGAACATTCGTGGCTTCGATTCTTGAAAAGGTCCTCCGTGTCGGCGAGGGCCGAACCCTCAAGCGGCTCGAGAACTACGCGTCGGCGGTCAACGCCCTCGAAGACGGCTTCAAGGCCCTCAGCGACGACGAGCTGAAGCACGAGACGGTCGAGCTGCGCGAGCGCTACGCGAACGGCGAGTCGCTCGACGACCTGCTGCCCGAGGCGTTCGCCGCCGTGCGCGAGGCGAGCCGCCGCACGCTCGGCCTCCGTCACTTCGACGTGCAGCTCATGGGCGGCGCAGCCCTTCACCTCGGCAACATCGCCGAGATGAAGACCGGTGAGGGCAAGACCCTCGTCGCGACGACGGCCGCGTACCTCAACGCGCTCACGAGCCGCGGCGTGCACATCGTCACGGTCAACGACTTCCTCGCCTCGTACCAGTCCGAGCTCATGGGCCGCGTCTTCCGCGCCCTCGGCATGACGACCGGATGCATCGTGGCCGGCCAGACCCCGCAGGTGCGCCGCGAGCAGTACGCGGCCGACGTCACCTACGGCACGAACAACGAGTTCGGCTTCGACTACCTGCGCGACAACATGGCGTGGCAGGCGTCCGACATGGTGCAGCGCGGCCATCACTTCGCGATCGTCGACGAGGTCGACTCGATCCTCATCGACGAGGCGCGCACGCCGCTCATCATCTCGGGCCCCGCCTCGGGCGAGGCGAACCGCTGGTTCGCCGAGTTCGCGCGCCTGGCGAACCGCCTGGTCGCCGGCGAGGACTACGAGGTCGACGAGAAGAAGCGCACGGTCGGCGTGCTCGAGCCCGGCATCGAGAAGGTCGAAGACTATCTGGGCATCGACAACCTCTACGAGTCGGCGAACACCCCGCTCATCTCGTTCCTCAACAACTCGATCAAGGCCAACGCCCTGTTCAAGCGTGACAAGGACTACGTCGTGATGAACGGCGAGGTGCTCATCGTCGACGAGCACACCGGCCGCATCCTCGTGGGCCGCCGCTACAACGAGGGCATCCACCAGGCGATCGAGGCGAAGGAGGGCGTGCAGGTCAAGGCCGAGAATCAGACCCTCGCGACCGTCACGCTGCAGAACTACTTCCGCCTCTACGACAAGCTGTCGGGCATGACCGGTACCGCCGAGACCGAGGCGGCCGAGTTCATGTCGACCTACAAGCTCGGCGTCGTTCCGATCCCGACGAACAAGCCGATGCAGCGCATCGACCAGCCCGACCTCGTGTACAAGAACGAGGAGGCGAAGTTCGCCCAGGTCGTCGAAGACATCGTCGAGCGCCACAAGAAGGGCCAGCCCGTCCTCGTCGGCACGACGAGCGTCGAGAAGAGCGAATACCTGTCGCGCCTGCTCGCGAAGAAGGGCGTGCGCCACGAGGTGCTGAACGCGAAGAACCACGCTCGCGAGGCGGCGATCGTCGCCCAGGCCGGCCGCTACGGCGCCGTGACCGTCGCGACGAACATGGCCGGCCGCGGTACCGACATCATGCTCGGCGGCAACGCCGAGTTCATCGCGGTGCAGCAGCTCCACGAGCGCGGGCTCTCGCCGGCCGAGACGCCCGACGAGTACGAGGCCGCATGGGACGAGGTGTTCGAGGCCGTCAAGTCCGAGGTCTCGGTCGAGGGCGAGAAGGTGCTCGCCGCCGGCGGCCTCTACGTGCTCGGCACCGAGCGCCACGAGTCGCGCCGCATCGACAACCAGCTGCGCGGTCGCTCCGGCCGTCAGGGCGACCCGGGTGAGAGCCGCTTCTACCTGTCGCTCACCGACGACCTCATGCGCCTGTTCAACGCGGGTGCCGCCGAGAGCCTCATGTCGCGCGGCGTGCCCGACGACGTCGCGATCGAGTCGAAGGTCGTCACCCGGGCGATCCGGTCGGCGCAGTCGCAGGTCGAGGCCCGCAATGCCGAGATCCGCAAGAACGTGCTCAAGTACGACGACGTGCTGAACCGCCAGCGCGAGGCGATCTACTCCGACCGCCGTCACATCCTCGAGGGCGACGACCTGCACGAGCGCACCCAGAAGTTCCTCGACGACGTGATCGACGAGGTGCTCGACCAGCACACCGCCGAGGGCAACCCCGACGAGTGGGACTTCGACGCGCTCTGGGCCGAGCTCAAGACCCTGTACCCGATCGGCATCACGATCGACGAGGTGGTGGCCGAGGCCGGCGAGAAGGGCCGCGTGAACCGCGAGTTCGTGCGCCGCGAGATCGTCTCCGACGCCAAGCTCGCCTACCAGCGCCGCGAGCAGCAGCTCGGCAGCCCCGCGATGCGCGAGCTCGAGCGCCGCGTCGTGCTGTCGGTGATCGACCGCCGCTGGCGCGACCACCTCTACGAGATGGACTACCTGAAGGACGGCATCGGCCTGCGCGCCATGGCGCAGCGCGACCCGCTGGTCGAGTACCAGCGCGAGGGCTACGCGATGTTCCAGCAGATGATGGGGTCCATTCGCGAAGAGACGGTCGGCTTCCTGTTCAACCTCGAGGTCGAGGTCGCTCCGCAGGCCGGCGCCGGCGAGGCGACGACGATCGAGGCGAAGGGTCTCACGCGGTCGTCGACGCCCGACGACAAGCTCAGCTACACGGCCCCGAGCGACTCGGGCGGCGTCGAGGTGCGCAACCAGCGCGGCCAGGTCCAGCAGGCGGCGACCCAGCGCGCCCGTCGTGCGGTGGCCGAGAGCCAGGCGCCGCAGCAGGCCGTCGAGGGCGGCGAGCGCGGTGCGTTCGGCCAGCGTGCGGACGGCGAAGCGCCGCAGAACCGCGCCGAGCGCCGCGCGCAGGAGCGCAAGGGCCGCTGAGCACGGCATGACCGATCCGGTCGCGGTCGTCTCGACGGGGAGGCTGCGCGGCACCCGCTCGGGCGGGGTCGCGCGCTTCCTCGGCGTGCCCTACGCCGCCGCCCCGTTCGGCGCGCGTCGGTTCGCCGCTCCGGCTCCGCACGAGGGCTGGGCGGGTGAGCGGGATGCCTCGGCGCCGGGTCCGACGGCACCTCAGGCGCCCTACGGCGGCGGCCTCGAGCAGGTGCTGCCGACGGTCGAGGTGCCCGGCGACGAGATCCTCAACCTCAACGTCTGGGCCCCCGACGACGACCCCGGCTCCGGGTACCGCCCGCTGCTGCCCGTGATGGTGTGGGTGCACGGCGGCGCGCTCTCGCGCGGGGCGAACGCCCTCGACAGCTACGACGGCACGCCGTTCGCCCGAGACGGAGTGGTCTTCGTCGCGGTGAACTACCGACTCGGGTCGGAGGGATTCTCGGTGCTCGATGGTGCACCGCAGAACCTCGGCCTCCTCGACGTCATCGCCGCGCTCCGCTGGGTGCGGCGCGAGATCGCCGCGTTCGGCGGCGACCCCGCCCGCGTGACCGTCGCCGGGCAGTCGGCGGGCGCGTCGCTCATCGCCGCGGCACTCGCCCACCCCGAGGCATCCGGCCTCGTCGATCGCGCAGTCCTGCAGAGCGGGCCGCTCGCCGCCCGGCCGCGCGAGAAAGCCGCGCGCATCACACGCCTGATCGCGAAGGACCTCGGCATCGCGCCGACTCGCGATGCGTTCTCGGCCGTCGCACCCGACGACCTCATCGCGGCCCAGCAGCGCGTGACCGCGGGCACCACGCCGGTGACGGGCGGGCCGGGCTTCGCGCTCGCGATCGGCGAGGGGCTGCCCGACCCCGAACGCGCGCTCGACGACGGTGCGGCCGACGCCGTACCGATGCTCATCGGCTGCACGGCGGAAGAGGCGCGATTGTGGCTCGAGCCCACCGGGCTCGTCGATCGGATCGGTCGCAGCCATCTCCTGGCCGCGCGGATGGCGTTCCGGATCCGTTCTCGCACGATGCGCCGCTATCGTGACAACCGGCCCGGCATCGGTCGGGGCGAGCTCTTCGGCGTGCTCGCCACCGACCTGCTGCTGCGCCTGCCGATCAACCGGCTGGCCGACGCACGACTCGGCCGGGGCGCCGCGACGTGGGTGTACGAGTTCGCCTGGCGGAGCCCGAGGCTGGGCCTCGGCGCGGCGCACTGCATGGAGCTGCCCGCGGTGTTCGATCGGCTCGACGCCCGCGATGCGCTCGCCCTGACCGGGGGAGAGGCCCCGACGTCGCTCGCGGCGGAGATGCACGGAGCATGGGTCGAGTTCTGCCGCGCCGGCGACCCCGGCTGGGAGCCGTGGAGTCGCGAACGGCCGGTGCGTACGTTCGACGCGGACACCCGCACCGTGTTCGCGCCGCGCGAGGACGAACGCGCGTCGTGGGACTGACGGCGGGCTAGAGCACGCCGATGGCGCTCGCGCGCCAGCGCTGGTCGAGCCCCTCGAGGCGGATCGCCACCGCACGCGATCGTGCGCGCTGGTGCACCATCACGACCGCCTCGACGACTCCGTCGGCGGGCTCGCAGAGGTGCACGCGGCCGACCGAGAAGGCGGGGCGCTGCGCCGACTGGCCCTTCACGCGGCGCGCCCGGGCGGCCAGCACGACCCGCTTCGACAGGTTGCGGTAGACGTCGTCGGTGACCCACCGCGCCAGCTGCTCGAGGTCGCGCGCCCCGGCGAGCGACTCGATCACGCAATGCGTGAGATTGCGCAACAGCTGCTCGGGATCGGGGAGTTCGTCGCGCCGCGCGGGCTGTCGCGCGAAATACTCGTCTTCGTCGTCGAGGTGGCGGGCGGCAGCGCCCTGCACTGCCGTCGTTCGGGCGGCGGCATCGCGTACGGTCATCTTCGCTCCAGTAGGGCTGGCGGTCGCGAGCCTCGCAGCATCGCGACGGGAATCACCCCCGCACGGGGGGTATCGGAGATTCCTGAAGCGAATGTAAGCACGCCTGCCGAAGGTGTCAAGGGAATTCTCCGGTTGTGGACAACTCCGGCCGTCCCGGATCGGTTGGGGTACCGTCGCCGGTATGCGCTGGGATCAGCTGTTCGCCGACCTCGAAGGGCAGCTCGATCGCGAGCAGCTCGACGAGCAGCGCGCCCTCGAGCTCGAAGAGGAGCGGCTGCGCCTGGGCCGGCTCACCCTGCGCGACCGCCTCGCGGCACTCGCCCGGTCGGGGGATTCGGCGACCGAGTCGGTCGTGCGCATCGAGCTGCAGGGCGGGGGACTCATCGGCGTGCGCCCGCTCGCCTTCGGCCGCGACTGGCTGAGCGCCGAGACCCGGCACCACGGACGCCGGCCCGAGCAGGTCGTGGTGCCGTTCGCGGCGATCGCGGCGATCCTGCCGGGCCGCGAGCAGCTCGAGCCGAGCCTCGCCGCCGTTCCCGAGGCCTCCGTGCGCCTGGCCGAACGGATCGGGCTGCCGTTCGTGCTGCGCGACCTCTCGCGCCGCCGGACGCCCGTGCAGCTGACGACGGTCGACGGCATCGCCCACGGCACGATCGACCGCGTGGCCCGCGATCACCTCGACCTCGCCCTGCACGACGCGGGCACGCCCCGTCGTGAGCACGAGGTGCACGGCTATCGGATCGTGCCGCTGGCGCGCCTGCTGCTCGTTCGCTTCGGCTGAGGTCGAGGGCGGGGCGAGCGCACTCGCGCGGTCGCACGACCCGACGCCGCCGAACCGCCGGCCCCGGGGTGCGCGGCCCGGCGGGGCGCGGAGGGACGAGCGCGGAGGCGATCGTCGGTCGGAAGCGTCAGTCGACCGGTCGGATGGGGCCCGTGCGCACCCCCGAGAGCTCGGTGATGTTCGCGTACTCGCCCTCGTTCCACGCGACGTCGACGCGCGTCTCTTCGTACTGCAGTTCGATCCACACCTCGAGCTGCGAGCGCTCGATGCGCCACGGGCCCGAGCTGCCCACGCGGATCGCGGGGAGCTCGCCGCTGCGGATGAGCGCGTCGACCGCCGCCACGTCGACGGCGAGGATCTCGGCCGCGTCGGCGATGGTGAGGAAGCGGCCGATCTCGCCGCCCGAACCTGGAGGGGTCATGTCTCGATTATCGACCCGTCGCGACGGCGCCGGGCAGCACCGGGGCCGCTGTGGATAACTTCGGGACGTCCGTCGCGGATCGGGCGACGATGGAGTCCGGCGTGCACGCGCCCACGAGAGGAGACGAGACCCATGACCGGTCGAAACCGACGCGAACGCGGCGCCGTCCGACTCGATCCGAGGCTGCTCATCGGCATCGTGCTCGTCGCCGGGTCGACGATCGGCGTGTGGGCGCTCGTCGACGGGCTCGACGACTCCGTCGACGTGTACGTGGCGCGCGAGACCCTCACGCCGGGCACCCCGCTCGAGCTCGATCGACTCGACGTCGCGTCGGTACGGCTGGGTGCGGCCGAGGCGGGCTACCTCCGCGTCGACGCGACCGCCGACGGTCTCGTCGTCACCGGCACCGTTCACGAGGGCGAGCTCGTGCCGGCGTCCGCCGTCGGCGAGTCCGACGACACCGGCCTCTCGGTCGTCGTGGTGCCGAGCCGGGGCGCGCTCGCAAGCGGGCTCGCGGCCGGCTCGCGGGTCGACCTCTGGGCTGCGCGAGCGACCGAGCGGGGCGGCTTCGAAGCGCCCAAGGTGCTCGTCGCCGATGCCGAGATCGCCGCCGTCGTCGAGGACGAGGGCATGGTGTCGTCGAGCGGGGCCTCGGTCGAGGTGCTCGTGCCGAGCGACCGCGTCGCCGCCGTCCTCGAAGCGCTCGCGACCGGCGACGCGATCGACCTCGTCTCGGCCGGGGCGGGCGACTGAGATGGCGCGGATCGCGCTCGCACTCGACGCTGCGACCGAAGACCGTCTCCTCGCCGACCTCGTCGAGCACGGCCACACGGTCGTCGCCCGGCTCGTCGGCTGGCGCGACCTCGTCGACAGTCTCGACGTGCTCGCGCCCGAGGTCGTCGTGGTCGGCGCCGGGCGCGGCACGCTGAGCGCCGAGCTCCTGAGCGCGTGCGACCAGCGCGGCATCCGCCTCGTCGCCGTCGCGGGCGACGACGCCGAACGCGCCACCGCGGCCGCCCTGGGCGTGCACGAGATCGCCGGCCGCGGCGCCGGCTGGGCCGAGATCGAGGCGCTCGTCGCGGGCGTCGCGGTGCTGCCGTCGCGGCTCGACACTGAACCGCCGATCCGGCCGGAGGCGGCCGTGATCGCCGTGTGGGGGCCGGCCGGTGCGCCGGGCCGCACGACCCTCGCCGTCAACGTCGCGGCCGAGCTCGCCGCGGCCGGGCACCGCGTCGCGCTCATCGATGCCGACCCGTACGGCGGCGCGGTCGCCCCGGCGCTCGGCCTGCTCGACGAGACGCCGGGCTTCGCCGCGGCGTGCAGGCTCGCGGGCGCCGGTTCGCTCGATCGCGCCGAGCTCGAGCGGATCGCCCAGCGCTACAGCTCGCCGCGAGCGTCGTTCGACGTCTTCTCGGGCCTCGTCGGGCCGAACCGGTGGCCCGAGCTCGCGCACGACCGGGTCACGTCGGCGCTGGAGTCGATGCGCGCCCGGTTCGAGTACCTCGTGATCGACACGGGGTTCAACCTCGAGCGCGACGAGGAACTCACGAGCGACCAGTTCGCCCCGAGGCGCAACGCGGCGACGTTCGCCGCGCTCGAGTCGGCCGATCGCGTCGTCGCGGTGGGGCTCGCCGACCCGGTCGGCCTCTCGCGGCTGCTGCGCGGGCACGCCGACCTCGCGACGCTCGTCGACCCCGAGCGCATCGACGTGATCGTGAATCGGGTCCGCCAGAGCGCGCTCGGCATCGACGCCCACGCGCAGGTGCGCCAGACGCTGCAGCGCTTCGCGGGCATCGAGGCCGCCGCCCTGCTGCCGCACGACGGCCGCGCCGCCGACGCCGCCATCCTCGGCGCGCGCACCCTCCGGGATGCCGCAGGCCGTGCACCGCTCCGCGCAGCGCTCCGCGACTACGTCCTGCGCGCGATCCTTCCCGAATCCGTGCCCCGCCGCCGAGGGTTCGCGCTGCCGGTGCTCCGCCGCGCGGAGGCCTGAGGCGGCGACGGCGCAGAACCGCCCCGCGCCATGCTCGGGCGGCCCGCCCGGCCGGTCGACAGCTCGGTCGGGCACGCGTTCGACCGCACGGCGACCGATTCGTCGTACCCGCGGGCTGCGTGGCGGCGCGGCGTCGGCGCACTACGCTGGGTCTGTGTCGACCCTCAGTGATCTCGTCCTCGCCCAGGGCCGCAGCAGTCAGGCCGACGTCGACTGGCTGCACATGCTCGTCGGCGACCTGCAGCTGCTCGCCGATCTCGCCTTCGCCGACATCGTGCTCTGGGTGCCCTCGGGCGACGACGGCTTCGTCGCCGTCGCGCACTCGCGCCCGTCGAGCGCGGCGACCCTGTTCTACCGCGACTTCGTCGGCCAGGAGATCAAGCCGCAGTGGCGCGACCTGGTGACCGCGGCGTTCTCGACGGCGACGATCGCCGACTCGTCGGCTCCCGACTGGTACGAGGAGATGCCGACCCGGGTGCGGGCCGTGCCCGTCATGCGGCGCCTCACCGAGAGCGGCACCGCCCTCGCGCCCGAGCCCGTCGCCGTGATCACGAGGCACACCAACCTCGGTGCCACCCGCACGCCGAGCCGGCAGGAGCTGACCTTCAACGAGTGCGCCGAAGAGCTCTTCCAGATGATCGCGTCGGGCGACTTCCCCGACCTCGGCGCGCCCACGGGCCCGCGTCGGGGGGCTCCCCGCGCCTCCGACGGGCTCATCCGGCTCGACGTCGACGGCGTGACGACCTTCGCGAGCCCGAACGCGCTCTCGGCCTTCAACCGCATGGGCTTCGACGACGAGCTCGAGGGCGAGTCGCTCGCCGAGGTGACCACGGGCCTCCTCGGCGGCAAACTCGTCGTCGACGAGTCGCTGCCGCTCGTCGTGACGGGCCGTGCGCCGTGGCGCACCGACGTCGAGTCGCGCGGCGTGACGGTGTCGCTGCGGGCGATCCCGATCCGCCGCCGCGGGGAACGCATCGGCGCGATCGTGCTGACCCGCGACGTGACCGAGCTGCGCCACCAGGAGCAGGAGCTCATCACGAAGGACGCGACGATCCGGGAGATCCACCACCGCGTCAAGAACAACCTGCAGACCGTCGCCTCGCTGCTGCGCATCCAGGCGCGCCGCACGCACTCCGACGAGGCGCGCGACGCGCTCACGCAGGCGATGCGCCGCGTCGGCGCCATCGCGGTCGTGCACGACACGCTGTCGACGGGGCTCAGCCAGAACGTCGACTTCGACGAGGTGTTCGACCGAGCGCTGCTGCTCGTCGCCGAGGTCGCCTCGGCGCACAACACGACGGCGCACCCCAAGCGCCAGGGCTCGTTCGGCGTGCTGCCGAGTGAATATGCGACGCCGCTCGCGCTCGCGCTCACCGAGCTCGTCACGAACGCGGTCGAGCACGGACTCGCCGGGCAGGAGGGCGACGTCGAGATCATCGCGAACCGCTCCGAGACGATGCTCACCGTGCAGGTGCGCGACACCGGCGCCGGACTGCCCGAGGGCAAGGTCGGCGAGGGTCTCGGCACGCAGATCGTGCGCACGCTCATCCAGGGCGAACTCGGCGGCACGATCGACTGGCACACGGTCGTGGGTCGCGGCACCGAGGTGACGATCGACGTGCCGCTGCGCTGGATCACGCAGGCGTAGCGGCGGTTGCGCCGCGCGCGTGCCCGAGCGGCACCGCGCGGCGGCGGCGCGGGGTCAGCCCGCGCGGCGGGCGCGAGCGGCGCGGCGCTTGAGGGCGCGGCGCTCGTCTTCGCTCAGGCCGCCCCAGACGCCCGAGTCCTGGCCGGTCTCGAGGGCATACTGCAGGCAGATCTCGGTGACGGTGCAACGGGCGCAGACCGCCTTGGCCTTCTCGATCTGATCGACGGCGGGACCGGTGTTGCCGACCGGGAAGAAGAGTTCCGGGTCTGCGGTGAGGCAGGCGGCCTTGTCGCGCCAATCCATGGAGATGCTCCTTGCGGGTGTTCGTTCGCAGACGCGCGTGATTGCGCGTGCCCATTCGGGCTGCTGCAGGGGGAAAGCCGAATCTCGGGAAGTAGGATCATGACTGATCGGCTCACCACCCTGTGAGCATCAATTCGACCTTGTAAATGGTCGCATAGCCCCGAGTCCGAATCAATAGCCATGTATGGGATAACCCTGTGAATCGACGCGACGACCGACCCGAAGCCCCCGACGAGCGGCGGTCCGAGGCCTCCGGGGTCGCGCAGGCGGGCGGCGCGCGCGGCGCCCTCATCGTCGTCAGCGCGGTGCTCTTCGCTGAGGCGGTGCTCGTCACGATCCTGCTCGGCTGGCTCGTGATCGACCTGTTCTCGCTCGAGCCGTCGTCGATGGCGACGGCGATCGCACTCACGGTGCTCGTCGCGGTCGGTGCGATCTGGGTGTGGGCCGTCGCGCTCGCCTCGCTGCGGCGTGCACCGTGGTCGCGCGCGGCCGCGATCGTCTGGCAGATCCTGCAGCTCTCGGTCGCCGTGGGAGCGTTCCAGGGGCTCTTCGCGCGCCCCGACGTCGGCTGGCTGCTGCTCGTGCCCGCGGTCACGGTCATCGGGCTGCTGCTGTGGACGCCCGTCCGCATCGCCTACTCGCGGCCCGAGGACCGCCCGCTCGAAGAGGCCCCGCCGGGCGCCTGAGCGCGCGAGAGCCCGGCCGCGTGCGCGACCGGGCTCAGGCGGATGGTTCGGTGCTCAGGCGTCGAGGCCGAGCTCGCGGCGCACGCGTGCGACGTGGCCCGTCGCCTTCACGTTGTACATCGCACGCTCGATGCGGCCCGCCTCGTCGATGATGAAGGTCGAGCGGATCGAGCCGACCACGATCTTGCCGTAGAGCGACTTCTCGCCCCAGACGCCGTACCGCTGCTGCACGGCGAGGTCGGGGTCGGCGAGCAGCGTGAAGTTCAGGCGGTCGCGCTCGGCGAAGCGGGCGAGCTTCGGGGCCTCGTCCTTCGAGACGCCCAGCACGCGGATGCCGGCGCTCTTGAACGAGTTGAGGCTGTCGCGGAAGTCGCACGCCTCGGTGGTGCAGCCCGGGGTCATTGCCTCGGGGTAGAAGTAGAGGACGACCTTCGATCCGCGCAGCGACGAGAGCGTGACAGGGGAGCCGTTCTGGTCGTCGAGCGTGAAGTCGGGGGCGAGGTCGCCGGGGCTGAGTCGTGCATCGGTCATGCATTCCATCGTAGGCAGGCTTCGTCGGCGGGATGCCGCGGTGCGGGCGCCGCTCGTCCCGGATTCGGCGACGGCCGGGCGTGTCAGGCGAAGGTCTCGAGCAGGCGTTGCAGCGAGTCTAGGCGGGCACGGCCTGTGTCGCCGAGCTCGCCGGCGTCGACGGCCTCGACGATCGCGCAGTCGGGTGCGTCGGGCAGGTGGGTACAGCCGCGCGGGCAGTCCTCCGCGATGCGGGCGAGGTCGGTGAACGCCCCGAGGATGTTCGCGGGGTCCACGTGACCGAGCCCGAACGACCGCACACCGGGCGTGTCGATGACCCACCCGTGCCGGCCGTCGTGCTCGATCCGCAGCGAGACGGTCGACGACGAGGTGTGGCGGCCGCGGCCGGTCACGACGTTGACGTGCCCGGTCGCGCGGTCGGCGCCGGGCACGAGTGCGTTGACGAGCGTCGACTTGCCGACGCCCGAGTGGCCGACGAACACCGTGCGGTGCCCGACGAGGGCGTCGGAGATCTCGTCGAGCGGCATCGCATCGGTGCGCGAGCGGAACACCGGCAGGTCGAGTCCTGCGAAGTTCGCGAGGAACTCGGCCGGGTCGGCGAGGTCGGTCTTCGTCATGCAGAGCAGCGGCCGGATGCCGGCGTCGAACGCCGCGACGAGGTAGCGGTCGATGAGCCGGATGCGCGGCTCGGGGTTCGCCGCGGCGACCACGATGAGCATCTGGTCGGCGTTCGCGACGATCACCCGCTCGACCTCGTCGGTGTCGTCGGCGCTGCGTCGCAGCAGGGTGGTGCGCTCCTGCACCCGGACGATGCGTGCGAGCGTGCCCTCGTCGCCCGACACGTCGCCGACGAGGTCGACCCGGTCGCCCGTGACGACCGACTTGCGACGGAGCTCCGACGCCCTGGCGGAGGTGAGCGCGCGTTCGCCGGGGCCGCCGTCGTCGACGAGCACGGTGTAGCGGCCGCGGTCGACGCCGAGCACGGTGCCGGTCACGGCGTCGGCGTGCTCGGGCCGTACCTTCGTGCGGGGGCGCGAGCCGCGACGGTTGGGGCGCACGCGGACGTCGGACTCGTCGAACTCGGGCTCGTCGTCGTCCTCGTCGTCGGTGCTCCACCAGGTCATGCCAGCAGCCGCCCCCAGAGCTCGGTGAACTGGGGCAGGGTCTTCGAGGTCGAGCCGATGTCGTCGACGACGACGTCGGCGACCGCGAGGCCGACGATGGCGCCCGTCGTGGCCATGCGGTGGTCGGCGTAGGCGTGCCACACGCCGCCGTGCAGCTCGGCCGGTTCGATGCGCAGGCCGTCGTCGAGCTCGGTCACCCGCCCGCCGAGCGCGTTGAGCTCGTTCGCGAGCGCCGCGAGTCGGTCGGTCTCGTGGTGGCGGATGTGCCCGATGCCGGTGAAGGTCGACGGTCCGTCGGCGAAGGCGGCCAGGGCGACGAGGTTGGGCACGAGCTCGCCGGCCTCCGAGAGGTCGAGGTCGGCGCCGCGGATGCCGCGACCGCCGCCGGCCGTGGCGGGTGCGTGCACCGTGAGACGATCGCCGTCGCGCTCGACGCGCGCGCCGAAGCGGGGGAGCAGCTCGGCGAGCTGGGCGCCGACCTGGGTCGTCTCGGCGGGCCAGCCCGTGATCGTGACCGAGCCGCCGGCGACGAGCGCCGCGACGAGGAACGGGGCGGCGTTCGAGAGGTCGGGTTCGATGTCGACGTCGATCGCGCGGATCGGGCCGGGGGCGACGGTCCAGCGGCCGGTCTCGGGGCTCTCGACGACGACGCCGCGGGCCGCGAGGGTCGCGATCGTCATCTCGATGTGCGGAATGCTCGGCAGGCGTTCGCCGACATGCCGGAGGTCGAGCCCGTCGTCGAAGCGGGCGGCCGAGAGCAGCAGTCCCGACACGAACTGGCTCGATGCCGACGCGTCGATCTCGAGCGCGCCCCCGGCGACCCGGCCCGTGCCGTGCACCGTGAACGGCAGCGTGCCGCGCCGGTCGTCGTCGAGGTCGACGCCGAGGCCCGTGAGGCCAGCGATCACGCCGGACATCGGGCGCTTGCGGGCGTACTCGTCGCCGTCGAACGTCGTGGGGCCGAGCGCGAGCGCGGCGACCGCGGGCAGGAACCGCATGACCGTGCCGGCGAGGCCGCAGTCGATCGTGGTCGAGCCGACGAGCTCGTCGGCGGGCGTCACACGCAGGTCGTCGCCGAAGCCGCCGTGGCCCGGCACCCGCTCGAAGCCCGTGCCGAGCGCCCGCAGGCCCTCGATCATGAGCTCGCTGTCGCGCGACCAGAGTGGTGCGCGGAGGGTCGAGGGGCCGTCGGCGAGGGCGGCGAGCACGAGCTCGCGATTCGTGAGCGATTTCGACCCGGGCAGCGAGAGCGAGGCCGCCAGCGGGGCGGTCGCGCGCGGCGCGCGCCACGAGGCATCCGTCTCGGTCTGTTTCATGTCGCCGTACGGGTCGAACTCGGGTTCGGAATACCTCGAAATCTGCATCGGTTATCAACAGTAGCGTCGCCCGACCGAGCGAGTGCGACGCGGAAGGAGATGGTGCGCGTGTCGCTTGCGGTACTCGAGCGCCCGGCCGTGGAGGGCATCACGGCTGCGGCAGTCGCCGACGATCTAGGATTGCTGGTGATGACTGCCGACGAGATCGACCAGGCGCCGACCGACGAGACCGCTGAAGAGCACCGCCCGCTCGGCGAACTCTTCGAAGAGCAGGCGCTGCCGTTCCTCGACCAGCTGTACGCGGCCGCGCTGCGCATGACGAAGAACCCCGCCGACGCGCAGGACCTCGTGCAGGAGACGTTCGTGAAGGCCTACGCCGCCTTCGCCCAGTTCAAGCAGGGCACGAACCTCAAGGCGTGGCTCTACCGCATCCTCACGAACACCTTCATCAACAGCTACCGCAAGAAGCAGCGCGAGCCCTACCAGGGCACGATCGACGAGCTGGAGGACTGGCAGCTCGGCGGCGCCGAGTCGACGACCGCCCGGTCGAGCCGGTCGGCCGAGGCCGAGGCGATCGACCACCTGCCCGACAGCGCCGTGAAGGACGCGCTGCAGGCCCTGCCCGAGGACTTCCGGCTGGCCGTCTACTTCGCCGACGTCGAGGGATTCTCGTATCAAGAGATCGCCGACATGATGAACACCCCCATCGGGACCGTGATGAGCCGCCTGCACCGTGGCCGGCGACTGCTGCGCGAGTCCCTCGCCGACTACGCCCGCGAACAGGGATTCGCCGCGGCCGAGAAGGCACCGAAACCCGCGAGGAGCAAGAAATGACCGACTGCGGCTGCGAGAAGGCCCGCGCCGAACTCGAGGAGTTCCTGCACAACGAACTGCAGGCCGCCGATGCGGTCGACATCCGCGAGCACGTCGAGAACTGCGCCGACTGCCAGGCCGAGCTGCGGGTCGGCGTCGCGATCACCGAGGTCGTGCAGCGTGCGTGCCGCGAGAGCGCGCCTGACGAGCTGCGCGTGCAGGTGCTCACGAAGATCCGGCTGTACCAGTCGACCCACACGGTGACCGTCGCCGAGTAGTCCCGGTTCAACCGTTCGTTCGATGTGCGACCGGCCCCGCCGCTCGTAGCGTCGGGGTGTGATCGAAACTCGTGCCCGCCGTCGCGTGCCCACGTGGCTGCGCGTCCTCATCCCCGTCGTCCTCATCCTCGTCTGGTTCGCCGCGTTCGGGGCGGGCGGCTCGTCGTTCGGCTCGCTGAGCAAGCTGTCGGTCAACGACCAGAGCCAGTTCCTCCCGTCCTCGGCCGAGGCGACCGAGGTGAACGCCCTGCAGGAGGAGTTCCGCGACACCGAGACGATCCCGGCGATCGTGGTCGTCGCGACCGACGACGGCACCGACCTCGACGACGCGCAGCTCGCCGCCGTCGACGACCTGCGCACGGCGTTCGCCGAGGTGCCGGGCGTCGTCGACGACGAGGTGTCGCCCACGATCGCCTCCGACGACGGCGAGGCCGTCGAGATCGTCGTGCCGATCGAGTCGGGCGACGGTGCCGAGCGGGCGTCGGTCGTCGTCGGCGAGCTCCGCGCCGCCGTCGACGAGGCGCCGATCGAGGGGGCGACCGTCGCCGTCGCCGGGCCTGCCGGCTTCAGCGCCGATATCGCGGGCGCCTTCAGCGGCATCGACGGCCTGCTGCTCGCGGTCGCGCTCGCCGCGGTGTTCGTCATCCTCGTCGTCGTGTACCGCTCGCCGCTCCTGCCGTTCATCGTGCTGTTCACGAGCATGTCGGCGCTCTGCGCGGCCGTGCTCACCGTCGTCACCCTGGCGAAGGCCGACGTCATCGTGCTCTCGGGGCAGACGCAGGGCATCCTGTTCATCCTCGTGATCGGCGCGGCCACCGACTACGCCCTGCTGTACATCGCCCGGTACCGCGAGACGCTCGCCCGGTACGAGCGCAAGTGGGATGCCACGTGGGCGGCGCTGCGCGGCTCGTGGGAGCCGATCGTGGCGAGCGGCGGCACGGTCATCGTCGGACTGCTCATCCTGCTCGTGAGCGAGCTGAACTCGAACAAGACGCTCGGCCCCATCGCCGCGATCGGCATCGTGTTCGCCCTCCTGTCGGCGCTCACGCTGCTGCCCGCCCTCCTCCTCTGGGCCGGCCGCGCGGCGTTCTGGCCCCGCAAGGTCGCGCACGTCGGCGACTCCGACGCCGAGCTCGCGCACGCGAGGCACGCGGCCGGCGTCGTGCACGAGGCATCCGCCCCAGACGAGCGCGACCTGCCCGACCGCGGCCTGTGGGCGGGTGTCGGCCGTCTCGTCTCGCGCCGACCCCGCACGGTCTGGATCGTGTCGGTGCTCGCCCTCGCGGGCATGTCGCTCGGACTCGCGCAGCTCGACGCCGACGGCGTGCCCTCGAGCGAGTTCGTGCTCGGCGAATCGCAGGCGCGCGACGGGCAGGCGATGATCGGCGAGCACTTCGCGGCAGGCTCGGGCACCCCCGCGGTCATCGTCGGGCCCGAGGACGAGCTGCAGGCGATGGCCGACGTCGCGCTCGCCACGCCGGGCGTCGACTCGGTGTCGGTCGTCTCGGCCGATTCGCCGTCGGGCTCGGCGCCGGTCACCGAGGACGGCGTGCAGGCGTTCGGCCCGCCCGGAACGCCGGCGCCGGAGCCGACGGTCGTCGACGGCGAGGTGCTGCTGCAGGCCACCCTGTCGGATGCGTCGGACTCGCTCGAGGCCGAGGCGACCGTCGCCGAGCTCCGCACCGCGCTCGACGAGGTCGGCACCGACGTGCTCGTCGGCGGCCAGACGGCGGTCGCGCTCGACACGAACGATGCGGCGATCGCCGACCGCACCCTCGTCATCCCGCTCGTGCTCGCGGCGATCCTCGTGATCCTCATGCTGCTGCTGCGCTCGATCGTGGCGCCGCTCATCCTGATCGGCAGCGTCGTGCTGTCGTTCGCGGCCGCGCTCGGCGTCTCGGCGCTCGTGTTCGAGCACGTCTTCCACTTCCCGGGTGCCGACCCGTCGGTGCCGCTGTTCGGGTTCGTGTTCCTCGTCGCCCTCGGGGTCGACTACAACATCTTCCTGATGACGCGCGTGCGCGAGGAGTCGCTGCGATTCGGCACACGGCCCGGCATCATCCGCGGGCTCAGGCTCACGGGCGGGGTCATCACGTCGGCCGGGCTCGTGCTCGCCGCGACGTTCGCGGCGCTCGGGGTGCTGCCGATCCTGTTCCTCGTGCAGATCTCGTTCATCGTCGCGTTCGGGGTGCTGCTCGACACGTTCCTCGTGCGGACGCTGCTCGTGCCGGCGCTCGCGTACGACCTCGGGCGCGCGATCTGGTGGCCGAGCCGGCTCGCGCGGGCGGCGCAGCCCGAGTAGGCGGACGGGAACGACGAAGCGGGATGCCCCAGAGGAGGCATCCCGCTTCGTCGTCGGTGACGTGCGGCTAGAGCGTCGTGGCCCGGCGCACGAGCTCGGCCTGCTCGGTCGCGTGCCGCTTCGCCGAGCCGGTCGCGGGCGACGCGGCGGCCTGACGGGCGACGACCGCCACCGGGCGCGGCCCGAGCTTGTTCGTCTCGATGATGAAGTACGGCCACGCGCCCTGGTTCTCGGGCTCGTCCTGCGCCCACATGAGCTCGGCGTCGGGGTAGGCGTCGACGACGGCCTTCAGCTCGACGGCGGGCAGCGGGTAGAGCTGCTCGACGCGCACGACCGCGACCTCGGTGTTCTGCTGCTTGTCGAGCTCGGCGATCAGGTCGTAGTAGATCTTGCCCGACACGAACACGACCCGCTTGACCGCACCGCGGTCGGTGATGCGCGCGTCGTCGATCACGGGCTCGAACCTGCCCTGCGTGAAGTCCTCGACCGAGCTCGTCGCGCCGCGCAGTCGCAGCATCGCCTTCGGGGTGAAGACCACGAGGGGCTTCCGCGGGCGGGCGTACGCCTGGCGACGCAGCAGGTGGAAGTACGAGGCCGGCGTCGACGGGCGTGCGACGGTCATGTTGTTCTCGGCGCAGAGCTGCAGGTACCGCTCGATGCGGGCGCTCGAGTGGTCGGGGCCCTGGCCCTCGTAGCCGTGGGGGAGCAGCAGCACGACGCTCGAGCGCTGGCCCCACTTCTGCTCGGCCGACGAGATGAACTCGTCGATGATCGTCTGGGCGCCGTTCGCGAAGTCGCCGAACTGCGCCTCCCACAGCACGAGCGCGTCGGCGCGCTCGACCGAGTAGCCGTACTCGAAGCCCATCGCCGCGTACTCGCTGAGCAGCGAGTCGTAGATCCAGAAGCGGGCCTGGTTCTCGGCGAGGTTCTGCAGCGGCAGCCACTCCTGGCCGTTGACCCGGTCGTGCAGCACCGCGTGGCGCTGCACGAACGTGCCGCGGCGGGCGTCCTGTCCGGCGAAGCGCACCGGGGTGCCCTCGACGAGCAGCGAACCGAGGGCGAGCAGCTCGCCGAAGCCCCAGTCGATGCCGCCGTTGCGGCTCATGTCGTAGCGCTTCTGCAGCAGCTGCTGGATCTTCGGGTGCACCGTGAAGCCGGCGGGCTTGTTGTTGAACGCGTCGCCGATCGCGTGCACGACCTCGAGCGAGACGCCCGTGGTCTCGAGCTCGCCCGTGGCGGGCTCGGGGGCGTGCACCTGCGCCGTCGCGCCGACGACGTCGATCGCGCCGGTCTGCACCGCGTGCGTCTCGGCGAAGGCCCGCTCGAGGCGGTCCTGGAAGTCGCGGTGCGCCTCTTCGTACTCCGCCTCGGTGATGTCGCCGCGGCCGACGAGCGCCTCCGTGTAGAGCTTGCGGACGCTGCGCTTGGCCTCGATGAGGTTGTACATGAGCGGCTGCGTCATCGACGGGTCGTCGCCCTCGTTGTGGCCGCGGCGTCGATAGCAGACGAGGTCGATGACGACGTCGCGCTTGAACTCCTGGCGGTAGCGGAACGCGAGCTCGGCCACCCGCACGACGGCCTCGGGGTCGTCGCCGTTCACGTGGAAGATCGGCGCCTGGATCGTCTTCGCGACGTCGGTCGAGTAGATCGACGACCGGGCGTCGCCCGGCACGGTCGTGAAGCCGACCTGGTTGTTGATGTTGATGTGGATCGTGCCGCCCGTGCGGTAGCCGCGCAGCTGGGACATCTGCATCGTCTCGACGACGACGCCCTGGCCCGACATCGCCGCGTCGCCGTGGACGAGGATCGGGAGGGTCGAGAACGTGCCGATCGGCTTTCTGTCTTGCTTGGCGCGGACGATGCCCTCGAGCACGCCGTCGACGGCCTCGAGGTGCGACGGGTTCGCCGCGAGCGAGACGGGCACCTGGTGACCGTCGTCGGCGGTGAACGTGCCCTCGGTGCCGAGGTGGTACTTCACGTCGCCGGAGCCGTGTCCCGACGCGGTGCCCTCGAACTCGCGGAACACCTGGCCGTACGTCTTGCCGGCGATGTTCGTGAGCACGTTGAGGCGGCCGCGGTGCGCCATGCCGATGGCGACCTCGTCGAGACCCTCCTTCGCGGCGCCCTGCAGGATCTCGTCGAGGAGGGCGATGACGGACTCGCCGCCCTCGAGGCTGAAGCGCTTCTGCCCGACGTACTTCGTCTGCAGGAAGGTCTCGAACGCCTCGGCCTCGTTGAGCTTGCGCAGGATGCGCATCTGCTCGTCGTGGGTCGGCTTCTCGTAGGGGCGCTCGACCTCGTTCTGGATCCACTGCCGCTGCACCGGGTCCTGGATGTGCATGTACTCGATGCCGATGGTGCGGCAGTACGAGTCGCGCAGCACCCCGAGGATGTCGCGCAGCAGCGCCTTGCGCTTGTCGCCGAAGCCGCCCGTCACGAACTCGCGGTCGAGGTCCCAGAAGGTGAGCCCGTGGGTCGCGATGTCGAGGTCGGGGTGCGAGCGCTGCACGTACTCGAGCGGGTCGGTGTCGGCCATCATGTGGCCGCGCACGCGGAACGAGTTGATCAGCTCCTGCACGCGGGCGGTCTTGTCGATCGCGCTCGCGACGTCGACGGCGATGTCGGGCGCCCAGCGGATCGGCTCGTAGGGCAGGCGGAGGGCGGCGAAGATGTCCTCGTAGAAGTTGCGCTGGCCGATGAGCAGCTCGTGGACCTTCTTCAGGAACTCGCCCGACCCGGCGCCCTGGATGACGCGGTGGTCGTAGGTCGAGGTGAGCGTGATCGTCTTGCCGATCGCGAGGTTCGCGAGCGTCTTCTCGCTCGCGCCCTGGAACTCGGCCGGGTACTCGAGCGCGCCGGCGCCGATGATGCAGCCCTGGCCCTTCATCAGGCGCGGCACGGAGTGCACCGTGCCGATGCCGCCCGGGTTCGTGAGCGAGATCGTCGCACCAGAGAAGTCGTCGGCCTTGAGCTTGTTGCCGCGGGCTCGCGAGACGAGGTCTTCATAGGCGCTCAGGTACTCGTTGAACGTCATCGTCTCGGCCCGCTTGATCGCGGGCACGAGCAGGGCCCGGGTGCCGTCGGGCTTCGGGAGGTCGATCGCGATGCCGAGGCCGATGTGCGCGGGCTTCACGAGGCTCGGCTTGCCGTCGACCTCGGAGTAGAAGACGTTCTGGCTCGGGAACTCCTTGAGCGCCTGGATGAGCGCCCAGCCGATGAGGTGGGTGAAGCTGATCTTGCCGCCGCGGGTGCGCCGCAGGTGGTTGTTGATCACGATGCGGTTGTCGATCATGAGCTTCGCCGGCACGGTGCGCACGCTCGTCGCGGTCGGCACGGTGAGCGACGCGTCCATGTTCGCGGCGAGGGTCTTCGGCATGCCCTTGAGGGTGACGACCTCGTCTTCCTGCGGGGCCTCGGCGACGACCGGCTGCGGGCTCGTCACGGGCACGTCGGCCGGCACCGGCTGGGTGCGCGGCGCGACCGAGGTCGTGCGGGCGGCGGGCGTCTGGCCGATCACGGGGATCGGCGCCGTCGCGGGCGCGGGCTGGGCCGGCGCGTCGGCGGGCTGCTGCGCGGGAGCGGCCGGCTGCGCGGGAGCGGCCTGCTGTGCGGCCGCCTCCTGCGTGGGAGCGGCCTGCTGGGCCGGTGCTGCCGGTGCGGTCGCACCCGCCGCCGCCCCGTTCGCCGCGGCGCCGCCGTCGGTCTGCACGCGGTGGTACTGCTCGAGCACCGCCCGCCAGGTCTGGTCGACCGAATCGGGGTCGGCGAGGTACTTCTCGTACATCTCGTCGACGAGCCATTCGTTGGCTCCGAATTCGCCCGACGCCGTCTCGTCGGCTCCCGCCCCGGTCAATTGGCTCGACACAGCCTCTCGCCCACTCTCTCCGTTGATGCCTGGTTAGCGGAGATCGACCCGGCCGCGCACGCGGACGTGGCCGATCACCCACACAAGCCTAAACCCCGCGCGCGGCGCCCGGCGCACCCTTGCGCACGCCGCCTACGCTGTGAGCATGGAGTTCTACCGCACGGCGCCGACGCACGACCTCACCTACTCCGACGTGTTCCTCGTTCCGAGCCGCTCGGGGGTCACGAGCCGGCTCGACGTGTCGCTCGCGCCCGACGACGGCTCGGGGGCATCCGTGCCGATCGTCTCGGCGAACATGAACTCGATCACGGGGCCGCGGCTGGCCGCGACCCTCGCCCGGCGCGGCGGCATCGGCGTGCTGCCGCAGGACCTCCACCTGCAGGACCTCGCCGAGTCGATCCGCTGGGTGAAGGCGCAGTCGCCGGCCTTCGACACGCCGCACTCGTTCGCGCCCGAGACGACCGTGGCCGAGGCGCTCGAGCAGCTCCCGCCCGTCGAGGGGCATGGCATCGTCCTGCACGACGCGAAGGGCGGGTATGCCGGATGCCTCGTTGCGACCCGCCTCGCGAGCGCGCTGCCCGACGCCCGGCTCGGCGACCTCGTGCACGGGGGCATCCCGTCGCTCGACGCCGAGGACGTCGACTCGCCGCGCCGCGCGTTCGACCTCATGGTCGACGCCGACCTCGAGTTCGCGCCCGTCATGCAGCACGGCCGGGTGGTCGGCACCCTCAGCCGCCGCAGCGCGCTGCGCGGCACGGTCTACGCACCGAACGTCGACGCCGACGGTCGGCTGCGGGTCGCCGCCGCCGTGGGCATCAACGGCGACGTCGCCGCCAAGGCGACCGCACTCGCTGCGGCCGGCGTCGACATGCTCGTCGTCGACACCGCGCACGGCCACCAGGAGGGCATGGTGCGCGCCGTCTCGATCGTGCGCGACCTCGACCTCGGGCTGCCGATCGTCGCGGGCAACATCGTCACCGCGGCCGCCGTCGCCGACCTCGTCGACGCGGGCGCCGACGTGCTCAAGGTGGGCGTCGGCCCCGGCGCCATGTGCACGACCCGCATGATGACGGCCGTCGGTCGCCCCCAGTTCTCGGCCGTGCTCGAGACGGCAGAGGCCGCGCGCGAGCTCGGCGCCCGGGTGTGGGCCGACGGCGGCGTGCGCTACCCGCGCGACGTCGCGCTCGCGCTCGCCGCGGGTGCGTCGTCGGTGATGATCGGCTCGTGGTTCGCCGGCACGATCGAGGCACCCGGCACGCTCCGGCGAGACACGTCCGGCCGACTCTTCAAGGAGAGCTGGGGGATGGCGTCGACGAAGGCCGTGCGCGAGCGGTTCGACCGGCTGTCGCCGTACGAGCGCGCCCGCAAGGAGCTCTTCGCGGAGGGCATCTCGTCGTCGTCGATCTACCTCGACCCGCTGCGTCCGTCGCTCGAGGACCTGCTCGACATGATCACCTCGGGCGTGCGCAGCTCGTTCACGTACGCCGGTGCGCGCTCGCTCGACGAGTTCCGCGAGCGCGCGCTCGTCGGCATCCAGTCGGCGGCCGGTTACGAAGAGGGCAAGGCGCTCCCGGTCAGCTGGTAGTCGCCGCCGATATACTGGATCGACCATGGACGATCCTCCCTCTGCGACTACGCCCGGCCATAGACCCTCGCCCGTGACCGCTCGGGGAGGCAGTGATGTCTGAGTGGATCCTGCTCGGATTCGGACTCCTCCTCACGATCGGCACGGGCTTGTTCGTCGCGAGCGAGTTCGCGCTCGTCAATCTCGATCGCGCCGATCTCGAGGCGCGTCGCGAGCGGGGTGAGACCCGGCTCGGCATGACGATCGCCGCGCTCAAGATCACGTCGACGCACCTGTCGAGCGCGCAGCTCGGCATCACGCTCACGACGCTGCTCACGGGCTACACGATGGAGCCCGCGATCTCGTCGCTGCTCGCCGGACCGCTGACCGCCGCCGGCCTGCCCGAGGCGCTCGTCCGCCCCGTCGGGGCGACCACCGCGGTCGTCGTCGCGACCCTGCTGTCGATGGTGCTCGGCGAGCTCGTGCCGAAGAACTTCGCGCTCGCCCTCCCGCTCGCGACGGCGAAGCTCGTGATGCCGTTCCAGACGGCGTTCACGTGGGTGTTCCGGCCGGCGATCGCGCTCCTCAACGGCAGCGCGAACGCCCTGCTGCGGGCGGTCGGCATCGAGCCGAAGGAGGAGCTCTCGGGTGCACGTTCTGCCGAGGAGCTCTCGTCGCTCGTGCGCCGGTCGGCGAGCGCGGGCCTCCTCGAGGCCGACACCGCGACGCTGCTCGGCCGCACGCTGCGGTTCGCCGACCACGACGCCTCCGATGTCATGACCCCCCGCCCGCGCGTGGCCGCGGTGCAGCGGCTCGAGCCGGCCGAGGCGGTGCTCGAGCTCGCCCGGCAGACCGGATTCTCGCGGTTCCCCGTGTACGACGAGAACCTCGACGACGTCGTCGGGGTCGTGCACGTCAAGCAGGCGGTCGCCGTGCCCCGCGAGCGACGCAGCGAGGTGCCCGCCTCGGCACTCCAGTCCGACGCGCTGCGCGTGCCCGAGACGATCAAGCTCGACGCGCTGCTCGGCGAGCTGCGCGGTCGCGGCTTCCAGATGGCGGTCGTCGTCGACGAGTACGGCGGGACCGCGGGCGTCGCGACGCTCGAAGACCTGGTCGAGGAGCTCGTGGGCGAGGTCGCCGACGAGCACGACCGCACCCGCGCCGGCATCGTCCGGCGAGGCGACGTCGTGAGCTTCCCCGGCATCCTGCGGCCCGACGAGCTCGAGGAGCGCACCGGCATCCGCGTACCCGAGAACGGCGACTACGAGACCGTCGCCGGGTTCGTCATGTCCGAGCTCGGGCGCCTGCCGGTCGTCGGCGACGAGGTGTCGATCGACGAGGGCTCGCTGTTCGTGCAGAGGCTCGACGGCCGCCGCATCGACCGGCTGCGGTTCGTGCCGACGCCCGCGCCCGCCCACGACGAGGAGGTCGGCCGATGAACGACTGGGCCGGAATCGCGTGGCTCGTGGTGCTGCTCATCGCGAACGCCTTCTTCGTGGGCGCCGAGTTCGCCGTCATCTCGGCGCGCCGCTCGCAGATCGAGCCGCTCGCCGAGGCGGGCCGGCGCAGCGCGAAGACCGCGCTCTGGGCCATGGAGCACGCGACGCTCATGCTCGCGATGAGCCAGCTCGGCATCACCGTGTGCTCGCTGCTCATCCTCAACGTCCCCGAGCCCGCGATCCACCACCTCCTCGAGGTGCCGCTGCACCTCACCGGCTGGTCCGAGGAGGTCGTCGCGACGGTCGCGTTCGTCGTCACGCTCGTGCTCGTCTCGTACCTGCACGTCGTGTTCGGGGAGATGGTGCCGAAGAACCTCTCGTTCTCGGTGCCCGACAAGGCGGTGCTGCTGCTCGCACCCCCGCTCGTGTTCCTCGCACGCATCTTCAAGCCGATCATCGTCGCCCTGAACGCGACGGCGAACGGCGTGCTGCGGCTGTTCCGCGTCGAGCCGAAGAACGAGGCCAACTCGACCTTCACGCTCGAGGAGGTGCAGACGATCGTCGACCAGTCGCGCCGCGAGGGCGTGCTCGACGACGCGAGCGGCACGCTGACGGCGGCGTTCGAGTTCACCGCGAAGCGCGTGAAGGACGTCGCGGTGCCGGTCTCGGGGCTCGTGAGCCTGCCGCCCGGGGCGACGCCGGGCGACGTCGAGCGGGCGGTCGCCCGACGGGGCTTCTCGCGGTACCCGATCCTCGACGAGGCGGGTGAGCCCGACGGCTACGTGCACCTGAAAGACGTGATCGACCTCGACGACGACGAGTTCGACGATCCGATCCCCGCGAAGCGCGTGCGCCGGCTCGTGTCGATCTTCGACGGCACCGACCTCGAGGACGCGCTCGCCACGATGCGCCGGCTCGGGACGCACGTGGCCCGCACCTTCGAGGAGGACGGCGCGACGAGCGGCGTGATCTTCCTCGAGGACATCATCGAGGAGCTCGTCGGCGAGGTGCAGGACGCGACCCGGCGCGGGTAGCCGCGATCGGGGGACGGCGGTCCGGGGGGCGGCGGCGTAGAATTCTGTCGACCCGAGGAACTCGAGGGATCATCATGTTCGAGAAGCTCATGGCGTGCGCCGTCCTCCCCGCCGCCGACATCGATCGCGCGCGCGGCTGGTGGCACGACGTGCTCGGCCGCGACCCGGTGTACGAGGAGACCGAGGGCGGCATGCTGTTCTACGACGTCGGCGGGACGGGCGTCATGGTGTACCGCACCGACTACGCCGGCACCGCGCAGAACACGGCGTTCAACCTGTTCACCGACGACCTGGACCGCGACATGACGGCGCTCCGCACGCACGGGGTCGTGTTCCACGACTACGACCTGCCCGGGCTCACGACGGTCGACGGCGTGGCCGAGCTCGGCGACGAGCGCAGCGCCTGGTTCAGTGACAGCGAGGGCAACATCTGGGCGATCGGGCAGATGTCGGCCGAGTCGACGGAGCGGATGGCGCGCATGCGGTCGGGCTCGATGGGCTAGCCGCCCGCCCGACCGTCACCACTCGCCGTCGTTGTGCTCGGGCCTCGCCCGCAGGTACTGCGGCGGCCACATCGCCGTGCCCGCGCCGAGTTCGTGCGCGGCCCGCATTGCGAAATGCGGGTCGCGCATCATCGCCTTGCCGAACATCACCGCGTCGGCGCGCCCCTCGGCCACCAGCGCCTCGGCGTGACGGGCGTCGGTGATGCGGCCGACCGCCGACACCGGAGCATCCGCCCGCTCGCCGACGTATTCGGCGAAGTGCGCCTGGTATCCCGGAGCGACCGGGATGTCGGCGGCGGCGACGAGCCCGCCCGTCGAGATGTCGAAGAAGTCGGCGCCCGCGTCGACGGCCCACGCCGTGACGGTCGCGGTCTGCTCCTCGTCCCACCCGCCGGGCGACCAGTCCGTCGCCGAGAACCGCACGAACACCGGCATCTGCTCGCCGACCTCGGCCCGCACCGCACGCACGATCTCGAGGAGGAGCCGCGCCCGGTTCTCGAGGCTGCCGCCCCAGCGGTCGTCGCGGAGGTTCGAGAGCGGCGAGAGGAACTGGTGCACGAGGTAGCCGTGCGCGGCGTGCACCTCGACCAGGTCGAATCCCGCCCGCACCGCTCGCGCGGCGCCTCGGCGGAAGTCCTCCACCACCCGGGCGATGCCCGCCTCGTCGAGCGCCACCGGCTCGCGCAGCCCGTCGAAGGCGAGCGGCGACGCCGACACGGTCGTCCAGCCCCCCTCGTCGAGCGGCTGCGAACCCGGCCGGCGCAGGGGCTCGGGCCAGACCGACGCCTTGCGTCCGGCGTGCGCGAGCTGCAGTCCCGCCGCGGCGCCCTGCGAGCGGATGAACCGGGTGATACGGGCCCATGCCTCGACGTGCTCGTCGCCCCAGATGCCGGTGTCGTGGTCGGAGATGCGTCCTTCGGGACTCACGGCGGTCGCCTCGGCCATGACGAGCCCCGCGCCGCCGGCGGCCATCGCGCCGAGATGCACGAGGTGCCAGTCGCCCGGCACGCCGTCGCGCGCCGTGACCGAGTACTGGCAGAGCGGGGGCACCCACACCCGGTTGCGGATCTCGAGCCCGCGGATGGTGATCGGGCGGAACAGCGCCGGTGCCTCGTGGCGCGTCACGCGAGGCTCCGGAGCCAGCGCTCGAGCCCCGAGGCATCCGTGAAGACATGGCCCTCGCCGCCGACGGCGCGGGCGCCGTCGACGTTCTCGGCCCGGTTGTCGACGAACAGCAGCTCGGATGCCTCGATGCCGAGTTCTCCGATGACGTGCTCGTAGATCGCCGGATCGGGCTTCACGAGCCGCAGCTCGCCGCTCACGAACACCCGCTCGAACAACGGGGCGAACGAGCCGTGCCGGAGCCAGCCGGCGTAGTCGGCGCCCGCGTTCGACAGCAGGGCGAGCCGCGTACCGCCGGCCGCGAGGGCGTGCACCACGGCGAGCGTGCCCGGGTCGACCGACAGCCAGCCGCGGTGGTCGATCGCCCACAGCTCGTGCACGTCGATGGGCGACCACTCGACGTCGAGGTCGCGCGCCACGGCCTGCCAGTACTCGGCGATCGACGTCGTGCCCCGGTCGAGGCCCTCGCGGTGCGCCCAGTACGCGGCCCAGAACGCGGTGGCGCGACCGCCGTCGGCGGTCGCGCCTCCGCGGTCGCCGCCGATGCCCGCCCGGGCGAGCAGTGCGGCCCGATCGTCCTCGCCCGGCTCGCGCGAGATGACCTCGCCGTAGTCGAACACGACGACGCGGGGGGACAGGCTGATCGGGGCGAGGGCTGTCGGAGGCATGATCGTCCAACCTATCGTTGGAGCATGGGCACCGACTGGCAGGAATGGACGGCCGCCGACGCGGCCCGCTGGGTGCGCGCGCCCGGCGTCGACGACGACAAGTACACGCGCGGCGTGCTGGGCGTGTACACGGGCTCGACCGACTATCCCGGGGCCGCGGTGCTCGGCGTCGAGGCGGCGACGCGCGCGGGCGTCGGCATGGTGCGCTACACGGGGCCGCGCGGCGTGCGGGCCGCCGTGCTGCTGCGCCGCCCCGAGACGGTCACCGTCTCCGGTCGGGTGCAGGCATGGCTCGTCGGTTCGGGCATCGACCCCGGCCGTCGTTCGTTCGTGCTGCAGGGCGACCTGCAGCACGCGCTCGCGTCGCGGGTGCCGGTCGTGCTCGACGCCGGGGCACTCGACCTCGTCGGCACGCACACCGCGCCGACCGTGATCACGCCGCATGCGCGAGAGCTCGCGAACCTGCTGACGTCGCGCGAGATCGACACGACGCTCGAGGAGGTGCGGTCCGACCCCGCCGCGTGGGCCGAGCGCGCCGCGCACGAGCTCGGCGTCGCCGTGCTGCTGAAGGGCGCCGTGACCCGCATCGCCGACCCCGCCGGGGCGCGGTTCACCGTGACGGCACCCAGCCACTGGCTCGCGTCGGCCGGCACGGGAGACGTGCTCGGCGGCATACTCGGCGCGCTCGCCGCGACCCATCACGCCGAGCTCGCGGTCGATGCGGGCGCCATCACCAAGCTCGCGGCGACGGCCGCGTGGATCCACGGCGAGGCGGCCCGGCGCGCGAGCGGGGCGGCCGGCGGGGGACCGGTGGCCGCGCTCGACGTGGCGGCCGCGATCCCCGCCGTCGTCGGCAGCCTGCTCGGGGCGGGGTAACCCGCCGGCGGCGCCCTCAGGCGAGGAACCGCGCGAGGAACTCGCGGGTGCGCGCCTCGCGCGGGGCGCCGAAGAACTCGGCCGGCGGTGCGGACTCGATGATGCGCCCGCCGTCGAGGAACACGACGCGGTCGGCGACCTCGCGCGCGAACGCCATCTCGTGCGTCGCCATCACGATCGTCGTACCTCCCTCGGCGAGCGAGCGCACGAGCGAGAGCACCTCGCCGACGAGCTCGGGGTCGAGCGCGCTCGTCACCTCGTCGAGCAGGAGCAGCTCGGGCCCGGTCGCGATCGCCCGCACGATCGCCGCCCGCTGCTGCTGGCCGCCCGACAGCCGGTCGGGGAACGACCGGGCGTGCTCGGCCAGGCCGATCGAGGCGAGCAGCTCGAGTGCACGGCGTTCGGCCTCGCGCCGCGGCATCCGGTGCACGAGCCGCGAGGCGAGCGCCACGTTGTCGAGCACGCTGAGGTGCGGGAACAGGTTGTAGTGCTGGAACACCACGCCGATGCGGGCCCGCACCGCGTCGGCGTCGACCCGCGGATCGCTCACGTCGTCGCCGCGGAGGCGGATCACGCCGTCGTCGATCGGTTCGAGCAGGTTCACCGTGCGCAGCAGGGTCGACTTGCCCGAGCCGCTCGCGCCGAGGAGTGCGACCACCTCGTGCGGGGCGACGTCGAGGTCGATGCCGTCGAGCACGACCTTGTCGTCGTACGCGCGGCGTACGCCGCGCAGGCTCAGCACGGTCTCGGGCCCGGCGCTCCGGGCCGCCGGGCCGGTCGTGCCGGCGTCGATCGTCGACCCGCTCATACGATGCTGCCGATCTGCTCTCGCGAGCGCATGCGCGCCGTCACCCAGTCGGTGAGCCGGATCGTCGGCCACGCCAGCAGCACGAACAGCAGGCCCGCGACGACGTAGGGCGTGTAGTTGAAGTAGTGCGCCGTCTCGATCTGCGCGGCGCGCACCGCGTCGATCGCGCCGAGCACCGAGATGAGCCCCACGTCCTTCTGCATGGCGACGAAGTCGTTCATGAGCGCCGGCGTCACCTTGCGCAGCGCCTGCGGCAGCACGACGCGGCGCATGGTCTGGCCGTGGCTGAGGCCGAGCGCGCGTGCGGCGAGCCGCTGCGAGGGATGCACCGCCTCGATGCCCGCGCGGAAGACCTCGGCCACGTACGCCGAGTAGGTGAGGATGAGCGCGATCGTGCCCCAGACCGCGACCGGCACCCGCGGGAAGAAGTCGAGGCCCGGCACGCCGAAGCCCACGAGGTAGAGCACGATGAGCAGCGGCACGCCGCGGAACAGGTCGGTGTAGCCGGCCGCGAGCGCCCGAAGCGGGAAGAACACCGGGCCGCGGAGCGTGCGCATCGTCGCGAGCAGCAGGGCGAACAGGACGACGCCGATCGACGCGGCGACGAGCACCTGGATGTTGAGCCAGAGCCCCTCGAGGATGCGGGGGAACGACGCGACCGCGACATCCAGGTCGAAGAACGAGCTGCGCACCGCCTCCCAGCCGGGAGAGCCGATGAGCGCCCACGCGACGAGGATCGCGAACACGACCGTCGACAGCGCGCTGATGAGCACCGACCGCCGGGTCTGACGTCGACGGAAGCGTCGTCGGCCGAGCTCGAGCTCGCTCGGCTGCCAGGCGGCGGCTGCCGGCGCGGGGGCCGGAGCGCCGCCGCGGGCGGGGCTGGGGGTGATCACGTCAGCAACGCTATCGGCACGTGCGCGCGGCGACGCGCGTCATCGATTCGGACTCCCGATCGACGTCACTCGAGCACGGGCGCGGTGTCGTCGCCGCCGAGCCATTCTGCGGCAAGGTCGTCGAGCGTACCGTCGGCGCGGAGCGCGTCGACCGCGGCGGTCACGTCGGCCGTGAGCGGCGAGTCCTTCGCGAGCACGATGCCGAACTCGTCGCCGCCCGACGAGGTCTCGGGCAGCTGGCCGATGATCTCGCCGCCGTCGAGCTCGGCGCCCGTCAGGTAGAAGGCGGTCGGCAGGTCGACGACGATCGCGTCGACCGTGCCGCTCTGGAGCGCGAGCTTGGCGTCGTCGTTCGTGTTGAAGACCTGGGCGCCGAGACTCGGGTCGATGATCTGCTCGACGGCGTCGAAGCTCGTCGTGCCCGTCTGGGCGCCGATGCGCAGCGGCTTGAGGTCGGCGATCGACGACGCGCCCGAGGCGGGTGACCCCTCGACCGTGATGACGACCTGCGTCGTCGCGTAGTAGGGCGACGAGAAGTCGACGTTCTGGGCGCGCTCCTCGGTGATCGAGAACTGCTGCAGGTTGAGGTCGAAGTCCTTCGGGCCCGGCGCGATCGCCTGGTCGAACGTCGTGCGCACCCAGACCACGTCGTCTTTCGCGTAGCCGAGCTCATCGGCGACGGCGTAGGCGACCGCCGCCTCGAAGCCCTTGCCGCTCTCGGGCGCGTCGTCGAGCACCCACGGGTAGTAGGCCGGCTCTCCCGTGCCGATCGTGAGCTTGCCGGGCGTGACGTGGCCGTCGTCGGCGGCGTCATCGCCCGAGCCCGTCGAGGCGCAGCCTGCGAGCACGAGGGCGGCCGCCCCGGCGAGGGCGATCGCCGCGAACGAACGCGTGATCGTGCGGTCGGGGGTGCGGCGGGCCTGCGTACGCGGTGCGTGCGTGCGTCGAGTCATGGGATGAACCTCCGGGTGGTCGCTCGTCCAAGCATCCTCCAAACCGACGACGTCGTATACGGGCGTGGCGCATTGTGACGCTCGGCTAGGCTCGTCGACGTGACCGGGGGAGACGAGCGCGAGGCGACCGCCCCCGCCGCCCGCCCGCGCTGGGCGTCCGTCCGCCGCCGGCTCGGCGGCCGTGGTGCGCTCTGGGCCGGCTTCGTCGTCGTGCACGGCCTCGTGGTCTGGCTGAACCTCCAGGCGCCCGGGCTGCCGATGGGCGACGTCACCGGCGTCTACCGCATCTGGGCCGAGAACGCCGCGCACGGCTGGCTGCGCATGGGCATCGACGCGCCGTGGGTGTACCCGATCCTCGCGTTCGCGCCGATGGCCGCGGCCCTCGCGTTCGGCGAGGCGTACGTCGCGCAGACCTGGCTCGCGATCGTCGTGCTCCTCGACGCCGTCGCGTTCTCGATCCTGATCGGCCGGGCGGCGCTGTCGCGGCGGCGACGACTGGCCGCGTGGTGGTGGCTCGCGTTCATCGCCCTGCTCGGGCCGATCGCGCTCGGCCGCATCGACGCGATCACCGTGCCGTTCGCGATCACCGGACTGCTCTGGGCGGCCGGCCGGCCGCGCGTCGCAGCGACGCTGCTCACGATCGGCGCCTGGGTCAAGGTCTGGCCGGCCGCGCTCATCGCCGCACTCGTGATCGCGGCCCGGCGCCGGTTCGAGGTCGTGACGGTCGCGGTCGTGCTCAGCGTCGGCATCCTCGGCGTCAGCCTGCTCGCGGGGGCGGGCATGAACGCGATCGGCTTCATCGCCGAGCAGGCGGGTCGCGGGCTGCAGATCGAGGCGCCCGCGGCGGTGTTCTGGCTCTGGCAGATCGTCGCGGGCTCGAAGGCGGTCAGGATCGTCTACGACCGCGACATCCTGACCTTCCAGATCTCGGGGCCCGGTGCGGATGCCGCGGCCGCGGTCACGACCCCGCTCATGGTGGTCGGGGTGCTCGTCGTCGTCGTGCTCGGCGTGCGCGCGGCGCGGCGGGGAGCCCCCCTCGGCCGGCTCCTCGCGCCGCTCTCGCTCGCGTTCGTCGTCGTGCTCATGCTCGCGAACAAGGTCGGATCCCCGCAGTTCGTGACGTGGCTCGCCGCGCCGGTCGTGCTCGGCCTCGTGCTGCGGCCGGCGCGATTCCTCGTCCCCGCGGCGCTCGCCGCGGCCGTCGCGCTGTTCACGCAGATCATCTACCCGTACTGGTACGGGTGGCTGCTCATCGCGAATCCCGCGTTCGTGTTCCTCCTGACCGTGAAGGTCGTGCTGCTCGTCGCGCTGCTCGCCTGGGCGCTCCGCGCCGTGTGGCAGGCTGGTTCGCGGCGGGACGAGGCGTTGCCGACCGGGTGAGCGCCGGCCGTCGCCGCCGGAGGGATGGGTGAAGATGCTGGTCGCATTCTCGGTCGCGCCGAGCGGCACCGGCCGCGCCGACGGGTCGGTGCACGACGCCGTCGCGGCCGCGGTCACGATCGTCCGCGAGTCGGGCCTGCCGAACCGCACGACCTCGATGTTCACCGAGATCGAGGGTGAGTGGGACGAGGTCTTCGACGTCGTGCGCCGCGCCACCGAGGCCGTCGGCGCGTACGGATCGCGCGTGTCCCTCGTGCTCAAGGCCGACATCCGGCCGGGTTACGCCGGCGAGCTCGACGCGAAGATCGAGCGGCTCGAGAACGCGATCGACGCGACCGAGTAGGCGGCCGGGGGCGGGCCGTCGTCCCGACGACGCGCCGGCGATCCTCATCGGACGACGGCCGGCGGCGCGCTCGGCGACGACCGGTTGTCGAATCGATTCGATACGTGCGAGAATCGGTCGGTGACCCCTGATCTCCCCGGGCCGACGACGCTGTCGCCGGCCCGCACTCGTTTCGCGCTCCTGGCGCTCGCCCTCGGCGGATTCGGCATCGGCACGACCGAGTTCGTCGCGATGGGCCTGCTGCCCGACCTCGCCCTCGACCTGCTGCCCGGCGTGCACGCCGAATCGGCCGACGCGGCGAACGCGACCGCGGGCTGGATCATCTCGGCCTACGCGCTCGGGGTCGTCGTGGGGGCGCCGACCATCGCGGCGGTCGCCGCGCGCTGGCCGCGCAAGCGACTGCTGCTCGCCCTCGTCGCCGCCTTCACGATCGGCACGATCGCCTCGGCGGTGCTGCCGTCGTTCGGGCTCGTGCTCGTCGCCCGCTTCCTCTCGGCGCTGCCGCACGGCGCCTACTTCGGCATCGCCTCGCTCGTCGCCGCGAGCCTCATGGGTCCGGGCAAGCGGGCGCGGGGCGTCGCGCTCGTGCTGTCGGGGCTCACGATTGCGAACGTCGTCGGCGTTCCCGCGATCACGTGGCTCGGACAGGCGACGAGCTGGCGCGTCGCCTACCTCGCGGTCGCCGTCATCTTCGCCCTCACCTTCGTCGCCGTCGCGGTCGCCGTGCCGTGGCAGCCCGGCGACCCCGCGGCGAGCGTGCGTCGAGAGCTCGGCGCGTTCAGCCGGCCGCAGGTCTGGTTCGCGATCGCGATCGGCGCGATCGGCTTCGGCGGGTTCTTCGCCATGTACAGCTACATCGCCCCCCTCGCGACCGAGGTCACCGGTCTCGCCGCCGCGGCCGTGCCGCTCGTACTCGTCGCGACGGGCCTCGGGATGACCGTCGGCAACCTCGTCGGCGGGCGGCTCGCCGACTGGAGCGTGCGACGCACCATGTACCTGGCGTTCGCCGCGCTCGCGGCGTCGCTCGCGCTGCTCGCGCTCACCGCGCAGTTCGCGGTCGGGCTCTTCGTCGGCGCGTTCCTCATCGGGGCGACGTCGTCGGCGCTCGCCCCGACCATCCAGACCCGGCTCATGGACGTCGCGCGCGACAGCCAGTCGATCGCGGCGGCGCTGAACCACTCGGCGCTCAACATCGGCAACAGCCTGGGGGCGCTGCTCGGCGGCACCGTCATCGCCGCCGGGCTCGGCTACGTCGCACCGATCTGGGTCGGGCTCACGCTCACGATCGCCGGCATCGCGCTCGCGCTGTGCAGCTTCGCGCTCGACCGGGTGGCGCGCAACCGCGGCGCGCACGTTCCGTACGCGACGGGCGCCGTGCCGGCCGTCGACGGCTGAGCCGAGCGGCGCCGCCGTCGTCGGGCGCGCCGCGGTGCAGCCGGAGGTCGTCGCAGGACGGGTGTCGTCAGTCGGACTGCAGCAGGATGCCGTCGGCGATCGCCCGCTTGCGCAGTGCGACCTTCGTGCCCACGTCGTAGCCCGCGGCGCGGTACTTCTCGCGGATGCGCTTGAGGTAGCTCTTCGCCGTCTCTTCGGAGATGCCGAGCTGGAAGGCGACGGCCTTCACGGGCTGGCCGGCGCCGTAGAGCGCCATGACCCGCCGCTCCTGCGCGGAGAGCTTCGGCACGGTGCCGTCGTCGAGCAGTGCCGCCTCGAGCTCGGGCGTGAGGTACGACTGGCCGAGCATGGCCGAACGGATCGCCTCGATGATCGATTCGACCGGCTCGGACTTCACGAGGTAGCCCATCGCCCCGGCGCTCAGCGCCTCGCGCACGACGGACGGTTCGGAGTAGTTGCTCATGAGCATCGTCTGCACCTCGGCGGACTTCAGCATCGAGAGCTTGAGCGAGATCGGGATGTTGTCGCGCAGGTCGAGGTCGAGCAGCACCACGTCGACGGGGAAGTCGGGATGGGCGAGCAGCTCGGACCACGAGGGGACGGCCGCGACGAGCTCGATCTCGGCCGAGGCGCCGCGCAGCCACTCGGTGAGCGCACCGAGGAGCATTCGATGATCGTCGACGATCGCGAGTCGGATCGGCGGAGCAGTGTCGGGCATTCAGCTTCCCCTCGGACGGGCCGCGGTCGCGGCCGACGCACTCGCCGGGACGGTCGGGTCCGTCCGGCATTCGATGTCGATGCGGAAGGCATCGGGCCCCCCGATGACATCGTGTGTTCCGACCTTACCGATAGCGTCCCACGTTGCGGCGTCGAGACGTCGGCGTGCGACGCCGTCGACCTCGATGCCGATGTGCACCACCGGTGCCGGTCGTGACGACTCGGCGCCCTCGGGCGCCGCACCGTCGGTGCCGGCATCGGCGTCGTCGTCATCGGGCTCGCCCGACGCGACGGTGACCGATATCGGCGTGGTCTGGCCCTTGCGGCGTTCGCCGCCGAGCAGCCAGAGCGCGAGCAGCAGGTTGTCGCGCTGCGACTTGCCGAGGTTGCCGGCCGCACCCTCGGGGTCGACGACGACGACCCGTTCGCTGAGGTACGCCGACTCGGTCACGGCGTGTCGCAGCCACGTGTCGGTGCGGCCCTCGATGAGCCTCGCGCGCAGGGCCGCCGCGAGCCGGCCGGCGCGCTCGGCGGCCTCTGCCGGCAGCGGGATCGCGATGCGCCCCGAGCCCACGTCGTCGAGGAGCGTCTCGGCGTCGAAGTCGAGCTGGGCGAGCTCCTCGGAGGCGCGCATGCCCACCGGCGACGGCTGGGTCGCGACCGTGCTCTGCACGAGCGAGAGGTCGAGCTCGCGGACGACGAGCCGGCGGAAGCCGCGGATCGTGACGACCGCGAGCACGAGCGGGAGCACGGCGGCCGCCGCGACGGCGAGGCCGGTGGCCGTGTAGGGGCCCGCCGAGGCGGCCTGCAGCAGCGTCGTCACCGCGAGCACGGTGCCCGTCAGGATCGCGACGGCGAGCGGGATCCGCGTGCCGCGGATCGCGGCGACCGGCATCAGCACGGCCCCGATCGCCGCCGCGGCGGTCGGGGTGACGCCGAGGTGCAGGAGCCCCCACGTCGCCGAGACGTCGAGCCAGACGGGAACGGCGAGTGCGACGAGCAGCACCGCGTAGAGCACGTCGGGCAGCGGCTGGGCGCTGGAGAAGATGCGGGAGACGACCCCGATGCCGATGATCACGGCGATCGCCACCCATGCGGGCCACGGGCCGGGGCCGGGCGGGAAGAGGGGAGCGATGATGACCGCGCGCGCGAGGAACCACAGGATGACGACGCCCCCGGCGACCGTGATGCCGGTCGCGAGGCGTCGACCGCCGTGGCGGTCGCGCACGTCGGCGGCGGCCCGTACGGTCCGCGCCGTGCGGGAGGGGCGGCGGAAGCCGTTCGCGCCGGTCTGCTCGATGGTCCCGGTGCTCATGGCTTCGGCACCTCGAGCATCACGGTCGTGCCCGATCCGGGCGACGAGAAGACGCGGGCCCGACCGCCGACGGTCTGCAGGCGGCCGACCACCGACTCGGCGTAGCCGAGCCGCGCCGGGTCGACGCCCTCGGGCTCGAAGCCGTGGCCGGCGTCGGTGACCATCGCACGCACCGTGCGGTCGTCGTCGCTGACCGTGACGTCGGCCTCGTTGACCCCGGAGTGCCGGCGCACGTTCTCGAGACACTCGCCGAGTGCGCCGAGCAGGGCGTCGAGGGTCTCGCGCGGCAGTGCGAGCTGCCCGACGCCGTGCCAGTTGACGTCGAGCCCCATGCGCGCGAAGCGCTGCCTGACCGACTCGAACGTGGTCGACAGCAGGTCCTCGTCGGAGTCGGGCGAGAAGATCGCATTCGAGGCGTTGTCGAGGGGGGCCCCGAGTCGCAGCTGCTTGAGCAGCCGCGCGTCGTCGCCCGCCTGCTGGCGGAGCGCCGCGGCCCCGACGCCGACGCCCGAGTGCGCGAGCAGGCTCAGCGTCGCGAGCACCGTGTCGTGCAGCACCCGAGCGTCCTGCCGCTGCCGGGCCTCGGTCTCGCTCGCGATGCGTTCGGCCTGGTGCGCCCGCCCGACCTCGTCGATGCGCGCCGCCGCGCCGGCGATGCCGTGGTCGAGGGCGAGTCCGATGGAGGCCGCCACCGACCAGCCGGCGATCGTCGCGACGATGACGGTCGGCGTCGGGTGGCCGCTGGCCACGATGAACACGGCGACGAAGAGCGAGATCGCCGCGAGCGAGCCGACGAGCGGCACGCCGTTCGGCCGCACGATGAGGGTCACCGCGACCGACGGGGCCGCCGACGCGGTCGTGAGCGACATCGCGGCGAGGGCGACGGGGTCGATCACCTCGGCCGATCCGAGCACGAGCATCGTGGCGAGTGCCGTCGCGACCACGCCGAGGGCGGCGGGGATGCTGCCGTGCGTCGTGTGGACGACGACGAGGACGGCGGTCGCGAGCCCGAGGATCACCACGACGGCGAGTTCGAGGGCGCCGGCGCTGCCGGGGATGAGCATGCACGCGAGGGCGCCGATGGCGCCGGAGAGCCCGGCGATCCTCGCGATGCGGCGGAGGAGCCGGTCGCGCTCCTTGTGGATGCGCTTCATGTCACCCCCTCGGCATGGCGGACGGGCCGGAGCGGGCACCCGTCAGTTCGAACATTAGCCCAGTGGCGGCCGGATCGGGCCGTTCATCGCCACATCGGCGCCCGTCGGCATCGGTGCGCGCCACCGGCGCCGACGCGCCTCGTCACGGCGGGCACGGACTCGCGGGGCCGCGGGGCGGGCGCGATCTCACGCGGCGAGCAGCCGGGCGAGCTCCGCGCCGACGACGTCGCGTTCGATGAGGAACGCGTCGTGGCCGTAGTCGCTCTCGACCACGACCGGGGCGGACCCGTGCACGCTGCGGGGGAGTCCGGCGGCGACCTCGACCTGCCCGGCGAGCGGGAAGTAGCGGTCGCTGTCGATGCCGAGCACGAGGCTCTTCGCCCGCACCCGGGCGAGCGCGGCGGCGACGCCGCCGCGACCCCGCCCGATGTCGTGCGAGTTCATCGACTCGGTGAGCACGATGTAGCTGTTCGCGTCGAACCGCCGCGTGAACTTGTTGCCGTGGAAGTCGAGGTAGGACTCGACCGCGAAGCGTCCGTCGCCGCCGAGCGGGTCGAGCTCCGACTGCCAGCTGCGTTCGAAGCGGTCGTTGAGCTCCGCGGCCGTGCGGTAGTTGAGCATCGCCATGCGCCGGGCGAGGGCGAGGCCGCGCGTCGGGCCCTCGCCGTCGGGTGCGTCGTAGAACGCGCCGGAGCGGAAGGCCGGGTCGGTGCGGATCGCCTCGATCTGCACCGAGTTGAGCGCGATCTGGTCGGCCGTGGTCGCAGCGGGCGCCGCGAGCACGGCGATGCGCTCGACCGCTCGGGGCGCCTCGATCGCCCATTCGAGCACGTGCATGGCGCCCATCGACCCGCCGATGACGGCCGCGAAGCGCTCGATGCCGATGGCGCGGGCGAAGGCGACCTGCGCATGCACCTGGTCGCGGATGGTGAGGAAGGGGAATCGCGCGCCCCACTCGACGCGGTCGGGCGCCAGCGACGCGGGCCCGGTCGATCCCTGGCAGCCGCCGACGACGTTCGGGGCGACGACGAACCAGCGGTCGGTGTCGACGGCGAGTCCGGGCCCCACCACGCCGTGCCACCAGCCGGCGCTCGCGTGACCCGGGCCGGCGTCGCCGATGACGTGGCTGTCGCCGGTCAGCGCGTGCAGCACGAGCACGGCGTTGTCGCGGTCGGGCGACAGGGTGCCCCACTGCTCGTAGGCGACGCGCACCCCGGGCAGCACACGGCCCGACTCGAGCGGGAGGTCGCCGATGGCGGCGAACCTGCGGTCGCCGACCGGGTCGCCCTCGCGCCAGGCACCCGTCGCGGGAGCCCGCCCGAGCAGCGCCAGCGCGCCCGCCTCGGGCACGAATCCCGCGGGAACCGCGTCGGCCGTCGTCTGCCAGTCCATGCCTTCGATTCTCCCGTGCCCGCCGCGTGCGCCGTCCTTTGTTACGACGACGGCGGATGCCTCGGGCCCACGTGGGCCCGAGGCATCCGCCGTCGTCGGGGCGAACCTCAGACGCGCAGCGCGTCGGTCGCCGCGCGGGCGGCCTGGAGGCCGGCCTCGAGATCGGCCTTGAGGTCGTCGATGTTCTCGATGCCGACCGAGAGTCGCACGAGGCCCGGCGTCACGCCGCTCGTGAGCTGCTGCTCGGGCGTGAGCTGCGAGTGCGTGGTCGACGCGGGGTGGATGACGAGCGAGCGCACGTCGCCGATGTTCGCGAGGTGGCTGAACAGCGAGAGGCTGTCGACGAGCGCGCGGCCGGCGTCGACGCCGCCCTTGAGCTCGAACGAGAGCACGGCGCCGACGCCCTTGGGGGCGTACCGGTTCGCCGCCGCGTACCAGGGGCTCGAGGGCAGCCCCGAGTAGTTCACGTTCGCGACCTCGGGGTGGTTGTCGAGCCACTCCGCGATCTCCTGCGCGTTCTGCACGTGGCGCTCGATGCGCAGCGACAGGGTCTCGACGCCCTGCAGCAGGTTCCACGCGCTCTGCGGCGCGATGGCCGAGCCGAGGTCGCGCAGCAGCTGCACGCGCGCCTTGATGATGTAGGCGAGGCCGTCGCCGACCGCGGTCGTGTAGCTCGCGCCGTGGTACGAGGGGTCGGGCTCGGTGAGGCCCGGGAACTTCTCGACGTTCTTCGACCACTCGAACCGGCCGCCGTCGACGATCACGCCGCCGATCGTCGTGCCGTGGCCGCCGAGGAACTTCGTGACCGAGTGGATCACGATGTCGGCGCCGTGCTCGAACGGACGGATGAGGTACGGCGTCGCGATCGTGTTGTCGACGATGAGGGGGAGGCCCGCCTCGTGCGCGACGCCCGAGACGAGCTCGATGTCGAGGATGTTGATCTTCGGGTTGCCGATCGTCTCGGCGAAGAAGAGCTTCGTGTTCGGGCGCACCGCGCGGCGCCACTCGTCGGCGTCGTCCTGGTTCTCGACGAAGGTGACCTCGATGCCGAGCTTCGCGAGCGTGTACTTGAAGAGGTTGTACGTGCCGCCGTAGATCGACGACGACGAGACGATGTGGTCGCCGGCCTCGGCGATGTTGAGCACCGCGAACGTCGACGCGGCCTGGCCGCTCGACAGCACGAGCGCCGCCGTGCCGCCCTCGAGCGCCGCGAGGCGCTGCTCGAGCACGTCCTGCGTCGGGTTCTGGATGCGCGTGTAGATGTTGCCGAACTCGGCGAGCGCGAAGAGGTTCTGCGCGTGCTCGGCGTTGTCGAACACGTACGACGTCGTCTGGTAGATCGGCGTCGCGCGGGCCTTCGTGACGGGGTCGGGTGCGGCGCCCGAGTGGACCTGCTTGGTCTCGAAGCGCCAGTCGGCGTTGCTGCTCATGGGTGTCTCCTCGGAAAGTCGGGTGCGCGGCCTGCGTCGCGCCAGCCGCGATGGCGTTGTCGAGTCACGTTAGGCGGGCGTGCGGGCACGGGCAACGGATGCCGCAACACGGCGTCACGGGCCGACGGCGCCGCGCGGGGAGGGGAGGCGGCGCCTCGCGGAACCGGTCAGCGGTGATCGGGGTCGGGAGGCAGCACGATCGTGCCCGTCGCCGTCGAGGGCTCGGGTCGGAAGAGCCACCGCGCGCGCGGCTCGACGAGCGGCCGGAAGACGCGGCGAACCGGTCTCAGCGAGAGCACGACCGAGATGCCGACGCAGAAGACGATCATCGCGGGCAGCACCCAGAAGGGCTGGTCGCCCGCGAGGACGCCCGACTCCCGGAAGGGGAACAGCACGAACGGGTGCAGCAGGTAGATGTACATCGTCGCCCGGCCGAACGGCGTGAACCAGTGGGTGCCGCGCGGCATGAGCACGAGGAAGGCGACGGCGAGCACCATCGCCGAGAGGAGCAGCACGAGCCGGATCGCGCCCGACCAGGGCTCGTCGTACCCGATCGCCTCGTACGACTCGTCGTAGAGCATGAAGCGGCGGAGCTTCAGGTCGCGCAGCGTCTCGATCGTCATCGGCATGACCGCGAGCACCGCCGCGAACAGGGCGATCGCGCCGGCGCGCCAGCGCCAGGCGACCGCGGTGCGGAGCTCGAGCCACCGCCCGGTGACCTGCCACTGCCGGAGCTTCCAGCCGAACACGAAGAACGGCAGCATGCCGAAGGTGCGGGTGAGTGCGAACGTCGAGTCGATCGCCTCGGAGTAGCCCGCGCCGATCGAGATGACGATCGCGATCAGCAGCGGGTAGCGCAGCAGCACGAGATACGGCAGCACGATGCGCCACACCGCGAGGGCGATAAGGAACCAGAGCGTCCACGACGCCGTCGTGAAGTCGAGGTTGAACTCGCCGCCGAGCACCCAGCGGACGACGGTCCAGATGGTCTCGAAGATGAAGTACGGGAAGACGATGTCGGTGAGGATCTGGCGCAGGGCCCGCGCGTTCGGCGGCCCCGACTTCGCGAAGTAGCCGCTCACGACGACGAAGACGGCGACGTGGAACGAGTAGATGAACAGGTAGACGCTGTACGCGGTGTCGGACTCAGCGATCAGCGGCAGGATGCCGTGCCCGACGACGACGAGCGTGATCGCGATCCAGCGGGCGTTGTCCCACAGCGGCACCCGCTTGCGGGTCGGCCGGGGGTGGTCGATCCTCGTGTGCATCACTCCATTCAACCGCACGGTGCGCGTGCACGACGGGCCGGAGCGGGCAGAATGGGCGCATGGTGAGACTTCGTGCGGTCGTGACGGGTGCGAGCTCGGGCATCGGCGCGGCCACCGTGCGCGCCCTCCGGGCGGCCGGATGGGACGTCGTGGGCGTCGCCCGCCGCGAGGAGCGGCTGCGCGCGCTGGAGGCCGAGACCGGGGCGTCGGTCTTCGTCGCCGACCTCACGCAGCAGGCCGACGTCGACGCCCTGCGCGACCACCTCGCGGCGACGGGTCCGGTGCATGCGCTCGTCAACAACGCGGGAGGCGCGAAGGGCCTCGACACGGTCGAGGACTCCGAGATCGACGACTGGGCGTGGATGTTCGAGGTCAACGTGCTCGCGCTCAAGCGCGTGACGAGCGCGTTGCTGCCGCTGCTGCGCACGGGGGCCGTCGAGCGCGGCGTCGCCGACATCGTCAACGTGACGTCGATCGCGGGGCACACCGCGTACGTCGGCGGCGGCGGGTACAACGCCGCGAAGTTCGCCGCGCACGCACTCACCGAGGTGCTGCGGCTCGAGCTCAACGGCGAGCCGCTGCGCGTCATCGAGGTCGCGCCCGGTCTCGTCAAGACCGACGAGTTCGCGCTCGTGCGCTTCGGCGGCGATCGCGCCCGTGCCGACGCGGTGTACGAGAACGTGCCCGAGCCGCTCGTCGCCGAGGACATCGCCGGCGTCGTCGTCGACGCCGTGCAGAAGCCCCGGCACGTCGACCTCGACCTCATCGTCGTGAAACCCGTCGCCCAGGCCGCGCCGTACCGGCTGACGAAGGGGCCGCTCGCCGTTCGCGGGACGGACGGGCCGTGAGCACGTCGGCGACGAAGCCGAAGACCGGGGCGGATGCCTCGACCGGACGACGCGACCGCTGGGAGGCGCGCACGTCGACACCGCTCATGGTGCTCGGCGTCGTGTTCCTGTTCGTCTACGCCGTGCTCGTGCTCGACGAGCGCACGCCGCACTGGCTGAACGTCGTGCTCGCGTGCCTCATGATCGCGACCTGGGCCGCGTTCGTCCTCGACTTCGTCGTCCGCGTCCTGCTGACCCCGAAGGGGCGGCGGGTGCGGTTCGTGTTCACGCGGCCGCTCGACCTGCTGTCGGTGTTCCTGCCGGTCTTCCGCGCGCTGCGCGTCGTCAACCTGCTGCACAACGTCGCGTTCTTCCGCGGGCACAGTGGCGAGGCGTTCCGGGCGAGGGTCGTCATCTCGGCGCTCGCATACGCGGTCGTGTTCGTCTTCTTCATCGCGCTCGCGACGCTGCACGTCGAACGCGACGCCCCCGGCGCGAACATCACGAGCTTCGGTGACGCGATCTGGTGGGCCTGCGTCACGGTGGCGACCGTCGGGTACGGCGATACCTACCCCGTGACCGGGCTCGGCCGTTGCTACGGCGTGCTGCTCATGATCGGCGGCATCGCGATCATCGGCACGGCGTCGGCGACCGTCGTCTCCCTCTTCAACGACCGGCTCGGCCGCATGCGGCACGAGGCCGAGACGACGGGGGAGATGAGCACGATGGCCCGGCAGCCCGCGCTCGACCTCGACCCGCTCGACGTCGACTCCGAGATCGACGACGAGATCGAGGAGGGGCTGAACCGGCCCCAGCCCGGCGATCTGCCATCCGACGGCGGCGACGCGCCGACCCGCTGACGGGCCCGGCCCGTTACGCTTTCCAGATGACGTTCGATGCGAATGACGCCGGTCTCGGCAAGCCCGAGATCCGCCGCGAGATCCTCAGCTGGGACCAGTTCGGAGAGGCGGCCCGCGGACTCGCCGCGGAGGTCCTCGAGTCGGGCTTCAAGCCCGATGTCGTGATCGCGATCGCGCGCGGCGGACTGCTGCTCGCCGGGGCGATCTCGTACGCGCTCGGCACCAAGCAGTGCGGGTCGATCAACGTCGAGTTCTACACCGACATCGAGCAGGTGCTGCCCGAGCCGATCGTGCACCCGCCGATGCTCGACGCGCCCGCGCTCGCGGGGCTCACGGTGCTGCTCGTCGACGACGTCTCCGACTCGGGGCGCACCCTCGCGAAGGTGCTGGAGCTCCTCACCGAGGTCGGCGCCGAGGTGCGCACGGCCACCCTCTACACGAAGTCCCGCACCATCCTCGTGCCCGACTACAGCTATCGCGACACCGACGATTGGATCGTCTTCCCCTGGTCGGCGCTGCCGCCCGTCGCCGTGCCCGCCCGAGACGACGCCGAGGGCACCGCGTGAGCGTGCACCTCGTGGGCGGCGGCTGGCCGGCCGCCGGCGACACCGCCGTGTTCGGGCGCTTCGTCGACGAGGCCGCGCGCCGGGCCGCGGCGGCCGGGCGCCCCGAGCCCCGCATCGCGGTCGTCGCCATGCGCGACGCCGACGCGGCGGCCCACGCCGCGAAGCTCGTCGAGGTCGCCTCGGCCGCGGGCGCGATCGAGGCGGTCGTCACCGCGGTCGAGCACGGCGCCGCCGTGCCGCAGTCCGCGTTCGCGGACGTCGACGGCGTGATCGTGGGCGGCGGCAACACGCCCGCCTACCGCGAGGCGCTCGAGCCGCGGTTCGGCGAGCTGCGACGACTCGTCGCCGCGGGCACCCCCTACCTCGGCTTCTCGGCCGGCGCGATGATCGCCGCCGAACGCGCCGTGATCGGCGGCCGCGCGATCGGGGGCGTGACCGTGTCGCCCGAATCGGGCGACCAGGGCCTCGACGAGGTCACGATCGCGCCCGGCATCGGGCTCGTCGACGTCGCGATCGACGTGCACGTCGCGCAGTGGGGAGCCCTCTCGCGGCTCGTCGCGGCGGTCGAGGCCGGCATCGCCGAGGGCGGTCTCGGCATCGACGAGGAGACCGTGCTCATCGTCGGCGAAGGCGGCCTCGAGGTGCAGGGGCGCGGCAGCGTCTGGCGGGTGCTGCCCGCCGAGCACGGCGTCGTCGTCTCGACGATCGGCGCGTGATGCCGGCGACGCCCGACCACGACCCCGCCGACCGCGGACCCATCGATCCCGAGTCCCGCCCCGGCGGAGCCGCGAGCGTCCACCTGGTGGGCGGCGGTGCGCTCACCGCCGGGGATGCCCCGTTGTACGCGCCGTTCGTCGCCGAGGCCGCCGCCCGGGGCCGGTCGGCGGGTCGCGCCCGGCCGCGCATCGCCGTGATCTCCGTGCACCCCGACGGTCCGCCGCGGGCGAGCGTGCTCGTCGACGTCATCGCCGCCGCCGGCGAGTTCGATCCGCACGTGACCGCCGTGCGCGGCGGCGACGAGATCGGGCTCGCCGCGCTCGCCGAGGTCGACGGCATCGCCGTCGGCGGCGGCATCGTCGAAGAGGTGCGCGCGGGGCTCGAGCCGTTGTTCGACGAACTGCGACGCCAGGTCGCCGACGGCGTGCCGTATCTCGGCGTCTCGGCCGGGGCGATGGTCGCCGCCGAGGGCTCGCTCGGCGGCGGATCGAGCATCGACGGCGTCGTCGTGTCGCCCGAGGACCCCGACGAGCCGGGCCGGGAGCTCGCGATCGGGGCGGGCATCGGGCTCGTCGACGTCGCCGTCGAGGCGCACGTGGCGCAGCGCGGCACGCTCTCCCGTCTCGTCGCGGCCGTGGAGTCGGGGCTCATCGGGGGTGCGCTCGGCATCGACGAGCGCACGGTGCTCATCGTGGGCGCGGGCGGCCTCGAGGTGCACGGCCGCGGCAGCGTCTGGCGGGTGCTGCCCGCCGACCGCGGGGCCGTCGTCTCGACGATCGGCGCATGATGCCCGCGAAGAGCCTCGACGAACTCGCTGCGGCCGGACTCATCGACCCGACGTGGGCAGGTGCCCTTGCGCCCGTCGGCCCGCGCATCGCAGCCATGGGGGAGTTCCTGCGCGCCGAGACGGCGGCCGGCCGCGGCTACCTGCCCGCGGGCGACCGCGTGCTGCGCGCGTTCGGCGCCCCACTCGACGACGTGCGCGTGCTCATCGTCGGACAGGACCCGTACCCGACGCCGGGGCATCCGATCGGGCTGTCGTTCGCGGTCGACCCGCACGTGCGCCCCGTGCCGCGGAGCCTGCAGAACATCTACCGCGAGCTCCACGACGACCTCGGCGTCGCGCCGCCGGCCCACGGCGACCTCACGCACTGGAGCCGCAACGGCGTCATGCTGCTCAACCGCGTGCTGACGGTGCGGCCGGGTGAGGCGGCGTCGCACCGCGGAAAGGGCTGGGAGGAGGTCACGGACCACGCCATCCGCTCGCTCGTCGAGCGCGGCACGCCCCTCGTCGCGATCCTGTGGGGGCGCGACGCGCAGAGCCTGAAGCCCATGCTCGGCGACACCCCCGTGATCGAGTCGGTGCATCCGAGCCCGCTGTCGGCGTCGCGAGGGTTCTTCGGGTCGCGCCCGTTCAGCCGGGCGAACGCGCTGCTCGAGGCGCAGGGCGCCGCGCCGGTCGACTGGAGCCTGCCCGCCTGACCCGCCGCGTCGAGGGGCTCGCCCGTCGTCGCCCCCCCCGGCACGAGGCATCCCGAAACCTGCCCGCAATCTCGCCGACGTAGGCTGGCCGCATGCTCGAGGAGGAATACCAGGAGCGCCGCGTGCTGCCGCGGCACCTGCGCAAGCCCGCGCCCGCCGAGGCGCCGTTCGACTACGAGCTGCGCGACGCCGTGCCGGCCGACCTGCCGAGCGTGCGCGAGATCTACAACCACTACGTCGCCAACTCGACCGTGACCTTCGACGAGGACCCGATGACGCTCGCGGAATGGCGTGCCAAGTTCGCGCAGCTCACCGAGCTGGGCATGCCGTTCCTCGTCGCCGAGTCGCCGTCGGGGCAGCTGCTCGGCTACGCGCTCGTCGCGCCGTGGAAGCCCAAGCGCGCCTACCGCTTCACGGTCGAGGACTCGATCTATCTCGGCCCGGCGGCGACCGGCAAGGGTCTCGGCCGGGTGCTGCTCGGCGAGCTCATCGAGCGGTCGAAGGCCGCGGGCATCAAGGAGATCATCGCGGTCATCGCCGACCAGGGCGCCGAGGGGTCGCTCGTGCTGCACGAGCGGTACGGCTTCACCGAGATCGGGCGGATGGGGCGGGTCGGCTTCAAGTTCGACCGGTGGCTCGGCACGATCCTCATGCAGCGATCGCTGAAATAGGCCGGATGCCCCGGACGGTGCCGACCGCGTCGGAGCCGTAGGCTCGGGGGATGACCGAGCTCCACGAGCACACCGCACTCGACCAGTACCGGCTGCTGCAGGCGGGGGAGGTGTCGCCGACGGAGCTGGCCGAGCACTACCTCGACCGCATCGAGCGGCTGAACCCGCTGGTCGGCGCGTTCGCGACGGTGACGCCCGAGCTCGCCGTCGAGCGGGCCCGCCTCGTCGAGCGCGATGTGCCGCGGGCTCGGCCGCTCTGGGGGCTGCCGCTCGCCGACAAGGACCTGCAGCTGCGCGCGGGCGTGCCGGCGGCGTTCGGGTCCCGGGCCTTCGCCGGGTTCGTGCCCGACGAGTCCGACGAACTCGTGCGCGCCGTCGACGCGGCCGGCGCCGTGAGCCTCGGCAAGACGGCGACGCCCGAGTTCGGCCTGCCGTCCTACACCGAGGGGCTCGCGTTCCCGCCGGCGCGCAACCCCTGGGACCTCGACCTCGGGGCCGGCGGATCGAGCGGGGGAGCGGCGGCCGCGGTGGCCGCCGGGCTCGTGCCGTTCGCGCCCGGGTCCGACGGCGGCGGGTCGATCCGCATCCCGGCCGCGTCGTGCGGGCTCGTGGGTGTGAAGCCCTCGCGCGGCCGCGTGCCGGCGGGGCCGGGCATCGCGAGCCTCGCCGGGCTCGGCGTGGCCGGCCCGATCGCGAGGAACGTCGCCGACGCGGCGCTCCTGCTCGACGGACTGATCGCGCCCGTCGGCTACCCGGCGGCCCATCGGTACGCGCTCCGCGCGCCCGGCGACGACGGGCCCTTCCTCGGGGCGGCGATCCGTGGCGAGGGCCGCTACCAACTCGGGGTCCTCACCGATTCGCCGTGGGACGACGCGTACGAGATCTCGATCGAGCCGTCGGCGCTCGCCGCGCTCGACGGGGCCGTCGCGCTGCTCGACGGCATGGGCCACGGCATCGAGGCCGTGCCGCGGGCGCCCGAGCCCGGCTACGCGGAGGCGTTCCGCACGGTCTGGCAGGCGGGTGCCGCGACGGTTCCCGTCGACGGCGATCGGGAGGCGCTGCTCGAGCCGCTCACGCGCTGGCTGGTCGAGCGGGGCCGCACGGTTCCCGCGCGGCAGCTCGCCGAGGCGCTCGCGTGGCTCGCGGGATTCGAGGAGCGCGTGATCCGTCGCTTCGCGTCGTACGACGCGATCATCAGCCCGGCACTCGCGCTCACCCCGCGACCGGTCGGCTGGTACGACGCCGACGACGGCGAGCGCAACTTCGCCCAGCAGGTGCAGTTCACGCCGTTCACCTCGTTCGTCAACGTCTCCGGCCTGCCGGCGATCACCGTGCCGGTCGCCGAGACCGACGACGGGGTGCCGCTCGGCGTGCAGCTCATCGGGCGGCCCGGCGGGGAGGCCGTGCTCTTCGCGATCGCCGCGCAGCTCGAGCGGCGGAGCGGTCGCGGCTCGCGGCATCCCGAGGTCTGGTGACCCGGGCGAGCGGGTGGATTTGACGAGGTTAGGTAAGCCTCACCTATAGTGGAGGCATGCTCGGTCTCGACCTCACGATCTCCTACAACGGCACGCCCGTCGTGCACGGCGCGGAGCTCCACCTCGAACCGGGCAAGGTCACCGCTCTCGTCGGCCCCAACGGCAGCGGCAAGTCGACCCTGCTGCGCGCGCTCGCCCGGCTGCACCAGCCCGACTCGGGCCGCGTGCTGCTGGCCGGCGGCGACGCGCACACCGTCTCCGACGGCGCCGTGCCCGCCGCCGACGACCTCCGCGAACGCGGTGTCGACGCGGCGTCGTTGAGCGCCCGGGAGTTCGCCCGCCGCGTCACGCTGCTGGCCCAGAGCCGTCCGACGCCCGGCGGCCTCACCGTGCGCGAGCTCGTCGAGTTCGGCCGGCATCCGCACCGCGGCCGATTCATCGCGGGCGATGCGGGCGGCGCCGCCATCGTCGACCGGGCGATGTCGCTCACGGGCGTGCAGGGCCTCGCCGCCAACGCCGTCGACGAGCTCTCCGGCGGGCAGCTGCAGCGCGTCTGGCTCGCCGCGTGCCTCGCGCAGGACACGGGCGTGCTGCTCCTCGACGAGCCCACCACCTACCTCGACCTGCGCTACCAGGTCGAGCTGCTCGACCTCATCCGCGAGCTCGCCGACGAGCACGGCGTGACGATCGGGGTCGTGCTGCACGACCTCGACCAGGCCGCCGCGATCGCCGACCGCATCGTGCTGCTCGAGTCCGGCCGCGTGCGCGCCGTCGGCACCCCGGCCGAGGTGCTCGTGAGCGACGTGCTGAGCTCGGCCTACGGCATCCGCGTCGACGTCGACGTCGACGAACGCGGCTGCATCACGACCTGCCCCATCGGGCGATACAACACCCGGCAGCGCGCCGAACGACTCGTCGTCGCCTAGCGGCGGCGTCCCCCCACCACCCTTGCGCGGGTGCACCATGCCCGCGCGCCGATCCGTGAGGAAACCTCTCAGATGAGAACTCGTGCCATCGCCCTCAGCGCCGCCGCGGCGGCCTCCCTGCTGCTGCTCACCGGCTGCGGCACCACCGAGGCCCCCGAAGCGGCCGCCGACGGTGACGCGGCGATCACCGTGACCGACGACCGCGGCGAGGAGATCGCGCTCGACGCGCCCGCCGAGGACGTCGTCGCACTCGAGTGGAACACGGCCGAGAACCTCGTCGCGCTCGGCGTCATGCCCGTGGGCGTGGCCGACGTCGCCGGGTACACGGCATGGGTGCAGTCGGAGCCGCTCGACGAGGGCGTCACCGACGTGGGCATGCGCGGCGAGCCCTCGGTCGACGCGATCGCGGGCCTGGCGCCCGACCTCGTGGTGACCACGAGCGACCTGCCCGAGACCGTGGTGTCGCAGATCGAGGAGTTCGCACCGGTGCTCGTCGTGCGCGGTGCCGACGCCTCGAACCCGATCGGCCAGATGGAGTCGAACCTCGAGCGCATCGCCACGGCGACCGGCACCGAGGACGAGGGCGAGGCGCTCCTCGACGGGTTCCACGCCAAGGTCGACGAGGGGGCGGCCGCGCTCGAGGAGGCGGGCCTCGCCGGCACGCCCTTCATGATGAGCGACTCGTGGGCCTCGGGCGGGCAGGTGTCGATCCGTCCGTTCGCCGAGGGCGCACTGCTCACCGCCGTCACCGAGGAGCTCGGCCTCGAGAACGCCTGGACGGGCGAGGGCGACGCCGACTACGGCCTCGGATCGACCGACGTCGAGGGCCTGACCGGGCTCGGCGACCTCGAGTTCCTCTACATCACCAACGGCGAAGCCGACGCCTACGCGGTCGACCTCGCCGACAACGCGGTCTGGAAGTCGCTGCCCTTCGTGCAGTCGGGCAACGTGCACCGACTGCCCGACGGCATCTGGATGTTCGGCGGCCCGTCGTCGATGAACGACTACATCGATGCGGTCGTCGACACCCTCACGGCCTGAGACGACGGTGTCGTCGCCGGTGCCGGCCGGGGGCCGTGACCGCCCCCGGCTCGGCCCGGTGCTGCTCATCGCCGTCGGGGTCGTCGTCGCGACGCTCCTCGCCGCGGTGCACGTCACCCAGGGGTCGGCCGACGTCGGACTGCCCGAGCTCGTGGGCCTCCTGACCGGCGCAGGCGCCGACGACCAGTCCGCGGCGATCTTCCTCGCGTCCCGCATGCCGCGGCTCGCGGCGGGCGTGGTCGTCGGCATCGCGCTCGGCGTGGCCGGCCTCATCCTGCAGTCGGTCTCGCGCAACGTGCTCGCGTCGCCCGACACGCTCGCCGTCAACGCGGGCTCCTACCTCGCGGTCGTCGTCGTCGCCGCCTTCGGCATCACGCTCCCCGTGATCGGCGGCGGTGCGGTCGCCTTCATCGGCGGCCTCGCCGCCGCGGGGCTCGTGCTCGCGCTCTCGGCGAGCGGTTCCCGGGGCTCGGGCGCTGCGGGCGGCTCGGGCGGCACCGTACGACTCGTGCTCGCCGGCTCCGCCATCGCGCTCGCGCTCACCGCCCTCACGACGATGCTGCTCCTGCTCTTCCCCGAGCGCACGACGGGACTGTACGCGTGGAGCCAGGGCACCCTCGCCCAGACCGGCATCGGCCCGGCCGCGCAGCTCGCGCCCGTGGTCGCGATCGCCGTGGCGGTGCTCTTCGTCTTCGCGCGCCAGCTCGACCTCGTGGCCCTCGGCGACGATACCGCGACAGTGCTCGGCGTCGACGTGCGGCGCACCAGGCTCGTCGGCGTCGTCATCGCCGTGCTGCTCTCGGCCGCGGCCGTCGCCCTCGTCGGGCCGATCGGCTTCGTCGGGCTCGCGGCGCCCGCGATCGTCCGGCTGATCGCGGTCCGCGTGCCCGGCATGCAGCGGCACGTGCTGCTCATCCCGGCGGCCGCGCTCATGGGCGTCATCGTCGTGCTCGGCGCCGACGTGCTGTTGCGGCTCGCCTTCGGCGGCGAGAAGTCCGTCGAGGTGCCGACCGGCGTCGTGACGACGATCTTCGGCGCCGTCTTCCTCGTCGCGCTGGCACTGCGGTCCCGCGCCACGAGCGAGGCCGCGAGCGGGTTCGTGATCGGCACCGGCCTCTCGCGCCGCGGGCGCGCGATCGTGATCGCCGGAGCCGCCGCGCTGCTCGTCGTGCTCGCGTTCGTGTCGTTGCTGCTCGGCGACGCGAAGCTGCTCGGCGGCGACGTGCTCAACTGGATGACGGGCCGGGCGGGCCCGCTCGTCGAGTTCGTCATGAACACCCGGGCCCCGCGCGTCGCCGCGGCGATCCTCGCGGGCGCCGCGCTCGCCGTCGCGGGCACCGTCGTCCAGGCGGTGACGCGCAACCCGCTCGCCGAGCCGGCCATCCTGGGCGTGACGGGCGGTGCCGGCGTCGGTGCGGTGCTCGTGATCACGTTCTGGCCGCTCGCGGGCTTCGTCGCGGTCACGACCGGCGGATTCGTCGGCGCCGCCGCGGCGGCACTCGTCGTGTTCGGCCTCTCGCTGCGGGGCGGCCTCGCGACGAGCCGGCTCATCCTCGTCGGGCTCGGCGTGTCGGCCGCGGCGTCGGCCATGGTCGCGATGCTCATCATCGCGACCGACCCGTACAACGCGGCGAAGGCGCTCACCTGGCTCTCGGGCTCGACCTACGGCCGGACGTTCCCGCAGCTGATCCCGCTCGTCGCGGTGCTCGCGATCTCGCTGCCGCTCCTGGCCGCGACGCGTCGCGAGCTCGACCTGCTCGCCTTCGACGACGACACGCCCCGCGTGCTCGGCGTGCGCCTCGGCTCCGCGCGGCTCGGCCTCCTCGCGATCGCGGTCGCCCTCACCGCGACCGCTGTCTCGGCGGTCGGCGTGATCGGCTTCGTCGGGCTCGTCGCACCGCACGCGGCCCGCGCGCTCGTCGGTGCCCGCCACGCGCTCGTGCTGCCGCTCGCGGCGCTCCTCGGCGCCCTGCTCGTGACCGTCGCCGACACGATCGGCCGCACGGTCATCGCGCCAGGCCAGCTGCCCGCCGGGCTCGTGACCGCCGTCGTCGGCGCACCGTACTTCGTGTGGCTGCTCTGGCGCTCGCGCCGATCGGCCTGACGTCACGTCCGCCCGCGGCATCCCCCCGACCCGCACCGCACACGACCCGAACCACGACAGGAGTCACCGCATGGCCAAGCCCGGATACCGCGTCTTCGAGACCGTCGTCGGCGAGGTCCGCCGGCTGTCGCCCCATTTCGTGCGGGTGACGTTCAGCGGCGATGACCTCGCGCACGTCGGCTGGGACGGACCGGACCAGCGGATCAAGATCGTCCTGCCGCTCGAGGGCACCCCGGCGGCCGCCGACGGGCTGACGCACTTCCCGACGGGCGACGACTGGTTCGGCGACTGGCGCGCCCTGCCCGACGACCGGCGCAACCCGATCCGCACGTACACGATCCGCGAGGCCCGTCCCGAGGCCGGCGAGCTCGATGTCGACTTCGTGGCGCACGGCGACTCCGGTCCGGCGTCGCGCTGGATCGCGCGCGCAGAACCGGGGGAGCGGATGCTGCTCATCGCCCCCGACGCGACGAGCGACGAGCCGGCGGGCGGCTGGGAGTGGCACCCGGGCGCGGCCGGCACGCTGCTCGTCGCGGGCGACGAGACGGCGGTTCCGGCGGTGAGCGCCATCCTCGCGCAGCTTCCGGCGACCGCGCGGGGCGCCGCCTTCCTCGAGGTGCCCGCAGCGGGCGACGTGCTCGAGATCCGGGCGCCGGCCGGCGTGGCCGTGCACTGGCTGCACCGCGGCGACGACGAACCCGGCGCCGAGGCGTACGGTGCGCGACTCGTCGAGGCGGTGCGCGACTGGGCCGACGTCGAGATCGGCGGCCGCGCCGCCACGGGCGCCCCGGGGGCGGCCGACGCGGAGCTGCCGGCGCTCGACGACGACGAGATCCTGTGGGAGGTGCCCGACACGACCGCCGACGACGGCGTCTACGCCTGGCTCGCCGGCGAGGCGACGGCGATCACGACGCTCCGCCGGCACCTCGTGAAGGGCCTCGGCGTCGACCGGCGGCGGGTCGCGTTCATGGGGTACTGGAAGCTCGGCCGCGCCGAGAACTGACCCGCCCGCCGGCCGGCGGCGCGTACCCGCCGGCCTCGAGCCCGGCCTCGATCTCGAAGCGGTTGCGCAGCGGGTCGCGTCCGGCGATGAGGTAGAGCACGGGCAGCAGCATGCCGTACTTCAGCCACTGCTGCTTGTGCACGGCCTCGTGCCCGAGCACCCGATCGCCGTCGTTCGAGCCCGTGAGGTAGCACCCGCCGACGCACGAGCCGCCCCGGCCGTACGTCCACTCGGGCATGCCCGTGAACACGATGAGCCCCCGGCGGTAGGTCACGGGCCCCGTGCTCCAGAGGAAGCCCCAGACGAAGCCCACGAGCGTCGCCCAGGCGTAGCCGACGCGGCTGATCGGCGAATCGGTCAGCCGGATGCGCACCGTCGGCCCCGTGCTCGCGGCGGCGCGATCGATGTCCGGCGGGCGTCGCCCGGCGCCCGTGCCGTTCGCCGCGCTCACGAGCGATCGCCCGACGTCAGCGCACCGACGAGTCGCAGGATGGTCGGCAGGTCGTCGACCGCCGCCTCGGGGCTGGCCGGCGTGAACCCGGCGATCGCCGCGCCCGCGAGGGGGAACCGCGCGGCGACCGCACGCAGCAGGCTCACGAGCTCGGCGGCCCCGATGCCGAACGGCATCGGGTAGGAGAGACCCGAGAGGGCGGCGGGGTCGAGCACGTCGAGGTCGATGTGCACGAACACCCGCGACGCGCCCGTCGCCTCGAGCTCGGCGATGACGGCGGTCGGGTCGGAGAGGTCCTCGACGGTCAGCACCGAGACATCGTGCTCGTCGATGAAGCGGCGCTCCTCGTCGTCGATGGCACGGATGCCGCCGAGCACGAGGCGTCCGGGGGCGATTCGGGTCTCGTCGTCGAGCACGAGCCCCGGTGCGCCCTCGCCGGTGATCGCCCGCAGCGTCATGCCGCCGAATCCGCCCGACGGCGAGGTCTCGGGGGTGTTGAGATCGGGATGCGCGTCGAGCCAGAGCACGGCGAGGTCGCCGTCGGCCCGGCGTGCGGCGTGGGCGACGGCCGCCACCGAGGCACCGCAGTCGCCGCCGATCGTGAGTGCCCAGTCGGGTACCCGCTCGAGCGCCTCGGCGGCCGCCTCGCGCACCCGGACGATCGTGCTGTAGCGCCGCACGCCGGTGCCGAGCGACTCGCCCGCCTCGACGGGCACGTCGACGGTGAGGGTGGCTGAACTGGGCAGGTCGCCGAGGATGGCGGCGGCGCCGTCGGCGAGGCTCATCGCGCGTGCGGACACCGAGCCCTGCCACAGCGGGACGACGACGAAGGTGGCTGGCATGCTTCCCAGTATCGCGCGCCCCGGCGGACGGCGGCACGGCGGGGCGGCAACTCGTGCTCGCCGTCGGCGAACCGCGGGGGAGCGCCGCCGCGATCGTCGCGGTGGGCGGACGAGAACGGCGAAGCGGATGCCCCGGGGTCGGCCCCGAGGCATCCGCTTCGACGTGGATCGGCGTCAGCCGCCGATGGCGCCCTGCGAACCGCCGGCCTTCAGCGCGGCGAGTCGCGCGTCGACCTCGGTGAGCTCGCCGAGGTCGTCGAGCTCGTTGAACTGCGCGTCGAGGCTCGACGCGGCGAGCTCGGCCTGGCCGCGCACGACCGCCTCCTCGCGGCGGATCTTGTCTTCGAAGCGGCCGATCTCGCTCGTCGGGTCGAGGATGTCGATCGACTTGACCGCGTCCTGCACCTGCTTCTGGGCCTGCGCCGTCTTGGCACGCGCGACGAGTTCGGAGCGCTTGTTCTGCAGCTGGACGAGCTTCTCCTTCATGCCGTTGAGGCCGGCCTTGAGCTTGTCGACGACCTCGGTCTGCGCCGCGATCTGCGGCTCGGCGGCCTTCGCCTCGTTCTCGGCGGAGATCTGCCGGCTGAGGGCCACCTTCGCGAGGTTGTCGAACTTGTCGGCGTCGGCGGCGTCGCCCGCCGCGCGGAGCTCGTCGCCCTTGCGGCTCGCGGCGAGCGCCTTCTCGCCCCACTCGCGGGCCGCCTCGACGTCCTCGCGGTGGTCGTCCTCGAGGAGGCGCAGGTTGCCGATCGTCTCGGCGATGGCGGCCTCGGCGTCGGCGATCGAGTTGGTGTAGTCGCGCACCATCTGGTCGAGCATGAGCTGCGGGTCTTCCGCCTGGTCGATGAGCGCGTTGATGTTGGCTCGCACGAGCTGCGAGATGCGCCCGAAGATGGACTGCTTTGCCATGGTTACTCCCTCGTTGATGGGCTGGAATCGGTCGATGGGCGGCGTCGGCCGCCGGGATGGTGCGCCGGGATCGGCGAGGTGCATCGGCTCAGAAGCGACCCCCGCTTCCTCGGCGACCGCTCGAGCCGGAGCCGCCGAAGCCGCCGCCGAAGCCGCGCGAGCGTCCGGACCCGCCGCCGAACCCGCCGAAGCCGCCGAACCCGCCGGATGAGCCGGAGCCGCCGGACCAGCCGGAGCCCGAACGGTGCGAGCCGCCTCGCATCGAACCGCCGATGATGCCGCCGATGACGGCGGCGAGCAGTTCGCCGCCGTCGACGCCGAAGTCGCCGACGCCCGCGTTCGAGTCGCCGACGTCCTGCTGGGCGAGGGTCATCGCGGCCGCGGCCAGTCGAGCCGCCTGCTCGGCGGACGTGAGTGCCGCGGCCGGGTCGGTCGGTGCGGTCTGCTCGGCCACGACGATGAGTCGGCGCGCCTCGGCGAGGCGGGTACGGGCGTCGGCACCGATGACCCCGCGCCGGGCGATCATGTAGTCCTCGGCCGACTGGGCCTGGGCCTTGGCCGAGTGCAGTGTCCGCTGGAGCGCCGCCTCGAGCTTCGCGGCGGCGGCCGCGGCGTCGCGAGCTCCCCGGATGGCGGCGTCGATCTCGGCGTCGGCCTTCGTGAACCGCTCTTGGAGCGCGAGCGGGTCGCGCCCGGCTGCCGCGGCCTCCGCACGGAGCGCGATCGCCGCCGCGGCGACGCGATCGGCGACCGCGGACGCCTCGGGTCCGAGCGACCTGGCGGCCGCGACGTCGGTGTCGAGCTCCGCGACGCCCTCGGCGACCACCCGGTCGGCCGCGGCGAGCTCGGCCGCCAGCCGGTCGACGGAGGCGGCGAGCAGCTTCGCCTGGTCGATCGCGACCTCGGCGGCGCGGATGTCGAGCGCGGCGGGGCCCGATTCGCCGCGTTCGAGCGCGCCCTTCGCGGCGGCGATGCTCTCTGCGGCGAAGACCAGGCGCGCTCGCGCCTGCTCCGGGTTGTCGGCGACGGCCGCGACGGCCGAACGGGCGTAGACCCCTGCGAGCTCGCCGAGCCGTTGGGCCGAGGGATCGATCGCGGCCTGGGCGGTCGTCGCGTCCGCCTCGACGCGGGCGACGGCTTCGGGTGCGTTGCGCTCGAGGTCGCGCAGCGCGTCGAACCGCTCGACCTGGGCGTCGAGCAGGGCGTCGGCCTCGCTCGCGAGGCGGGCGATGTCCGCGTACCAGGCGCGGCGCTCGTCGTCGCTGTCGGGGTCGACGTCATCGAGCCGCTGCTGCACGGCGAAGGCCTCGCCGAGCTTCGCCTTGGCCGCGTCGAGCGCGGTGCGGAAGTCGGCGGTGGCTTCGTCGCCGAACGACGCCGTGGCGAAGCCGAGCTCCTCCTCGCTCGACTTGACGGCGTCGTCGGCCTGCACGAGCGCGCTTCCGGCCTGGCGGCGCAGCTCCTCGATCGACGGCGCCGGCGGCGCGGGCGGTGTCGCGGGCGCCTGGGCGCCGGTCGCGCGCCGCTTGCGGCGCGAGAGGATGAACCAGACGACGAGCACCGCGGCGCCGGCGATCACGAGGAGCCAGATCGCACCCGTGCCGCGGCCGCCCGACTCGTCGACGACGCCGTCGTCGGTTCCGGGAACCGCGCCGCCGACGTCGGCATCGGCGATCGCGGAGGCCCCTGCGATCGCCGCGCCGGCCCAGTCCTCGTCGCGGAGCTCGGGCTCGATCACCTGCGTCGAGATGCGCTGCAGCTCGGCATCGCTCAGGGCGGCGTCGCTCGAGGCGGAGAGGTAGTACTGCCGGCCGTCGACGGCGACCGCGAGCAGGTAGTCCTCGGCGCCGAGCCCGTTGTCGATCGCCGTCTGCTCGGCCCACGCCTCGGCGGAGTCGGGGTTCGTGAACTGGCCCACGTAGGCGACGAACAGCTGGCGGCCGCTCCGATCGGCGATGTCGTCGAGCGCGCTCGCGACCTCGTCCTGCCGGCCGCCGAGCACCCCGGCCGCGTCGACCACCGGGGACGAGCCGAACGCGACCGGGTCGTCAGCCCAGGCGGGGCCGGCGCCCGAGAGGGCGACCAGCGCTCCCGCGATCATCGCGACGATCACGGACCATGTGCGCTCCGAACGCATGCACCAGCGCCTTCCCCACTCCGAAACCGGACGAGTCCGAGTCTATGGCGGGCGGAGGCGGGGCGTCCACGCGGATGGGACCTGCGCGGGGACACGGACGGGGCACGGGGAGCCATCCCCGTCACGGGGCCCCGAACGCCGTCGAGCGGGGAGCCGTACTCGGCTCGACCCGCTCGATCACACGTGCCCCCGGAGGGATTCGAACCCCCGACCTACGGTACCGGAAACCGGCGCTCTATCCCCTGAGCTACGGAGGCGCACAGTTGAAAACCCTATCATCTCCCGGGGCTCCGGATGTCGCATCGCGCATACCGGGAGCGGGCGGCGCGGCCGGTTCCGGTGCTCCGCGCCGGGGCCCCGCGACACCGGTCGGGTGTCTCAGGGGAGGGCGAGCCGTGCGACCGTTCCGAGCAGCTCTTCGCGCACCTTCGCCGTGACGAACGCGGTCGTGCCCTCGAGCACCGCGTCGCCCTCGACGTGGGTCGCCACGACCTCGGGGTACCAACGGCTCAGGCGGCGGATGTCGCGCTCCACCACCTGGGCGAGGCGGGCGCCGCCGACGGCCGCCGTCGGGCCGGCGAGCACGACGAGCCCGGGGTCGAGCATCGCGAGCACGGGCAGGGCGATGTGCGCGATGCGCTCGCCGAGCTCGTCGACGATCGCGTCGAGCGCGTCGCTCTCGGCGATCGCCGCGAGCAGGCCGTGGAAGTCGTCGTCCTCGACGCCGTGCGCCGCCGCCACCCGTCGCAGGCCGATCGCGCCGACGAGGTCGCCGCTCGTGGTCGCCCGCTCGTCGAGCTCACGCGCCTCGGACGAGAGGGGCAGGAACCCGATCTCGCCCGCGCCGCCGAACGTGCCCCGGTACAGGTCGCCCGCGATGTCGAACGAGGCGCCGACGCCGTTGCCGAGCCAGAGCAGCACGAACACGTCGCGGCCCTCGCCGGCCCCCGTCTCGCGCTCCGCGACGGCGGCGAGGTTCACGTCGTTCTCGATGTAGACGGTGACGCCGAGCGCTGCTTCGAGCGTCGCCCGCAGGCCGGTCGTGGGCCAGCCCGGCAGGGTCTCGCTGAAGAGCGCCCCCTCGCCGCCCGGGTCGACGTATCCGGCGGTGCCGATGCCCACGGTGCGCACCGCGGAGGGGTCGGTGCCCGCGGCGGCGCTCGCCTCGGTGATGGCGCGGCGCACCTCGTCGACGGCCGACCGCTCGGCGACGTCGCGCGGCAGCTGGATCGTGATGAGCGGTCGATCGCTGCCGGCGGCGTCGACGACGCGGGCGTGCAGTTCGAACGCGTCGATCGCGATCGCGAGGCCGAGGGGCCGGTCGATGCGGGCCGCGTAGAGCACGGCGTTGCGGCCCGGGCTGCCGGCGACCTGGCCGCGCTCCTCGACGACACCGGCCGCGATGAGGCGCGTCATCATCATCGACGCGGTCGGCTTCGAGACGCCGACGAGCTCGCAGATGCGGTTGCGCGTCAGCGGGCCGTGGTCGAGCAGGGCCGACAGGCCGACCCGGTCGTTCACCGCTCCGAGCCAGGAGGGCGTGCCCTGCGTCTGCCGCGTCGGCCCGGCCATCAGGCGGCCTCGAGGTTCGCGACGATCGCGCTCACGAGCGCCTGGGCGTCGCCCGGTTCGACGAGCTCGGTCGAGGCGAGCACGATCCAGTACTCGCCCGTGAAGACCTGGGCCTCGCCGATCTCGCCCGACCGCTCGAAGTAACCCTCGACGTCGGGCGGCGTTCCGTAGGTCGGAACCGGATTGGAGGCGAGCGCGGCGTCGTTCTTGTGCGCCTCGAGCGCCGCCTCGGACGGCGTGGCGACGCCGTACTCGATGATCGCGCCGTTGGTCTGGTTGACGAGGCCGCACGCGGTGCCCGCCTCGTCGGCCACCGCGACGATGCCGTCGGCCTGCGGCTCGTAGCCGGGCGCTGCGCTGTAGTTCGGGTTGAAGGCGTACACCTGGTCGGGCGTGACCAGCACGTCGCACGCGATCTCGAAGGGGGTCGAGGGCTCCTCGGTCGGCGTCGGTGCCGGCGACTCGCTCGAGCCCGGCCCGGCGCCGTCCGTCGTGGACGGGGCGGTCGCCGGGCCCGTCGGCTCCGGCGTCTCGGAGGCGCAGCCGGTCAGCGCGAGCGCGACCGCCGCGATGGCGACTGCGAGGCCCGTCGGGCGGTGGCGGAGCAGGTGGGGGGAGCGCGGCATGTGACGAACCTTATCAATGAGGCGGATAGGATTTGCGGGTGACTCCAGCCGATCTCGCCAACGCCCTGTACGACCTCGTCCTCGCACTCGTCGAGCGACGTCGTGCGGCCGGCGTCGAGGTCGACCTGCGGCTCGAACCGGGCGATGTCGTGCTCGAGCGCCCGAAGCTCCGGGAGCACGGCGACTGGGCCTCGTCGATCGCCCTGCGCATCGCGAAGCCCCTCGGCATGAACCCCCGCGAGGTCGCGTCCGAACTCGCTCCCGCGCTCGCCGGCATCGACGGCGTCGCGAGCGCCGAGATCGCCGGTCCCGGCTTCATCAACATCCGGCTCGACGCCGCCGCCGCCGGCGCGCTCGCGAAGACGATCGTCGAGCGGGGGGCCGACTACGGCCGCAGCGACGCGCTCGCCGGGGCCGTCATCAACCTCGAGTTCGTCTCCGCCAACCCGACCGGGCCGCTGCACATCGGGCACACCCGCTGGGCCGCGCTCGGTGACTCGATCAGCCGCGTGCTGCGCGCCGCCGGCGCCGAGGTGGCGAACGAGTACTACATCAACGACGCCGGCAACCAGATGCAGATCTTCGGCGCCTCGGTGCTCGCAGCGGCCAAGGGCGAGCCGACCCCCGAGGGCGGCTACCCCGGCAGTTACATCGCCGACCTCGCCGGCCGCGTGCTCGAGCGGGAGCCGAAGCTCGCCGAACTCGACGACGAGGTCGCGCTGCACACCGCGACCGAGATCGCGTACGAGCTGCAGCTCGCCGAGATCAAGGCCTCCCTCGAGCGCTTCAACGTGCACTTCGACATCTGGACGAGCGAGCGCCGCCTGCACGCGAAGGGCGACGACGGGCTCAGCGACATCGACACGGCGCTCGCGCGGCTCCGTGCGCAGGGTCACGTCTACGACGCCGACGACGCGGTCTGGGTCAAGACGACCGATTTCGGCGACGACAAGGACCGGGTCTTCGTGCGCGGCAACGGCGTGCCGACCTACTTCGCGGCCGACTCCGCGCTGTACCTCGACAAGGGCGACCGCGGCTTCAAGCACAAGATCTACCTGCTCGGCGCCGACCACCACGGCTACGTGCACCGGCTGCGGGCGCTCGCCGGCGCAGCGGGCGACGACCCCGAGCGCGACGTCGAGGTGCTCATCGGCCAGCTCGTGAGCGTCAACGGCGCCCGCCTCTCCAAGCGCGCGGGCAACATCATCGAGCTCGACGACCTGCAGGCCTGGCTCGGCACCGACGCGCTGCGGTACACGCTCGCCCGCTACCCGGCCGACTCGCCGCTCACGATCGACCCCGAGATCCTGCAGCGCCGCGGCAACGACAATCCCGTGTTCTACGTGCAGTACGCGCACGCCCGCACGTCGGCCGTCGCACGCAACGCCGCCGACTCCGGCGTCGACCGCTCGACCTTCGCGCCCGAGCTGCTCGAGCACGAGACCGAGTCGGCGCTGCTCGGCGCGCTGCAGGAGTTCCCGCGGATCGTCGCGCAGTCGGCCGAGCTGCGCGAGCCGCACCGCGTCGCGCGGTACCTCGAGGAGCTCGCGGGGCTCTTCCACCGCTGGTACGACAACTGCCGCGTACTGCCGCTCGGCGACGAGCCGGTCGGCGACCTGCACCGCACGCGCCTCTGGCTGAACGACGCGACCGGCCAGGTCATCCGCAACGGGCTCGACCTGCTCGGCGTCTCGGCGCCCGAGCGCATGTAGCACTCCGCACCGAATCGAGGGGGCACCGATGAGCGACGAGCAACCGACCGTCCCGCTGAACGCCGATGGGCAGCCGACCGTCCCGCTGGACGTCGACGGGCGGCCCGCTGCCGGCACGGATGCCGCGACCGGTGCTCCGGCGCCGCGCAAGCGCCTCGGCCGGGGCGCGAAGGCCGGCATCATCGTCGGGGCCGTCGTCGTCGGGCTCGCCGCGATCGCGATCACGGCCGACGTCGTCGCACGCGGGGTGGCCGAACAGCGCGTCGCCGAGGAGATCGCCGCGAACCTGCCCGAGCAGGTGCAGGGCGACGTCGACGTGACGATCGGCGGCTTCTCGGTGATCACGCAGTACCTCTCCGGGACGATGGACGAGGTCGTGCTCAGCGCGCCCGACCTCGAGGTCGACGGCGCCCCGATCGACGTGCACGTCGCGCTCCGGCAGGTGCCCGTCGATCTCGAGCAGCCGATCGGGCACCTCGCTGCGACGGTGTCGGCCGACGAGGCATCCCTCAACCAGCTCATCGACGTGCCCGGCGCGACCGGGACGGTGACCCTCGGCGACGGCACCGTCGGCTACGAGGGCAGCGTCGAGGTGTTCGGATTCCCGGTCGGCTACCAGGTGACCGCGAAGCCCACGGCTGCGGGCGACCGCATCCTGCTCGAACCGGTCGGCGTCGAGGTCGGCGCCGGCGGCGGCTCGATCGACGTCTCGGGGATCGTCGACCGCCTGCTCGGCGACGACCCCGTGCCGGTGTGCGTCGCCGAGCACCTGCCCGAGGGCATCGAGGTGACCGCGGTCGCGGTCGCACCGGGCACCGTGCGGGCCGAGCTCGCGGGCGACGACGTCGTGCTCGGCGGTGACGCGATGAACCGCACGGGCAGCTGCGGCTGATCGGTCGATTCGGCTGCGCCGACGCGCCTCGGTAGACTCGCGGGTAGTCCGACCCACAAGGTCGGCACGCATCAGGCTTCAGGGACCGATCCGGGTTCGCTCGCCGAGAGCGACCGTCGATTCGTTCCCTCAGTGAGGTTCCCGTGGCATCCGTCTCCGCAGACCCGGGCGCGCAGGCCGCGCCGGCCGACGCCGACGCGCTCGCTCCGCAGGTCTGGCCCGCCGGCGCCCGCCGCGACGCAGCCGGGCGCATCGAGGTCGGCGGACTCGACGCGGTGTCGCTCGCCGCACGCTTCGGCACCCCGCTCTACGTCGTCGACGAGGCCGACGCCCGCGCACGGGCCCGTCGCACGCGCCTCGCGTTCGAGACCGCGGCGCACCGGGCCGGCACCGATGTGACCGTCTATTACGCGGGCAAGGCGTTCCTGTCGGGCGAGGTCGTGCGCTGGGTCACGGAGGAGGGGCTCGCGGTCGACGTCTGCACGGGCGGCGAGCTCGCGGTGGCCCTCGCGGCCGGCGCCGAGCCCGCCCGCCTCGGCTTCCACGGCAACAACAAGTCGCCCGCCGAGATCGACCGCGCGGTCGAGGTCGGCGTCGGTGCACTCATCATCGACAGCGAGGTCGAGATCGACCGCGTCGCCGAGGCCGCCGCGCGCGCCGGCCGGCGGCAGCGGGTGCGACTGCGGGTGAACAGCGGCGTGCACGCCTCGACGCACGAGTTCCTCGCCACCTCCCACGAGGACCAGAAGTTCGGCGTGCCGCTCGAGCGCGCCGTCGAGCTCGGCACGCGCATCCGGGCGCACGCGTCGCTCGAGTTCCTCGGCCTGCACTGCCACATCGGTTCGCAGATCTTCGACGCCGAGGGCTTCGCCGAGTCGGCCGCTCGGCTGCTCGCCGCGCACGCCGAGCTGAGCACCGCCGAGCCGCTGCCCGAGCTCAACCTCGGCGGCGGGTTCGGCATCGCCTACACGGCGGCCGACACCCCGCAGCCGATCGAGGAGATCGCCGACGGCATCCTCGCCGCGGTCGTCGGGGGATGCCGCGACCGGGGCATCCCGGTGCCGAGGCTCGCGTTCGAGCCCGGCCGCTCGATCATCGGGCCGGCCGGCATCACGCTGTACACCGTCGGCACCGTGAAGCCCGTGCCGATCGAGGGCGGCTCCCGGCGCTACGTGAGCGTCGACGGCGGCATGAGCGACAACGCGCGCACGGCCCTCTACGGCGCGGCCTACACGGCGAGGGTCGCGAATCGCGCGTCCGGGGCGGCGCCCGCGCTCAGCAGAGTCGTCGGCAAGCACTGCGAGTCCGGCGACATCGTCGTCGACGCCGAGTTCCTCCCGGCCGACACGACGCCCGGCGACCTCGTCGCCGTCGCCGCGACCGGCGCCTACTGCTGGTCGCTCGCCTCGAACTACAACCACGTGCCGCGCCCGCCCGTCGTCGCCGTTCGCGACGGCGAGGCCCGCGTCATCGTCCGCGGCGAGTCCATCGACGACCTGCTCGCCCGCGACCTCGGGCTGCCGGCCGCCGGCACCGGTGCCGCCGGCGCCGGGACCACCCGCGCCGAGACCACCGCCGACGCGGCATCCGTCGCCGACACCGCCACCGAAGGGAACCCCGCATGATCGAGTACCGGTCCATCCGAGTCGGACTGCTCGGAGCCGGCTCGGTCGGCTCGCAGGTCGCCCGGCTGCTGCTCGACCACGCCGACGAGCTCGCGCAGCGGGTCGGTGCGCGCCTCGAGCTCGTCGGCATCGCGGTGCGCAACCTCGACGCGCGACGCGACACCGACCTGCCCGCCGAGCTGCTGACGACCGACGCCGAGGCGCTCATCCTGGGCTCCGACGTCGTCATCGAGCTCATGGGCGGCATCGAGCCGGCGCGCACGCTCGTGCACCAGGCGATCGCGTCGGGTGCCGACGTCGTCACGGGCAACAAGGCGCTGCTCGCCTCGCACGGACCCGAGCTCTTCGCCGCCGCCGAGCAGGTCGGCGCGCAGCTCTCGTACGAGGCCGCCGTCGCGGGGGCGATCCCGATCATCCGCCCGCTGCGCGAGTCGCTCGCCGGCGACCGCGTCGAGCGCATCCTCGGCATCGTGAACGGCACGACGAACTTCATCCTCGACCGCATGGACCAGACCGGCGCCTCCCTGGAGGACGCGCTCGCGACGGCGACCGAGCTCGGCTACGCCGAGGCCGACCCGACGGCCGACATCGGCGGCTACGACGCGGCGCAGAAGGCGACGATCCTCGCGAGCCTCGCGTTCCACACGAGCGTGCCCGTCGAGGCCGTGCACCGCGAGGGCATCACGGGCGTCTCGGCGGCCCAGGTCGAGTCGGCGCGCCGTGCCGGCTACGTCGTGAAGCTCCTCGCGATCTGCGAGCGACTCATCGACGCCGAGACCGGCGACGAGGGCGTCTCCGCGCGCGTCTACCCGGCGCTCGTTCCGCGCAGCCACCCGCTCGCCGCGGTGCACGGCGCGAACAACGCGGTCTTCGTCGAGGCCTCGGCCGCGGGGCCGCTCATGTTCTACGGCGCCGGAGCCGGGGGAGTGCAGACCGCCTCCGCCGTGCTCGGCGACCTCGTCGCGATCGCCCGCCGCCGGGTCTCGGGCGGGCCGGGCACGGCCGAGTCGACCCAGGCCGAGCTGCCGATCCTGCCCATCGGCCGCATCACGACGCGCTACGCGATCACGCTCGAGGTGACCGACGAGCCGGGCGTGCTCGAGCGGGTCGCGCACATCTTCGCCGAGCACGGAGTCTCGGTCGAGCAGCTGCAGCAGACGGTGAGCGAGGGCTCGCGCAGCGCGACCCTCGTCATCGGCACCCACGAGGCGACCGAGTCGTCGCTCGCCGACACGGTCGCGGCGCTCGCCGCGAGCCCGGTCGTCGCCTCCGTCGCATCCGTCCTCCGAGTCGAAGGAGCCCAGTGAACACCCCCAACCCGACGCCCACGCCGAAGCCCGGATCGCGCCAGTGGCGCGGCGTCATCCGAGAGTACGCCGATCGCCTCGACGTGACCGACGCGACCCCGGTCGTGACCCTCGGCGAGGGCGGCACGCCGCTCCTCCCGGCGCCCGCGCTCTCGCGCCGCACGGGTGCCGACGTGTGGGTGAAGTTCGAGGGCATGAACCCGACTGGCTCCTTCAAGGACCGGGGCATGACCATGGCCGTCACGAAGGCGGTCGAGCACGGCGCGAAGGTCGTCATCTGCGCCTCGACCGGCAACACGAGCGCTTCGGCCGCCGCCTACGCGACGCACGCCGGCATCGGCGCGGCCGTGCTGCTGCCCGAGGGCAAGGTGGCGATGGGCAAGCTGAGCCAGGCGATCGCGCACGACGCGAAGCTCATCCAGGTGCAGGGCACCTTCGACGACTGCCTCGACATCGCCCGGGAGCTCTCGGCGAACTATCCGGTGCACCTCGTGAACTCGGTCAACAACGACCGCATCGAGGGCCAGAAGACGGCGGCGTTCGAGGTCGTCGAGGTGCTCGGCGACGCCCCCGACCTCCACATCGTGCCCGTCGGCAACGCCGGCAACTACACGGCCTACACGCGCGGTTATCGCGAGGACATCGCGGCCGGCAACGCGACCCGGATGCCGCGCATGTTCGGCTTCCAGGCGGCGGGCTCCGCGCCCATCGTGCGCGGTGAGCCCGTGCGCGACCCCGACACGATCGCGAGCGCCATCCGCATCGGCAACCCCGCGTCGTGGGAGCTCGCGCTCCAGGCGCGCGACGAGACCGACGGCTACTTCGGCGCGATCGAGGACGCGGCGATCCTCGAGGCGCAGCGCATCCTCTCGGCCGAGGTCGGCATCTTCGTCGAGCCGGCATCGGCGATCTCGGTCGCGGGCCTCCTCGAGCGCTCGGCAGCGGGCGCCGTCCCGCAGGGTGCGCGAGTCGTGCTCACGGTGACCGGCCACGGCCTGAAGGACCCGCAGTGGGCGCTCCGCACGGCAGACGGCTCCGACGTCGAGCCCACGGTCGTGCCCGTCGACACCACCCAGGTCGCCGCGGCGCTGGGACTCGCGTCATGACCGGCACGCTCGTCGCCGAGGCGACCACCCCGCTCGCCGGCCGCACCGTCCACGTCAAGGTGCCCGCCACCTCGGCGAACCTCGGCCCCGGTTTCGACACGCTCGGGCTCGCGCTCGCCGTCTACGACGAGCTCGAGGTGCAGGCGACGCCCGCGGGCGTCGAGGTCGAGGTGCACGGCGTCGGCGAGGGCGAGGTGCCGCTCGACGCGTCGCACCTCGTCGTGCGCTCGATCGCGCACACGTTCGAGCGCGCCGGTGTGCCGCTGCCCGGCGTCCGGCTCGTCGCGCACAACGCGATCCCGCATGGCCGCGGGCTGGGCTCGTCGGGGGCGGCCATCGTCGCGGGCGTCATGGCCGCGAAGGGCCTGCTCGAGGGCGTCGTCGACTTCTCGGCCGACGACCTGCTCGAGCTCGCGACCGAGCTCGAAGGCCACCCCGACAACGTCGCGCCCGCGCTGTTCGGCGGGCTCACGATCGCGTGGGTCACGCCCGAGGGCCCGCGGCACAAGAAGCTCATCGTGCACCGCGGCGTGTCGCCGCTCGTGCTCGTGCCCGAGCACGAGATGTCGACGGCGCTCGCGCGGTCGCTGCAGCCCGAGCAGGTGCCGCACGAGGACGCGGTGTTCAACGTGTCGCGCTCGGCCCTGCTCGTCGCGGCGCTCATCCAGAGCCCCGAGCTGCTCTTCCAGGCGACCGAGGACAAGCTGCACCAGCACTACCGCGCAGCGGCCATGCCCGAGACCGACCGGCTCATCCGGGCGCTGCGCGAGGCGGGGCATCCCGCCGTCGTGTCGGGCGCCGGCCCGTCGATCCTCGTGCTCGCGAACGACCCGAGCGCGCGGGCCGAGGCGATCGCGCTCGTCGAGCGCGAGGCCGAGACGGCGTGGCAGTCGCTGCCGCTCGCGGTCGATTTCAAGGGCGCGACGGTCGCCGCGGGCTGACCTTCGCCCACGACGCCGCATTCGTGCGGTGCCCGATTCAGGAGCGGAGGCGTGTCGCCCGGCGTGTCGGCGCCCGACTCGCCGCGACGCGCCGCGCCGCTCCTGAACTGCGAACGGGATGTCGCGGCCGGGGGTTCTCCACAACGGAGCGTCGCGTGGCGGGCTGCAGGGCCGCACGGTGCTAGACTGACACCGCACCCGGCGGGTGAAGCGGCTGATACGTCAGACCCGACACCGCTCACGAGCCGCATCGTGCACTTCCCGGCAATCTCTTGCTTTCGCACTTGCGCAGTCTGCGCCGCGCGCGCCGACCTCGCTCGAGGCTGCGATCAACTCTCCTGCCGCGCAGCACTCTGCGCCAGGGGAAAGGAAAACACCCAGTGACCAACGCATCCGACCACGCTGCAGGCGTGGCGAACGGCGCCCCTCTCACCGGCCTCAAGGTCGCCGAGCTCCAGGAGCTCGCGGCCTCGCTCGGCATCGTGGGCGCCTCCAAGCTCCGCAAGGGCGAACTCGTCGAGGCGATCACCGCCCGTCGGGCCGAGGGCGACGTCGCCCCCACGCTCGACGTCGACGGCGTCGAGGCCGCCGCACCGGCCGCCGAGGCCCCCGCACCGGCCGCCGAGGCCCCCGCAGACGCGGCTCCCGCCGCCGACGCGGCCCCCGTCGCCGATGCGGCTCCGGCCGACGAGCCCGCCCAGGCACCGGCCGTCGAGGCCCCCGGGGCCGAAGCCCCGGCCGAGGCATCCGCCCCGCGTCGTGGTCGCCAGCCGCGTCGTGCGACGAGCGCGACCACCGCGGCCGCACAGCACGTCAACGGCGGCGGCGCCGGCGTGGGCCTCGTGCCCGCGACGAACGACGACGAGGCCCGCGAGGCCGCCCGCGCCGCCGTGCGCGAGGAGCTCGCGGCGGCGACCGGCGAGAGCGCCCGCGAGGGTGCCCGCACCGAGGGCGCCGAGGGCGAGCAGCCCGCGGAGGAGCCGCGCCAGGGCGGCCGTCGCAACCGCGGTCGTCGCGGCGGCGGCGACCGCAGCGAGCGCGCCGAGCGCGGCGAGCGCGGCGACGACGCCCAGAAGGGCGGCCGCCAGAACGGCAACGGCCAGAACCAGGGCCAGAACGGCGAGTCGCGCAAGGGCGACGACCAGAAGCAGGCCGACCGCCAGGGCGACGCCGAGAAGGCCAAGCAGGGCGAGAAGGGGCAGGGCGGCCAGGGCCAGAACCAGGCCGACAAGGGCCAGGGCGACAAGCAGGAGGGCGAGGGCGGCCGTCGCAGCCGCTACCGCGACCGCAAGCGCCGCGGCCAGGGCGGTGCCGGCGACGAGCTCGAGCCCGAGATCCTCGACGACGACGTGCTGATCCCGATCGCGGGCATCCTCGACGTCCTCGACAACTACGCCTTCGTGCGCACGACCGGCTACCTGCCCGGCCCGAGCGACGTCTACGTCTCGCTCGGCCAGGTCAAGAAGTACCACCTGCGCAAGGGCGACGCCGTCGTCGGCGCGATCAAGCAGCCGCGCGACGGCGAGCAGTCGAGCCGCCAGAAGTACAACGCGCTCGTCAAGGTCGACTCGGTCAACGGCCAGTCGGTCGACGAGGCCGCCGCTCGCGTCGACTTCCAGAAGCTGACCCCGCTCTACCCGCAGGAGCGCCTGCGCCTCGAGACCGAGCCGACGAAGCTGACCCAGCGCATCATCGACCTCGTCGCGCCGATCGGCAAGGGCCAGCGCGGCCTCATCGTCGCGCCGCCGAAGGCCGGCAAGACGATCGTGCTGCAGCAGATCGCGAACGCGATCTCGCAGAACAACCCCGAGGTGCACCTCATGGTCGTGCTCGTCGACGAGCGCCCCGAAGAGGTCACCGACATGCAGCGCACGGTCAAGGGCGAGGTCATCGCCTCGACGTTCGACCGTCCGGCCGAAGACCACACGACGGTCGCCGAGCTCGCCATCGAGCGTGCGAAGCGCCTCGTCGAGCTCGGCCACGACGTCGTCGTGCTGCTCGACTCGATCACCCGCCTCGGCCGCGCCTACAACCTGGCGGCGCCCGCCTCGGGCCGCATCCTCTCGGGCGGCGTCGACGCGTCGGCGCTGTACCCGCCGAAGCGCTTCTTCGGCGCCGCGCGCAACATCGAGAACGGCGGCTCGCTCACCATCCTCGCGACCGCGCTCGTCGAGACCGGCTCGAAGATGGACGAGGTCATCTTCGAGGAGTTCAAGGGCACCGGCAACAGCGAGCTGCGCCTCTCGCGCCAGCTCGCCGACAAGCGCATCTTCCCGGCCGTCGACGTCAACGCGTCGTCGACCCGTCGCGAGGAGATGCTGCTGAGCCCCGACGAGGTCAAGATCACGTGGAAGCTGCGTCGCGCCCTCGCGGGCCTCGACCAGCAGCCCGCGCTCGAGGCCGTGCTGGGCCGCCTGAAGGAGACCCAGTCGAACGCCGAGTTCCTGCTGCTCATGCAGAAGTCGATGCCGGTCGCCGGCCACGGCAACTCGCACGGGCACGAGACCGACCACCGCTGAGGCATCCGTGTTCGAATCGGTTCAGCCGCTGCTCGACGAGCACGCGCAGCTGCAGGAGGAGCTCGCCGACCCGGCGCTGCACGCCGACGCTGCGCGGGCGAAGAAGGTCAATCGGCGCTACGCCGAGCTGAGCCGGATCGTCGCGGCGAACCAGGCCTGGCACCAGGCGCAGGAGGACCTCGACGCGGCGCGCGAGCTGGCGAAAGAGGATGACGCCTTCGCCGAGGAGGTGCCGGCGCTCGAGGAGGGCCTCGCGCAGGCGCAGGAGAAGCTCCGGCGCCTGCTGATCCCGCGCGACCCCGACGACGGTCGCGACGTCATCATGGAGATCAAGGGCGGCGAAGGGGGCGCGGAGAGCGCCCTCTTCGCGGCCGACCTCCTGCGCATGTACATCCAGTACGCGCAGTCGAAGGGCTGGAAGACCGAGCTCCTCGAGCGCAACGAGTCCGACCTCGGCGGCTACAAGGACGTGCAGGTCGCGATCAAGTCGAACGCGACCGACCCCTCCCAGGGCGTCTGGGCGCACCTCAAGTACGAGGGCGGCGTGCACCGCGTGCAGCGGGTGCCCGTCACCGAGACCCAGGGGCGCATCCACACCTCGACGACGGGCGTGCTCGTCTTCCCCGAGGTCGACGAGCCCGAAGAGGTCGACATCAACCAGAACGACCTCAAGATCGACGTGTACCGCTCGAGCGGCCCCGGCGGCCAGTCGGTCAACACGACCGACTCGGCGGTGCGCATCACCCACCTGCCGACCGGCATCGTCGTGTCGATGCAGAACGAGAAGTCGCAGCTGCAGAACCGCGAGGCGGCCATGCGCGTGCTGCGCGCGCGCCTGCTCGCCCGCCAGCAGGAGGAGCTCGCGGCCGCGGCGTCCGACGCGCGCAAGTCGCAGATCCGGTCGATGGACCGCTCCGAGCGCATCCGCACGTACAACTTCCCCGAGAACCGCATCGCCGACCACCGCACGGGCTACAAGGCCTACAACCTCGACCAGGTCATGAACGGCGCACTCGAGCCGCTCATCGAGTCGGCGATCCACGCCGACGAGGAGGCTCGTCTCGCCGACCTCGGCGGGGAGTAGCCGCAGCACCGTTCGCTGCGCGCGCAGCGCCGACGGCGCGCTCGAACGCGGATGCCCCGTGGCCGGCCGGCCACGGGGCATCCGTCGTGTTCGGGGCTAGATGTGCCAGTCGTGCACGCCGCGGGCCGCGTCGGCCGTCGCGTGCGAGAGCGGCCGCACGGTCGCGGGCACGCCGACGACGAGTGAGTGCGGGGGAGCGCCCCGGGTCACGACGGCGTTCGCGCCGACCGCGCTCCAGGCCCCGATCGTGATGTCGCCGAGGATCTTCGCACCCGCGCCGACCGTGACGCCGTCGTCGAGCGTGGGGTGGCGTTTCGTGCCGGGCGGGGTGTGGCGCGGAGCCTTTCCGCCCAGGGTGACCCCGTGGTAGAGCATGACGTCGTCGCCGACGATCGCGGTCTCGCCGATCACGACGCCCATGCCGTGGTCGATGAAGAAGCGGCGGCCGATGGTCGCACCGGGGTGGATCTCGATGCCCGTGAGGAACCGCGCGAACTGCGAGATGAGCCGGGCCGGGAACCGCCAGCCGGCGACCCACATGCGGTGCGTGAGCCGATAGGTCCAGATGGCGTGCAGGCCGGAGTACACGAGGAAGACCTCGAGCCCGCTCCGTGCCGCAGGGTCGTGGGCACGGGCGGTCGCGAGGTCTTCCTTCAGGCGCGAGCGGATCGTCACGCGATCAGTCAAGCAGACCCTCGTACAGGACGGTCGAGAGATACCGCTCGCCGTAGCTCGCGACGATCACGACGATCGTCTTGCCGGCGTTCTCGGGGCGCTTCGCGAGCTCGAGGGCGGCGTAGACCGTGGCGCCCGACGAGATGCCGCCGAGGATGCCCTCCTCCTGGCCGAGCCGGCGGGCGGTCTCGACGGCCTGGTCGATGTTGACGTCGAGCACCTCGTCGTAGACGGTGCGGTCGAGCACGTCGGGCACGAAGTTCGCGCCGATGCCCTGGATCTTGTGCGGGCCGGGCTGGCCGCCGTTGAGGATCGGCGACTCGGCGGGCTCGACGGCGACGACCTGCACCTCGGGCTTGCGCTCCTTGAGCACCTGGCCGACGCCCGAGATGGTGCCGCCCGTGCCGATGCCCGCGACGAAGATGTCGACGCCGCCGTCGGTGTCTTCCCAGACCTCCTCGGCCGTGGTGCGGCGGTGGATCTCAACGTTGGCCTGGTTCTCGAACTGCCGGGCGAGGATCGCGCCGGGGGTCGACGCGGCGATCTCCTCGGCCTTCGCGACAGCGCCCTTCATGCCCTCGGAGCCCGGCGTGAGCACGAGCTCGGCCCCGTAGGCCTTGAGCAGCGACTTGCGCTCCTTCGACATCGTCTCGGGCATCGCGAGGATGACCTTGTAGCCGCGCGCGGCGCCGATCGCGGCGAGGGCGATGCCCGTGTTGCCGCTCGTGCCCTCGACGATCGTGCCGCCGGGCTGCAGCTCGCCCGAGGCCTCGGCCGCGTCGACGATGCCGACGCCGAGGCGGTCCTTGACGCTCGCGGACGGGTTGTAGAACTCGAGCTTCGCGAGCACCGTCGCGCCGGCGCCGTCGGTGAGGCGGTTGAGCCGGACGAGCGGGGTGCGGCCGAACGCCTGCGTGATGTTGTCGTAGATCTGAGCCATAGTCGGGCCTTTCTCGAGGGGCGTTGCGGGCGTGCCCAGCCTATGGGTGCCGCCCGCGCCGTGGGTGTGCGTTACATTCCATTGCGTGGATGCACCCGTCGAACAGCCTGCCCGACCCCTGCGCGAGATGCGCGACGAGATCGCGGCGACGCTGGCGGCGGCGGGCGTTCCCGACCCCGACGTCGACGCCGAGCTGCTCATCGGGCACGTGCTCGGGCTGAGTCGAGGCGGCGTGCAGGCGCGCCTCGTGGTCGGCGGCACGATCGATGGGGCGGATGCCGCGGAGCTGGCGTCGCTCGTCGCGCGACGCGCCCGCCGCGAGCCACTGCAGCACCTGACGGGTCGTGCGGCGTTCCGCTCGCTCGAGCTCTCGGTCGGGCCCGGCGTGTTCGTGCCGCGACCCGAGACCGAGGGCGTCGCGCAGCTCGCGATCGACGCGCTGCGCGCTGCGGCCGACCCCGAGCCCATCGGCATCGACCTCGGTTCGGGCTCGGGGGCGATCGCGCTCGCGCTCGCGACCGAGGTGCCGCATGCGCGCGTGTGGGCCGTCGAGAAGTCGCCCGAGGCGTTCGTGTGGACCCGGCGCAACGTCGAGGAGGTCGCCGCCCCGAACCTCGAGCTCGTCTTCGGCGACCTCGCGACCGCGCTGCCCGAGCTCGACGGACGGGTCTCGGTCGTCGTCTCGAACCCGCCGTACATTCCGCTCGGCGCGATTCCGCGCGACCCCGAGGTGCGGCTGCACGACCCCGAGGCGGCGCTCTACGGCGGCGCCGACGGGCTCGACGTCGTGCGGGTGCTCTCGCAGCGGGCGCTCGCGCTGCTGCGAGACGGCGGCGTGCTCGTGATCGAGCACGGCGAGGCGCAGTCCGCCGAGATCGGGGCACTGCTCACGGCCGACGGCTGGCGGGCGATCGCGCACCACCGCGACCTCACTGGGCGCGACCGGGCGACGACGGCCCTGCGCTGACCTACTTCGCGCGCTCGGCCCTCTCGCGGGCGTTCCGCTCGCGCTCGAGCGCGTGCTTGATCGCCTCGCGCTCGCGCTTCTGCGCCTCGCGCAGCGCCTTCTGCGCCTCGCGCACGGCCTTCTCGGCCTCTCGCCGGGCCTTGGCCGCGTCGCGCACCCGCTGGTCGCGGGGAAGCTCGAGCTGGGGCGGCAGCTCGGGCACGGCGTCGGGCTCGGCGTCGGGCTCGGCGGCCGGCGAACCACCGGCCTGGCGGTCGACGTGGTGCTCGATGCCGTCGAGGATGCGGAGGAGCCCGAACGAGAAGTCGTCGTCGGTCTCGCCGGGGTGGGTGCCGGGCTCGGCGACGTAGCCGCCCGCGGCGAGCAGGGGACTGAGGTACGGGAACCGCTCGGGCGTCACGAGCTCGTTCAGGGCGGCGAACGCGCTCTCGCCCGTGACCTCGCCCGGGTCCGCGGCCATCTCGGCGGCGACGCGGAGGTCGCGCTCCTGGGCGCTCGTGGCCCGCGCGTAGCTCGTGAGCAGCAGCAGCGCCGACATCTTCTCGCCGTCGCTCAGGGGCAGGTCGCGCACCTCGCGCAGGAACCAGTCGACGAGGAGCAGGCTGTTCGGCGTGATCGGCGCGCCCGAGATCGGGATGTCGACGAGCCACGGGTGCTCGCGGTAGACGGCGCGCATCGAGAGCACCCACGCGGTGACGCCCTCGCGCCAGCCGCGGTCGAGCGTCTCGTCGGGAACGGGCGGCTCGACGGCGCCTTCCTGCATGAGCAGGATCAGGTCGTCCTTGCTCGTCACGTAGCGGTAGAGCGACATCGTCGTGAACCCGAGCGAGCTCGCCACCCGGCTCATCGACACCGCCGCGAGGCCCTCCGCATCGGCGATCTCGATCGCCGCGTCGACGATGCGCTCGATCGAGAGCTCGCGCTTCGGGCCGCGCTGGGGGTGGGCGGCGACGCCCCACGCGAGCGCGACGGCGCGGGGGAGTTCGGGGTCGGCTCGCTCGTCGCTCATTCGGCTCCGTTCCGTTCGGCGGGTTGACCTCAGTCTAGAACTGTGTATTACTTAAACAACAGTGCATGACATAAACAGTTTGCGCCATACGCAACGGTTGGCGCGAACCCCGATCGACAGGAGCACGACATGCAGCTCGCCATCGACGCACGCGGCCTCCGCAAGGCGTTCGGTCGCACCGAGGTCCTCGCGGGCCTCGATCTCGCCGTCCCCTCGTGCAGCGTCTTCGCGCTGCTCGGCCCGAACGGCGCAGGCAAGACGACGACCATCAACATCCTGACGACGCTCGTGCGTCCCGACGCCGGCTCGGCGACCGTCGCCGGGTACGACGTCGTCGGGCACCCCGTCGACGTGCAGCAGCGCATCGCCGTGACGGGTCAGTCCGCTGCGGTCGACGAAGTGCTCACCGCGACCGAGAACCTCGTCATGATGGGCCGGCTCTCGGGCCTCGGCCGGCGTGCCGCCGCCGCGCGTGCGGCCGAGCTCATCGAGCGCTTCGGCCTCGCGCAGGCGGCGGGGCGCAGGGTCTCCACGTACTCCGGCGGCATGCGCCGCCGTCTCGACCTCGCGCTGAGCCTCGTGGTCGAGGTGCCGGTGCTCTTCCTCGACGAGCCGACGACCGGGCTCGACACGCGGAGTCGCCAGGAGCTCTGGAACGTCATCACGTCGCTCGCCGATGCCGGCACGACCGTCTTCCTCACCACGCAGTACCTCGAGGAGGCCGATCGGCTCGCCGACTGCATCGCGGTGCTCGACCGGGGCCGCATCGCGGCGGTCGGCACGGCCGACGAGCTCAAGGCGCGCGTCGGCGGCGAGGTCGTCGAACTGCGCGACGCCGACGGCCTGGTCCTGCGCGAGCTGCCGACCGACGGCAGCGTGCACGGACTGCGCGCGGCGATCGACGAACTCGACCGCGAGGCCGCCCCGACGGGTGCGCACGTCACGATCCGCCGGCCGAGCCTCGACGACGTGTTCCTCGCCATCACCGACGGCGATCACGGTGCCGTCGTGGCCGGGGCATCCGATCTCGACCTCGTCGCCGCCGACTGACCGCACCGAACCCATCGAACGAAACGGAGCCCGCACCATGACCACGCTCACCGCGACCCCTTCGGGCCGTGCCTCCGCCGCGGCCGGCACCGCGCCCCGCCTCCGTCCGCGCCTGCGCGGATTCGCGGCCGACCGCGTCTTCATCGGCCGCAGCATCATCCACTCGACCCGCGACGTCGAGGCGCTCAGCATGGCGATCATGCTGCCGGTGATGCTCATGCTGATGTTCACCTTCATCTTCGGCAACGCGATCGACCCGTCGGGCGGCTACGTCGACTACGTCGTGCCCGGCATCATCCTGCTGTGCGCGGGGTTCGGCGCGTCGTCGACCGCCATCTCGGTCTCGCGCGACATGACGACCGGCATCATCGACCGGTTCCGCACCATGCCGCTCCGCAGCGGCGCCGTGCTCAGCGGCCACATCGTCGCGAGCCTCGCGCGCAACCTCATCGCGACGGGGGTCGTCATCGCCGTCGCGTTCCTCGTCGGGTTCAGCCCCGATGCGACGGCGCTCGACTGGCTCGGCGCCGTCGCGATCGTGGGGCTGTACATCCTCGCGATCACGTCGCTGTTCGCGGTGATCGGGCTCGCCGCCCGCACGCCCGAGGCCGCGAGCGGGTACGGGTTCATCCTGCTGTTCCTGCCGTACGTCTCGAGCGCCTTCGTGCCCGTCGACACCATGCCCGAGTGGCTCCAGTGGTTCGCCGAGAACCAGCCGATCACGCCCGTGATCGAATCGCTCCGGTCGCTCCTCGTCGGCACGCCGATGGGCGACTCGGCCTGGCTCGCCGTCGCCTGGTGCGCGGCGATCGTGGTCGTCGCGCTCGTGTGGGGCGCCTGGCTGTTCCGCCGCAAGGCGGGGCGACGCTGATCCCGGCGGTCGTCGGCCGGCCGAAGGGTTCGGCACGACGCTCGGATGCCGCGGGCGAACGCCGCCCGCGGCATCCGAGCGCACACGGCCGCTGGTCTAGAATCGGCAGGTCATGACTGCCACCTACGACTGCTCGGTCGACTCCCAGCTGCTCACCGGCATGCGACTCGCGCGGGCGGCCGTCGGTCGCGGCGAACTCGTCGTGCTGCCGACCGACACGGTCTACGGCGTCGCCGCCGACGCGTTCAACGCGAACGCCGTCGGCCGGCTGCTCGAGGCGAAGGGCCGCGAGCGCACGTCGCCGCCGCCCGTGCTCATCCCGGGCCTGCCGACGCTCGACGCCCTCGCGACCGACGTACCCTCGGCCGTGCGCGACCTCGTCGCCGAGTTCTGGCCCGGCGGGCTCACCGTGATCCTGCGCGCGCAGCCGTCGCTGCAGTGGGATCTCGGCGAGACCCGCGGCACGGTCGCCCTGCGCATGCCCGCGAACCCGATCGCGCTCGAGCTCCTCGCCGAGACGGGCCCCCTCGCGGTCTCGTCGGCGAACCTCTCGGGCATGCCCTCGGCGAAGACGGCCGCGAGCGCGCTCGAGATGCTCGGCGAGTCGGTGGCGGTGTACCTCGACGGCGGCGAGGCGGGCACCGGCTACGAGGCCATCGGCGAACGGCCCGGCGACACCTCGTCGACGATCGTCGACGCGACGGGCCTCACGGAGTCGGGGGGCGTGCTGCGCATCGTGCGCGCCGGCGTCATCTCGCGCGAGCGCATCGCCGCGGTCGTGGGGGAGGAGCTGCTCGCACCCGAGGCATCCGACCCGGGCGAGGCATCCGACCCGGCCGTCGAGGAGGCGACCGCCGCAGGCGAGGCGACCGCCGCAGGCGAGGCGACCGCCGCAGGCGAGCCCACCGGCGACGAGTCGACCGACAGTGCGGAGACGACCGCGACGGCGGCCGACGAAGCGGGTCCCGCCGCCTCATGACCCTCTTCCTGTCGCTCGCGCTGCTCGCCGCGCTCGTCACGTTCGGCGGGTCGATCCTCGTCTGGAAGCTGAGCCACAAGTACCGGCTCTACCCGAAGATCCGCGAGCGCGACGTGCACACCCGGCCGACGCCCCGGCTCGGCGGCATCGCGATGTTCATCGGCATCCTCGTGGCGATCGGCGCAGCGGCGTTCGTGTCGACCCTCGGCATCCAGCGCTTCGCGAACGTCGCGATCATCTTCCAGAGCCCGGCGCAGATGCTCGCGATCCTCGGCGCGGCGCTGCTCATCGTGCTGATCGGCGTCGCCGACGACATCTGGGACCTCGACTGGACCACGAAGCTCGCCGGCCAGTTCATCGCCGCCGGCCTCATCGCCTGGCAGGGCGTGTCGATCGTGTCGCTGCCGATCGCAGGCATCACGCTCATCCCGTCGTGGGTGAGCGCGACGCTCACGGTCTTCACGATCGTGCTCGTGATGAACGCCGTCAACTTCATCGACGGCCTCGACGGCCTCGTCGCCGGCGTCTCGCTCATCGCCAACGGCGTGTTCTTCCTCTACACGTACCTGCTCGTGCAGCAGACCTCGCCCCTCAACTACTTCAACCTCGCTTCGTTGCTCGCCGTCGTGATCGTGGGTGCGTGCGCCGGCTTCCTGCCGCTCAACTGGCACCCCGCGAAGCTCTTCATGGGCGACGCCGGCGCGCTGCTCATCGGCCTGCTCATGGCGACCTCGGCGATCGCCGTGACCGGCCAGATCAACCCGGTCGGCGTCGGCTTCAGCGAGCTGTTCGCCGCGTTCATGCCGATCATCCTGCCGTTCGTCGTGCTCATCATCCCGCTGCTCGACTTCGGCATGGCGGTGATCCGGCGCCTGCGCGCGGGCAAGTCGCCCTTCGCCGCCGACCGCAAGCACCTGCACCACCGACTGCTCGACATGGGCCACTCGCACCTCAACGCCGTGCTCATCCTGTACGGCTGGACGGCGGTCGCGTCGGTCGGATGCCTCCTCACCTACGTGCTGCCGGTGTACTTCCACCTCAGCACGTGGTGGGCCTTCGTGTTCCTCGGCGTCGGATTCCTGGCGTGCACGATCATCACGCTCGCCCCGCTCGGCCGGCGCAAGCGCCTCACCGTCGCAGCGGAGGAGCGCCCGTCGGCCGCGGCGCCCGTCGGCGCGCCGGCCGAGGCCGCCGGCGCCGACGAACTCGCAGCTTCGCCCTCGGTAGAATCGGGCGACCCCTCGACTGGAGCATGATGACCGGCGCACGCCGCGAATCGGCCGACCGCAGCCCCGACCCGGGCACTGGAGCATGATGACCGACGAACGCCGCGAATCGGCCGACCGCACCCCCACCTCGAACCCCGTCCTGAAGCGCGCTCTCGCGTGGGGAGGGGTGCTCGCGGCCGTCATCCTCGTCGTGAGCGCCGTACTCGGCCTCGTCTTCGCGGGCTTGCCCGGGCTCTGGGGCGCGCTCATCGGAACGGTCATGGCCGTGGTGTTCATGGGCATCACCGCGGCGAGCATCCTGCTCGCGAACCGCTTCGCCGGCAGCGACCTCTTCGTGGGCGCGTTCTTCGGGATCGTGCTCGGCGGCTGGCTCCTGAAGTTCATCGTCTTCATCGTGCTCGTCGTCGTGCTGCGCGACGCCGAATGGCTCGATACGACCGTGCTGTTCCTCAGCCTCGTGGCCGGTGTGCTGGCCTCGCTCGTGGTCGACGTGCTCGTCGTCGCGAAGTCCCGCCTGCCCTACGCGAGCGACGTCGAACTGCCCAAGGCGCCCGACGACGAATAACCTTCGATCGCGAATTCGTCTGCTCGTAGAAGTCTTGCTAGAGTATTCCCGATCCCCCACGGTTTTCGCCGGGTTCAGGCCTGTGTGAAATCCGTTTCCGATGTTCGTCGTCGCGAGAGCCCTGCTCCACGCCCCGAAACAGGAGATAGCGCTGCTAGCACACGCTCTGAACCTGCTGGTTCCGACTGCCACCGAAGACGGTGAGTTCCACGGTCCGTCGATCGAGGAGTTCTTCCCCGGTCCGCTCCTGTTCGAGGACACGGCCTTCGAGATCAACCGCATCATCCTGGTTCGCTGGGTCGCGGTCATCGCCCTCTTCCTCGTCTTCTGGCTCGGCACCCGCCGCATGAAGATCGTCCCGGGTCGCTTCCAGAGCCTCGTCGAGATGGGCCTCGACATGGTGCGCGTGAACATCGCGGACGACCTGCTCGGCAAGAAGGACGGCAAGCGGTTCCTGCCGATCCTCACGACCATGTTCTTCATGATCCTGTTCATGAACCTGACAGGCGTCATCCCGGGCCTCAACATCGCGGGCACCTCGGTCATCGGCGTTCCGCTCGTGCTCGCGATCGTCGCGTACATCACGTTCATCTACGCAGGCGTCAAGAAGAGCCCCAAGAACTTCTTCAAGAACTCGCTCTTCCCCGCGGGCGTGCCGTGGCCGGTGTACATCATCGTCACGCCGATCGAGTTCATCTCGACCTTCATCATCCGCCCGATCACGCTGACGCTCCGACTCATGATGAACATGATCGTCGGCCACCTGCTGCTCGTGCTCTTCTTCGCGGCCACGCAGTTCTTCGTCTTCCAGCTCAGCGGCTGGTGGACCCTCCTCGGCGCCGGCACCCTGGCCTTCGGACTCGCGTTCACGCTGTTCGAAGTCCTCGTCGCCGTCCTGCAGGCCTACGTCTTCGCACTTCTCACCGCGGTCTACATCCAGCTCGCGGTCGCAGAAGAGCACTGAGCCGGGCGCCCGCCCGAAACATCCCTAGGAAAGGAAACCCAACGTGGACGCAACCACCGTTCTCGCCGAGATCAACGGCAACATCGCGACGGTCGGCTACGGCCTCGCGGCGATCGGCCCGGCCATCGGCGTCGGCATCGTCGTCGGCAAGACGATCGAGGGCGTGGCCCGCCAGCCCGAGCTCGCCGGCCGCCTGCAGGTTCTGATGTGGATCGGTATCGCCTTCACCGAGGCGCTCGCCTTCATCGGTATCGCGACCTACTTCATCTTCGTCTGATCCAACCGCCGCAACTGAGGAGGCCAATGTGCTTCATGCAGTACTGAGCGCTGCAACCGAGGGTGGCGAGACGCACAGCCCGGTCATCCCGGAGCTGTACGACATCCTCTGGTCGACGGTCTGCTTCGTCATCATCCTCTTCTTCTTCTGGAAGTACGTGCTGCCGCGCGTCCAGAAGCTGCTCGACGAGCGTGCTGAGGCGATCGAAGGCAACATCGCGAAGGCCGACGAGGCCCAGCGCAAGGCCGAGGCGGCCCTCGAGGAGTACACCGCCCAGCTCGCCGACGCGCGCACCGAGGCGGGTCGCATCCGCGAGACCGCCCGCGAGGACGGCAAGAAGATCGTCGCCGAGGCGAAGGACACCGCCGTGGCCGAGGCCGCGCGGGTCACCGCGAGCGCCCAGGCGCAGATCGAGGCCGAGCGCCAGAGCGCGCTCGTCTCGCTCCGCTCCGAGGTCGGCACGCTGGCGATCGACCTGGCATCGGGCGTCATCGGCGAGTCGCTCTCCGACGACGCGAAGGCGACGGCCGTCGTCGATCGCTTCCTCGCCGACCTGGAGGCCTCCGAGGCCGCCGCCGGAGGGAAGAAGTAACCCATGGGTAGCGCTACGAGAGAGGCCCTGGCCGGGTCGCGGGCTGCGCTCGCCGAGCTCGGCCGGGCCGAACTTCCCGTCGCCGAGGGCCTCCTCGCCGCCGGCCGGGTGATCGGTGCGTCTGCGCAGCTGCGAACGGCGCTCACCGACGCCGAGGCCGACGTCGCGCAGAAGCGCACGCTCGTCGAGCGCGTCTTCGGGCAGCAGCTGCCGGCCGAGTCGGTCGCGCTGCTCGTCACCGCCGCGACGCGTCGCTGGTCGTCGGGCGAGGACTTCCTCGCCGGCATCGAAGACCTCGGTTACCGCGTCGCGGCCGACTCCGCCGCGAAGGGCGTCGACATCGACGCCGAGCTCTTCGCATTCGACCGCACGGTCGCGAGCGACTCCGAGCTCGAGCTCGCGCTCGGCTCGAAGCTCAGCGCGACCGAGGCGAAGGTGAAGCTCGTCGACCGCCTGCTCGGCGGCAAGGCTGCGCCGCAGACCGTCGCGATCGTGCGCCACATCGTCGAACAGCCCCGCGGCCGTCGCATCGGCGAGGCGCTGCGGCACGCGGCATCCGTCGTGGCCGACCAGCGCGGCTTCGACGTCGCGACCGTGACGAGCGCGATCCCGCTCTCGGCCGACCAGCTCGGCCGGCTCGAGCAGGGCCTCGCGGCGCAGGCCGGGCGGCCCATCCGCTTCGACACGATCGTCGACCCCGCCCTCATCGGCGGAGTCCGCATCCAGATCGGCGACGACGTCATCGACGGCAGCGTCGCCAGCCGCCTCGGCTCGCTGAGGCAGAAGCTTGCCGGCTGACGCCGGTTGACACCACGACCGGCGTTCAGCGCCGCCACACATAGAAGCTGCAACCGGGGCACCTGACGCCCGGCCCAGAAAAGGAAATGGCAATGGCAGAACTCTCCATCAGCCCCGACGAGATCCGTTCGGCTCTCTCGGAGTTCGTCTCGTCGTACGAGCCGGGCCAGGCGCAGAAGACCGAGGTCGGATACGTCACCGACGCCGCCGACGGCATCGCCCACGTCGGCGGGCTCCCGTCGGTCATGGCGAACGAGCTCGTCCGCTTCGCGGACGGCACGCTCGGCCTCGCGCTGAACCTCGAGGAAGACGAGATCGGCGTCGTCGTGCTCGGCGAGTTCACCGGCATCGAAGAGGGCATGGAGGTGACCCGCACGGGCGAGGTCCTCTCGGTGCCCGTCGGCGAGGGCTACCTCGGCCGCGTCGTCGACCCGCTCGGCAACCCGATCGACGGCCTCGGCGAGATCACCGGCATCGAGGGTCGTCGTGCGCTCGAGCTCCAGGCGCCCGGCGTCATGCAGCGCAAGAGCGTGCACGAGCCGCTCCAGACCGGCATCAAGGCGATCGACGCCATGATCCCCGTCGGCCGCGGCCAGCGCCAGCTCATCATCGGCGACCGCCAGACCGGCAAGACCGCGATCGCGATCGACACGATCATCAACCAGAAGGCGAACTGGGACTCGGGCGACCCGAACAAGCAGGTCCGCTGCATCTACGTCGCGATCGGCCAGAAGGGTTCGACCATCGCCTCGGTGAAGGGCGCCCTCGAAGACGCCGGCGCGATGGAGTACACCACCATCGTCGCCGCTCCGGCCTCCGACCCGGCCGGCTTCAAGTACCTCGCGCCGTACACCGGCTCGGCCATCGGCCAGCACTGGATGTACGACTCCAAGCACGTCCTCATCATCTTCGACGACCTGTCGAAGCAGGCCGAGGCCTACCGTGCCGTTTCGCTCCTCCTCCGCCGCCCGCCGGGCCGCGAGGCGTACCCCGGCGACGTCTTCTACCTGCACTCGCGCCTCCTCGAGCGTTGCGCGAAGCTCTCCGACGAGCTCGGCGCGGGCTCGATGACGGGTCTCCCGATCATCGAGACGAAGGCGAACGACGTCTCGGCGTACATCCCGACCAACGTGATCTCGATCACCGACGGCCAGATCTTCCTCCAGTCCGACCTCTTCAACGCGAACCAGCGCCCGGCCGTCGACGTCGGCATCTCGGTCTCGCGAGTCGGCGGTGACGCGCAGGTCAAGTCGATCAAGTCGGTGTCGGGCACGCTGAAGCTCGAGCTGGCCCAGTACCGGTCGCTCGAGGCGTTCGCGATGTTCGCGTCCGACCTCGACGCCGCGAGCCGTCGCCAGCTCGCCCGCGGCGCGCGCCTGACCGAGCTGCTCAAGCAGCCGCAGTACTCGCCGTACCCCGTCGAGGACCAGGTCGTCTCGATCTGGGCCGGCACGAAGGGACACCTCGACGAGGTCCCGGTCGAGGACATCCTGCGCTTCGAGGCGGAGTTCCTCGACTACCTGCGCCGCAACACCGACGTGCTCGACGTGCTGCGCGAGACCAACAAGCTCGAGGACGAGACCATCTCGAAGCTCGAGTCGTCGGTCGGGACCTTCAAGAGCGAGTTCCAGACCGGCGAGGGCAAGCCGCTCGCCTCGGTCGGGTCCGAGCAGTTCGAGGCCATCGCCGCCGAAGACGTCAACCAGGAGAAGATCGTCAAGGGTCGTCGCTGAGGCGATCCGGGCGAACTGAACCACTGACGTAGGGATACAGGAGAGACATGGGAGCGCAACTTCGGGTCTACCGGCAGAAGATCAAGTCTGCCCAGACGACGAAGAAGATCACCAAGGCGATGGAGCTCATCGCCGCCTCGCGCATCCAGAAGGCGCAGGCGAGGGTGGCGGCTTCGACGCCGTACTCGCGGGCGATCACGCGTGCCGTCTCGGCCGTGGCGACGTACTCGAACGTCGACCACGTGCTGACGACCGAGCCCGAGAAGATCGAGCGCGCGGCGATCGTGATCCTCACGAGCGACCGCGGCCTCGCCGGTGCGTTCAACTCGCAGGTCCTGCGCGAGGCGGAGGAGCTCGCCGAGCTCCTCCGCTCGCAGGGCAAGGAGGTCGTGTACTTCCTCGTCGGACGCAAGGCGGTCGGGTACTTCCAGTTCCGCCACCGCGAGTTCGAGCAGGACTGGGTCGGCCAGAGCGAGAACCCCGAGTTCGAGCTCGCGAAGGAGATCGCCGACGCGGTGCTCGAGTCGTTCCTGCGTGACGCGGCGGACGGCGGCGTCGACGAGATCCACGTCGTCTACAACACCTTCGTCAGCATGATGACGCAGACCCCCACGGTCGTGCGCCTCCTGCCGCTCGAGGTCGTCGAAGGCGTCGAAGAGCCCGACTCGACCGTGCAGCCGCTGTACGAGTTCGAGCCCGACGTCGAGACCGTGCTCGACGGCCTGCTTCCGGTGTACATCGAGAGCCGCATCTTCAACGCACTCCTGCAGTCGGCCGCCGCCAAGCACGCGGCGACGCAGAAGGCGATGAAGTCGGCCTCCGACAACGCCGACAAGCTCATCACCGACTACACCCGCCTGGCGAACAACGCGCGCCAGGCCGAGATCACGCAGCAGATCTCCGAGATCGTGGGCGGCGCGGACGCGCTCGTCGCCGCCAAGTAGCAATCCAGAAAGAGTGAGCAGAATGACTGACACCATCGACATGGTCGCTGACCAGGCCGTCGCCGTCGGCCGCATCGCCCGAGTGACCGGCCCCGTCGTCGACATCGAGTTCCCGCACGACTCGATCCCCGACATCTACAACGCCCTCCAGACCGAGGTCACCATCGGCGGTGAGACTTCGACGCTGACGCTCGAGGTCGCCCAGCACCTCGGCGACGACGTCGTGCGCGCCATCGCCCTCAAGCCGACCGACGGCCTCGTCCGCGGCCAGGAGGTGCGCGACACCGGAGCCCCGATCTCGGTGCCCGTCGGCGACGTCACCAAGGGCAAGGTCTTCAACGTGATCGGCGAGGTGCTGAACCTCGAGCCCGGCGAGACCATCGAGGTCACCGAGCGCTGGCCGATCCACCGCAAGCCCCCGGCCTTCGACCAGCTCGAGTCGAAGACGCAGCTCTTCGAGACCGGCATCAAGTCGATCGACCTCCTCACCCCGTACGTGCAGGGTGGAAAGATCGGCCTCTTCGGTGGCGCGGGCGTCGGCAAGACCGTCCTCATTCAGGAGATGATCCAGCGCGTCGCGCAGGACCACGGCGGTGTGTCGGTGTTCGCCGGCGTCGGCGAGCGCACGCGTGAGGGCAACGACCTCATCCACGAGATGGAGGAGGCGGGCGTCTTCGACAAGACCGCCCTCGTCTTCGGCCAGATGGACGAGCCGCCGGGGACGCGTCTGCGCGTCGCCCTCTCGGCCCTCACCATGGCCGAGTACTTCCGCGACGTCCAGAAGCAGGACGTGCTCCTCTTCATCGACAACATCTTCCGCTTCACGCAGGCGGGCTCCGAGGTGTCGACCCTGCTCGGCCGCATGCCGTCCGCCGTGGGCTACCAGCCGAACCTCGCGGACGAGATGGGCATCCTGCAGGAGCGCATCACCTCGACCCGTGGTCACTCGATCACCTCGCTGCAGGCGATCTACGTGCCCGCCGACGACTACACCGACCCGGCGCCGGCCACCACGTTCGCCCACCTCGACGCGACGACCGAGCTCTCGCGTGAGATCGCCTCGAAGGGTCTGTACCCCGCGATCGACCCGCTGACCTCGACGTCGCGCATCATGGACCCGCGGTACCTGGGCGCCGACCACTACCGCGTCGCGACCACGGTCAAGCAGATCCTCCAGAAGAACAAGGAGCTGCAGGAGATCATCGCGATCCTCGGTGTCGACGAGCTCTCCGAAGAGGACAAGATCACCGTGGCCCGCGCGCGCCGCATCCAGCAGTTCCTCTCGCAGAACACCTACATGGCGAAGAAGTTCACGGGTGTCGAGGGTTCGACCGTGCCGCTCAAGGACACGATCGAGTCGTTCGACGCGATCGCCCGCGGTGACTTCGACCACGTCGCGGAGCAGGCGTTCTTCAACGTCGGCCCGATCTCCGACGTGGAGGAGAAGTGGGCGCAGATCCAGAAGGAGAACGGCTGAGCATGGCCGCCCTCAATGTGAGCGTCGTCTCGGCCGACCGCGAAGTGTGGTCGGGCGAGGCCGCCATGGTGGTCGCGAAGACCGTCGAAGGCGAGATCGGCATCCTCCCGGGGCACGAGCCGATGCTCGCGATCCTCGCGAGCGGCGAGGTGCGCGTCACCCTGCCGGGCGGTGAGAAGATCACCGCCTCCGCCGAGGACGGCTTCCTCTCGGTCCAGTCCGATCAGGTGCAGGTCGTCGCGTCCCGCGCCGACCTCGCCTGAGGGGGAACGGATGCCGGGGGAGCAGCCGTTCGACCGCCAGTTCGGTGACCTGAGCGTCACCCAGCTCATCGTCATGGCCGGGCTGCCGGGCGCGGGCAAGTCGACGATCGCGCAGATCGTCGGCGCCCGCCTCGGCGCCACGGTCGTGTCGGTCGACCCGATCGAGTCGGCCATCCTCAAGGCGGGCATCGACGCCGACCAGCCGACCGGCCTGGCCGCGTATCTCGTCGCCGAGGAGATCGCCGAGAAGGAGCTCGACTCCGGCCGCACGGTCATCGTCGACGCGGTGAACGCCGCCGAGGCCGCGCGCCTGCAGTGGCGCGATCTCGCCGCGCGCACCGATGCCCGGCTCCGGGTGATCGAGGTCGTCTGCTCCGACGAGGCGCTGCATCGGGCCCGACTCGAGAAGCGCGAGCGCGGCCTGCCGCACCTCGAGGAGACGACTTGGCGTGCCGTCGAGCAGAGCCTCGAGGGCTACGCGGCGTGGACCGGACCCTCGTCGGCGCTGCCCCGCGTCACGATCGACAGCGTCGAGTCGCTCGGCACGAACGTCGACGCCGCGCTCGCCTTCATCGGCTCGTAGTGCTGCTGCTCCTCCCGCCGTCCGAGACCAAGCGCGACGGCGGCTCAGGCGGGCCGTTGTCGATCGACGCGCTCTCGTTCGACGGTCTTCGCGCACCGCGCGAGCAGCTGACCGGTGCGGTCGTCGACCTCGCGGGCGATCACGACGCGATGATGCGGGCCCTCAAGCTCGGTCCGCGCCAGGCCGCCGAGGTCGCGCGCAATCGCGAACTCACCACGGCACCCACGATGGCGGCGATCGACCGCTACACGGGCGTGCTCTTCGACGCCCTCGACGCGCCCTCGCTCGACGACGCGGCCCGGGAGTTCGCCGGCCGGACGGTGCTCGTGCACTCCGCGCTCTTCGGGCTCGTCGGTGCGCTCGACCCGATCCCCGCCTACCGGCTCTCGCACGACTCGCGGGTGCCCGGCGTACGACTCAAGGCGTTCTGGCGCGATCACCTCGCGGACGTGCTCGACCGCGAGCCCGGCCTGATCGTCGATCTCCGGTCGGAGGGCTACGCAGAGCTCGGTCCGGCGCCGGGCCGCGCTGACAGCGTGTACGTGCGCGTCGTCTCGATCGACGGCGATGGCCGCAAGCGCGCCCTCAACCACTTCAACAAGCAGGCCAAGGGCCGCTTCACGCGGGCGGTGCTCGAGCGGCGACCCGAACTCGAGACGGTCGACGACCTCGTCGACTGGGCCGGCACCGCCGGCTTCTCGATGCGACTCGGCGAGCAGCGCAGCGGGGCGTCGCCGCGGGAGGTCGAGCTCGTCGCCTGAGTCGCCGGCCGGGAGACGCGACGCCAGCGTCGTCTCGTGGACGGACCGCTGGGCCCGGTCGAAGCCGACCGGGCCCAGCGGGTTCTGAGGGAGAGCTCAGACCGACGGCGTCTCAGTTGCCGTAGAGGGCGACGACGCCCGCACGGTCGCTGCTCGTCATCGACAGGTCGTCGGACGAGCCGTTGCACTGCGGGTAGTGCATGATCGAGGCCGAGTCGTACGGCGTCAGCGGGCGCCAGTTGTTGTCCTCGAAGCACGTGCCCGACTCGGGGCGCGTGTGCTCGTGCCGGAAGCCGAGGGTGTGACCGAGCTCGTGGCCCAGGATGTTGGTCGGCGTCCACGAGCCCGAGCTCCAGATCGAGTCGTCGATGAGCACGTTCTGCTGGCGGTCGGGTGAACTCGGGAAGAACGCGCGCGCGATGTACTGCGAGGTCTGCACCGGCTCGACCGAGAAGAGGACCGCCTTGTTGCGCGTCGTGCACTGGCCGTCGGCGCTGGGCACGTACACGAAGTTCACCTTCGACGACGCGGCCTCCCAGAGGCCGGCCCCGCCGGCCATCGCCGCGACGACGTCGTCGTGACGCGTGCCGAACTTCGTGCTGACGCAGTACGTGAGGTTGCCGACCTGCGAGGCCGACCACTTGTCGTCGGCGCCGTTGACGGTGTTGACGATGAGTCCGTCGGTCGGCGTCTCGGGACCGACGAGCACGTCGTAGAACGACTGGAGGCCGCCCTGGTTCGAGATCAGCTCGTCGCCGTTGACGACGTAGCCGCCGTCCACGTCGCGATAGGTCGAAGCCGCGAACTCCTGGTAGGAGGGAACGGCGGAGTCATCGACCGGGGTCGCGCCGGCAGCCGGGATGACCGTGCCGACGGTGAGCGCGGCTGCCGCGGTGGCGGCGAGCGCGAGTGTTCTCGTGAATCGCATGCAGTGCTCCTTCTGAATGAGCGATCACCGCCCACCGGATCGGCGAGCGGACTCGGATCCGCGGGACGGGCGTCGTTGCCCGTCCCGTCGTCCCCCGAAGTGGGCTCAACGTAGCCTGTGCGAATTGGCGGTGTCAAGCAGATCCGGAGGCGCATTCTGCGCTCTGTACACCTGATTCAGGTGTCGCTATGATGCCTCGCGCGGTGGCAACCGGCGACGTGGTCGTCGACCATTCCGGCGGCCTGCATGAGTGCGTACATCGTCGTCGGTCCGACGAAGGCGAAGCCGCGGCGACGGAGTTCGCGGCTCATCGCGACCGACTCGGACGTCGTCGCCGGGACCTCGGCGAACGAGGCCGGCGGCGTCGCTCGGGGAGGCGGTGCGAACCCCCAGAGCAACTCGTCGAGCGGGCGCTCGAGCGCGAGAGCGGCGCGCGCGTTCGTGATCGTCGCGCGGATCTTGCCGCGGTGACGGATGATGCGGGCGTCCCCGAGGAGGCGCTCCACGTCGTCGTCGGTCATCTCGGCCACGCGTACCGGGTCGAACCCGTGGAAGACCTCGCGGAACGCCTCGCGGCGGCGCAGGATCGTGATCCACGAGAGTCCGGCCTGGAAGCCCTCGAGGCAGACCTTCTCGTAGAGGCGCACTGGGTCGTGCTGGGGCGTACCCCACTCCTCGTCGTGGTAGCGCCGGTACTCGGGGTCGCTCGCACCCCAGGCGCAACGTGCGCGGCCGTCGTCGCCGATGACGACGTCGGGCCGGGGGACCACGCTCACGCGGCGAAGCCGATCTGCTCGTGGCCGAGCAGCCAGAGCTTGGTGGGGATGCCCTGGCCGGCTGAATATCCTGTGATGCGGCCGTCGGAGGCGAGCACGCGGTGGCAGCCCACGAGGATCGGGACGGGGTTCGCGCCGACCGCGCCACCGATCGCACGGGAGGCCTTCGGGCGGCCGACGGCGGCGGCGAGCGACGCGTACGAGGTCGCCTCGCCCCAGCCGAGTCGGGAGAGCTCTCGCCACACCGACTCCTGGAACGGCGTGCCGTGCCAGCGGACGGGCACGTCGAAGCCCGTGCGGGTACCGGCGAAGTACTCGCCGAGCTCGACCCGCGCCTGTTCGAGCACGGCGTTGCTGCGCTCGGGCTCGCCGTCGTGGGGGAGTGCGCCGTCGTGCTCGATCGAGAGCGCGGTGACGGCGTCATCGTCGGCGACGACCTCGAGTCGGCCGATCGGGCTGTCGAGGCGGATGAGATGGTCGTTGGTCATGCGTCGAGCGTAGCCGCGGCCTCCGTCATCGGCTCGCGGGATTCGGACACGTGGGAGCATCCTCCGATGACGTCGCCTGTCGAGGAGGAGTGGGCCGGCCGCTCTCCACAGGCGAACCGCATCGCACCGAACGTCGCACGGGCGGATTCGGCCCTCCCGGGCGGCCAGGGTCGGGTCATGACCACGATCATCCGCGCCGGTTCGGCGCAAGAGTTCCTCGCCCTCGTGCCGTCCATCGCGGGATTCCACCCCACGCGCTCGATCGTCTGCGTCGCGTTCGACGGCCGGCGAACGGTCGGCGTGCTCCGGCACGACCTGCCGCGGCGCGCTCGAGACCGGAGCGCGCTCGTCGCCGCGATCGTCTCGACGCTCTGCCGGATGCCCGGCGTCGACGCGATCGCGCCGGTCGTGTACTGCGACGCGACGTTCGCCGAGCGGGGCGATGCGCCCGAACGTCGACTCGTCGACCTGCTCCGTCGCCGCGCGGGCGAGGCGGGCTTCGACCTCCGCGACGCCCTGTGCGTCGCGCGCGACGGCTGGGGGTCGTACCTCGACGCCGAGCTCCCGCCCGGCGGCCGGCCGCTCGACGACCTGGTCGGGCCCCGGCTGCCCGGCCCGGGTCTCGACGAACCGGCCGATTCGCCGACGGCCTCGGCCCGGATCCCCGAGTCCGACGAGCGGCGTGCCCGGGCGATCCGGCGGGAGCTGCGGCGGATCGAGCGGGCCGACGCGGGCGACGCCGTCTTCCGGGCGCTGGGCGACGACGTCGACCCGGTCGAGCTCGTCGAACGACTGCTCTCGGCGGAGGAGCCGTCGGCGCTCCGGCGGGCCTGGTTCCTGCACCTCGCCTCGCGCCCGGTGTTCCGCGACGGCATGATGCTGCAGTTCGGCTTCGGCCCGGTCGTCGGCGCAGCCGCCCACGACGACGCCGTCGACCTGGCCGAGCGCGCCGAGTCGCAGGGCGAGTCGGTCGACGCGCTCGTACGACGCGAGCTCGCGGCCGACGCTGCGGGCCTCGGCGTGAGCGAGTTCCTCTCGCGGCTCATGCTCGGCCGCACGAGCCTGCGCCCCGATCGAGACCGCCTCGAGCGAGGCCTCGACGTGGTGCGCGCGGCGGTCGCCGATGCGCCGCCCGGCCGTCGCTCGGGACCGCTCTGCATCAGCGCCTGGCTCTGCTGGGCCCTCGGTCGAGGCTCGGCGGCGGGGGCCCTGCTCGACCTGGCGCTCGCCGACGACGCGGGCTGCACGATGGCGAGCCTGCTCGAGCAGTACCTCGGCAGCGGCGCGCTTCCCGACTGGGCGTTCCACCGCCCCGACGGCGTGGGCGAGCGGTGAGTGCCGGAGACGACGAACCCGGTGCCGGCTCGTGACGAGCCGGCACCGGGTTCGGGGAACCGCGGTGCGATCAGAGGCGGTTGGATGCCTCGGTGAGCACGCTCCGCAGGATCTGCTCGATCTCCTGGAACTCGGGCACGCCGATCGTGAGCGGCGGCGAGAGCTGGATCACGGGGTCGCCGCGGTCGTCGGCGCGGCAGTACAGCCCCGCATCGAACAGCGCCGTCGAGAGGAAGCCGCGGAGCAGGCGCTCCGACTCGTCCTCGTTGAACGTCTCGCGCGTCGCCTTGTCCTTCACGAGTTCCACGGCGAAGAAGTAGCCCGCACCGCGCACGTCGCCGACGATCGGCAGGTCGCTGAGCTTCTCGAGCTCGGCGCGGAAGAGCGGCGAGTTCTCGCGCACGTGCTCGAGCAGGTGCTCCTCCTCGAAGATGTCGAGGTTCTCGAGCGCGACGGCTGCCGAGACGGGGTGGCCCGCCCAGGTGTAGCCGTGGTAGAAGGTCGTGTCGCCCTTCGAGAACGGCTCGTAGACGCGCTCGTTGATGATCGTCGCGCCCATCGGGGCGTAGCCCGAGGTCATGGCCTTCGCACAGGTGATCATGTCGGGCACGTAGCCGTACTCGTCGCACGCGAACATGTGGCCGATGCGGCCGAACGCGCAGATGACCTCGTCGGAGACGAGCAGCACGTCGTACTTGTCGCAGATCTCGCGGACGCGCTGGAAGTAGCCGGGGGGCGGCGGGAAGCAGCCGCCCGAGTTCTGCACCGGCTCGAGGAAGACGGCCGCGACGGTGTCGGGGTCCTCCATGAGGATCTGCTCCTCGATGCGGTTCGCCGCCCAGATGCCGAACGCCTCTTCGCTCTCGGTCGGTGCGCCCATGTCGGCGGCGCGGTAGAAGTTCGTGTTCGGTACGCGGAGGCCGCCGGGCGTGATCGGCTCGAACGGCGCCTTGATCGGCAGGCCGGTCACGGCGAGCGCGCCCTGGGGGGTGCCGTGGTAGGCGAGGGCGCGCGAGATGACCTTGTACTTGGTCGGCTTGCCCATGAGCTTCCAGTAGTTCTTCGCGAGCTTGTAGGCGGTCTCGACCGCCTCGCCGCCGCCGGTGGAGAAGAACACGTGGTTGAGGTCGCCGGGCGCGTAGTCGGCGAGGCGGTCGGCGAGCTCGATCGCCTTCGGGTGGGCGTACGACCAGATCGGGAAGAACGCGAGCTCCTCGGCCTGCTTGGCACCGGCCTGGGCGAGCCGCTTGCGGCCGTGGCCGGCGTTCACGACGAAGAGGCCGGCGAGCCCGTCGATGTAGCTCTTGCCGTTGATGTCGAAGACGCGGTGGCCCTCGCCACGGGTGATGATCGGCACGCCCGAGGTCTCCATCGTGGACTGCCGGGCGAAGTGCATCCAGAGATGGTCCTTCGCCTGTTGCTGCAGTGCAGCGTTGTCGTAGACCGTGTCGGTCATGATCTTCCCTTCTTAGCGAGTGCCCCAGTTGTAGAACTGCTTCTGGAGCTTGAGGTAGACGAACGTCTCGGTCGCGTGCACGCCGTCGAGGCTGCGGATGCGCGCGTTCAACAGGGAGATGAGCTCCTCGTCGTTCTCGCAGACCACCTCGGCGAGCAGGTCGAAGCTGCCCGCGGTGAGCACGACGTAGTCGATCTCGGGGATGTCGGCCAACTGCTCGGCCAGCACCCGCGTGTCGCCGGAGGCGCGGATGCCGATCATCGCCTGCCGGGTGAAACCGAGCTGCATCGGGTCGGTGACCGCGACGATCTGCATCACGCCGGACTCGGTCAGTCGCTGCACGCGCTGGCGCACGGCGGCCTCGGAGAGGCCCACCGCCTTGCCGATGTCGGCGTACGACCGGCGGCCATCGGCCTGCAGCTGCTCGATGATCGCCTTCGACACCTCGTCGAGCTGCACGGGTCGATGCCCGTTGGAACGACCTGCGTTCGTCATGGCTCGATTGTGACAGTGAAGAATGCCGCTGGCAAGTGATTCCGTAGGATGTGGTGCCATTCACAACTGATTCCATGGTCAAGTTGCGTCTTCGCTGAGCATTTCGGGTTCGGGCTGCTCGTGGAAGACTGGACGACATGCCACGAGGGACGGTGTCGAGCCACGCGATCCCGGGCGCCGATGCCTGGGACGCGATCGTCGGCGAGCGCTTCATCGTGATCCTCGCGGCGCCCGCACCCGACGAGGTGCTCGCGGGGCTCGCGTCCGTCGCGGGCGATCGCGCGCTCGGGCTCGAGCAGCTCGTCGCGAAGATCCCCGCCCGCCTCGACGCCGACGATCGCGATTTCGCGCTCGTCTGGTGGCCCGACGACGAGCCCGGCGAGGTGACCGCGGTCGCGCGCGGACGCGCGGTCGTCGACCTCGAGTCGCCGGGGGGCAGCCGGCGTTTCGACGCGCGCGGCATCAGGCCGTGGCACCTGGCGGAGTTCCACGACGTGTCGGGCGTGCGGCTCACGGGCGAGGCATCCCCCCTCGCGCCCGTGACGGGCGGTACGCGCATCGTGCATGCGAGGGCGAGCCTGCGCGCATCGGCCGTCGAATGGCTGCCCGTGGCCGCCGGCGAGGGCGGCACGGAACCGGGGGACGTCGGCCCGGCGCTCGACGACGACACGGTGCTCGCGGCTCCGGGCGGTGCGACGGACGAACCCGACCTCGAGAGCCCCGCCACGACCTCGCCGCTGCCGCTCGTCCGCATCGCCGGAGGCGAGCCGTTCGTGCCCGAGGGGTCGGTGCTCATCGGCCGGAGGCCGGGGGCGCCGCGCATCCCAGGTGCGAACGGCGCCCCGCGCCTCATCGCCGTCGACTCGCCCGGCCGGATCGTCTCCTCGACCCACCTCGAGCTCCGGGTCGAGGGGGCACGGCTCGTCGCGAGCGACCTGCGCTCGACGAACGGCACGACCGTCATCGGGGCCCGGGCGCCGCGGCGCCTGCGTGCGGGGGAGTCGATCGTCGTCGTGCCGGGCATGAGCCTCGATCTCGGAGACGATACGATCATCGAGATCCTCCCACCCCCAGGAGCCGATCACCCGACGCGAGACAGGCCGGACACGTGACGCAGATAGGCAACGGCAACGCGCGCCATCGGGTCTCGCTGCCCGACGGCACCGAGATCACGCTCGCGTGGGCCGCCATCACCGACACCGGCCTGCGGCGCGAGGTCAACGAAGACAGCTTCGTCGCCCAGGCTCCCGTCTTCGCGGTCGCCGACGGCATGGGCGGGCACGCAGCGGGCGACTTCGCGAGCGCCGCCGTCGTGACCCGGCTCGCCGAGCACGGCGGCAAGCCCGTCATCGGCACGGCCGAGATCGACGCGTCGCTGCACCGCGCCGTGCAGGACATGGGGCGGGGTGCCGGGGTCACCGACGAGGGCAGCGGAACGACCGTGACGGGCGCCGCGCTCGGCATGATCTCGGGCGAGCCCGCCTGGATCGTGTTCAACATCGGCGACTCGCGGGTCTACCGGCTCGTCGGCGGCGTGCTCGAGCAGCTCACGGTCGACCACTCGATCGTGCAGGAGCTCGTCGACGCCGGCCAGATCACGCGCGAAGAGGCCGACACCCACCCGCACTCGAACGTCATCACGCGTGCGGTCGGCTTCCACGAGGCGCCGATCCCCGACTACCGTGCGATCGCCGTCGAAGAGGGCATGCGGCTGCTCGTCTGCTCCGACGGCCTCACGAAGGAGCTGACGTCGTACGGCATCCGCCACTTCCTCGTCGCGAACCCGAAGGCCGACCGGGCGGCGAACCAGCTCGTCGACGCCGCGCTCGGCAACGGCGGCCGCGACAACGTGACGGTCGTCGTGATCGACGTCGTGAAGGTCGTGCCGGCCGAGCCGGAGCCCGACGACCACGACGACGAGAACGGCGAGATCGCGCGGGCCTGAGGCCCCGCGTCGGCGCCGCCGGCGCGACCTACAATGGGGGTCAGCGGGCCCACGTCGGCACCGAGACCCTGCCGAGCCGTCCCGAAGAGCACTGGCCGATGAGCCCTGGGAGGAACGTGTCGCGACGACTGCCGTCCACCCCGCCGACCCTCCCCGGGTTCGAGTTCATCCGCGTGCTCGGTTCGGGCGGGTTCGCCGACGTGTTCCTCTACGAGCAGAACATGCCGCGCCGGCTCGTCGCCGTGAAGGTGCTGCTCGCGGGGGTCGTCAACGACGACCTCCGGCAGATGTTCCAGGCCGAGGCGAACCTCATGGCCCAGCTCAGCTCGCACCCGTCGATCCTCACGGTGTACCAGGCGAGCGTGGCCGCGGACGGACGGCCCTATCTCGTGATGGAGTACTGCTCGGCCTCGATCGGCCAGCGCTACCGCGCCGTGCAGCTCCCGCTCGGCGAGGTGCTCTCGATCGGCGTGCGCATCGCGAGCGCGGTCGAGACGGCGCATCGCTCCGGCGTGCTCCACCGCGACATCAAGCCGTCCAACATCCTCACGACCGCGTACGGGCACCCGGTGCTCAGCGACTTCGGCATCGCGGCGACCCTCGGGCAGGCGGAGCGCACCGAGGCGGTCGGGCTCTCCGTGCCGTGGTCGGCGCCCGAGGTGCTGCGCGACGAGACGAGCGGCACCGTCGCGAGCGAGGTGTGGGCGCTGGGTGCGACGGTGTACTCGCTCCTCGCCGGCCGGAGTCCCTTCGAAGTGCCCGGCGGCGACAACTCCCCGCAGGCGATCACGGCTCGGATCGGCAAGGCGAAGCTCGCCCCCACCGGGCGCATCGACGTCCCCGCGAGCCTCGAGGCGGTGCTCGCGCGGTCGATGTCCAAGCAGCCGAAGGCGCGCCAGTCGGGGGCGCTCGAGTTCATCCGCGACCTGCAATCGGTCGAAGAGGAGCTGGGCCTGCCGCAGACCCCGATCGAGGTGGCGATGGACGACTGGGCGCTCGCGACGGCCGTCGACCTCGACGAGCGCACCCGGGTGAGCCCGGCGCGCTCGGGCATCGATCCCGGGCGCCGGCGGCGACGGTCGCAGTCCCGGCTTCCCGCCGACCCGTCATCGGCCGAGACGACGGCCTCGCGCGCCCGGTCGGCCCCGCCGACCGCTCGCCGCCTCGCATGGGGCATCTCGATAGCAGCGGTGCTGCTCGTCGCGCTCGTCGGAGCGGGCATCGTCACGGTGCTCCAGAACACCCGCACGATTCCCGTCGTCACCGACCTGCGCGGTGCTGCCGCCGGCACCGAGGTCACCTTCGACTGGAGCGATCCGGGGCTGCGGCCGGGCGACGCCTACCTCGTGCGGGTCGACGGCGAGGCGTCCCCGATCCAGCGCGGGACGAGCCTGTCGGTCGACGCCGGCGGCCGGGATCGCGTGTGCGCGAGCGTGACCGTCACCCGTGACGGCCGGTCGGGCACGCCGAGCACCGAGCGGTGCGTCGACGTCGAAGGGGTCGGGTGATGCGCTTCGCGATCCCTCGCCGACATCGGTCCGCGCTGATCACCGCGGGCGCGATCACGGCCGTCGTCGGCGTCGTCGCCACGATCGCCGTGACGAGCGGCGGGTATGCGGCGCAGCGGGTCGAACTCGGCGACGCCGCCGTCTGGGTCGCGAACGAGCGGCTGCAGTCGGTCGGCCGTGCGTCGACCGCGGCGCTCGAGCTCAACTCGATCGTGGAGACCGGCGGAGGTTCGTCGATCGTGCAGCGCGGGGCGACCGTGCTCGTGTTCGACCCCGACCGGTCGAGCGTCGGCATCGTCGACGCGGCCGATTCGACGCTCACCGACACGGTGCCCATGCCGCCGAACGCCTCGTTGCTCGCGCTCGCCGGCGACCGGGTCGTCGTCGCGGCCGGCGGCGAGCTCTGGACGAGCCCGATCGCCGAGTTCGCCGACTTCGAGGCCGCGGAGGACCCGGCGCTCAGCTTCGGTGCGGGGGCGGTCATCTCGGCGGCCCCGTCGGGGCTCGTGTTCGCCTACGCCCCGTTGACGGGCGATCTCACAGAGGTCGCGGCCACGGAGGGCGACCAGGTCGTCGCGAGCTGGTCGCTCGAGCCGTTCCCCGCGGGCGACGAGGTGCAGGTCACCTCGGTCGGCGGACGCTGGGCGGTGTTCGACGCGGACGAACGCCGCCTCGAGCTCGACGGCCGGTCCGTCGACCTGTCGGGCGAGATCGATGCGACGGGTGCACCGCGGCTGCAATCGCCCGCCGACGACGGGCACGAGGTCTGGATCGCCCACCGCGGCGGCCTGCTCGCCGTCGACCTCGACAGCGGGGCGGTGCGCAGCGTCGTGCCCGGCACGGACGGCCGTCCGGCCGCGCCGGTCACGCATGGCGGCTGCGTGTACGCCGCGTGGTCGGGCGGATCGGGGTGGCGCTCGTGCGGCGGATCGGCGGCGACGGTCGAGCTCGGGGCGGCGGGCGACGAGCTCCGATTCGCCGAGAACGGCCGGGCGATCGTGCTCAACGATCCCGCGACCGGGCGCACCTGGGCCGCCGACGACGGGTTCCGGCGCATCGACGACTGGCAGCGTCTCATGAAGACCGAGCGCGACGACGAGGAGGTCGAGCGCAACGATCCCGACCGCGACCCCGAGATCGAGAAGCGCCGCACACCGCCCGTCGCGAAGGACGACTCGTTCGGCGCCCGTCCGGGGCGCACGACGGTGCTGCCGGTGCTGCTCAACGATTACGACCCGAACGGCGACGTGCTCGCGATCGCCGGCGTCGACGGCGAACTGCCCGACTGGGCGCGACTCGACGTCATCTCCGACGCGCAGCAGCTCCAGCTCACGCTCGACGACGATGCGGCGGGCGACGTTCGGTTCGCCTATGCCGTCGACGACGGTCACGGGGGCTCGAGCCGGGCCGTCGTGGAGGTCGGGGTGCGCGCACCCGACGAGAACGCGCCGCCCGAGCAGCGGCGGTCGATCAGCGCCGACGTCGCCGAACGCGGCCGGGTGTCGACCCCCGTGCTCGGCGACTGGGTCGACCCCGACGGCGACCCGATCTTCCTGCGCCGCGCCGACGTCGCGGAACCCGACCGGGTCTCGTCGACGGCCGACGGCACAGTCGTGTTCGTCGAGGACGGCAGCGCCGACGACGAACGCACGGTCCGTCTCGCCGTCTCCGACGGGCGCCAGGACACCGAGGGCTCGCTCGAGGTCGACGTGCATCCCGCCGACGCCGTCCCGCTCGAGGCGGAGCCCTTCATCGCGCTCGCGACCGCCGGCCGCGAGATCGTCGTCGACCCGCTGCGCCATGTCCGCGGCGGGAGCGGGCGGGTGCGGTTGAGCGCGGTGCCGGCCAAGGCCGACGTGGACATCACCGCCGACTACGACGGCGGCACGTTCCGATTCACGAGCGAGACGATCGGCACCCACTACCTGGAGTACACCGTCACCGACGGATCGACACCGGTGACGAGCTTCGTCCGCGTCGACGTGCAGGCACCGCCCGATCGGGACACCACGCCGATCACGGTGCCGCACACCGCGTTTCTGCGCGTCGGGCAGCCCGCCGACGTCGACGTGCTCGCGACCGACATCGACCCGACGGGCGGCGTGCTCGTCGTGACCGATGCCGAGGTGAGCGACGAGGACCGCGGGCGGCTCGAGGTCGAGGTCGTCGATCACCGGCTGCTGCGCGTGACGCTCACGGCGCCGCTCGAGTCCGGATCCACGACGCTCGCGTATCGCGTGAGCAACGGACTCGCCGACGCCCTCGGCGAGGTCACGGTCGTCGAGGTGCCCGATCCCGAGCGGGTGCAGGCGCCGGTCGCGGTGCCCGATGCGATCACGATGCGTACGGGCGACGTCATCGACATCCCCGTGCTTGCGAACGACGAGCAGCCCGACGGACTGCCGATCGAGCTCGAACCCGACCTCGTCGAGAAGCCCGGCGACGGACTGCTCTTCGCCTCGGGCGACCGCCTGCGCTTCTTCGCCCCCGAGCAGGCGGGGGAGTACCGGGCCCGGTACGGAGTGAGCACCGAGGGCGGCCAGCGCGCCGAAGGCGACGTCACGATCTCGGTCGCCGAGGCCGACCCCGACACGAACACGCCGCCCGTGCCCGAGACCGTGACCGCGCGCGTGATCGCCGGCGAGACCGTCCGCATCCCCATCCCGCTGACGGGCGTCGATCCCGACGGCGACTCGGTGCAGCTCCTCGGCCAGCAGTCGAACCCCGAGCGCGGCACCGTGGAGGCGACCGGACCCGACTGGCTCGACTACCACGCGACCGACTACGCCGCGGGCACCGACGAGTTCGCGTACTCGGTCATCGACGCCCTCGGCGAACGGGCCGAGGGCACGGTCCGCATCGGCATCGCCCCGCGCGTGGTGCGCCCGGAGCCGCCCCTCGCGGTCGACGACCTCGTGACCGTGCGTCCGGGCCGGACGATCACGGTCCGGGCGCTCGCGAACGACTCCGATCCGACGGGCGGCGACCTGACGATCACCTCGGTGACGCCGCCCGACGGCGTCGAGGCGCGGGTCGTCGACGACCTGATCGAGATCGAGGTGCCCGACGGCGAGGGCAGGTTCGGCGTGTTCTACTCGATCGAGAACGAGGCGTACGGCCGGGACACGGCCTGGGTGTACGTCGACACGAAGACGGACGCGCCGCTCGCTCGCCCCGAGGCATCCGACACGGTGCTCGGCCTCACCGACATCGTCGGCGAGACGTCCGTCGTCGTGCCCGTGCTCGACAACGTCTTCCTCGCCGACGGCGACGTCGACGACGTGGGCGTCGACCTCGTCAGCCGGTACCGCGACGGAGCCGAGGTGCTGCGCGACGGCTCGATCAGGGTCGACGTCGAGGACCGCCGGCGCGTCGTGCCGTTCGTCGTGAGCCACCCCGAAGATCCCGACCTGACCGCGTACGCCTTCATCTGGGTGCCCGGCCGCGACGACGCCCTGCCGCAGCTGCGCGCCGACGCCCCCGACGTCGAGGTCGCGAGCGGCGAGGCGGTCGAGCTCGAGCTCGACGACTTCGTGATCGCCGCCTCCGGCCGGCCCGTGCACATCACCGACGAGGCGAGCGTGCTCGCCTCGCACAGCGACGGCAGCTCGCTCGTCGTCGACCGCGACACGCTGCGGTTCCGCAGCGAGCCCGGCTATGACGGCCCGGCGTCGATCTCGTTCACCGCGACCGACGGCGGGCCCGACGATCCCGACGCTCGGACCGGCACGATCGTCATCCCGATCGAGGTGCGTGCCAACGAGGACGAGCCGCCCGCGTTCACCGGCACGGTGATCGCCTTCGAACCCGGCCAGACCAAGGCCATCGACCTGCGCCGGCTCACGATCCCGACGACCGCGTCGGGCAGGTCGGACTTCGAGTACCGGGTGCTCCCGCCCGAGGCCGAGGGATTCGACGTCCGGCTCGACGACGACGAGCTCACGATCACGGCCCGCGCCGACACGCCCATCGGATCGCGGTCGGCGGTCGTCGTCGGCGTCGCGGACGCGTCGGGCGAGGGGTCGGGCGGTCGTATCGAGCTGCAGGTCGTGCCGTCGACCAAGCCCCTCGCACGGCCGATCGACGACCGCGCGATCGCGAAGCGGGGGCAGACGTCGCGGATCGACGTGCTCGCCAACGACGAGGCGACGAATCCGTTCCCCGAGACCCCCCTCCGGGTCGTGGCCGTCGACCTCGACGGCCTCGGCGAGGGCATCCGGGTCACCCCGAGCGACGACCGTTCGACCCTCACGGTGACGGCCGCCGCCGACGCGCCGCCGATCAACACGACGGTGAGATACCAGGTCGAGGACGCCACGGGGGAGGTGTCCCGACGGGCATGGGGCGCCGTGACGATCTCGGTGCAGGATCGCCCCGAACCGGTCATCGGGCCCAGCGTGACGGGCTTCGGCGACGGCACCCTCGACCTCGCGTTCGGCGCCGGCGCGTTCAACAACTCGCCGATCACCGGCTACGAGATCGCACTCGTCGACCCCGCCACGGGCGACGCGCTCTCGACGACGATGTGCGCGGCGACGACGTGCACCGTCGCGACGCCGGGCAACGGCCAGGGCAACGCGGTCGACGTGCGCATCCGCGCACGCAACGGCATCGGCTTCTCCGACCCGCAGGTCGCGCCCGGCCCCGTCTGGTCCGACGTCATCCCGCCGCCGCCCGCCGGTCTCGTCGCGCTGCCGCTCGACGGCCGGCTCGGCATCGTCTGGAAGCCCGTGGGCACGGGGTCGGGCAGCGCCGTGCACTCGTACGTCGTCACCGTCGGCGGGGTCGCGACCGAGGTGACGGCCGCGGCCGCGTGCACGCCCGGCGAGTGCCGCGTCGACTCGCAGGCGCTCGCGAACGGCAGCCGCGTGCCGGTGAGCGTGAGCGCCCGCAACGAGGCGTACCCGGCGCTCGCCGTGTGGACCGAGGCCACGACCGCCGGCACCCCCTTCGGGCCGCCGGTCGCGGGAGCCATCGACGTGGCGGGCGACGCGGCGGCCGGCGCGGCCACCGTCACCTGGGCGCCGTTCTCGCCGAACGGCGACCCCATCGCCGGCTACTTCGTGCAGCGGCTCGTGGACGGGGCCACGGGGGTGCCGACCGGTGCGCAGGCGTGCCAGGTGACCTCGCCCGCCCCGGGCACCGTCGTCGCGCCGTCGGCCGGGGGCACCGTCGCCGAGACGATCCGCGTCGGCCCCGAGACATCCAGCCTGCGATTCACGGGTACGGGGGCCGATTCGACCCGGTACTCGTTCGTGGTGTGGGGGTACAACCGCGCCGGATGCGCCCACACCGAGGTGGCGGGAACCGTGGTGCGACCCGGGCCCGGCGCCGTCGACGGCGTCGACAGCGAGATGGCGTGGAACGGCCCCGAGATCTGGGACCGCTACATCTCCGACGTCGACGTCTCCGCGTCGCGGGTCGAGATCGTCGGCGTCGACGAGCAGGGCACCCAGATCCCCGGCACGAAGCGCGAGTTCCGCGGCTCGGGCTGGCTCAGAGAGCTCCTCAGCGAGCGCTTCGACTACGGCGAGACGGGTCGCTTCCAGGTGCGCGGCTGCACCGTGTGGGGCAGTTGCGGACGCTGGTCCGACGTGCTGCCGGGCGGGGAGTCGCCGACGCTCACGTTCGCCCTGCCGAGCCGCCAGTGGGACGCCCGGCGCTCGGTGTGGTCGTGGACCGATGCGCCCGACAACTCGGGCCTGCCGGTCGAGTTCAGCTGCGGCGTCGACGGCGACCCGACGGGGCGCCCCGCGCAGACCCCCACGAGCTGCGAGGTCACGGGCGCCGAGCGGGGCGACCAGGTCTGGTTGGATGTCAGGATCGCCGGCGTGAGCGCCCGGTACGAGGCGAAGAACTGAGGAGTAGCGATGACGATGACCCCCGATGAGGCCGCCGGATTCGCGGCCACGCTCGACCGACTCGTCGGCGCCGTCGAGGAGGTGCTGCTCGGCAAGAACCGCGTCGTGCGGCTCGCGTTCACCGCCCTGCTCAGCGAGGGGCACCTGCTGCTCGACGACGTCCCCGGCACGGGCAAGACCTCGCTCGCCCGTGCGATGGCCCAGTCGGTCTCGGGCACGAGCAACCGGGTGCAGTTCACGCCCGACCTGCTGCCCGGCGACATCACCGGCGTCACGGTCTACGACCAGCGCGAGGGGACCTTCGAGTTCCACCCGGGACCCGTCTTCGCCAGCATCGTGCTCGCCGACGAGATCAACCGCGCGAGCCCGAAGACGCAGTCCGCGCTCCTCGAGGTCATGGAGGAGGGACAGGTCACGGTCGACGGCCAGACCCACCCCGTCGGCCACCCGTTCATGGTCATCGCGACCCAGAACCCCGTCGAGCAGGCCGGCACGTATCGCCTGCCCGAGGCGCAGCTCGACCGGTTCCTCATGCGCACGTCGATCGGGTATCCCGACCACGCGTCGACGATCCGCATCCTCGAGGGCGCCGACCAGCGTGCGCACGCCCACCGGGTCGAGTCGGTCGTCGACGCCGACGAGGTCGTGCAGCTGGCCGCCCTGGCCCGCACCGTCTACGTCGATCCGACCATCCACGACTACGTCTCGCGCCTCGTCGACGCGAGTCGCACGGCCCGCGAGGTCAGGCTCGGCGTGAGCGTGCGGGGCGCGCTCGCGCTCATCCGCACGGCGAAGACGCATGCTGCCGGCCGCGGGCGCCACTACGTCGTGCCCGACGACGTCAAGGCGCTCGCCGAGCCGGTGCTCGCGCACCGGCTCATCCTCGACCCCGAGGCGGAGTTCGACGGCGTGACCGCCTCGAACCTCGTCGCGCAGGTGCTCATCGAGACGCCCCCGCCATCGACGAAGCAGGCCGTGTGAGCCTTTCCGCAACGCGCACGACGATCCCCGAGGAGGCCAGGCAGCAGGGCCTGCTCGCGGTCGTCATCGCGCGCGCGGTGCGCGCCGCCGGAGCGGTCGCGCTCGCGGCGACGCGGTGGACGGGCACCGTGCGGGGCGTGGTCACACCGCTCGGCTGGTCGGTCGCCGCGGCGGCGGCGGTCTCGCTCGCCGTCGGCTACGGCTGGGGCCTCGTCGAGGTCATCGTGCTCGGCTGGGCGTTCGTCGTCCTCATCGCGGCGGCGGCGCTGTGGCTCGTCGGGCGCGGAGCCGGCGAGGTGCACCTGTCGCTCCCGACGCCGCGCGTCGTCGTCGGCGATCACGCGGAGGCGCGACTCGTCGCGAGCAACCGCGGCGCGCGTCGGTTCGGCGGCGTGCAGCTCGAGGTGCCCGTCGGGTCGCGCGTGATCGAGCGCGTCCTGCCCGGACTGCCCCGCGGCGGCACGGTCGATGCCGAGCTCCGCATCCCGACCGACCGTCGCGGCGTCGTGCCGATCGGGCCCGCGCGCACGGTGCGTGCCGATCCGATCGGCCTCATGCGCCGGGAGATCGTCTGGTCGGAGACCGTCGAGCTGCGGGTGCATCCGCGCACGGTCGCCGTGTCGGCCCTCAGCACGGGCTTCATCCGCGATCTCGAGGGGTCGCCGACGCGCGATCTCACGACGAGCGACATCGCGTTCCACGCGCTCCGCGAGTACGTGCCCGGCGACGACCGTCGCTACATCCACTGGCGGTCGAGCGCGAAGACCGGGACGTTCATGGTGCGCCAGTTCGAGGAGTCGCGGCGCAGCCGGCTCATGGTGCTGCTCGACCTCGATCCGGGCGCCTACGCCGACGACGCCGAGTTCGAGCTCGCGGTCGGCGCGGCCGCGTCCGTCGGGGCGCGCGCCATCCGCGACGCGCGCAGCGTCGCGTTCGTCGTCTCGGGGAACGGCGCCGGCCGGACGGGCGCGATGCGCGAGCTGCCGACGGTGTCGCGCGATCGGCTCGTCGACGCGCTCTGCCTCGTCGAGCGCGACGAACGTGCCGCGCTCCTGCCCGACGTCGCGCGGAGCGCCGCCGAGACCCTCCACGGGCTGTCGCTCGTCTTCCTCGTGACCGGGTCGGCGCGCGGCGTCGCGCCCCTCCGCTCGGCCGCGAGCCGCGTGCCGTTCGGCGTCGAGGTCGTCGCGGTGCAGTGCTCGCCCGAGTCCCAGCCGACCGCGCGCACCGTCAGCGGCCTCACGGTCTTCGGCATCGGCTACCTCGAGGACCTGCGCGCCATGCTCGCGAGATCGGCTTCGATCGCATGAGCGGGCGTCTGGGGTTCGGGCCGGGCCGAGGCTGGTCGGTGGCCCTCAGCGTCGCGCTCGTCGCGGCCATGCTCGTCGCCGCGATGATCCCGTGGTGGCCCGTCTACGAGAGCCCGGCGTTCTTCGTCGCCGCCGGGACCGCGATCCTCGCCGGCTGCGGCATCGGTCTGGCCGGGGCGCGCTGGTCGTGGCCGAGCTGGCTCGTCGCCTCGAGCGTCGTCGCCGCCTACCTCGTGCTCGGCGTGCCCGCCGCGGTGCCCGACCGAGCGCTCTTCGGCGTGCTGCCGACCCCCGACGGACTCGCCGAGCTCGTCACGGGCGCCGCGTTGTCGTGGAAGCAGCTCGTCACGATCGCGGTTCCCGTCGGTTCGTACCAGGCGCTCCTCGTGCCGCCGTTCCTCAGCGGCCTCGTCGCGGCGACGCTCGCGACGACGATCGCGCTGCGCACGGTGCGCCCCGCCGCGGCCGTGCTGCCGCCGGCGGCCCTCCTGCTCGCCGGCATCGGGCTCGGCGTCGTGCACGACGACTTCGCCCTCGAGGCCGGGCTCGCGTTCTTCGCGACCGCCGTCGCCTGGTTCGTGCGCATCGCGATCGCCGAGCGGCGCGCGATCGCGGGCGGCCGCCCGCTCGAGGTGACGCTCGCCGACGCGCGGCGCGTGCTCGGGGCATCCGCCATCGTCGCCGTCGCCCTCGTCGGTGCGACGGCGGCGGCCGTCGCGCTGCCGACCCCGCCGCGCAACGTCGTTCGGGCCGAACTGCAGCCGCCCTTCGAGCCGAACGACCACGACAGCCCGCTCGCGGGATTCCGTACGGCGTTCGCCCCCGAGGTCGACGACGACCCGATGCTCGAGGTGCGCGGACTCCCCGACGGGGCGGGGCTCTCCGTGGCGGTGCTCGACACCTACGACGGCATCGTCTACTCGGTCGGCGGATCGGACGGCGACGGTCCGTCGGGCCGGTTCAGCCGTGTGCCGTACCGGCTCGACCAGCCCGCCGACGGCGGGACGACGGAGCGCATCGACGTCGTCGTCGAGGGGTATCGCGACGTCTGGGTGCCGGGCATCGGCCGGCTCGAGCGGATCGAGTTCGGGGGGCCCCGCGCCGACCGGCTCGGCGAGTCGTACTTCTACAACGACGTGACCGGCACGGGCGCGGTCGTCGGCGGGCTCCGCGAGGGCGATCGCTACGTCGCGGTCTCGGTCGTGCCGACGTCGCCGGAGGACCTCTCGTCGATCGAGCCGGGCACGAGCGTGCTGCCCCCGCTGCCCGAGCTCCCGGCGCGCCTCGGCGACGTGCTCGACGCGTGGGCGCCGACCGGCGGAACGCCCGGTGAGCGGCTCGCGGGCGTCATCGCCGGATTCCGGCACGACGGCTACGTGAGCCACGGGCTCGACGGCGAGGCGCCGAGCCGGTCGGGGCACGCCCTCGACCGGATCGACGAGCTCATGACCGAGCAGCCCATGATCGGCGACGGCGAGCAGTACGCCGTGGCCGCCGCGCTCATGGCCCGGCAGATCGGCTTCCCGGCGCGGGTCGTCGTCGGCTACCTCCCCGGCCCGGGCACCGAACGGGATGCCGCGACGGGGGCCGTGCGCTTCACGAGCGCCGATCGGCAGGCATGGATCGAGGTTCAGGCCTCCGACGGGTCGTGGCTGCCGGTCGACCCGAACCCCGAACCGCGACCGATTCCGCCGCGCGAGCCCGAGCGGCCGAAGGTCGTCGCCCGTCCCGAGTCGGTGCTGCCCCCGCCTGCTGACCGCACGCCGCTCCTCGACGACGAGTCCGCGCAGGGGTCGACGCCCGACGAGGGCGACGACGGCGACGACTGGCTGCAGGCGCTCCTCGCCGGCCTCGAGGTCGCCGGGATCGCGCTCGTCGGCGTCGCCGCCGTGTGCAGCCCGTTCGTCGCGATCGTCGTCGCGAAGCAGCGTCGGCGTCGTGTTCGCCGCCGTGCGCCGACGGCGGTCGAGCGCATCGAGGGCGGGTGGCTCGAGTTCGCCGACTCGGCGGCCGACTACGGATACGCGATCGTGCCGACCGCGACCCGTGCCGAGCAGGCGGCGACCGTCGGCGGCCTCGCGCCGCTCGTGCTGGCCTCGGTCGTCGACCGGGCCGTCTACGCGCCCGGCGGCCCGGGCGACGGCGACGACCATCGCGTGTGGGAGACGGTCGACGAGCTCCGCCGGCGCCTCGGGGTCTCCCGCAGCGCCCGCGACCGGTTGCGGGCGGCGATCTCGCTCAACTCCCTCGGCGGGTACGCTGTGAGCCGGAGAGGAGCCCGTACGTGAACTGCCGGATCTGCGGTGCCGAGCTGCCTGCCGACGCGATGTTCTGCGGCGAGTGCGGCAGCTCGACGAGCGCGACCCCCGAGTCGCGCCGCCGCCCCGACCCCCGTCCCGGCGACACCACGCGGGTCGAGCGACTGCCGCGGCAGTCCCAGCGCAACAGCGGGGTGATCAGCGTTCCGGTCGAGGGCTTCCGCGCGGCCGAGCCGATCGCCGAGCCGCCGGTCGCCGACCGGTCCGACGGGGCGCCCGAGGGCGATGCGGGCCGGCCCGCCGACGGCACGGCGGGCGACGCGGAGTCCGAGGCCGTCCCCGCGACCGGCGAGCCCGGTCGCCCGCACTTCTCGCTGCGGTTCAGCACGGGTGAGACGCGCACGGTGTTCGGGTCGGGCCTCATCGGGCGCAAGCCCATGCCGCAGCCGGGCGAACGGTTCGACCACCTCGTGCAGATCGCCGACCACACCCTCTCGGTGTCGAAGACCCATCTCGAGTTCGGCGAGCACGACGGCGCGCTCTGGGTCGCCGACCGGTTCTCGAGCAACGGCACGGTCGTGCGGCGCCCAGATGACGGGGCGGTTCGCTGCGAGCCGGGCCGACGGTATCTCGTGCCCCGCGGGAGCCGGGTCGAGATGGCGGAGCAGTACTTCTCCGTCGACTGATCGGCCGACCCGTCCTCCACAGGCGCGCAGCACGCGCGCGCGTGCACAGCGTGCGGCGAACGCGAAGTCCGGTACCCGGGCCGGTGGTCGGATGGCCGGGTGGACCCGACCGATCTTCCCGCCCTGCCCGACGCGCCCGCCGCGCACCTGCCGCTGCGCCTGCCGGCAGCGCCCCCCGAACCCGAGCGGCCGGGCTTCCCGATGCTCGCCGTGGCGGCTCCGGTTGCCGGGGCGCTCGCGCTGTGGGCGATCACGGGGTCGATGTACTCGCTCGCCTTCGCCGCGCTCGGGCCCCTCGTGGCCGTCGCCTCGGTGCTCGACGCACGACGGCAGTCCCGACGACGTCGACGTCGCGCCGAGGGCGAGCGCGCCGCCCGGTTCGCCGAGCTCGAGGCCGAGGTCGACGCCCGTCACGATGAGGAGCGGCGCGCGGCATGGCGCGCCGACCCGTCGCCGGCAGGTCTCGTCGCCGGTGCGGTGCGACCCGCGTGGACGGGCGACGGGCCGGGACGGGTGGTCGTCGGCACCGGCAGCGTCCGCAGCCGGGTACGGGTCGACGGCGTGGTCGCCGATGCCCGCGACCGCGGCCTGCTCGAAGCCGCCGCCCGTCTCACGGGCGCGCCCGTCGTCGTCGACGCCTCGCACGGCGTCGCGTTCGTGGGGCCGATCGAGCTCGCGCGGGCCGCGGCGAGGGCCGCGCTCGTGGCGTGCACGCACCGGGCCGATCCGCTGGCGGTCGGGCTCGAACTCCCGCGATCACCCGAGTGGGCGTGGGCCGCGCGACTGCCGCACGCCGCGGCGCCGGGCGGCCGAGACGACCCGGGGTCGCGACGACGCCAGGATGCCCGAGGCGGGCGTCCGTTCGCGCCACCGATCCGGGTGATCGACGCGGAGGCCGACCCCGACCAGGCGCGCGAGGCCGCGGCACCCGCAGCGGCGCGCATCCTCGTCGCGACGGAGGCCCGGGTGGTCCCGCCGGGTGTCGGCGCCGTGGTGCGACTGCTCGGGCCGGGGCGTGCGCTCGTCGAGGGCGCGGGAGCATCGCCCGCGACGGTCGAACCCGTGCTCGTGTCGCGTGCGGCCGCACGCGCGTGGTGCGAGTCGGCCGCGGAGGTCGCCGAGCGACTCTCGGCGCCGGGGGCCTCGCAGCTGCCAGCGCGGGTCGCGCTCGCCGAGCTGCCCGCCCCGGCCGCCGATCGCCGCGGCGTCGAACGGGGCAGCCTCGTCGTACCGGTCGGCCGCACCGCCGCGGGTCCGCTCGAGCTCGACCTCGTGCGTCACGGCCCCCACGCGCTCGTCGGCGGAACGACCGGCAGCGGCAAGAGCGAGTTCCTGCTCGCCTGGCTCACCGCGATGGCGCGTGCGTATGCGCCGGCGGAGGTGTCGTTCCTGCTCGTCGACTTCAAGGGCGGTGCCGCGTTCGAGCCCATCCGGGAGCTTCCGCACGTGACCGGCATCGTCACCGACCTCGACGGCGCCGAGTCGCGCCGGGCCGTCGAGAGCCTTCGCGCCGAACTGCGCCACCGGGAATCGGCGCTCGCGGCGGCCGGGGCGCGCGACGTGCGCGAACTCGCGGACGGCGTCGAGCTCTCCCGGCTCGTGATCGTCGTCGACGAGTTCCAGGCGATGATCGAGCAGTTCGCCGAGCTCGGCGCGGTGATCGCCGACATCGCCGCGCGCGGGCGTTCGCTCGGAGTGCACCTCGTGCTGGCCTCGCAGCGTCCCAACGGCGTCGTGCGCGAACAGGTCGCGGCCAACTGCGCGATCCGCGTGTCGCTCAGGGTGATGCAGCGCTCCGACAGCCTCGCCGTCGTCGGCACCGAGGCCGCCGCCGCGATCCCGCCCGATGCGCCGGGTCGCGGTGTGATCGACCGCGGCGACGGCGAACCGTTGCTCTTCCAGTCGGCGGTCGCCGACCAGGCCGCCGTGCTCGGCGCGAAGGTCGCCGCCGCCGGACGCGGGCGCGCCCGTCGCCCGTGGCTCGACCCGCTGCCGACGACGCTCACGGCCGAGGAGCTCGACCTGTTCATCGCGACCTCGGCGAACGGCGAGTCCGCCGACGGCCCGGCCGGCGCGGCACTCGCCTTCGGGCTCGTCGACGAACCCGAGCGGCAGCGTCGTGGAGTCGCCGCCTGGCGGGCGAGTGCCGACGGGCACCTCCTCGTCGCCGGCATGCCGGGCAGCGGTCGGTCCGGAGCGCTCGCCGCGATCGGCCGGGCGGCTGCGCGGCGGCACGGTGCCGGCGCCGTCGTGCAACTGGGCGGAGCACGCAGCCGCGTCTGGGACGTGCTCGAAACGCTCACCGACGGGCTCGCGGCGCGCGCCGAACGTTCGCGGCTCCCGCGCCTCGTGCTGATCGACGACCTCGACCGAAGGTTCCGCGACTGGCCCGACGACCACCGGGCGGCCGCGATCGAACGGCTCGGCCGGCTGCTGCGCGAGGGGCGGGCGCAGGGGGTGGCGGTCGCCGCCTCGGCGGTGCAGTGGCTCGGGGTTCCGCATGAGTTGCGCGACGCGTTCGGTGCGCGACTCCTGCTGCGGCATCCGACCCGGCCCGACCTGCTGCAGGCCGGGGGAGTCGGTGAGCTCTGGCGCGCCGAGGACCCGCCGGGCTCGGGGCAGTGGCGCGGCCACCGGGTGCAGTGCGCCGCACCCGCCGTACCCGACTCGCCCGGCTCGTCCGCGGCACCGGCCGCACGGGGTGCGCACGTGGAGGAGTTCGCCCCGCCACCGGCGCCGACTGACGACGTCGAGCGGTTCGGGCCCCGACCTCTCCACGGGGCCCCGCGGTTCCAGCTCGCCCAGGGCCGCAGCTACGCGGTCGTGACCGTCGATCCGGCCGGGGACGCCGAGGTGCTCGCCGGGCTCGGCGTCGAGGTCGTGCCGGTCGTGCCCGCGATGCCGGGTGCACCGGCGACGGCGCCCGCGGCCGTCGATGCGTCGCCGTCGCCGACACCGGCTCCGGCCCGCGCCTTCGTCGGCGGAGTCGACGGGTGGACCGCGAACTGGTCGCTCGCGGCCGCCGTCCGGGACGGCGCGACCGTGCTCGTGCGCGGCGGGCCCCCCGAGTACCGCGCGCTCGTGGGCGATCGGTCGCTGCCGCCGCTCCTCGACGAGGGCTGTCGGCAGGGCTGGGCGAAGGAACCGGGCCGCGCGGCCTACCGGATCACCTGGTTCGAGGAGTCGGTGCAACCGAATCCGCTGCCGAAATCGTGAACCGGCACTGATTCCGTGCAGATCGTTCTCAGATATTAACGATTCGGACACCATGTACTGCCGATCGGGGTTCTGCTGTGTCAGGATCATCCCACCCCGTATGCGCTTGCAACCGAAATGGAGTCCCCCGTGAGCCCTCGGCCCCTGCCTCAAGACCCGATGATCCGTTCGCTGATCGCCCAGGCGCGCAACTCGCAGCTGAATCGTCGCACCCTCCTCGCCGGCGCCGGTGCCGGCGCGACCGCCCTCGCACTCGCAGCCTGTTCGACCGGCGGCGGCAAGCCCAAGCCGACCGCGGCCGCCGACCAGTCGGCGACCGACAAGACGCTCAACTGGGCGAACTGGGCCGCGTACATCGACGAAGACGACGCGGGCAACTACCCCACGCTCCAGGCCTTCACCGAGCAGACCGGCATCGAGGTCAACTACGACGTCGCGGTCGACGACAACAACACCTACTACGGCAAGGTGAAGGACCAGCTCGCCCTCGGCCAGGACATCGGCGCCGACACCGCGGTGCTCACCGACTGGATGATCGCCCGCTGGATCCGCCTCGGCTACGCGCAGAAGCTCAACCACGACAACCTGCCGAACCTCGCCAACCTCAACCCCGCGCTCCGCGACCCCGACTTCGACAAGGGCCGCGAGTACTCGGTGCCGTGGCAGGGCGGCTTCGCCGGCATCGCCTGGAACAAGGAGGCCATCCCCGGCGGCCTGACGAGCGTCTCCGACCTGTGGGACTCGTCCCTCAAGGGCCGCGTCGGCGTGCTCAGCGAGATGCGCGACACCATGGGCTGCATCATGCTCGAGAACGGCACCGACATCGCCGGCGACTGGGGCGACGAAGAGTACACCGCCGCCATCGACATCCTGCGCGAGCAGGTCGAGAACGGCCAGGTCCGCAACATCAAGGGCAACTCGTACCTCGAAGACCTCAAGAGCGAAGACACGCTCGCCGCGATCGTGTGGTCGGGCGACATCACCGTCATCAACGCCGAGGCCGGCGACAAGTGGGAGTTCGCCCTGCCCTCGGCGGGCGGCACGCTGTGGAACGACAACTTCCTCGTGCCGATCGGCTCGCCGCGCAAGACCAACGCCGAGACGCTCATCAACTACTACTACGAGCCCGAGGTCGCCGCCGAGGTCGCCGCGTGGGTGAACTACATCACCCCCGTCGTCGGCGCGAAGGAGGCCGCCATCGAGATCGACCCCGAGCTCGCCGAGAACCAGCTCATCTTCCCCAACGAGGAGACCCTGCAGCAGGCGCACATCTTCCGCTCGCTCTCGGGTGCCGAGGAGCAGAAGTACCAGGCGCAGTTCCAGAGCATCCTGCTGGGCTCGTGACGATGGCGATCCGAGAATTCGCCGAGCGCGGCGCCGACCTCGAACTCGTCGGCATCCAGAAGCGGTTCCCCGGCTTCACCGCCATCGAGGACCTCGACCTGAAGATCCCCGCGGGGTCGTTCTTCGCGCTGCTCGGCCCGTCGGGCTGCGGCAAGACGACGACGCTGCGGCTCGTCGCCGGGCTCGAGGAGCCCACGCAGGGCCGCATCCTCATCGGCGGCAACGACGTCACGAGCACCCGGGCGCACGAACGACCCGTGAACACGGTGTTCCAGAGCTACGCCCTCTTCCCGCACATGACGATCATCGAGAACGTCGCGTTCGGCCTCAAGCGCCGCAAGATCGGCGACGCGATGGCGAAGGCGCACGAGGCGCTCAAGCTCGTCGAGCTCGACCACGTCGCCCAGCGCAAGCCGCAGCAGCTCTCGGGCGGCCAGCAGCAGCGCGTCGCCCTCGCCCGCGCGATCGTCAACCGTCCGGCACTGCTGCTCCTCGACGAGCCGCTCGGCGCGCTCGACCTGAAGCTGCGCCGCCAGATGCAGCTCGAGCTCAAGTCGATCCAGGAGGAGGTCGGCCTCACGTTCCTCCACGTGACCCACGACCAGGAGGAGGCCATGACCATGGCCGACACCGTCGCGGTCATGAACAAGGGCGCGATCGAGCAGATGGGTGCGCCCGAAGACCTCTACGAGCTGCCCCGCACGGCGTTCGTCGCGAACTTCCTCGGCCAGTCGAACCTGTTCACCGGCCAGGTCGTGTCGACGACCGCCGACGCGATCACCGTGGAGTCGGCCGGGGCCCGCATCATCGTGCCCACGGCCCGCGCCCAACGGCACCAGGGCGAGGTCACCGTCGGCGTCCGCCCCGAGAAGGTGTCGCTGCACACCGATGCACCCGTCGCCGACGCGCGCCGCAACGTGCTCGGTGCCGGCCGCGTCGTCGACGTGTCGTTCTCCGGCGTGAGCACGCAGTACCTCATCGAGATCCCCGGGCACGGCACGGTCATGGTGTTCGCGCAGAACATCGGCTTCGGTCCGGTCGCCGGCCTCGGCACCGAGGTGTGGGTGAGCTGGGCCGTCGAGCACGGCTTCGGGCTCGAGGACAACCCCGACGAGGCCCGCTTCCAGGACGACGCGTCGACCACGTCGCTCGCCGCGCTGCACCGCGAGGCACTCGTCTCGGAGCTCGAGGAGCACTGACATGGCCTTCGCAGCGTTCTCGACCGCCGAGGCGCAGCCGCAGGCACAGCGAAAGCGCAGCCCCATCGCGCTGTTCCTGCTGCTGCCCGGTATCGCCTACCTGGTCCTGTTCTTCCTGACACCGCTGGTCTCGCTCATCCTCACGTCGCTGCAGGCACCGAGCGAGTTCGGCGACATCGGCGTGTACGACTACGCGTTCAACTGGCAGAACTACGTCGACGTCGTCAACCAGTACTGGCCGCACATCCTGCGTTCGTTCGGCTACGCGCTCGTCGCCACGATCGCGGCGCTCGTGATCAGCTACCCGCTGGCGTACTTCATCGGCGTCAAGGCACGCCGCTGGCCGCTCCTGCAGAGCCTCATGCTCGTGCTCGTGATCGCCCCGTTCTTCATCAGCTTCCTGCTGCGCACGCTCGCGTGGAAGCAGATCCTGTCGGACGAGTCGTTCATCATCACGTCGCTCAAGGCGCTGTCGCTGATGGCACCCGATGCGCACTTCACGGGCACCCCGTTCGCGGTCATCTTCGGTCTGACGTACAACTTCATCCCGTTCATGACGCTCCCGCTCTACACGACGCTCGAGCGGCTCGACGTGCGGTACCTCGAAGCGGGCAGCGACCTCTACGCCAGCCCGTTCCACGTGTTCCGCAAGGTCACCATCCCGCTGTCGATGCCCGGCATCGTCGCCGGCACGCTGCTCACGTTCATCCCCGCTGCGGGCGACTACGTGAACGCGAGCCGCGACTTCCTCGGCGGGCCCGACACCCAGATGATGGGCAACGTGATCGAGGCGAACTTCCTCGTGCTGCTCAACTACCCGGCCGCGGCGGCGCTGTCGATCATCCTCATGGCGGCGATCCTCGTGCTCGTCGGCATCTACGTGAAGCGCTCGGGAACGGAGGACCTGCTGTGAGCGGAGAAGTCCAGGCGGCCGCCGTCCTCGGCGGTCTCAGCGAGAACGAGCAGCTCGACGCGCAGAAGCCGGCCGGCGGGCGGGTGCGCCCGCGCCGCCTCGGGCTCGGCGACTGGCTGCTGCCGGTCTACACCGTCATCGCCTTCGTGTTCCTGCTGATCCCGATCGCGTACACGTTCGTGTTCAGCTTCAACGACTCGATCAAGTCGAACATCTCGTGGCGCGGCTTCACCTTCGACAAGTGGATCAACGTCTGCAACGTCGAAGGCGGCGCCGTGTGCGAGGCGTTCGCGAACAGCATCATCATCGGCCTCGTCGCCACGGTCGCCGCGACGGTGCTCGGCACGATGATCGCGATCGCGATCGTGCGGTACCGGTTCCGGGCGCGCTCGGCGATCAGCCTGCTGCTGTTCCTGCCGATGGCGACCCCCGAGGTCGTGCTCGGTGCCGGCCTCGCGGCGCAGTTCCTCGCGGCCGGCGTCGCGAAGGACATGACGACGATCATCCTGGCGCACACGATGTTCTGCATCAGCTTCGTCGTGGTGACGGTGAAGGCCCGCGTCGCGAGCCTCGACCCGGCGCTCGAGGAGGCGGGGCGCGACCTGTACGGGTCGCCCGCGCAGGTGTTCTGGCGGGTCACCTTCCCGCTGCTCATGCCGGGCATCGCCGCGGCGGCGCTGCTGTCGTTCGCGCTGAGCTTCGATGACTTCATCATCACGAACTTCAACTCCGGTTCGGTGTCGACGTTCCCGAAGTACATCTACATCTCGGCCGCGCGCGGCATCCCCGCCGAGGCGAACGTGATCGCGTCCGCGGTGTTCATCATCGCGCTCGTGCTCGTCGTCGGCGCGCAGGTCTCGCGGGCGGCGCGCCAGAAGCGGCTCGCGAAGCTGGGCTGACCCCGGTTCATCCCGCACGAACCAGGATGCCCCGGCGAGATCGCTCTCGCCGGGGCATCCTCGTTCTCGTGCCGGCTCGCCGCATGGTCGGGCGAGGCGCCCAGCCGCGGGCGTCGCCCGCCGGCGCCGATGCACGAGGGATGCCTCGGCGGAGAGCCTCCCACCGAGGCATCCCTCGTCGGCGCCGAGCAGCGGGTCAGACGGTCGCGCGGATCTCGCCGACGCGGCGGTCGCCGCCCATGACCCAGAGGTCGAGCTCGGTCTGCGCCTCGTCGATCGCCGCGTCGTCGACGGCGCCGGCGGCCGCGAGCAGTCGCAGGCCGATGATCGTCGACGCCCGGTTCGAGCCGTCGAGCACCTTGACGGCGGTGGTCGCGCCGTCGGGTGCCGACATGATCATGACGCCCTCGGCACCAAACTTCGCGAAGACCCCGAGCCGCTCGATCGCGACGGTGTCGGGCTGGCCCGGGCCGGCGACGGCCCAGCCGTGCTCGCGCGCGCCGGCGGTGAGCGCCGCCGACTCGCGGTAGAGGGCGAAGGGCGATCCGGCTTGCGCGGTCGTGATCTTGTGCACGCCGCGGGCGAGCGCGGTGAGGCTCACGGCGTGCACGGGCGCGCCGCAGCCGTCGATCGCGGTCGCCGCGGGCCGTTCGCCGGTGAGGCGTTCGAGCACGTCGAGGATGCGCTTCTGCAGCGGATGCTCGGGGTCGAGGTAGCCGTCGAGCGGCCACTCGTTGGCCGCGCACGCGAGCAGCATGGCGGCGTGCTTGCCCGAGCACGTCATGTAGGCGCGGCGCTTCGGGGCGTCGCGCCGGATGAGCTCGTCGCGGGCGACCCGGTCGCCCGGCAGCGCGGGCGGGCACCCGAGCGACGACTCGGGAATGCCCGCGCGGGCGAGCAGTCCCTCGACGAGGGCGACGTGCGCGGCGGTGCCGGAGTGGCTCGCCATCGCGATCGCCGCGTCCTCGCCGCGGAGGGTCACGCCCGAGGTCATCACGGCGACGGCCTGGAACGGCTTCAGCGCCGAGCGGGGGAAGACCGGGGTCGCGACGTCGCCGAGCGAACGCACGACCTCGCCCTCGGGGGAGAGCACGACGGCTGAGCCGGCGTGCCTGGACTCGATGAAACCACTGCGTTCGACCACGGCGAGCTGGACGGAATCGGAGACGGAGAACGTGCCGGACACGGGCTCAGCCGAGGGCCGCGAGGCCGTCGTCGAGCACTCGGAGGGCGTCCTCGATGAGGGCGTCGCTCATGGCGAGGCTCGGGAGGAACCGCAGCACGTTGCCGTACGTGCCCGCGCTGAGGAAGAGCACGCCCTGCTGCGCGGCGTACGCGACGAGCGAGCCGACCGCCTCGGCGTTCGGAGCCTTCGTCGTCTCGCGCGTGCCGGGCTGCACGAGCTCGATCGCGATCATCGCACCCTTGCCGCGGATGTCGCCGATCACGTCGTAGCGCTGACGCAGCCGTTCGAGGCCGGCGGTGAGGGTCGCCTCGATGCGGCGGCCCTCCGCGAGGAGGTCGTTCTGCTCGATCGCCTCGAACACGGCGATCGCGGCGGCGCACGCCACGGGGTTGCCGCCGAACGTGCCGCCGAGGCCGCCGGGGTGCGAGGCGTCCATGATCTCGGCGCGGCCGGTGACCGCGGCGAGGGGGAGGCCGCCGGCGATGCCCTTCGCGCTCAGCACGAGGTCGGGCTCCCACCCGAAGTGCTCGCTCGCGTAGTAGCGGCCGGTGCGGGCCATGCCCGACTGGATCTCGTCGGCGATCATGACGACGCCGTGCTCGGTGCACCAGGCCTGCAGCATCGGCAGGAAGCCGTCGGCCGGCACCATGAACCCGCCCTCGCCCTGGATGGGCTCGACGACGAGGCAGGCGAGGTCGGACGCGCCGACGACCTTCTCGAGGTACGCGATCGTGCGCGCGGCCGCGTCGGCGCCCGAGAGGCCGTCGCGGTACGGGTACGAGCTCGGGGCGTGGTAGACGTCGCCCGCGAACGGGCCGAAGCCGGTGCCGTAGGGCATCGCCTTGTAGTTCATGGCCATCGTGAGGTTCGTGCGTCCGTGGTACGCGTGGTCGAGCACGGCGACGGCGCGGCGGCCGGTGTGCTTGCGCGCGATCTTGACGCCGTTCTCGACGGCCTCGGCGCCCGAGTTGACGAGCACGGTCTTCTTGGCCCAGTTGCCGGGCGTGTGCTCGGCGAGCAGCTCGGCGACTCGCACGTACTCCTCGTACGGCGTGACCGTGAAGAGGGTGTGGATGACGTCCTGCAGCTGCGAGGCGGCCGCCGCGACGACGGAGGTCTCGGTGTGCCCGACCGTCGTGACGCCGATGCCGGCGCCGAAGTCGACGAACTGGTTGCCGTCGACGTCGACGAGGATCGCGCCGTTCGCACGCTCGATGAAGACGGGCAGGGCGCTCGAGACGCCGGCCGAGACGACGCTCGCGCGACGGGCCTGGAGCTCCTGCGACTTGGGGCCGGGAACGGCGGTGACGATCTTTCGCTCCTGCGGCACGGTGTACACCGGTGCGGCGGCGGTCTGTGCGGGAGCGTGCTGGGCTTCGATTGGCGAGTCGGTCATGGTGCCTCCACCATATCGCCGCGACACCGGAGCGGACGCGGGAGAATCGACGACGGAGAGGAGTCGGCATGCTTGGGCGGCACGAGTACGAGGTCGAGGTCGAGTGGCTGGGCGATCGCGGTACCGGCACGAGCGGGTACCGCGACTACAGCAGGCGGCACGTGGTGCGGGCCGCGGGCAAGGCGCACGAGATCGCCGGGTCGAGCGACCGCGTCTTCCACGGCGACGCCGAGCGCTGGAACCCCGAGGACCTGCTCATCGCGTCGCTCAGCCAGTGCCACATGCTCTCGTACCTGCATGTCGCGACGAACCACGGCGTCGTCGTGTGCGCCTACGCCGACAACGCGGTCGGCACGATGCAGGAGGACGGCCGCGGGGGCGGCGCGTTCACCGAGGTCGTCCTGCGCCCGCGGGTGACCGTCGCGGATGCCTCGATGCTGGGTCTCGCGGAACGGCTGCACGCGGAGGCCTCCGAGAAGTGCTTCATCGCGGCCTCGGTCGCCTTCCCGGTGCGCCACGAGCCGACCGTCGTCGTCGCCGGCTGAGCCGCGAGCGCCGGGGGCCCGCGGGTCGGGCCCGGTGGACTACTCGACGGGCGGTGCCGGGCGGGTCGGCAGCGCCGGCCCGGGCGGGCAGGGGTGTCCGCCGACGAGGCGCGAGCACTCGGGCAGGAACCCGGGGTAGCGCTCGGCCTCGGGGTCGCCGAACCAGCGGTGCCACAGCCGCCAGAAGTTGAGGTTGCCGAACGCCGAGCAGTCGTCGCCCGTCTCGGGGTCCGCGAGGGTCGCGTCGCTCGGCTGGTACGGCGTGTAGTTGTAGAGGTTCGCGGTCGCCTGGTTGCGGATCGCGACCTTGGTGCCGCCGCACGCCGAATCGGGGTTGAAGGCGACCCGCACCTCGCCGATGCGGTACTGCCGCTTCGGCTGCTCGGTGTACTGCCGGAACTGCCATGCGGCGTTGTACACCTGGTTGAAGAACCCGAAGTACTTCTGCTCGCAGTCGGCCGTGTCGGGGCAGCCGTATCCCGTCGCGCGCAGGTAGCCGTCGGCGCTCGGACGGGTGAGCAGCGACTGCTCCTTCTGCAGGAGCACGAGCAGCGTGCGCGGGCTGATGCCGCACGCCGTCGCGACCTTGGCGATGATCGCCGAGGCCCGTTCGCGGTACTCGCCGTCGTAGGCCGCGCAGTGCGCACCGCCGACCGCCGGCTGCGACGTCGTCGACTGGCGGTAGTCGGCGAGGCACGGCGAGTCGTCCTCGGGGCGGCAGTCGATGCCGTCGAGGAACGTCTGGATCTCGCCGACCGACATCGCCCCGCTGTCGTAGAACGCGTCGTCGCTCACGATGAAGCCGGGGTCGAACGCGGTCGTCGCCTCGGGGATCTCGTACTCGGGGGTCGGGGCCGCACGGTTCGCCGCACCGCCGTCCCATGCCGGCCCCGCGGGGCCGGCCGGCGCACATGCGGCGAGTGCGAGCACGGCGACCGCGGCCACGGCGACGAGTCGCGCGGTTCGCGCGATGCGGGCGACGGGCTTCGGTGGGGTCACCGGAGCGACGATACCGGGTGCGGGCGGCGCGAGGCTGGAAGAGTGCCCGCACTGGCTGTGAGATCGCCCGGTGCGGGGTGGCCGGTGGACGCGTCGCCCTGCCGGCGTCAGATGCGCTCGCGCGGAACGACCTTGTCGGCGAGCTTGGCGAGAGTGCCCTGCGGCGGCGCCTCGTTGTAGACGCCGGCGAGCTCCTGGCCGCTGAGGGCGTGGATGGCGGCCATGATCTCGTCGGTCGCCTGGCGGCGCGCGCGGCCGCTCGTCGCGGCGCCGTGGCGCGAGACGTCGATCGGCTCGCCGAAGCGGACCGTGACGGGTCGCACCCGGGGGAACTTCGCACCGACGGGCTGGATCTCCTGGGTGCCGACGAGCCCGACGGGCACGACCGTCGCCCCGGTCATGAGCGCGAGCCACGCGACGCCCGTGCGACCGCGGTAGAGGCGCCCGTCGAGGGAGCGCGTGCCCTCGGGGTAGAGCGCGAAGGCGTTGCCGCCCTCGAGGATGCCGCGACCGGCGTCGAGCGCCTCCTGCGCCTGCGACCCCGCACCGCGTTCGACGGGCACGGCGCCGATGGCACCGAAGAAGGTTCGCGAGAGCCAGCCCGAGAACCCGGTGCCGGTGAAGTAGCTCGACTTCGCGAGGAACTGCACGGGCCGCGGCGACGCGAGCGGGATCACGATGCTGTCGACGAAGGAGAGGTGGTTCGAGGCCAGGATCACCGGTCCGGACGCCGGAACGTGCTCGGCTCCGGTGATCGTCGGGCGGTAGACGAGCCGGACGAGGGGCTTCAGGATGCCGCGGAAGATCCGGTACACGGGACCTTGTCTGACCTGCTTGACCGACGGCGCACTCACCATCCGACCATACGAGCGGCGATATGCGACGAGCGGCATATTGCGGCTGCGCGTCCCCGGCGGCTCATGCGCGAGAATCGGGGCATGGAACCGATCGGCGACGGCGAGCTCATCGAGCTCGCGGGCGGCGACACCCGGGTGCTCGTCGCGGCCCGGGGCCGTCGCGGGCCCGGGCCCGACGCCGTGCTGCGCCGGCTCGTCGCGCGCGGTTCGGGGGTTCCCGCCGACGACGTCGAGCTCGTCCACACATGCGAGGTCTGCGGCAGCCGCCACGGCAGGCCCTCGGTCGGGTACCCGACGACACCGATGGGCGCGCCGTGGTTCGTCGACGTCGGCGCCGCCGACGACGTGGTGGTCGCGGCGGCCGCGACGAGCCGGCGCGTGGGCGTCGGGATCGAACCCGCGGGCGATCGCCTGCGCGAGTCCGTCGACGAGGCGGCGCTGCACGCGAGCGAACGCGCCGCGCTCGCGCTCCTCGAGCCCGATGCGCGCGCCCGCGCGCGAGCCGTGCTCTGGGCGCGCAAATCGGCGCTGCTGCGCGCGATGGGTCACACGGGATTCGTCGAGCCGTCGACGCTCGCGCTGACGATGCCGGGCGACGACGGCGGACTCGGCCGCATCGAGCACACCGTGCCCGAGTTCGGGCCGGGCTGGCGTGGCGTCAGGTTCCACGACCTGAGCGTCCCCGATCCGGTCGTCGCCTCGGTCGCCGTGCTCGTCTGACCGGGCGGTCGGCTCGGCATCGTCCCTGCGGGTCGACGGCCCGGCGCCCTAGGGTGGACACGTGCGCAGCGTCATCATCCTCGGTTCCTCCGGCTCCATCGGCGTGCAGGCCCTCGACGTCATCAGGGCGAACCCGCAGCGGTTCGAGCTCGTCGGACTCGGGGTCGGCTCGAATCGGTCCCTGCTCGCGCAGCAGGCGGCGGAGTTCGGGGTCGAACACACCGCCGTGGGCATCGACGAGGCGGTGCAGCTCGTTCGCGACGTCGACGCCGATGTCGTGCTCAACGGCATCACGGGGTCGGTCGGGCTCGGCCCGACGGTCGCGACGCTCGAACGCGGGGCCACCCTCGCGCTCGCGAACAAGGAGTCGCTCATCGTCGGCGGCGACCTCGTCACGCGGCTCGCGAAGCCCGGGCAGATCGTGCCCGTCGACTCCGAGCACTCGGCGATCGCGCAGGCGCTGCGCTCCGGCACCGACGACGAGGTCCGACGCCTCGTCCTCACGGCGTCGGGCGGCCCGTTCCGGGGGCGCAGCCGCGAGTCGCTCGTCGACGTGACCCCGGCTGAGGCGCTCGCCCACCCGACCTGGGACATGGGGCTCGTGATCACGACGAACTCGGCGACGCTCGTCAACAAGGGACTCGAGGTCATCGAGGCGCACCTGCTCTTCGACGTCGACTACGACCGCATCGACGTCGTCGTGCACCCGCAGTCGATGATCCACTCCATGGTCGAGTTCGTCGACGGCTCCACGATCGCGCAGGCGTCGCCGCCCGACATGCGACTGCCGATCTCGCTCGGCCTCGACTGGCCGAACCGGGTCGCCGCCGCGGGGCGGCCGATCGACTGGACGCAGGCGCAGACCTGGACGTTCGAGCCGCTCGACGACGAGGCGTTCCCCGCGATCCGGCTCGCGAAGCAGGTCGGCCGAGCGGGCGGCGAGTACCCGGCCGTCTTCAACGCCGCCAACGAACAGGCCGTCGCCGCGTTCCACGCCGGGCGCATCGGCTTCCTCGAGATCGTCGACACCGTGCGCGAGGTCGTCGAGCACCACGAGGCATCCGGCCAGGTCACCCTCGAGTCGCTCGCGGCCGCCGAGTCGGCCGCCCGACGCGCGGCCGACGCACGCATCGCGCGCTCAGCGGATCGATAGCCGGCGCCCAGCACGCTCCGAGCCGTCGGCAGTACGCTGTCGACCGTGGATTCCGTGCTCGCGTTCGTCATCGGCGTCGCCATCATCGTCGTCGGCCTCGCCCTGTCGATCGGCCTGCACGAGATCGGGCACCTCGTGCCTGCGAAGCTCTTCGGCGTCAAGGTCACGCAGTACATGATCGGGTTCGGCCCGACGATCTGGTCGCGCCGCAAGGGCGAGACCGAGTACGGCGTGAAGGCCATCCCGCTCGGCGGGTACATCTCGATGATCGGCATGTTCCCGCCCGGCAAGAAGGGCGCGGTCGGGTCCGACTCGACGGGCTTCTTCCGCGGGCTCGTGCAGGACGCGCGCGACTCGAGCGCCGAGTCGATCACCCCGGGTGACGAGGACCGCGCCTTCTACCGGCTTCCCGTGTGGAAGCGCATCGTCATCATGTTCGGCGGCCCGTTCATGAACCTCGTGCTCGCGACCGTGCTGTTCGGCGTGCTGCTCATGGGGTTCGGCGTCACGCAGGCCTCCACGACGGTCGGCACCGTCTCGGCCTGCGCGCTGCCTGCGACGAGCGAACGCCAGACCTGCGAGCCGGGCGACCCGACGGCGCCCGGCGCCGCCGCGGGCATCGAGCCCGGCGACCGCATCGTCGAGGTCGCGGGGGAGCCCATCGACTCGTGGGCGCAGTCGACGGCGATCATCCGGGAGCACCCCGGCGACGCCATCCCAGTCGTCGTCGTGCGCGACGGCGACGAGGTCGCGCTGACGGTCACGCCCATGCTCAGCACCCAGTACGCGATCGGCGACAACGGCCAGATCGTGAAGGATGCCTCGGGCGAGCCGGTCACGGTCGACGTCGGGTTCGTCGGCATCGGCGCGGCATCCGAGACCGTGCAGCAGCCGATCACAGCGGTGCTGCCGGCCGTGGGCGACCAGATGAACGCGGTCGCCGGCGTGATCTTCAACCTGCCGCAGCGCATGGTCGACGTCGCGCAGGCGGCGTTCGGCCCCGAGGAGCGCGACCCGAACGGGCCGATGTCGGTCGTCGGCGTCGGTCGCGTCGCGGGCGAGGTCGCCGCCCTCGACGACGTGGCCGTCGTCGACAAGGCGGCCTGGATGGTCGGCATCCTCGCGGCCCTCAACGTCATGCTCTTCGTGTTCAACATGATCCCGTTGCTGCCGCTCGACGGCGGCCACATCGCGGGCGCCCTCTGGGAGGGGATCCGCCGCGGCTTCGCGAAGCTCTTCAAGCGTCCCGACCCCGGCCCCGTCGACCTCGCGAAGCTCATGCCCGTGACCCTCGCGGTCGTCGTCGTGTTCGGCGCGATGAGCGCGCTGCTCATCTACGCCGACATCGTGAAGCCCGTCTCGCTGTTCTGAGCGACGGCGCGCCGACCCCGACCGTCGACCCGAGCGCCGTGCGCGGAGCCGCGTACTCCCGGGGGAGTAGCCGATGAGCCGCCGCGGGGCCGACGCCCGCGAACGGACACGGCGATACGATCGGGCCGTGCCCGAAGTACGCAGCGCCGAGACCTGGAGCGGCCGACCGCCGTGGGCCGGCGGCGGACCGCCGTGGGCGGGACCCGAGCGGCGCCCGCCCGCCGCCGTCGTGCTGTGGGCGCCCGTCGTCGTGAGCCTCGTCGTGCAGCTGCCCGCCGCGATCGGCATCGCGTTCTGGCTGCGGCTCGAGCCGTGGGCGGCGATCGTGCAGGTCGCGCTCGCCGTCGTCGGCCCGCTCGCGCTGCTCGCCTCGCGACGGATGCCCGGGCCGACCGTCGCGTTCGTGACGCTCGTCGCGATCGCCGACCTGCTCTTCACCCCCGACGCGGGCCCGCCGTACCTCGCGCTCGCATTCGCGATCGTGCTCGCCGTCGTGCGCGGTGCGGTCGTCTGGGCCGTCGCCTCGGTCGTGACCGGCTGGGCGGCCGCCCTCGCACTGGGATCGCTGCTCGGGCTCTCGTGGCATCCCTTCCGCATCGCCGCGACGACGCTCGCGCTCGCCGCCTGCTTCGGCATCGGCTGGTTCGTGCGCTCGCGCCGCACGCGGGCGGCGGCCTATCGGGCCGAGGCGGCCCGGCGGCGGCAGACCGCCGAAGAGCGCGAGCGAGTGCGCATCGCCCGCGAGCTGCACGACGTCATCGGGCACGCGCTCTCGCAGATCAACGTGCAGGCGAGCGTCGGGCTCCATCTCATGGATCGCGACGCCGAGCAGGCCCGCGCGGCGCTCGCGAACATCAAGGAGACGTCGAAGACGGCGCTCGACGAGGTGCGCAGCGTGCTCGGCGTCATCCGCGACGGGGATGCTCCGCTCGTCCCGCAGGCCGAGCTCGCCGAGCTCCCTCGGCTCGTCCACGGCCTCGCAACGCCCGAGTTCTCGGTCGAGCTCGTCGACCGGCTCGCCGAACCGCCCGGGCGAGCCGTGCAGTTCGCGGCCTACCGCATCGTGCAGGAGGCGCTCACGAACGTCGTCCGCCACGCCGGCGCCCGCCGTGCCGTCGTCGTGCTCGAGCGCACCGCCGACGGGCTCGTCGCGACGGTCGACGACGACGGCGTCGGGCCGGGCGATGCCGACGATCCGACGACCGCGGGTCGCGGCATCCTCGGCATGCGCGAGCGGGCGGCCCTCCTCGGCGGCACCGTCGAGCTCGGCCGCGCCCCGTTGGGCGGCACTCGGGTGCGCGCCGTCCTGCCGTGGGGAGGCACCGCATGATCCGCGTCGCGCTGGCCGACGACCAGGTGCTCGTGCGCGCCGGGTTCCGCGCCCTGCTCGACTCCGAGCCCGACCTCGAGGTCGTCGGCGAGGCCTCGACGGGCGAGGAGCTGCTCGCGCTCGTGCGCCGTACGCCCGCCGACGTGGTGCTCATGGACATCCGCATGCCGGGCGGCGACGGGCTGTGGGCGACGGAGCAGATCGCGGCCGACCCGGCCCTGGCCGGCGTGCACGTCGTGATCGTGACGACGTTCGAGCTCGACGAGTACGTCGCCCGGGCCGTGCGCGCGGGTGCGAGCGGCTTCCTCGTGAAGGACACCGAGCCCGCCGACCTCATCCGGGCCGTGCGCGTCGTCGCGGGTGGTGAGGCGCTGCTGTCGCCGGGCGTCACCAAACGGCTCCTCGAGCGATTCGCGACCGGGCTGCGGGATGCCGACGAGGCATCCCTCTCGGTGCTCACCGACCGCGAGCGCGAGGTGCTGCGCCTCGTCGGCCAGGGCCTCACGAACGACGAGATCGCCGAGCGGCTCGTGCTGAGCCCGCTCACGGCGAAGACGCACGTCTCGCGCATCATGCAGAAGCTGCACGCGCGCGACCGGGTGCAGCTCGTCGTCGTCGCCTACGAGTCGGGCCTCGTCGCGCCCGGCTGGCAGGAGTAGGCCGTCCGTCCGCGGTAGCCGGCTCGGCCGCGCATGCTCCCCGGGGAGCACGCGAAGTGACTCCGCACGGCGGATTCGCGCGGAGTCCAGCGTCGCGAGACTCGAATCGACGGTCGAGACGCGACCGCACGAATCAACCGGGAGCACCTCATGTTCACGACCCTCGCCGCCACGGCGGCCACCCACGTCGGCCCTTGGGGCGCCGGCTTCGGGTGGATGTTCTTCCTCATCCCGATCTTCTGGATCCTCGTCATCGGGCTCATCATCTTCCTCGTCAGCCGCAACCGCCGGCGCTACTGGGCCGAGGCGCAGGCCTCGGGCTACGGCCCGCCGTGGGCGCGCGGCGGCCGCACGGCCGAGCAGACGCTCGCCGAGCGCTTCGCCCAGGGCGACATCGACGAGACCGAGTACCGCGCACGCCTCGAGGTGCTGCGCGCGAACCGGCCGAACGCCTGACCCGGCGAACGACGCGGATGCGCCGGCCGAGCGCCGGGGCATCCGCGTCGTCGTGCCCGGCTCAGCGCAGGATGTCCTCGAGGGCCGCGCGCTGGTGCCGGTGGCCGACCGTCTCGTACCCGACCACGACGACGATCGGCGAACAGGCGGCGACGACGATGCCGACCGGCAGGCTCGCGCCGGCCGCGACCGCGACCACCGCGACCGCGAGCACCGCGATGCTGCCGACGAAGAGCCCGATGTGGAACGGGTCGAACCGGCCCATCAGGAAGCTGTAGAGCGTGAACAGCGCGGTGAGGAAGATCGCGACGGGCACGACGACCGTGCCGAGCACCTGGACGTCGTCGATGGGGACGTGGCCCGCGATCGCGTTCGCCGCCACGTGCAGTCCGGCACCGGTCGCCGCGAGCGAGCCGAACACGACCATGTGGCCGTAACCCCAGATGTACGAGCGGCGGCGGAACCGCGCGAGCAGCTTGCCCGAGGGCATGGTGAAGTAGGTCCACCACAACCCGAACGCGAGCATCGTGCCGCCGAACGCCACGAGGCCGGCATCGACCGACCATCCCTCCGCCTCGACGGAGGCCGAGATCGCGAGGATCGTGCCGAGCACGACCTCGCCGAGCGTGATGATGACGAGCAGGCCGTACCGCTCGGCGATGTGGTGGGGATGCCACGGCGTCGAGCCGCCGCCGCGCTCGGCGAGCGGTGGGATCGCCATCTCGCAGATGCCGAGCAGCAGCCAGATCCACAGCGTGAGCGCGAACGGGAGGTTGACGACGATGAGCACGATCCAGGCGACCTGCACGACGGCGAGGTAGCCCGCATAGCGCAGCGCCGTGCGTCGCGACGACGGATCGTGCCGGGCGATGCGCAGCCAGAGCGCGATCGTCGAGAGGCGCATGATCACGTAGCCCGCGATGATGACGGCGTTGTCGACGTGCTCGCCGCCGTCGACCGAGTGGAAGAACGCGGGCATGCCGAGCGCCATCACGAGCACCCCGACCATCTGCACCATGGTCGCGACGCGCATATACACGTCGTCGTTGTCGTAGGCGCTCGCGAGCCACGTGTAGTTGATCCACGCCCAGCAGATCGCGAAGACGGCGAGCGAGAACGCGATGATCGCGGAGGAGAAGTGCCCGATCTCGAGCAGGTGCGCCGCCTGCGTGCCGGCCTGGCTGAATGCGACGACGAACGTGAGGTCGAAGAGCAGCTCGAGGGGAGTCGCTGCGCGGTGCGATTCGGACGGGTCGCGCCCGACCATGCGGCGCAGCCGGTGGTCGAGCGGGGGGTGCGCTGGCGTCGTCATGCGCTTATCGTCGCACGGCCTCCGATGGTCGAGTAGCGACGCAGCATCGTATCGAGACCTGATCACCGGGTCTCGATACGCGTGCTCCTCGTCGCTCGCTACCCGACCAACGAGAGCCGATCCGTCAGCGGCTGAGCAGGAGCGCCTCGCCCTGGCCGCCGCCGCCGCAGAGGGCGACCGCCGCGTTCCCGCCGCCGCGGCGCGAGAGCTCGAGCGCGGCGTGCAGTGCGAGACGGGCGCCGGACGCGCCGATCGGGTGGCCGAGCGCGATCGCGCCGCCATGGACGTTGACGCGCTCGAGGTCGAGGTCGAGGTCTCGGGCCGACTGCAGCGAGACCGCGGCGAACGCCTCGTTGATCTCGACGAGATCGAGGTCGGACGCGGCGACGCCGCCCTTCTCGAGCGCGGCTGCGATGGCGTTCGACGGCTGCGAGTGCAGCGAGTTGTCGGGGCCCGCGACCTGTCCGGCCGAACCGACGAGCGCGAGCCACGGGAGCCCCTTCGACTCGGCCCACTCGCGGCTCGCGACGACGACGGCCGCCGCACCGTCGGAGAGCGGCGACGAGTTGCCCGCCGTGATCGTACCCTCGGCGGCGAACGCCGGGCGGAGCTTCGCGAGCACCTCGACCGTCGAGTCGGGGCGCACGCCCTGGTCTTCGGCGACGACGACCGGGTCGCCCTTGCGCTGCGGGATCTCGACCGCGACGATCTCGTCGTCGAAGAGGCCGGCGGCCTGCGCCGCGCCGGCGCGCACGTGCGACGCTGCCGCGATCTCGTCCTGCTCGGGGCGGCCGATGCCGTAGCGGGTGTTGACGCGCTCGGTCGAGGCGCCCATCGACTCGTGGTCGAATGCGTCGGTGAGGCCGTCGTGCGCGGCGTGGTCGACCATCGTCCAGTCGCCGTAGGTCTTGCCGGTGCGGGAGCCCGGCAGCAGGTGCGGTGCGTTCGTCATCGACTCCTGGCCGCCGGCGACGACGACGTCGGCCTCGCCCAGGCGGATGAGGCGCGCGGCGTCGGTGATCGCCACGAGGCCCGAGAGGCACACCTTGTTGACGGTCGTCGCGGGAACGCGCCACGGGATGCCCGCGGCGACGGCCGACTGCTTCGCGGGGTTCTGGCCGGCTCCGGCCTGCAGCACCTGGCCCATGATGACGGCGTCGACGTCGTCGGGTGAGACGCCGGCCCGCTCGAGCGCGCCGCGGATGGCGGCGGTGCCGAGCTCGACCGCCGACTGCGAGGCGAGGTTGCCGTTGATGCGGGCGAACGGGGTGCGGGCGCCGGCGATGATGACGACGTCGGGCGTGCTCATGGTGGGGTGACTCCTTCGTCAGCAGGTGGGGTGTGCTTCCAGTCTAGGTTCCCCCGGGGCGACGATCGCCGCGCACGCGATGTGCAGAACTGCACATCGAGACTGCGATTCTCGACATCGACGCTGCAGGCATGCGCATCGAATACTGGTGAGCGCACACCGGGCGTCGCAGATCGCGGCGCCCGTCACACAGCCGTTCACCGTTGAGAGGCACACACACCATGCGGGTTACGAAGACGTATCTCGCGACGGCCGTCATCGCCGCCGCGTCCATCGCCCTGGTCGGTTGCGCACCGACCACGACCGGAGGCGGGGGCGATGCGTCGGGCGACGCGGCCGCCCCCGTGAAGGTCGCGATGATCACGAGCCAGACGGGCCCGCTCGCCGCCTACGGCGAGGCCTACACCGCGGGCTTCGAGGCCGGCCTCGACTACGCGACCGACGGCACGGGTGCCGTCGACGGGCGCGAGCTCGACATCGAATGGCTCGACGACCAGGGCAACCCCGACACGGCCGTCTCGCTCGCGAAGGACGTCATCGGCCAGGGCACGCAGATCATCGCCGGCACGGTGGTCTCGGGCATCGCGACCGCGCTCGCCGAGCAGGCCGAGCAGAACGAGATCCTCTACATCTCGGGCCCGGCCGCGGCCGACGCGATCACCGGCGCGAACGACTACACGTTCCGCTCGGGCCGCCAGACCTACCAGGACGTCGCGACCGCCGGCACGTTCATCGGCGACCCGGCCGGCAAGAAGGTCGTCGTGTTCGCGCAGGACAACGCCTTCGGCCAGGGCAACCTCGCGGGCGTGCAGGCCGTCCTCGGCGGCCAGGGCGCGACGGTCGAGGGCGTGCTCGTCGCGGAGGACGCGACGGAGTTCACGCCCTTCGCGCAGCAGCTCGTCGCCGCCTCGCCCGACCTCGTGTTCGTCGCCTGGGCCGGCGCCTCGTCGGGAGCCATGTGGACGGCGCTCGCCCAGCAGGGCGTGTTCGACGCCGCGCCCGTCGTGACCGGCCTCGGCGACGTCGCGACGTACGGCGCCTACGGCGACGCCTCGAGCGACATCTCCTTCCTCAACCACTACTTCGCGGGCGCCGCGGGCACCGACGTCGAGGCCGCCATGATCGAGCACCTCGACGAGGCCGGGGCGACGCCCGACCTGTTCTCGCCCGACGGCTTCGTCGCTGCGCAGATGCTCGTGCAGGCGGTACGCGAGGGCGGCGACACCGTCGACGGCATGGTCGACGCGCTCGAGGGCTGGACGTTCGACTCGGTCAAGGGCGAGATCACGGTCCGCGAGGAGGACCACGCGATGATCCAGCCGATGTACCAGGCGAAGCTCGTGCAGGACGGCGACGCCTGGGTGCCCGAGCTCGTCGACACCGTCGACGCCGAGACGGTCGCCCCGCCCGTCGCGGGCGAGTGACCGCATGACGAGCGATCACGCGATGCTCGCTCTCGAGGGGATCGGGCTCCGCATCGGCGGGGCCCGCATCCTCGAGGGCGTCTCGCTCGAGGTCCGCGCCGGGGAGATGCTCGGCGTGATCGGTCCGAACGGCGCCGGCAAGACGACGCTCTTCAACGTCGTCTCGGGGGTCGTGCGCCCCACCGCCGGCCGAGTGCTGCTCGACGGCGTCGAGGTCACGCGGGAGCCCGTCCACCGCCGCGCGACCGCCGGGCTCGGCCGGACCTTCCAGACCTCGAGCCTGTTCCCGGCACTCACCGTGCTCGAGAACGTGCGGCTCGCCGCGCAGGCGCGCCTGGGCGGCGCCACGAGCCTCGTGCGCATTCCGCGGGCGGGCGACGCGGCCACGAGCCGGGCCCTCGAGAGCCTCGAGGAGGTCGGGCTCGGGCACCGCGTCGACGCCGAGGCATCCGGTCTCGCGCACGGCGAGAAGCGCAAGGTCGAGATCGCGATGCTCATCGCCCAGGACCCGAAGGTCATCCTGCTCGACGAGCCGATGGCGGGCGTCGCCTCCGGCGACGTGCCCGCTCTCACCGAGGTCATCCGCCGGCTGCATCGCGGCGGGCGCACCGTGCTCATGGTCGAGCACCACATGGAGGTCGTGCTCGGCCTCGTCGACCGCGTCGCGGTCATGCACCACGGCGAACTGCTCGCCGTCGACACCCCGGAGGCCGTCATGGCGAACCCCACCGTGCAGTCCGCGTACCTCGGGGAGGCGATGTGAGCGAGCCCATCCTGGCCGTTCGCGGCCTCACCGGGCGCATCGCCGGACAGCAGGTCGTCGAGGACGTGGCGTTCGAGGTGCCGGCCACGGGGGTCACCGCCCTCCTCGGCCGCAACGGCGTCGGGAAGACGTCGACCGTGAAGTCGATCCTCGGGCTCATCGAGCGCACGGGCGACGTGCGCCTCGCCGGTGAGCGGATCGACGCCCTGCCGACGCACCGCATCGTGCAACGCGGCGTCGGCTACGTGCCCGAGGACCGCGAGGTGTTCGGCGGCCTGACGGTCGCCGAGAACCTCCGGCTCGCCGAGCGCGACGCCGCACCGCGGCGCGAGCTCGTCGAACGGCTCTTCCCCGACCTCGTGGAGCGTCGGGCGCAGCGCGCGGGCACCCTCTCGGGCGGACAGCAGCAGATGGTGTCGCTCGCCAGGGCACTCGTGAACGACAACCGCCTGCTGCTCGTCGACGAGCCGACGAAGGGGCTCGCGCCGCGCATCGTCGACGAGGTCGCGACGGCCCTCGCCGCCGCGGCCGCGACCGTGCCGATCCTCCTCGTCGAGCAGAACCTGCACGTCATCCGACGGCTCGCCGAACGGGTCGTCGTGCTCTCGGGCGGGCGCGTCGTGTTCACCGGCACCGCATCCGCGTTCCTCGACGACGAGGCGCTCGTGCAGCGCCACCTCGGCGTGCACGACGCGAGCGAGGCCGCCTGATGAGCACCGTCGTCCTGCTGCTCATCACGGGCCTCGGCCTCGGGGCCCTCTACTTCCTCGTCGCGAGCGGGCTCTCGCTCATCTACGGACTGATGGGCGTGCTGAACTTCGCCCACGGCGCGTTCCTCACCGTCTCGGCGTTCCTCGGCTGGGAGGTCGGCCGCCGGGTGTCCGACGGCACATGGCTCGGGCTCGCGGTCTCGGCGCTCGTCGGCATGGCCGTCGGCGCGATCGTCGCGGCCCTCACCGAGTACCTCCTGATCCGGCGGCTCTACGAACGGCACATCGAGCAGGCACTCGTGACCGTCGGGCTCTCGCTCGCCGCCGTCGCCCTGTTCGAGGGCATCTGGGGCACCGACCCGATCTACACGGCGAAGCCCGAATGGCTCACGCAGACGACCGAGATCCTCGGGGCGAAGATCCCGAACGACCGGTTCCTGCTCATCGCGTGCGCGCTCGTGGTACTCGGCGGCATCGTGCTCTTCCTGCACCGCACGCGGTACGGGCTCATCATCCGCGCCGGGGTCGAGAACCGGCAGATGGTGTCGGCCCTCGGCATCGACGTGCGTCGTTCGTTCACGATCGTCTTCGCGATCGGCGGTGCCGCCGCGGGGCTCGGGGGCGTGCTCGCCTCGGTCTACTACGGCTACGTCTCGGCGCACCTCGGCAGCGTGCTGCTCATCTTCGCCTTCATCGTCACCGTGATCGGCGGGCTCGGCTCGCTCACGGGCGCGGCCGTCGCCTCGGTGCTCGTCGCGGTGCTGCAGCAGTTCGCCAACTTCTACCTCGGCGGCACCGGCGACCTCGTGGTCGTCGTCGCGCTCGCCGCCGTGCTGCTCGTCCGCCCCACGGGGCTCATGGGGAAGGTCGCATGATGTCGAGGCTGAACCGTTCGCAGGCCAGGGCCCTCCGTCCGGTGATCGGCGGCGTGGCCGCCGTCGCGGTGCTCGCCGTGCTGCCGCTCCTCGCGATCGACCTCCCCGGCGTCCTGCCGGGGCCGACGTACACGCCGGGCACGCTGCAGCTGCTCGCCTACGCGATGCTCATCGCCGCGCTCGCCCTCGGCTACCGCATGATGTTCGGCCTGGCCGGACTGCTCTCGTTCGGGCACGCGCTCTTCTTCGCCGCCGGCGCGTACGGGCTCGGCATGACGCTCGACGCCTTCGCGCCGCCCGAGTGGCCGAGCGACCTCGTCTTCGTCGTCGCCATCCTCGTGACGCTCATCGGCGGACTCGTGCTCGCGATGACGGTCGGCGCCCTCGCCCTGCGGGTGACGGGCATCTCGTTCGCGATGGTGACGCTCGCCTTCGCCCAGGCCGGCTCGGTGCTCATCCGCCGCAACCCCGGCGGTGCGACGGGCGGCGACGAGGGGCTCTCGCTCGACATCGAGCACGTGCCCGACGCCCTCGTGGGGGTCGTCGACACCCGCAACCTCTACTGGCTCGCGCTCGGCGTGCTCGTGGTGGTGTACCTCGTCGTGCTGTGGGTCGAGCAGAGCCGCGCCGGGCACGTCGCCGCTGCGACCCGTGAGAACGAGCTGCGCGTGCGGGTGCTCGGCCTGCGCCCGTACACCGTGAAGCTCCTCGTCTTCGTCGTGGCCTCGGTGCTCGCCGTCGTCACGGGCATGGCCTACCTGCTGCTGCAGTCGGGTGCGTCGCCGCGCATCGCGACCGCCGACTTCACGCTCACGCTGCTCGTCATCGTGGTGCTCGGCGGGGTTGGCTACCGCTGGGGCGCGATCGTCGGCGGGCTCGTCTACACGCTGCTCGACCAGCGGCTCACCGCGCTCGCCGGCTCCGATTTCATCGCCGGGCTCCCGGCCCTGCTCCGGGTGCCGCTCAGCGAGCCGCTGTTCATCCTCGGCACGCTCTTCATCCTCGTCGTGCTCTTCCTGCCGGGCGGCATCGCCGGCCTCCCGCAGCGCATCCGATCGGGGCGCAGGAGCCACCCCATGGAGCCGGAGGCGACGACCGATGCATGAGCCCGGGACATCCCGCCCCACCCACCACGCCGCGCGGGGGCGCGGCCAGCAAGGAGGAAACGTGACCGATCTGACCGGACGGCGCGCCGTCGTCACCGGGGGAGCGAGCGGCATCGGCGCGGCGTGCGCCCGGGCGTTCGCGAACGCCGGCGCGCACGTCGTCATCGCCGACCTCGACGGCGCCGCCGCGGCCGCGCTCGCCGACGAGCTCGGCGGCGAGTCGTGGGCCGTCGACCTCGCCGACACGTCGGCGCTGGCGGGCCTCTCGCTCGACGCCGACATCCTCGTGAACAACGCCGGCATCCAGCACGTGCGCCCGATCGAGGAGTTCGAGCCCGAGCGGTTCTCGTTCATCCTCCGGCTCATGCTCGAGTCGCCGTTCCTGCTGATCCGGGCGGCGCTGCCCGGCATGTACGAGCGCGGCTTCGGGCGCATCATCAACCTGTCGAGCGTGCACGGCCTGCGCGCCTCGCCGTACAAGGCGGCGTACGTCGCCGCGAAGCACGGCCTCGAGGGGCTCTCGAAGGTGACCGCGCTCGAGGGCGGCCCGCACGGCGTGACCTCGAACTGCATCGATCCGGGCTACGTGCGCACCCCGCTCGTCGAGAAGCAGATCGCCGACCAGGCGCGCCTGCACGGCATCACCGAGGAAGAGGTGCTGCCGCGGATCATGCTCACCGAGTCGGCGATCAAGCGCCTCGTCGAGCCCGCCGAGGTCGCGAGCCTCGCACTGTGGCTCGCGGGACCCGACGCGGGCATGGTGACGGGCGCGAGCTGCACGATGGACGGCGGATGGAGCGCGCGATGACCGGCACGGCCTTCACCGCCCCGGTCGTGGGCGGCGCCATCGCGGGCGGCGTCTGGCATGCGGATGCCGCGGGGCCGCCGATCCTCGCGGTGCACGGCATCACGGCGAGCCATCGCGCGTGGGACCAGCTCGCCGACGGGCTGCCCGAGCGGCGGGTGATCGCGCCCGACCTGCGCGGACGGGGACGCAGCAACCGGCTGCCGGCGCCGTACGGGCTCGAGCAGCACGCCGACGACCTCGCCCGCGTGCTCGACGCGCACGGCGTCGAGCGGGCGTACGTCGTCGGGCATTCGATGGGCGCCTTCGTCACCGTTCGGCTGGCCGAGCGGCATTCCGATCGCGTCGCGGGCGTCGCCCTCGTCGACGGCGGCCTGCCGATCCCGGCGCCCGAGGGCGTGGCGCCGGAGGACCTGCCGGCGCTGCTGCTCGGCCCGGCGCTCGAGCGGCTCGCCATGACGTTCCCCGACCGGGCGGCGTACACCGCCTTCTGGCGGAGGCATCCGGCGCTCGGGCCGTACTGGAGCGACGCGATCGAGGCGTACGTCGACTACGACCTCGAGGGTGAGGCGCCCGAGCTGCGCAGCTCGGCGAACGCCGACGCGGTCGCGGTGAACGCGCTCGAGCTCGACGGTTCGGCGGGCTACGCCGAGGCGCTCGCCGCGCTGCCCGGCCCGGTCGACTTCTTCCGGGCGCCGCGGGGGCTGCAGGACGGCGCGCCGCTCTACTCGGAACCGCTCGTCGCCGCCTCGGCGGCGAGGCTTCCGCAGCTCGTCGTCCACGAGGTCGACGACGTCAACCACTACACGATCCTCATGTCGGCCTCCGGCACCGGTAGCGTGATCGATGTGATCCGCACCCGCATCCAGGCCGCGGAGACACAGGAAGGTGCATCGTGACACTCGACAAAGTCGTCGGGTCCGCCCAAGAAGCGGTCGCCGACATCCCCTCAGGAGCCAGTCTCGCCGTCGGCGGGTTCGGGCTCTGCGGCATCCCGATGGTGCTGATCCAGGCCCTGCTCGATGCAGGGGTCGACGGGCTCTCCGTCGTCTCGAACAACTGCGGCGTCGACGATTGGGGGCTCGGCGTGCTGCTCGCGAAGCAGCGCATCGCCAAGATGACCTCCTCGTACGTCGGCGAGAACAAGGAGTTCGAGCGGCAGTACCTCTCGGGCGAGCTCGAGCTCGAGCTCACCCCGCAGGGCACGCTCGCCGAGAAGCTGCGGGCCGGCGGCAGCGGCATCGCCGCGTTCTTCACGCAGACGGGCGTCGGCACGCAGGTCGCCGAGGGGGGACTGCCGCGCCGCTACCACGCCGACGGCACGATCGCCGTGGCGAGCCCGCCGAAGCCCGTGCAGACCTTCGAGGTCGCGGGCGAGCCGCGCGAGTTCGTGCTGGAGGAGGCGATCACGACCGACTTCTCGCTCGTGCACGCGCTCAGGGCCGACCGCTTCGGCAACCTCGTGTTCGACAAGTCGGCCCGCAACTTCTCGCCGCTCGCGGCGATGGCGGGCCGCGTCTGCATCGCCCAGGTCGAGGAGCTCGTCGAGCCCGGCGACCTCGACCCCGACGCCGTGCACCTGCCCGGCGTGTACGTCGACCGCGTGGTCGTCGTCGGCCCCGACATCGAGAAGCGGATCGAGCGCCGGACGGTCTCGGTCGAGAAGGCGGCGTCGCGCGAGATGCCGGAAGGAGCCTGAGCCATGGCACTCACCCGCCTCGAGATGGCGGCCCGCGCCGCCCGTGAACTCAGCGACGGATCGTACGTCAACCTCGGCATCGGCCTGCCCACGCTCGTGCCGAACTACGTGCCCGAGGGCACGACCATCCTGCTGCAGTCGGAGAACGGCATCCTCGGCGTCGGGCCGTACCCGACCGAGGACGCGGTCGACCCCGACCTCATCAACGCCGGCAAGGAGACCGTGACGGTGCTGCCCGGCGCCGCGTACTTCGACTCGGCGCTCAGCTTCGGCATGATCCGCGGCGGCAAGATCGACGCAGCCATCCTCGGCGCCATGCAGGTCTCGGCTCGCGGCGACCTCGCGAACTGGATGATCCCCGGCAAGATGGTGAAGGGACCGGGCGGCGCGATGGACCTCGTGCACGGCGCCCGCCGCCGCATCGTGCTCATGGAGCACGTCGCGAAGGACGGCTCGCCGAAGATCGTGAACGAGTGCTCGCTGCCGCTCACCGGCAAGGGCGTCGTCGACCGCATCATCACCGACCTCGCCGTCATCGACGTCACGGCCGACGGGCTCGTGCTCGTCGAGTGCGCACCCGGGGTCACGGTCGACGAGGTCGTCGCCGCGACGGAGCCGCCCCTCGACACCGCCGCGGTCGGGTAGGCCGTGGTCGACACGATCCTGCCGGGCATCCGGTCCCGGCAGGTGGCCACGTCGCGCCTTCGGGCGGGGGTGCTCGAGCGTCCTGCGGCGCCGGGCGAGCCGACGGCGACGGTCGTCCTCGTGCACGGCAACGTCTCGTCGTCGCTCTTCTGGCAGCCGGTCATGCTCGCGCTGCCGGCCTCGGTCCGTGCGATCGCGATCGACCTGCGCGGATTCGGCGACAGCGAGACGCTGCCCGTCGATGCCACGCGCGGGGTGCGCGACTTCTCCGACGACGTCGCCTCGGTCATCGACGAGCTCGGCCTCGGCGCCGTGCACCTCGTCGGCTGGAGCATGGGCGGCGGCGTCGCGATGCAGCTGCTCATCGACCGGCCCGAGCTCGTCGCGAGCCTCACGCTGCAGTCGACCGTGTCGCCGTACGGCTTCGGCGGCACCCGGCTCGACGGCTCGCTGCTCGCCGCCGACGGCGCCGGCACCGGCGGCGGGGGAGCGAACCCCGACTTCGTCGCCCGCCTCGCCGCGGGCGACCGCAGCGAAGAGGCGCCGACCTCGCCCCTCGCGGTGTACCGGTCGAGCTACGTCGCACCCGGCTTCGCCTCGGAGCACGAGGCGATCTGGGTCGCCTCGATGCTCACGACCTCCGCCGGCGTCGACAACTATCCGGGGGATGCCTCGGGGTCGACGAACTGGCCCGGCTTCGCGCCCGGCGGGCGCGGGGTGCTCAACACGATGGCGCCGGTGCATTTCGACACGTCGGGCATCGTCGACGTCGCCTCGAAGCCGCCCGTGCTCTGGATCCACGGCGCCGACGACGCGATCGTCGGCGACGCGTCGTTCTTCGACCTCAACCAGCTCGGCAAGGCCGGCGTCATCCCGGGCTGGCCCGGCGACGAGCTCGCGCCGCCGCAGCCGATGGTGGCCCAGACGCGGGCGGTGCTCGCCCGCTACGCGGAGCGCGGGGGCGCGGTCACCGAGGTCGAGCTCGCGGGGTGCGGCCACTCGCCGCACCTCGAGCGGCCGGCGGAGTTCCTCGCGGCGCTCGTCGCGCTCGTCGACGTCTGACGTCGGCGGATGCCGCAGGCCGTCTCGATCCGCGGCATCCGCCCGGGCATCCCGCTCGCAGCCGGCACCCGCCCGGGCGCAACTAGACTTGGGGACGTGCCTGCTGTGAATCTCGGAATGCCGAAGGTCCCCGAAGTCCTGGCCCCTCGACGCAAGTCGCGCCAGATCAAGGTGGGCAAGGTGCTCGTCGGCGGCAACGCCCCGGTGAGCGTCCAGTCGATGACCACGACCCCGACGACGAACATCAACGCGACGCTGCAGCAGATCGCCGAGCTCACCGCCTCGGGCTGCGACATCGTGCGCGTCGCCGTGCCGAGCCGCGACGACGCCGAGGCGCTGCCGATCATCGCGAAGAAGAGCCAGATCCCGGTCATCGCCGACATCCACTTCCAGCCGAACTACGTGTTCGCCGCGATCGACGCCGGCTGCGCGGCGGTGCGCGTGAATCCGGGCAACATCCGCAAGTTCGACGACCGCGTCGGCGAGATCGCCGCCCGGGCGAAGGCCGCGGGAGTCTCGCTCCGAATCGGCGTGAACGCGGGGTCCCTCGACCCGCGACTGCTCGAGAAGTACGGCAAGGCGACGCCCGAGGCGCTCGTCGAGTCGGCCGTGTGGGAGGCGTCGCTCTTCGAGGAGCACGACTTCCACGACTTCAAGATCTCGGTCAAGCACAACGACCCCATCGTCATGGTGAAGGCGTACCGCATGCTCGCCGAGCGCGGCGACTGGCCCCTGCACCTGGGCGTGACCGAGGCCGGGCCGGCGTTCCAGGGCACGATCAAGTCGGCGACGGCGTTCGGCATCCTGCTGGGCGAGGGCATCGGCGACACGATCCGCGTCTCGCTGTCGGCCCCGCCCGTCGAGGAGGTCAAGGTCGGCCTGCAGATCCTGCAGTCGCTGAACCTCCGCGAGCGCAAGCTCGAGATCGTCTCGTGCCCGTCGTGCGGACGGGCGCAGGTCGACGTCTACACGCTCGCGAACGACGTGACCGAGGGCCTCAAGCACGTCACGGTGCCGCTGCGCGTCGCGGTCATGGGCTGCGTCGTGAACGGCCCGGGCGAGGCCCGCGAGGCCGATCTCGGCGTCGCGAGCGGCAACGGCAAGGGCCAGATCTTCGTCAAGGGCGAGGTCATCAAGACCGTGCCCGAAGCCGAGATCGTCGAGACCCTCATCGCCGAGGCGCAGCGCATCGCCGACGAGATGGGCACGGACGCGCCGGTCGGCGCCCCGACCGTCGTCACGCCGTAGCCGCGCCCGCCGCGCACGAGTAGGGTGTGCGCACACGGATGCCCCGCCGGCATCCGTCGGCGAGAGGAGACCCGCGATGCGTGGCGACGACGGCCGGTTCGAGTATCCCGATACGGCGGGCTACCCCGACGGCATGGGCACCCTCCACGAGGGTGTCGATGACGACGACGAGACCGACGACGACGACGAGACCGACGACGACGACGAGACCGACGACGACGAGACCGACGACGACGCGGCGACGGCGGCCGAGGGCGACCTCGAACGCTTCGCCCTCGACGACGAAGCGGACGCCGAGGGCGTCTGAGCGCCCGGGGCCCGCAGGGCGCACCGCGGTGCGCGCGCCTCAGACCGCGTCGAACCGCACCGCTCCCGTGCCGATGTCGGCGGCTTCGAGCACGACCTCGATCGCGCCGCCGGGAGCGGCGGTCGCCGGCGCGGGGCAGCTCGCGGTGACCGCGGGCGTCTCGAGCTGGAAGACCGCTCGTTCGCCGCGCAGCTCGAGCACCGTCGCGGTGAAACGCTCGCCGACGCGGTCGCGCAGGAGCGCCGCCTCGACCCTGGCGATCGCCTCGGCGCCGAGCCGCCCCGCGCGCTGCTCGGACGCCGCCATGATCGCGGGCAGCTCGACGAGCGAGGAGCGCGCCCATGCCGGGACCTCGCGTCCGGCGACGATCGCCTCGCACACGACGAGGCCCCATCGGTCGACGAGCCGGCGGATCGGCGCGGTCACGTGCGCGTACGGCGACGCGAGCGCGGCCTGCATCGTGTCGGCGGGCGGCTCGCCGTCGAAGGCCGCGTAGCCGGCACCGCGGAACAGTCCGCTCGCGGCCTGCAGCACCGCGAGCACGACGGGGTCGGCACGGTCGAGGCTGCGGAGGTACTCGCCGTACGACTCGCCCGCGGGCCAGGGGCGCCCGAGCGCCTCCGTCTGCCGCCGGAACGCGGCGAGCCGCTCCTCGTCGGGGCTCGGCATCGTGCGGAGGATGCCGACCCGTGCCTCGAGCATGATGGCGGCGGCGGCCATTCCGGCGAGCAGCGAGAGCTGGGCGTTCCAGTCCTCGACCGGCAGCGGCGTGCGGCGCTCGAGGCCGTAGCCGCCGTCGCTGCGCACGATCTCCTCGTCGGGGGTGTTGAGGCTCGCCCCGCCGCGACGGCGCTCCTGGTCGATGCGCGCGCGCCCGATCTCGCCGAGCAGCGCTGCGGGCGACTCGCGGTCGCCGCCGTCGATGAGGGCCTGCGCCGCCGGGTAGTCGAGGCGCGCCCGTGAGCGGACGAGCGCGCGCTCGAGCCCGGTGGCCTCGAGCGCGCCGTCGGCGGCGAGCTCGAACCGCCAGACGAACGCGCTCCGGTCGACCCCCGGCAGCAGCGACGCGCGATCGTCGCCGATGACGGGCGGATGCAGCGGCACGCGCCCGTCGGGGGCGTAGAGCGTCTGCCCGCGCTCGCGCGCGGCGCGGTCGACCGCGCCGTCGGGTCGCACGAACGCCGGCACGTCGGCGATCGCGTAGTGCACGAGATAGCCGTCGCCGTGGCGCTCGAGGTGCATCGCCTGGTCGAGGTCGGTCGAGTCCGCCGGGTCGATCGTCGCGAACGGCAGGTCGCGCAGGTCCCGGCCGGGTGCGTCGGGGCGAGCGGCCTCGGCCTCGGCGACGACGTCGGGCGGGAACCCGTCGGGCAGCCCCATCGACGCCCGGAGCTCGGCGAGCGAGGCGGCGAGCTCGCTCTGCGCGACGGACGGGGCGAGATGCGGTCGGCGGGCGGGCATGCGCCCAGCCTACGAGTCGCCGGCCGGCCCGAGCACTCGCGAGAGGTGCCGCAGCACGGCCTCGCCCCAGTCGGCCGTCTCGTCGTCGGTGGCCTGGGCGAGGCAGCCCGACCAGGTCTGCGCGCGGTTGACCGCCTGCGTCGTCTCGGCCGCGGCGACGAGCGCGGCCCACTCCTCGTCGTCGAACCGCGCGACCGCGGCCCACGAGTCGCGGAAGCCCGCGACGACGGGAGCCGGGTCGATGCCGCCGTGCTCCATCACCGCATACGGCACGAGCACGGCTTCGATCGGGTGCGCCCACTGCGCGTCGCCGAAGTCGAAGAGCCGGAGCCCGCCCGCCGCATCGCCCGGGTCGAACACGTTGCCGGGGTGCAGGTCGCCGTGCTGCAGCGTGGCCGGCAGCCCGCTCGCGTGGAGCGTCTCGGCGGCCCGCTCGACTCGGTCGGCTGCGCCCGTGAGGGCGTCGGCCGTCGCGGCATCGGGCGACGAGGGGTGGCCCGGCGGCAGCGCGAGCACCAGTTCGAGCATCTCGGCGTACCGCGCCGGCACGGTCGCGGGGGAGCAGTCGGGCACCCCGGCGGCGAGCAGCTCGGTCGAGCGGCCCGCGACGGCCCGCTGCAGTCGCGCCCATTCGGCGACGACGCGCGACCAGTCGCGCGCGTCGGGGTCGTGCCGATCCGCGAGCGTCGGCCCGCGGTCGGCGGTGAGCATCCAGCCACGGGCGCGGTCCGCCGCGACGGGGGCGTCGACGTCGTCGGGCAGGAGGGCCGCGAGCGCCGACTGGAGCGCCGGCTCGAACGACTGCGCCCGGCAGTTCGCCTTGAACCAGAACCGTTCGGGGCCGGCCGGCCCCTCCGCCTCGACGACGAGCTGCGTGGACCACGGCCGCACCCGCGGCTGCCGGGTGCGGACGACGGCGGCCCCGCGGGCCGCGAGGGCGTCGCCGATCCACCGCTCGGCCTCGGTGCGCCACCCCGCGGAGGAGACCTCGACGGAGAAGGGCGTGCTCGACTCATCCATGACGTGCACCCTAGGGCACGAGGCATCCCGGTGTCGTCAGTACAATCGTCGGGTGCCCACACGCCTTTCGAACTTCTTCCTCCGCACCCTTCGCGAAGACCCGGCCGACGCCGAGGTCGTGAGCCACAAGCTGCTCGTGCGCGCCGGCTACATCCGGCGCCAGGCGCCGGGCATCTTCGCGTGGTTGCCGCTGGGCCTGCGCGTGAAGGCGAAGATCGAGCGCATCGTCCGCGAGGAGATGGAGGCGGCGGGTGCGCACGAGGTGCACTTCCCGGCGCTGCTGCCGCGCGAGCCCTACGAGGTCACCGGCCGGTGGACCGAGTACGGCGACGCGCTCTTCCGGTTGCAGGACCGCAAGGAGGCCGACATGCTGCTGGCCCCCACCCACGAAGAGGTCTTCACGCTGCTCGTGAAAGACCTGTACACCTCGTACAAGGACCTGCCGCTCACGATCTACCAGATCCAGGACAAGTACCGCGACGAGGCGCGTCCGCGCGCGGGGCTCCTGCGCGGCCGCGAGTTCACCATGAAGGACGCCTACTCGTTCGACGTCGCCGACGAGGGGTTGGATGCCTCATACCAGGCGCAGCGCGACGCCTACGAGCGCATCTTCACGCGCCTGGGCCTCGAGTACGTCATCGTGCAGGCCGACGCCGGCGCGATGGGCGGCTCGAAGAGCGAGGAGTTCCTGCACCCGACGCCCGTCGGCGAGGACACGTTCGTGCGCTCGGCCGGCGGCTACGCCGCGAACGTCGAGGCGTTCCAGACGCTCGCACCCGAGCCGCTGCCGATCGACGGACAGCCCGAGGCGCGCATCTTCGACTCGCCGAACACGCCGACGATTCTGAGCCTCGTCGACCACGTCAACGACCACGAGTCGCGCACCGACCGCTCGTGGCACGCGGCCGACACGCTCAAGTGCGTCGTGCTCGCGCTGACCCACCTCGACGGCACCCGCGAGCTCGTCGTCGTCGGCATGCCCGGCGACCGCGAGGTCGAGATGAAGCGCGCCGAGGTCGCCTTCGCCCCGGCCGAGGTCGAGGCCGCCACCGAGTCGGACTTCGCGAAGCATCCCGCGCTCGTGAAGGGCTACATCGGCCCGTGGTCGCCCGAGGGTCCCGTGCTCGGCGAGGAGTCGGCGACCGGCATCCGGTTCCTCGTCGACCCGCGCGTCGTCGACGGCACCGCCTGGGTGACCGGTGCGAACCAGCACGAGCAGCACGTGCTCTCGCTCGTCGCCGGGCGCGACTTCACCGCCGACGGCGTGGTCGACATCGCCGACGTGCGCGCCGGCGACCCCGCGCCCGACGGCTCGGGCCCCGTCGAGCTCGCCCGCGGCATGGAGATCGGCCACGTCTTCCAGCTCGGCCGCAAGTACGCCGAGGCGCTCGGGCTCAAGGTGCTCGACGAGAACGGCAAGCTCGCGACCGTGACGATGGGCTCGTACGGCATCGGCATCACCCGCATCCTCGCGATCATCGCCGAGCTGCACAACGACGACAAGGGCCTCGTCTGGCCGGCCTCGGTCGCCCCGTTCGACGTGCACGTGCTCGCGACCGGCAAGGACCAGGCCGCGTTCGACGCCGCCGAGCGCATCGTGGCCGACCTCGAGGCCTCGGGACGCGACGTGCTCTACGACGACCGTCCCAAGCTCTCGCCCGGCGTGAAGTTCGCCGACGCCGAGCTCATCGGCGTGCCGACGATCGTGATCGCCGGCCGCGGCGTGGCCGACGGTGTCGTCGAGGTCTGGGACCGCGAGTCGGGCGAGCGCACCCAGGTGCCGATCGACGGAGTCGTCGCGGCGCTCGGCGCCTGACGAAGTCCGCGCGGCGCCCCGCGCTCGGCGCCTGACGAAGTCCGCGCGGCGCCCCGCGCTCGGCGCCTGACGAAGTCCGCGCGGCGCCCGCGCTCGGGCGTCGCGCGTTCTCGCCGAGTCGGTTCGCGTTCGCGTTCGCGCCGAGTCGGTTCGCGTTCGCGTTCGCGCCGAGTCGGTTCGCGCTCGCGTTCGCATCTGCGTTTCGCGAGTGGGCGCATATTGCCCTTCGGATGGGGCTGAGAGGGCGATTTCTGCCCGCTCGTTGGCGTCGCGCGTGTTCGCCGGGATCGAGTGGGCGCATTTGGCCCTTCGGAGGGGGTTGAGAGGGCGATTTCTGCCCGCTCGTTGGCGTCGCGCGTGTTCGCCGGGATCGAGTGGGCGCATATGGCCCTTCGGAGGGGGTTGAGAGCGCGATTTCTGCCCGCTCGTTGGCGTCGCGCGTGTTCGCCGGGATCGAGTGGGCGCATATGGCCCTTCGGAGCGGCTTGAGAGGGCGATAGCTGCCCACTCGGACGAGTCGCGCGTCTGCGCGCGATCGGCCTGTGGATGACTCCGCCGGTGATGGCGGCGAGCAGGGCATGCTCTCGGAATGGCCCGGCGCACCCCGATACCCTCGCATCTGCATCGACGCGCGTTCCGGGCGACCGCCGATGGGGGTGCCGGGCTGAGCCCGAAGCGGCTGCGCGGGAGCGACATCGATCGACCATTTCACGGAGTCCGCAGCATCGGCATCGATCTCGAGACGCTTCTCGGACGTTGCCGGGCGTACGTCCCGCGGCTCCGCGAGGGCGAGGTGTTCAGCCACACCACTGCCGCCCTGATCTATCGACTGCCCCTGCCGCGCCGCTTCGAGGGGGAATCGATGCTGCACATCGCGTCGGGTGATGGGACGCGCCCGCGCCGCCCCAACGTTCAGGGCCATCGTATTCGCAGGATGCATTCCGCGTGGTTCGAGGGTCTGCCCGTGAGCTCGCCAGCGGAAACGTGGCGAATGCTGGAGGGAATGCTCGACCTCCCCGATCTCGTCGCCGTCGGTGATGCGCTCGTCTCAGGCGAACGACTCGCTCGTGGAGTGCGCAGGGCGCCGCTGTGCTCGATCGAAGAACTGCGCGCCGCGATCGAGCGGCACCGCCCGGCCCGAGGCACGAACCGACTGCTCGAGGCGCTCGCGTTCGTGCGTACCGGTGTCGATTCGCGCCGGGAGACCCATACGCGGCTGTTGATCGTCGCCGCCGGCTTCGCCGAGCCCACGATCGCACCGACGGTGATCGTCGCGGGCGGGAAAGCGCTTCACCCCGACCTCGGATATCCGGCTCGGAGGGTCGCGATCGAGTACGAGGGCGAGGAACACCGCCGCGATGTCCGTCGATGGCGCGATGACATCGCCCGTCGTCGCGCGCTCGAAGCTGCCGGCTGGGTGGTCATGAGGGTCACCATCGACGACCTCCGCGATCCGCGAGCGTTTCTCGCGGATCTCGCCGCCGTACTCAGGGCGCGCGCCGAGGAGGCATAGGGGCGGCGCAACGACCGATTGCCTCCCGCGCGCTCGTCAGCGCGTCGCTGAAGTGGTGGGCGCGGGTCGCCCTTCAGACGTGTCGGAGACGGGGACGACAGGGTGTGAGTGGGCGCGTATCGCCCTTGAGACGTGTCGGAGAGGGCGATATCCGCCCACTCGAGGAGAACGGCGGCGGAGAGGGGGACGCAAGGGGTCGAGCCCCCGAATGCCGGACCCCGGATGCGAAGGCGAGCGTGATCAGCGTCCGGGCGACGCGTCCGCGAGGAGGCTGCGAAGCTCTGCCGCGGTCGCCTCGGACTGGGCGATCAGGGCCTCCAGCCTCGCGCTGAGTTCGGCCGGCGAAGCGGCGCCCGTGCCCGTCGTCGCGTCGAGGCCCGCGGACATGCCGCCGTCGACCGGCCCGGCATCGCGCTCGCCGTTCGCGCCGGCCTGGACCGCGCCCGACACCGCCCCGGCTGCGACGCCGGCCGCAGCGGCATCCGCGACGCCGTTGCGAGCGTTCGACGAGCCCGTCGCCGCTGACGTCACCGGGGCGCCCTCGGCCGAGCCGGCTGCCGCATCCGCGCTCGCGGCGGTGTCCGCGGACGCGACGGTGTCCGCGCCCGTCGCCGACGCCGCACCCTCCGGCGACGGGGCAGCGGCCTCCTCTTCCTTCTGCGGTCCGAGGAACAGGTTCGCGAGGTAGCCCGTGAACGTGCCGAAGATGCCGACCCCGACCACGATGATCATCGCGCCGATCAGGCGCCCGAGGTTCGTGACGGGGTATTGGTCGCCGTACCCGACCGTCGAGATCGTCACGATCGTGTACCAGAGCGCGTCGGAGGCGGTCGTGATGTTCGCGCCCTCGGCGTCCTCCTCGACGGCGAGGATCGTGATGCTGCCGAACTGCAGCACGAGCACGCCGAGGAGCAGCAGCGTCATCAGCGTGCTGTTCGCACGATCGTGGATGAGCGTGTTCCAGATCTTGCGGGGCCCGACCTCACGCAGGAGCCGGAAGACGCGGAGCAGCCGGAAGATGCGCAGGATCTTCAGCTGCGGGAAGGGCAGGCTCGCGAGCAGGTCCGCCCAGCCGAAGCCGCGGAAGAAGTACTTCGACGCGGACGGCGCCGTCGTGATGCGGTAGATGAAGTCGCACAGGAAGATGAGGCTGAACAGGGCGTTCATCGCCGAGAGCACGACCTGCAGAGCCCGATCGTCGCGCATGACGTACACGAGCACGAGGTTCAGGATCGAGAGGACCGACAGGATGCCGATGAAGATCTCGTACGCGGTGTTCTTGAGCTCTGATCGCACCCGATTGCGTGTCCTGGCCATCTCGGTTCCTTCGGCTCGTGCGGCCCGATCGGCCGTCTGCTCATGATTCTGCAGGATGCCTCGGGCTCGGTCGTGGCGCGGCATGCGAGGCTTGGCACATGAGCATCGCCGATCGAACGCCCGCCACGGGGGAGACGCCGCAGTCCGACGACCTCGCCGCGAAGATCGAGGCGCTGCTCGACGAGGCGGGCGTGCGCGGCAACCGCAGCCTCGTGCGGCGGATCGTGGCGAGCGGACTCGGTCTCGGGCTCGACGGCACCGACCGGCTCGACCTCAAGATCTCGGCCGCCGCGCTCGAGGAGATGCGGAGCGCGTTCCGGCTGTTCGCGCCGTTCGACGGCGTGCCGAAGGTCACCGTGTTCGGTTCGGCGCGCACCCAGCCGCGCGACCCGCTGTACCGGCGGGCCGAGGCGGTCGCCGCCTCGCTCGCTGGGGACGGTTGGATGGTCGTGACGGGCGCGGGGCCCGGCATCATGCAGGCGGCCGCGCACGGCGCCGGACCGGAGCGCGCGATCGGCATCTCGATCCGGCTGCCCTTCGAGGAGCGCCCGAACGCCGTGTTCGACGTCGACCCGAACCTCGTGTCGATGAAGTACTTCTTCACCCGCAAGCTCATGCTCATGAAGGAGTCGCGCGGCTTCGTGTGCCTGCCGGGCGGCTTCGGCACCCTCGACGAGACCTTCGAGCTGCTCACCCTCCAGCAGACCGGCAAGGCCGAGCCGGTGCCGATCGTGCTGCTCGACGCGCCCGGCGGCGGCTACTGGCAGGGCCTCCGCCGGTACGTCGAGGAGCAGCTGGTGCCGCTCGGCATGATCGCCCCCGATGACCTCGACCGCGTGCTCATCACCGACACGGTCGACGCCGCCGTCGCGGAGATCACGCGGTTCTGGCGCAACTACGACTCGCTGCGCTGGGTCGGCGACCGGCTCGTGCTTCGCCTGAACGCCGAGCCGACCGACGCCGAGATCGACGAGCTCAACGAGCGGTTCGGGTCGCTGTGCGCATCGGGTCGCATCGAGCGCACCGCCCCGCTCGGCCCCGAGCGCTCCGACGACGACGAGCTCGACCACCCGCGGCTCGTGCTGACGCTCGACCCCCGCAAGGTGGGCGAGCTGCACCGCGTGATCCGGGCGATCAACGCCTTCGACTCGGCACCCGACACCGCGACGCCGCCCACGGTCGCGGGGGAGTAGCCGCGCCCCGGCGGCGGCCGCCCGAACCGAGCGTTGCCCGGCTCGTCACCGCGCGTTCACCGAGCGGACCGCTCACGGTCGCCCTGCGGCGGGACGCTCGACGCGACCGCCGAGAGTGAGGACCCACCGTGACCCTGGCCGACCCGACCCGCCGATCGCTGCCGATCGTCGACCTGCCCATGGCCGACCACGCGCGCGGCAAGCGCTCGCCCGTGACCTGCCGGCTGAAGTGCGCCGACGCGTGCCTCGGTCCCGAGTGCAACACCTCGGGCAACCCCGAGTTCCGCTCGCTCGCCTCGGCCGCCCTCAGCCGCCGGGCGCTCCTCGGCCTCGGCGCGGCCGGAGCCCTCGCGCTCGCCGCGGGCAGCGCCTTCCGTCCCGACTCGGCGCAGGCAGCGGCGCTCGCGAGCGGGCCTGCCGCCGCGGCATCCGGTCTGCCCTTCGAGCCCATCGAGCCGGTCTCGCACCTCGTCGACGAGTTCACCGTGCCGGCCGGCTACCGCTGGCGGGCGCTCGTGCGCTGGGGCGACCCGATCTTCCCGGATGCTCCCGGCTTCGACCTCCACGGCCAGACCGCGGCCGCGCAGGCGCGACAGTTCGGCTACAACAACGACTACCTCGACGTGATCGCCGACCGCGGCGGGCTCACGGGCCTGCTCGTCGCGAACCACGAGTACGTGAACCCGGGCATCATGTTCCCGCCGTCGAGCGACCCCGCCGAGCTGCGTCGGCGCAGCGAGCTCTACAAGGCCGCGCAGGGCATGTCGGTCGTCGAAGTCGAGCGCGACCGGGTGGGCGGGCCGTGGCGCATCGTCACGGGCGGCGCGCGCAACCGCCGCGTCACGGTCGAGACGGAGTTCGCCCTCACCGGCCCGGCCGCGGGCTCGGAGCTCGTGAAGACGGCGGGCGACCCGACCGGCACCGTCGTGCACGGCACGCTCGGCAACTGCGCCGGAGGTACGACCCCGTGGGGCACGGTGCTGAGCGGCGAGGAGAACTTCAACGGCTACTTCCGGGCGGCGCCCGACACCGCGGCCCGCAAGCGCTACGGGTTCGCCGATGCCGCGACCTCGACCGGCTGGGAGACCTGGGACCCCCGCTTCGACGGGGCGGCGCCGGGCTACGAGAACGAGTCGAACCGGTTCGGATACATCGTGGAGATCGACCCGCAGGACCCGACCTCGACGCCCGTCAAGCACACCGCGATGGGCCGCTTCAAGCACGAGGGGGCGAACGTGCGCATCGCCGAGGACGGCCGCGCCGTCGCCTACATGGGCGACGACGAGCGCGGCGATTACCTCTACAAGTTCGTCTCGAAGCACACGTTCAACCCGAAGGACAACCCGGGCGCCCGCAAGCAGAACCGCCGCCTGCTGAGCGAGGGCGACCTCTACGTCGCCCGCTTCAGCGGCAACTCGCCGGCGGCCGAGATCGACGGCACCGGCAAGCTGCCGAGCGACGGCGCCTTCGACGGTTCGGGGCAGTGGATCGCGCTCACCCGCAAGGGCGAGAGCGTCGTGCCGGGCATGTCGGTCGAGGAGGTGCTCGTCAACACGCGCCTCGCGGCCGACCTCGTCGGCGCGACGAAGATGGATCGCTGCGAGGACGTCGAGCCGCACCCCACGAGCGGCCGGGTCTACATCGCGTGCACGAACAACACGCAGCGCGGCACGGCGGGCAAGCCGCCGGTCGACGAGCCGAACCCGCGCGCGACGAACCGCGACGGCCACGTCATCGAGCTGACCGAGCTCGCGGGCCAGTCGGGCGAGCGGTTCGCCTGGAGCATCCTGCTGCTCTGCGGCGACCCCGCGTCGATCACGCAGACCTACTTCGCGGGCTATCCGAAGGACCAGGTGTCGCCGATCTCGTGCCCCGACAATGTCGCGTTCGACAGCGAGGGCAACCTCTGGATCTCGACCGACGGCGCGCCCTCGACGATCCGCAGGAACGACGGGCTCTTCAAGGTGCCGCTCGAGGGGCCCGAGCGGGGCCGCGTGCAGCAGTTCCTGTCGGTGCCGCGCGAGGCGGAGACCTGTGGTCCGGTGATCCGCGCAGCGGAGGGCGTCGTGTTCGTCGCCGTGCAGCACCCGGGCGAGGAGGGTTCGTTCGCCTCGCCGAGCTCGCTGTTCCCCGACTACGGCTCGACGGCGCCGGGCGCGGTCGCCGCGCCGCGGCCGTCGGTCGTGCAGGTCTGGCGCGCGTAGGGCGCGCCGGTTCCGCCGCGTGGGGGCGCGGCGGCAGGGGCGGATGCCGCGTGGTGGGGGCCGCGCGGCATCCTGCTGTCCGTCCTGATCGGTGCGGGGGCGCAGCGCCGCTCGCACCGGGCGCCCGTCGGAGCGGTTCGCGGGACGCCGCGGTGCGATCAACGCCGCGACGGGCGCGCGATGCGCACGGCCGGGATGCCGTTCACGCCTCGCCGCTCGGCCGAGGTGCTCGCTGCCGGACTCCGCCGACGCGCTCGAGCACGTCGGCCGAGGCCGCGGCCGCGTCGGTCGCGCGGAGGCGTCGCCCGATCGCGGCCGCGGCCGCCCGCATGCGATCGTCGGCGAGGGCCGCGACGACGGCCTCCGCGATGCGGTCGGCGCTCGAGCGCTTCGGCAGCCGCAGCCCGGCCCCGGCGGCCTCGACGGCCCCGGCCACCATCGGCTGGTCCATGAGCGGGTGCATCGGCAGCGCGATCACGGGCACGTCGTGCGCGAGGGCCCGGAACGTCGTCGAGTGCCCGCCGTGCCCGATGACGAGCGACGCCGCCGGGAGCACGGCCGCATGGTCGGCGCGATCGACGACCTCGACGTTCGGCGGCACCTCGAGCGGCCGGTCGGGCGCGAGGCCGCCGAGCGTGACGAGTCCGCGCACGGGCAGCCCGCCGAGCGCGGCGACGGCGCGCTGGTACACGTCGCTCTGGCCGGGGAACCACGTCGTGCTGAGGCTCAGCACGACGAGCGGGCGGTCGGTGCCGCGCCCGGCGGGCACGCCGCGCTCGAGCGAACCCGCCCACTCGACCTGTGCGGATGCCGCGTGCTGCTCGTCGCCGTCGGGGTCGAGCCGGGCGTCGCTGATGACGAGTCGCGCCGCCGCCGCCCGCCACTCGCGGGCGGGGTCGGTGCCGCGAAGCCGCGCGATCGTGCCCACCGGCCCACGGACGTAGCTGCGGCGGAAGAACCGGTGGAAGCTGTGGAAGAGCACGGTCTCCGCCACGCCGGCCGTGCGCGAGGCGCGGCCCGACCCCGCCATCATGCAGTCGACGAGCGAGGCGTCGGCGTCGAGACCGGCGAGCCGCTCACCGACCTCGCGCTCGACCGCGGGATCGGCGGCGAGCCGCACGACGTCGTCGATCACGCGCGGAACGCTGCGTCGTCGGCCCGAGTCCCAGCCGCCGAGCGAGTCGAGCCGGGTGAACGCGAAGCCGCGGGCGTCGGCGCGGTCGCGGACCGACTCGGGGCCGAGCACGTGCACGGCGTGACCGCGCCCGGCGAGCTCGTCGGCGATGGCGAGCGTGGGCGGCAGGTTGCCGCCGGCGTCGACGGTGATGACGGCGAAGGTGCCCATGGTGTCTTCTCGATTCGAGGCGGGGTCAGCGTCGAGCGGGGGTGGCCTGCTCGAGCACGGCGCCGACGAGCCGCAGCATGCGGTCGCGCACGTGTGCGCGGTCGAGGCCGCGGTCCCGGCGCCAGAGCTTCCAGGTGTAGACGTCGGTCGCGGCGACGAGGAGGTCGACGACCTCCGTGCGTGCGTCGGCGTCGAGGCGGTCGAGCGCGGGGGCGAAGGCGCGCTCGACCCAGTCGCGGTGCAGGGTGCGACCCGTCGCCGTGACCTGGAGCGCCACCGGCTCCCAGCCCTCCTGGCCGAGCAGCAGCAGGGTGCCGTCGCCGCGTCGTTCGTAGTGGTCGAGCAGCAGGTCGACTGTGCCCTCGAGGTCGTCGGGGTCGGCGGGGCGCTCGGCGAGCACGATCGCCCTGCCGTGCTCGATCGCGGCGTCGAACAGGCCGTCGCGCGAGCCGAAGCAGCGCAGCACGGTCTGCACCGACACGCCGGCCCGATCGGCGACCGCGGGCAGCGTGCATGCGGCGATCGGCACCTCGTCGGCGAGGGCGATCGTGGCCTCGAGGATGCGGAGCCGGGTCTGCGCCGCCTGGTCGGCGCGCGCCCGCATGGTGTAGCTGCGCTTCTCTTTCATCTCACCCCTCATTAACGCCGAATCGGTATTCGATGTCAATAGGCATTCACGCGAAAATGTCGGGCGCCCGCGCGTGACGTCCGCTCGCGGCATCCGATACGCTTGAATGTCCGCTCCGAGGGGAAGCGGCCTGAGAGCTGAATAGAGGAGGCCGGCGATGGATATCGACCTCAGCATGCTTCGCATGGTGGAGCGCGAGAAAGAGATCCCGTTCGACGAACTGGTGCAGATCATCGAGCAGGCGATCCTGATGGCCTACCTCAAGCACCAGAACCCGAACCAGCACGGGCATTCGAACCCGAACGGCGCCCGCGCCGAGCTCGACCGCAAGACCGGGCACGTCACGATCTACGTGCCCGAGGTCGACGACGAGGGCAACGTCATCGGCGAGGCCGACGACACCCCGAACGACTTCGGACGCATCGCCGCCTTCGCGGCGAAGCAGGTCATCATGCAGCGGCTGCGCGACATCGCCGACGACGCCGTGCTCGGCGAGTTCCGCGGGCGCGAGGGCGACATCGTCGCGGGCGTCATCCAGCAGGGCCCGAACCCGAAGATGGTGCACATCGACCTCGGCACGGTCGAGGCGATCCTGCCGCCCGAAGAGCAGGTGCCGGGCGAGGAGTACCCCCACGGCCAGCGCATCCGCGTCTACGTGACGAGCGTCGCGAAGGGGGCCAAGGGCCCGTCGATCACCGTGTCGCGCACCCACCCCGCGCTCGTGCGCAAGCTCTTCGCGCTCGAGGTGCCCGAGATCGCGTCGGGCGTCGTCGAGATCGTCTCGCTCGCCCGTGAGGCGGGGCACCGCACGAAGATCGCCGTCCGCGCGAACCAGCCGGGCGTCAACGCGAAGGGCGCCGCGATCGGCGAGCTCGGCCAGCGCGTGCGCGCCGTGACCGCCGAGCTCGGCGCCGAGAAGATCGACATCGTCGACTGGTCCGACGACCTCGCGACGTTCGTCGCGTCGGCGCTCTCGCCCGCGAAGGTGACGAGCGCCTATGTGATCGACGAGCAGACGCGCGCCGTGCGTGCGCTCGTGCCCGACTACCAGCTCTCGCTCGCGATCGGCAAGGAGGGGCAGAACGCCCGCCTCGCCGCGAAGCTCACGGGCGCGAAGATCGACATCCAGCCCGACTCGATCCTCGAGCAGGGCTGACCCGCCGCGAACCGGTTCGGAGCCCGGCCGGCGTCGCGTCGGCGGGGCATGAGCGCAGAGTGTAAGATGGAACCCGTCAGAACGTGCATCGGATGCCGTTCGCGCGCCCCGCGATCCTCACTCATGAGGGTCGTTCTCCAAGATTCCCAGGTGACCGCAGATGATGCGGCCGTGCTTCCGGGGAGGGGTGCGTGGTTGCATCCGACGCTCGAGTGCTACCGCCTCGCGGTCCGGCGCCGTGCCTTCGCACGAGCGCTCCGCGCCCGCGGCGAGGTGAGCACCGCCAACGTAGAGAACAGGCTGAACGGCTAGTGATCACCAATGAGTGACAAGTAATGAGCGGCTCGAAATGAGTCCCGTCCGCCATTGATGGTCTGCCCCTGTCCGGGTGCAGGCCCGGAACAGGAGAGAAGTGGCTGCCAAACCACGCGTACACGAGATCGCATCCGAACTCGGTGTCGACAGCAAGATCGCCCTTGAGAAGCTCAAGGAGATGGGCGAGTACGTCAAGGGACCGTCCTCGTCGATCGAACCCCCCGTCGCACGTCGCCTGAAGGCGGCGCTCGAGGCCGACGGCGCCGCGAAGGCCGCTGCGCCCGCGGCGACCCCGGCCGCGCCCGCCAAGGCCGCGGCGAAGCCGGGCCCGAAGCCCGGCCCCAAGCCGGCCGCTGCGCCGGCGCCGGCGCCCGCCCAGGGCGACGCGCCCCTCACGGTCGCCGAGCGTCAGGCCCAGGCCGAGGAGAAGGCGGCGCAGGCCGCCGCCGAGAAGGCCGCGGCCGAGCAGGCCGCCGCGGAGAACGCACCCGCCCCGGCGAAGTCCGGTGACGCGGTGAAGCCCGGCGCTGCCGCCCCGAAGCCCGGCGCGGTCCCGCGCCCGGCGCCCAAGCCCGGTGCGCCGCGCCCCGGCAACAACCCGTTCTCGAGCTCGCAGGGCATGGGCCAGCGTCCCGCCCAGCCGCGCCCGGGCAACAACCCGTTCTCGAGCTCGCAGGGCATGGGCCAGCGCCCGACTCCGGGCAACATCCCGCGGCCGCAGGCCCCTCGTCCCGGCTCGCCCCGCATCGGCGCGCCGCGTCCGGCGGGTGCCGGTCGTCCGGGCGGCTTCCAGCGTCCCGGCGGCGCGGGCGCACGCCCGGGCGGCGCCGGCGCCGGTGCAGGCGGCGGCGGCTTCCAGCGTCCCGGCGGCGGCTTCGGCGGCCCGCGCCCCGCGGGCGGCGGCGGTCGTGGTCGTGGTCCCGGCGGCGGCACGGCCGGCGCGTTCGGTCGTGGCGGCGGCAAGTCGAAGGCTCGCAAGTCGAAGCGCACGAAGCGGCAGGAATTCGAGATGCGGGAGGCTCCGTCGCTCGGCGGCGTGAGCGTTCCCCGCGGTGACGGCAACACCGTCATCCGCCTGCGCCGCGGCGCCTCGATCTCCGACTTCGCCGACAAGATCGACGCGAACCCCGGTTCGCTCGTCACGGTGCTGTTCCACCTCGGTGAGATGGCGACCGCGACCGAGTCGCTCGACGAGGCCACCTTCGAGGTACTCGGCGCCGAGCTCGGCTACAAGATCCAGGTCGTCTCTCCCGAGGACGAGGACAAGGAGCTCCTCGAGGGCTTCGACATCGACCTCGACGCCGAAGAGGCCGAGGAGACCGACGAAGACCTGCAGCCCCGCCCGCCGGTGGTCACGGTCATGGGCCACGTCGACCACGGTAAGACCCGACTCCTCGACGCGATCCGCAACGCGAACGTCGTCGCGGGCGAGGCCGGCGGCATCACCCAGCACATCGGTGCGTACCAGGTGCACACCGAGCACGAGGGCAGCGACCGCGCGATCACCTTCATCGACACCCCGGGTCACGAGGCGTTCACCGCCATGCGTGCCCGTGGTGCGCAGGTCACCGACATCGCGATCCTCGTGGTCGCGGCCGACGACGGCATCATGCCGCAGACGATCGAGGCGCTGAACCACGCGCAGTCGGCGAACGTGCCGATCGTGGTCGCGGTCAACAAGATCGACAAGCCCGACGCCAACCCGGCGAAGGTGCGCCAGCAGCTCACCGAGTTCGGCCTCGTGGCCGAGGAGTACGGCGGCGACGTCATGTTCGTCGACGTGTCGGCTCGCGAGGGCACCGGCATCCAGGAACTGCTCGACGCGGTCCTGCTGACGGCCGACGCCGGGCTCGACCTGCGTGCGAACCCCGACAAGGCGGCACGCGGTGTCGCGATCGAGGCGAAGCTCGACAAGGGCCGCGGCGCCGTGGCGACCGTGCTCATCCAGTCGGGCACGCTCAAGGTCGGCGACGCGATCGTCGCGGGCACGGCCTACGGTCGCGTCCGCGCCATGGCCGACGAGAACGGCGACCCGGTGACCGCGGCGACCCCGTCGCGTCCGGTGCAGGTGCAGGGCCTCTCGAGCGTTCCGCGCGCCGGCGACACGTTCCTCGTCACCGACGAGGACCGCACCGCCCGCCAGATCGCCGAGAAGCGCGAGGCCGCCGAGCGCAACGCGCAGCTCGCGAAGGCCCGCAAGCGCATCTCGCTGGAGGACTTCACGCGTGCGCTCGAAGAGGGCAAGGTCGAGGCGCTCAACCTCATCATCAAGGGCGACGTGTCGGGTGCCGTCGAGGCGCTCGAGGAGTCGCTCATGAAGATCGAGGTCGACGACTCGGTGCAGCTGCGCATCCTCCACCGCGGTGTGGGTGCCATCACCGAGAGCGACATCGACCTCGCCACGATCGACAACGCGATCGTGATCGGGTTCAACGTGCGTCCCGACGTGAAGGCGCGCGAGCGCGCCGCCCGTGAGGGCGTCGACGTGCGCTTCTACTCGGTCATCTACAACGCGATCGACGACATCGAGAACTCGCTCAAGGGCATGCTCAAGCCCGAGTACGAAGAGGTCCAGTCGGGTGTCGCCGAGATCCGCGAGGTGTTCCGCTCCTCGAAGTTCGGCAACATCGCCGGTGTCATCGTTCGCAGCGGCACCATCACGCGCAACGCGAAGGCCCGCGTCATCCGCGACGGCGTCGTGGTCGGCGACAACCTCGCCATCGAGTCGCTGCGTCGGTTCAAGGACGACGTCACCGAGGTCCGCACGGACTTCGAGGCGGGCATCGGCCTCGGCAAGTACAACGACATCCAGGTCGGCGACGAGATCGAGACCATCGAGATGCGCGAGAAGCCTCGCGTCTAGACCGATCGGCCCGGGGCGGCTCGCCGCCCCGGGCTTCTTTCGGAAGGAGACACCATCATGGCTGATCCGGCACGCGCCAGGAAGATGGCCGACCGCATCAAGGAGATCGTCGCCCGTCGTCTCGACAAGGGCCTGCGCGACCCCCGCCTGGGATTCGTCACGATCACCGACGTCCGCGTCACGGGCGACCTCCAGCACGCGAGCATCTTCTACACGGTGTACGGCACCGACGAGGAGCGCCGCGACTCGGCGCTCGCGCTGAAGGCGGCCACCGGGATGCTGCGCAGCGAGGTCGGTCGCAACATCACGGCGCGGCTCACGCCGTCGCTCGAGTTCATCGCCGACGCGATCCCCGAGAACGCCGAGCACATCGAGGAGCTGCTGCGCGAGGCGCGCACCCGCGACGAGGCGACGACCGCGCTCGCGGCGACTGCCGAGTACGCGGGCGAGGCCGACCCGTACGTCAAGCCCCGCGAGCTCGACGACGAGGCGGACGACGAGTTCGACGAGGCCGACGCGCGCTGAGTCCCGGCGCCTCCGCCGCCGCACTGCCCGAACCGCCCGTCGACCCCGACGGGCGGTTCAGCGTTCGCGGCCGTCGACGCCGAGCAGCGCCCCCTGCACCTCGGCGACCCGCGCCCGGAGCGCGGCGATGAACGCGAGCACGGTGGGCTGGCGCAGCGCCTCGGGCCGGCAGACGAGCCAGTACGGCAGCCGCTCCTCGATCTCGTCGGGGAACAGCCGCACGAGGTCGTCGTGGCGGTCGGCGAGGAAGGCCGGCAGCAGCCCGTAGCCCGCGCCGGCGCGGGTCGCGTCGACCTGCACGTACACGTTCGTGCTCGACACGGTGTCGACCATGCCGCGAGTCGGGCGGCGGGCCTCGTCGAGCGCGTCGACCTGCAGCATCGACTCGATGAAGTAGACGAGCGGCTCGCCGGCGAGGTCGTGCGGCGAGGCGGGGGAGCCGTTCGCGGCCAGGAAGTCGCGGCTCGCATAGAGCCCGAGCACGTAGTCGGCGAGGTGGATCGCCTCCGCCTTGTGCACGTGCGGCCTTCCGACGACGACTTCGAGGTCGATGCCGACGCGTTGCTGGGCGGCGCGACGCTGCGCGGCGACGATCTCGAGCGTGACGTCCGGATGCTCGCGGCGCACGGCCACGATGGCGGGTGCGGCGATGAACCCGCTGAAGCCGTCGGTCGCCGAGAGCCGCACCACTCCCGTGAGCGTCGTGCCGCCCGGCTGCAGGCCGTGCATCGCCCGCTCGACGGCCTCGGCCGAGGCGACGGCGTGCTCGCCGAGCGGCGTGAGCACCCAGCCCGATGCGCTGCGCGCGAGCACCCGGCCGCCGAGCGCGTTCTCGAGCGCGTCGATGCGCCGGGCCACGGTCGTGTGGTTGAGGCCGAGCTCGGCCGCGGCGATGGTGTAGCGGCCGGCCCGCGCGACCGCGAGCAGCACGAGCAGGTCGTCGGGGCTCGGTGCGGGTCGCGGGTCGGAGGCGAGCGTCATCCCAGCATGCTCGCACAGTCCGTCGGCGCCCGTGGCGGCCGCGGGCCGGACCACCGGCCGGGCGTCGGCGAAGCCGGACCGCAGCCGGTCTCAGGCGTCGGGGAGCACGAGGCCCTCGTCGGCCGCCACCGCGAGCCCGTCGGCCACGAGGCCCGCGATCGCCCGGTCGAGCTGGACCGCGTCGCCCCACACCGCGGCGAGCTCGGCACGCGCGACCGGACGATGGGCGGCCCGCAGCTCGCGCATGACGAGGCCGCGCACTTGCCGGTCGGAGCCCTCGAACCGTGCCTGCTTCGCCTTGCGGGGGCCGTCGTAGGCCGGGTACCCGGCAGAGCGCCACGCGCAGAGGTCGCGGATCGGGCACGCCTCGCACCGGGGCGCGCGTGCCACGCACACCGTCGCCCCGAGCTCCATGGCGGCCGCGTTGAACGCGCGCGCCGCGGCATCCGATTCGGGCAGCAGGGCCGACATGGCGGGCAGGTCGCGCGCGGCCGACGGGGGAGCGGGCTCGGCCTGGCCGTCGATCGCCCGCGCGATCACCCGCCGCGTGTTCGTGTCGACGACGGGAACGCGGACGCCGAACGCGAACGCCGCGACCGCCCGTGCCGTGTACGGGCCGACGCCCTGCAGCGCGAGCAGGGCGTCGAGGTCGCGGGGCACCTCACCACCGTGCCGTTCGACGATCTCGACCGCTGCGCGGTGCAGCCACAGCGCCCGGCGCGGGTACCCCAGCCGGTCCCACGCGCGCACCGCCTCGGCGGCGGGCTCGGCGGCGAGGGCCGCCGGGGTGGGCCATCGGGCGATCCAGGCCTCCCAGCGCGGGGCGACGCGGTCGACCTGGGTCTGCTGCAGCATGAACTCGCTCACGAGCACCGCCCACGGCGACACGTCGGCAGCCCGCCACGGCAGCGGGCGTGCGGCGCCGGCGAACCAGTCCACGAGCACGTCGGCGATCGGGGCGGCTGGGGGTCGTGGCATCCGACCAGCGTACGACGGCGGGCGCCCGGCCCGGGATGCCGCGGAGCTATGCTCGCTCGTATGCGGATCGCCACGACGCCCAGGATCGCGTTCCTGCGAGAGCTCGCGACCGAGATCTCGGGCAGGTACGGTCGCGGCCGCATGATCGTCGCCGTCGACGGGCCGGTGCAGAGCGGCAAGACCGCACTGGCCGACGACCTCGGCGCCGTGCTCGACGAGGCCGGGCACGCCGTCTTCCGTGCCCGCATGGAGGGGTTCCACCGCTCGCGGGCGGCGCAGGACGCGTACGGCGACGACACGGCCGAGCGCTACTACCGATACGGCTTCGACGAGTCGGCGCTTCGCCGGGTGCTCGTCGAACCCTTCCGCATGGCGGGCTCGACCGCGTTCGTGACGCGCGTGCTCGACCCGGCGCGCGACGCCTGGGTCGAGCCGAAGTGGATCACCGGCCCGGCCGACGCGATCCTCGTGCTCGACGGCCGGTTCGTGCTGCGCGATCGGCTCGACGAGCTCTGGGACTACCGGATCGCGGTCGACGGCGACCCGGTCGATCCGGCCGATCGGCTCGCGTACGCCGACCGCGACCCGCGCAGCGTCGCCGACGCGGTCGTCGACCTGACCGACCAGGAACGGCCGGTCAGGCGCTGATCCCGACGCCCCGGACGTGATCGGGGCTGTACCCCGATCGGAGTACCCCGTCTTCGGGGGACATCTGCGCACGCACCCGCTCGAAACGGTAGCGCGTCCCCCACTTTGAGGACATAATGAACTGATTGCCCAAGCCCCCGGCAGGCAGCGAAACCCGACGCACCACCCGAGCAACACCCGAATCACCCGAACATCCCGCAGAGATCGGCGCGACCACCCGTCCGCGCCGATCGTCGCTGCGCGATCGACCCGAGCCACGCGTGCGCCGCACGTGGTGGCGGTCGGGTCGATCGCCCAGCGACCGCGCTTCGACGCGCTCTCCGCTCGTTCACTCCACCCGGTTTTCGCCGCCCCCGCTGGGCCGAACCCAGGAGATATCCCGAATGAGCAAGCTCGGCGTCGGTCCGACGCACGATGCCCACGGCGACATCCGCATGCGGAATCGCCCCACTCACAACCCGGTGCGGCGCCTCGCCGCGGCCGTGGCCGCGCTCGCGCTCGGCGCGGGCCTCGCCCTCGTCGGCGTGGCGGCCCCTGCGTCGGCGCACCACAACACGATCACGGCCTCGACCGTCTGCGACACCGACGGTACGCCGTCGATCACCTGGACGGTGAAGAACTCGGAGTCGAACAAGGCCGAGACGATCACCGCCTCGAGCAACCCCGACATCGTTCCGGTCGGTGCGGAGATCAAGAAGGGCAAGAGCGAGTCCTTCGTGCAGGCCGATGTCGAGCCCGGCACGTACACGCTCACGCTCACCGGCACGTGGACCGCGAAGGACACGGCGGACGTCTCGCAGGAGAACACCGGTTCGATCACCATCACCGACGACCAGTGCGACAACGTGGAGACGGTCAAGAAGATCACCTTCTGCCACGCGACGCACAGCGAGACGAACCCGTTCGTGCGGATCACGACGTCGGTCAACGCCTTCTTCCGCTCGGGCCACGACAAGCACCAGGACCTCGAGGACATCTACCCGACGTTCAGCTACGTCAAGAAGGGCAAGACCTACACCGTCGAGGGCAACGGCGATCAGGACCTGCTCCTGACCGACGACTGCACGAAGCCCGAGCAGCCCGAGCCGGGCAAGCTCACGATTCCCGCGACGCCCGACCTCCTCGACGTCTGCGGCGTCGACCGCGACGGCTTCACCCTCCCGAAGGACACCGACGACCTCGCGTGGACGCTGAGCGAGATCGACGAGAACGGCAACCAGACCGTCACGGTGACGATCAAGACCGACAAGACGTTCCCCGACGGATCGAAGTCCTACACGTTCAAGCACGTCTTCACGAACGTGCCGTGCGAGGAGGGCCCCGAGCCCGTCACCATCACCGACGTCCCGACGGCGGTCGACCTGTGCGGCACCGAGAACGACGCGTTCACCCAGCCCGAGAACACCGACGCGATCACGTGGGCCCACGCCGGCTCGGTCGAGGCGGGCCAGGTCGTCATCACGGCGACCGCCAACGAGGGCTACGAGTTCGCCGAGGGCGCCCAGACGGCGTGGCCGTTCACCTTCACGAACCAGCCGTGCGGCGAGGAGCCCGAGCAGCCCACCGACCCCACGCTCGAGGGCTCGGTCGCGACCGGCGTGTGCCTCGCCGACTCGCCGTGGATCTTCTTCGACGTCACCCTCACCGACCCCGACGGCGAGGCCACGAGCCACGACGTCTCGCTCGTGCTGAGCGACGGCGTGAACACCGAGACCCTCGCGCTCGGCACGCTCGACGACTCGGGCAAGCTCGAGGGCAAGGTGCTCTGGCCCGGTGCCTCGGTCGACGACGAGGGCAACGCGAACGGCTGGCCGGGCTGGGAGCAGCTCGAGGACGGCACGTGGGTCGAGACCGACGGCAACTTCGCCTGGACCCGCGACCTCACGAGCGCCGAGCTCGTCGTCAACCCCGAGCTCAAGGTCGCGCTGGCCTACCCGCCGGCCACGCCCGACTGCATCGCGGCACCGCCCGTGACCGAGACTCCGGGCGAGCCGACCGAGCCCGGTGACGGCGACGGCGACAGCCCCGCCACGCCGGCCGCCTCGGGCAGCCAGGACCTCGCCGAGACCGGCTTCGCCGGCACCTCGATCGCGATCGTCGCCGGCGTGATCGTGCTCGCGGGCGCCGCCTTCGTGGTCGTCGCACGCCTGCGTCGCAAGAAGGCCTGAGGCCGAGGCGGCGCTGAGGCAGCACGCTGAATGAAGGGGGTCCGGTTCGCCGGGCCCCCTTCGTCGTCGATCGGAGCCGACCCGGCCGGCACGGTACGCGCGGCGTCCGCCCGCCGCGCCAGGGGTCAGAGCGGAACGGCGGTGAGCACCCGCTCGTCGGGCAGCGGCTCGCCGGCGGCCTCGACCTCGTGCACGAGCGCCGTGAGCGCGCGGCTGACGGGCGCGTCGAGGCCCGCGGCCGCAGCCTCGCGCACGACGGCGCCGTTGAGGAAGTCGATCTCGGTCGGCTGGCCGCGTCGAACGCTCTGCTGGGTCGACCCGAGGTTCGGCACCCGGCCCATGCGAACGCGCATGAGCCAGGGGAGCACCTGGCCGATGACGAGCGGCATCCTGGCGAAGAGACGCAGGCGTCGGTCGCCGAGCCCCTGGAGCGAACCGAACCGCACCCCGCGGGCGATGCCGACCCGAACCGTCTCGCGCATCGAGGCGGCGACGACGCGTCGGAGGCGGCGGTCGTCGATCACCTCCTGCACGCTGCGCCCGACGATCGCCGGCACCGCGTTGACCATGTTGACGACGAGCTTCGTCCACTGCGCGCCGCGGAAGCCCGGGATCGCGACGACCGGCACGGCGTCGGAGAGGACCCGGGCGAGGCGCACCGACTCGGCGTCGGGCTCGCCGTCGCCGCGGCCGAGGTAGCTCGTCGCCGGGGTCGTCACCCGCACCGCGCCGGGCTGGGTGTAGTTCGCGGCGATGATCGACAGCAGGCCGACGCACGTCGAGGCGGGCAGCAGACGCTCGGCCGTGGCGACGCCGTCGAGGCCGTTCTGCACGACGACCACGGGAACGCCGTCGACGAGGGCGGCGTTCGCCTCGATCGCGGCGGCCGCATCCTGCGCCTTCGTGCACACGAGCACGAGCTCGGGTCGCACCGACAGGGTCTCGCCGGCCGCGACGCGTGCGTGCGCGTCGCCGTAGCCGCCGCTCAGCCGGATGCCGTGCTCGCGGATCGCCGCGAGCCCCGCGCCTCGCGCGGTGACCTCGACCTCGTGCCCCGCCCGTGCGAGCAGTGCCGCGAACGTCCCGCCGAGCGCGCCTGCGCCGATGATGCCGATCCTCACGGCATCCAGCGTAGGGCCGCACGACGGGGCGGCCGCTCGCGGGGCGCGGTCGCGGGCCGGGCGGCGCCGGTGCGGCCCGCCCGACTGTTAGCCTGTACGGCGTGAACAGCGGCATCCTCCTCGTCGACAAGCCGCAGGGAATCACGAGCCACGACGTCGTCGCGCGCATGCGTCGTCTCGCCGGCACCCGCAAGATCGGGCACGCCGGCACCCTCGACCCCATGGCGACGGGCCTGCTCGTGCTGGGCGTCGAGAGTGCGACCCGCCTGCTGCACTACCTCGTCGGCCTCGACAAGGAGTACTTCGCGACGGTGCGGCTGGGCGTCGGCACGACCACCGACGACGCCGAGGGCGACGCCCTGCCCCGTACTCCCGAGGGCGACGCCGCCGTCGCGGCGCTCGCCGCGTCGGCCGACGACGCGGTCCTCCGGGAGGCCATGCGCGCGTTCACGGGCGAGATCGACCAGGTGCCGAGCTCGGTGAGTGCGGTCAAGATCGACGGCAAGCGCGCCTACCAGCGCGTGCGCGACGGCGAGACCGTCGAGATCACGCCGCGCCGGGTGACCGTGTCGGCCTACGAGCTGCTCGGCGTCCGTCCGGGCGACGACGGATGCCTCGACCTCGACGTGCGCGTCGAGTGCTCGTCGGGCACCTACGTGCGCGCGCTCGCCCGCGACCTCGGCGCCTCCCTCGGCACCGCCGCGCACCTGACCGCGCTGCGGCGCAGCCGCATCGGGCGCTTCGCCGTCGACGAGGCCGGCGAGCTCGAGGGCTTCGACGTCGCCGCGCGCCTCATCGCACCCGCCGACGCCGCCCGGCGCACACTGCCCGTCATCGAGGTGTCCGAGGCCGAGGCGGTCGATCTCGGCCACGGCAAGCGCATCGTCGCGGGCGACGCCGGCGTCGAGGCATCCCCGGGTACTGCCGCCGCGACGGGTGCCGTCGCCGCGATCGCGCCCCGAGACCGCCTGGTCGCGATCGTCGAGCGCCGCGGCGGCCAGTGGAAGGTCGTCACCGGATTCCCGCAGGAGCAGCGCGCATGATCGAGTGGTTCACCTGGGTGCAGCTGGCCGTCGCCGTCGTGGCCGGGCTGCTGTGCCTCGTGCTCGGCCTCGCCGGTCGTACGCCGAGCGACCTCACCCTCGGCTCGCTCGCGGTCGTCGAGGTGCTGCTGCTCGCGCAGATCGTCGTCGCGATCGTCGCCCCCGCCGTCGGCAACGCGCCGACGGGCAGCCTGCTCGAGTTCTGGGTGTACCTCGTCGCGGCCGCGCTCGTGCCGCCCGCCGCGGCGTTCTGGGCGCTGCTCGAGCCCAACCGCTGGTCGACGGTCGTGCTCGGCGTCGCCGCGCTCGCGGTCGGAGTGATGGTGTACCGCATGTTCCAGATCTGGACCGTGCAGGGCATCTGAGGCTGCCAGCGTCTGAGAGAATCGAACGTCATGGAACGACTGCAGAGCGCCCCCGCCCCGACCAGCGCGACCGGCCCCCGCGCCACCCGCATGAGCGGCGTCGGTCGCGTGCTGGTCGCGGTCTACGGCGTGCTCGCGCTCGCCGCGCTCGGCCGGTCGTTCGTGCAGATCGTCTCGAAGTTCGACGAGGCGCCGTTGGCGTACGCGCTGTCGGCGCTCGCCGCGGTCGTCTACGTCGTCGCGACGATCGCCCTCGTGCGGCCGGGGCGGGCGTGGTATCGCGTCGCCTGGGTGACGCTGGTCTTCGAGCTCACGGGCGTGCTCGTGGTCGGCGCGCTGAGCGTCGTCGACCCGGCGCTGTTCCCGCACGACACCGTGTGGTCGTGGTTCGGTCGCGGGTACCTCTTCATCCCGCTCGTGCTGCCCGTGCTCGGCATGTGGTGGCTCGCGAAGCACCGGCCGGCCCCCGACGCCGGCGATCGGCCCGGCCCCCGGTCGGCCGCGGCGCAGGGCGAGGCGGGCGCCGAGTGAAGACCTACAAGGGGCTCGAGGCGGTGCCGCACGGCTTCGGGCCGACCGCCGTGACGATCGGCAAGTTCGACGGCGTGCACCGCGGGCATCGCGAGATCATCTCGCGCCTGCGCGGCATCGCCGAGGCCGACGGCCTCACGACGACGGTCGTCACCTTCGACCGCAATCCGCTCGCGCTGCTCGCGCCCGACAAGTGCCCCGAGTCGCTCGTGAGCAACCGGCAGAAGCTCGAGCTGCTCGCGACGACCGGCATCGACGCCACCGTGCTGCTGCCGTTCGACCGCGCTCTCGCGTCGGTGCCGGCGACCGAGTTCGTCGAGCGCGTGCTCGTCGACACGCTGCACGCGAAGGCCGTGCTCGTCGGGCGCGACTTCCGCTACGGCGCACGCGGCGCCGGCGACGTCGCACTGCTCGCCGACCTCGGCGCGACCTTCGGGTTCACGGTCGAGGTCGTCGACGACGTCGCCCCCGAGGGCGAGCGGCGCGTGTCGTCGAGCTGGGTGCGCGAGCTCCTCGCCGAGGGCGACGTGCGGCACGCCACCGAGCTGCTCGGGCACACGCCCACCGTCTCGGGCATCGTCGTGCACGGTGCCGCCCGTGGCCGCGAACTCGGCTATCCGACCGCGAACCTCACGCCCGAGTCCGAGGGCCTCATCCCCGCCGACGGCGTGTACGCGGGCTGGCTCACCGACGCCGGAACCCGGTACCCCGCGGCGATCTCGGTCGGCGACAACCCCACCTTCGAGGGCGTGCCGAAGAAGCAGGTCGAGGCGTACGTGCTCGACCGCGAGCTCGACCTCTACGACCACGTCGTCGACGTGGAGTTCGTCGACCGCATCCGCGGGATGATCGCGTTCACGACCATCCCGGCGCTCATCGACACCATTCGCGACGACGTCGAGCGCACGCGCGTCATCCTCGGCCTGTGACGGGCGCCGCGCGGCCCCTGTGGGCCGGCCGCACCCTCGCGCTCGTCGGCATCGCGCTCGTCGCGTTCAACCTGCGCACGGGCGTGGCCTCGCTGTCGCCGATCATCGCGCGCGTCGAGCACGAGATCGCGCTCGACCCGGCGGTCGTCGGCCTGCTCGGCATGCTGCCCCCGCTCTGCTTCGCCGTGTTCGGCATCGCGACGCCGCCGCTCGCGAAGCGATTCGGCCTCGAGCCGCTGCTCGTCGGCGCACTCGTCGCGCTCACGGCCGGACTCGCCTGGCGCGGCCTCGCCGACTCGGCGCTCGCCCTCGTCGCGGCCGGCGCGGTGATCTTCGCGACCACGGGCATCGGCAACGTGCTGCTGCCGCCGCTCGTCAAGCGATACTTCCCCGATCGCATCGGGCTCGTGACGACGATCTACGTCACGGCGATGTCGGTCAGCACGTTCATCCCGCCGCTCGTCGCGGTTCCGGTCGCGGATGCCGCGGGCTGGCGCGTCTCGATCGGGGCCTGGGCCGTGATGGCCGTCGTCTCGGTGATCCCGTGGGTCGCGCTGCTCCTGCACCCGAAGCGCGACGCCGTCGAGTCGCTGCCCGAGGAGCCGGGTGCCGGCGCCTTCGGCCGGGTCGTGCGATCGCCCGTCGCCTGGGCGCTCGTCGTCATCTTCATCGTCAGCTCGTTCAACGCGTACTCGGCGTTCGCGTGGCTGCCGCGCATCCTCGTCGACATCGCCGGGGTCGGTCCGGCGCAGGCCGGGGCGCTGCTGTCGCTCTACGCCGCGATGGGCCTGCCCGCGGGCATCGTCGTGCCGATCGTCGCGGCCCGGTACGGGCACGTGCGTGCGCTCGTCGCGGTGTCGATGGCGGCCTTCGTGCTCGGCTACGCCGGACTGCTGCTCATGCCGGCGACGGCGACCTGGCTCTGGGTGGCGCTCGCGGGCACCGGGCCGCTGATGTTCCCGCTCGCGCTCGTGCTCATCAACCTCCGCTCGCGCACGCACGCCGGCGCCGTCGCGTTGTCGGGGTTCGTGCAGTCGATCGGGTACCTCGTCGCCGCCGCGGGGCCGCTGCTGGTCGGGTTCGTGCACGCGGCGACCGGGGGGTGGACGGTGCCGATCATGCTGCTGCTCGCCTCGGTCGTGCCCGGTGCGGTCGCGGGCGTCGTCGCCGCGCGCCCCCGGTACGTGGAGGACGCCGGCCGCTGACGTACCCCGCAGACGGGCGACTCGCGACCTCGACGGGGTGCGGCTAGCATCCGGGTGCCATGGAGTTCCTGTCACTCGCCGCCGAGACGGTCGCCGCGGCGAAGTCGCCGAACCTGTGGGGAGCGCTCGGCTGCGCGCTCGCGTACTCGGGGGCGTTGTTCGCGACCGTCGACGCCTTCGCCGACCTGCTGATCGGCCGCGGCGACGTCGCCGGCCGTCCGAGTCCCGCGGTCCGGCTGAAGGCGGGCTCGAAGGTGGCCGCCGCGGGCATCACCGTCGTGTCGGCGGGCATCGTGCTCGCGCTCGACGCGAACTGGTTCGCGTTCACCACGCTGACGATCGCGTTCGTCGTGCTCGTCGGCCTCGGTGCGATCGTGCTCGTGCGGCAGCGAGCGCACGTGCGCTCGCTCGCACCGGAGTTCGCCGCCGTCGGCACGGGAGCCCCTGCGGCCGGACTCGACGGGGCCTGAATCGCGCGGGGCCCCCCGTACCACGCGTGCGTCCCGCAGCGCCGTTCCGGCCCCGCGCACCGGGTCGGCGCCGGTGGGTCAGACGACGAGGTCGGGGCGATGCACGAGGGTGGCGGCGCCGATGAGGGGGCCCTCGTCGGAGAGGCCCGACGGCACGATCTCGACCCGGGTGGCGAACGCGAACGCGGTGCGCTCGGCGACCGCGGCCCGAGCATGGTCGAAGAGCACGGGGGAGACGCGCGAGAAGCCTCCGCCGATCGCCACGAGGTCGAGGTCGAGCAGGTTCGTGGCCGACGCGATCGCCTGACCGATCGCGCGACCGGCGCGTTCGACGGCGGCGATCGCGATCTCGTCGCCCGCCGCGTGCGCACGGGCGAGGTCTTCTCCGGTCGTGCCCGCGAAGCCCTGCGACCGTGCCCAGGCGACGGTGCGCGGCCCGGAGGCGACCGCTTCGAGGCACCCGCGACCGCCGCACGCGCAGCGGTCGTCGAAACCGCCGACCTCGATATGGCCGATGTGCCCGCCGTTGCCGGTCGGGCTGGCGACGGCGCGGCCGCCGATGACGATGCCGCCGCCGACGCCGGTCGACACGACCATGCCGAGCAGGTTCTCGGCCTCGCGCCCTGCACCGACCCAGTGCTCGGCGAGGGCGATGCACAGCCCGTCGATGCGGAGCGTCACGGGCACCCCGGGCGCGGCCTCGACGAGGACGTCGCGCAGCGGGTGCATGCGCCAGGCGGGCACGTTGAGCGGTGAGACGCGCCCCGTCGCGACGTCGATGGGGCCGGCGGAACCGGCGCCGACCCCGATGAGTTCGGCGTCGGCGGGCAGCGCGGCGACGGCCTCGGCGACGACGCCGCGGACGGCGTCGTCGAGCTCGGTCGCGGACGCGGTCGGGCCGGTCGGGCGGCGGTGGCGGGAGTCGGGGACGAGGCGGCCGAGTTCGTCGACGAGGGCGGCTTCGACCTTGGTGCCGCCGAAGTCCACGGCGAGCGCGAGGGGCGTGGGCATTGCACCAGCATAGGCGCGCAGCATCCGTCGCCGGAATGCTCATATGAGCAGGAATGCCCGCGAGTGTTGCCGCTGCGCATCGGGCTGCCTACGCTGGAAGGCGAGGCGGACGGAGGCGCATGGACGAGATCGACGAACTCCTCTCGATCAGGGCGGCTGAGCTCTACTACGAGGAGAACAAGACCCAGGACGAGATCGGGCAGGCGCTGAACCTCACCCGGTGGAAGGTCGGTCGCCTCCTCGCGCAGGCGAAGCATCGCGGGTTCATCCGCATCGAGATCGTGCATCCGCGTGCACGCAGGCTCCCGATCGAGCGTCGGCTCCGCGAGGAGCGCGGCCTCGACGACGCCATCGTCGTGTCGTCGGCCGGCGTCGCATCGTTCGAAGAGCTGCAGGCGCGCACCGCGCAGGCGGCCGCCGACTACCTCACGGCCCTGCGTCCCGTGCCGCGCACCCTCGGCGTGAGCTGGGGGCGCACCCTGTTCGAGATCTCGCAGCACCTGCGCAACGGCTGGGCGACCGGCGTCAACGTCGTGCAGATCAACGGCGGCGTGAGCCTCAACCGTCGCGCGGGCACGGCAGCCGCGACCGCCGTGTCGATCGCGCAGAAGGGCGGCGGCCAGGCGACCCTGCTGCCGAGCCCCGCCATCCTCGAGCGGCTCGAGACGAAAGAGGCGATCGAGTCCGATCGCGTCGTCGCGGGCGTGATCGAGCTCGCCCGGTCCGCCGACGCCTACCTCTTCAGCGCGGGCGCCGCCGACCACAACTCGGTGCACGTCGAGAGCGGCTACCTGTCGCCGACCGACGTCGACCTGCTCGTCGCGAAGGGCGCCGTCGGCGACGTCGTGGGCCGCTACATCGACTCCGACGGCAACATCGTCGACCCCGCGCTCGACGCGCGCACGGTCGGGCTCACGCTCGACGAGCTGCGTGCGGCGCGCCTCGCCGTCGCGGTCGTCGCCGGCCCCGCGAAGCACGCCGTGGCCGACGCGGTCGTGCGCAGCGGCCTCTGCTCGGTGCTCGTCACCGACGAGGCGACCGCCCTCCATCTCCTCGACGGCTGACGCCGTCCCGCATCTCGCAACGAAAGCCAGGTCACCCCATGTCAGCACCGGTCAACACCGGCACCGCGCTCGTCACCGCGCGCGAGCGCGCGCTCGCCGTGCTCGGCGGCGAACCCGACGATCAGACCCTCGGTCGCTACCTCCACGGCATCCCGGGCGTCGACGCCGTCGGTCTCGAGCAGCGCGCCGCGGCCCTCGGCACGCGTTCGATCAAGACCACCTCGAAGCGCTGGGCGCTCGACAAGATCATCTCGCTCATCGACCTCACGACCCTCGAGGGCGCCGACACCCCCGGCAAGGTGCGCTCGCTCGTCGCGAAGGCCATGAACCCCGACCCGGCCGACCCGACGGTGCCGCGCGTCGCCGCGGTCTGCGTCTACGGCGACATGGTGCCGTCCGCGATCGATGCCCTCGGTGCCGCGCACGGCGACCCCGACGACGGGCTCATCTCGGTGGCCGCGGTCGCGACCGCCTTCCCGTCGGGTCGCTCGTCGCTCGAGATCAAGCTCGCCGACACGGCCGAGGCCGTCGCGGCGGGTGCCGACGAGATCGACATGGTGATCGACCGCGGCGCGTTCCTCGCCGGGCGCTACGGCGAGGTGTTCGACCAGATCGCGGCCGTGAAAGAGGCGTGCCGCCGTGCCGACGGCACGAGCGCGAGCCTCAAGGTGATCCTCGAGACGGGCGAGCTCGTCACCTACGACAACGTGCGCCGCGCCTCGTGGCTCGCGATCCTCGCGGGCGGCGACTTCATCAAGACCTCCACCGGCAAGGTGCAGCCGGCGGCGACCCTGCCCGTCACGCTGCTCATGCTCGAGGTCGTGCGCGACTGGTATCGCCTCACCGGCCACCGCGTGGGCGTCAAGCCGGCCGGCGGCATCCGCTCCTCGAAGGACGCGATCAAGTACCTCGTCACGGTCGCCGAGACCGTCGGCGAGGAGTGGCTCGTGCCCCACCTGTTCCGCTTCGGCGCGTCGAGCCTCCTCAACGACGTGCTGCTGCAGCGGCAGAAGATGACGACCGGGCACTACTCGGGCGCCGACTACGTGACGATCGACTGACTGGATTGAACATGAGCTTCCTCGATTACGCGCCGGCCCCCGAGTCGCGTGCCATCCTCGACCTCCGCGACGCCTACGGGCTCTTCATCGACGGCGAGTTCGTCGACGGTCGCGGCACCCCCTTCCAGACCATCTCGCCCGCGAGCGAAGAGCGCATCGCGATGATCGCGAACGCGAACGAGGCCGACATCGACGACGCGGTCGCCGCCGCCCGGCGCGCGTACGACCGCGTCTGGTCGAAGATGAGCGGCCGCGACCGCGGCAAGTACCTCTTCCGCATCGCCCGCCTCGTGCAGGAGCGCGCCCGCGAGCTCGCCGTCGCCGAGTCCCTCGACAACGGCAAGCCCATCAAGGAGTCGCGCGACGTCGACGTGCCGCTCGTGGCCGCGTGGTTCTTCTACTACGCGGGCTGGGCCGACAAGCTCGACCACGCCGGCCTCGGCGCCGACCCGCGCTCGCTCGGCGTCGCCGCCCAGGTGATCCCGTGGAACTTCCCGCTGCTCATGCTCGCGTGGAAGATCGCGCCCGCGCTCGCCGCCGGCAACACGGTCGTGCTGAAGCCCGCCGAGACCACGCCGCTCACGGCGCTCATCTTCGCCGAGATCCTGCAGCAGGCCGACCTGCCCCCGGGCGTCGTCAACATCGTCACGGGTGCCGGCGACACGGGCGCTGCACTCGTCGCGCACGAGGGCGTCGACAAGGTCGCGTTCACGGGCTCGACCGCGGTCGGCCGCGCGATCGCGAAGCAGATCGCGGGCACCGACAAGAAGGCGACCCTCGAGCTCGGCGGCAAGGCCGCGAACATCGTCTTCGACGACGCGCCGATCGACCAGGCGATCGAGGGCATCGTCAACGGCATCTTCTTCAACCAGGGCCACGTCTGCTGCGCCGGCAGCCGCCTGCTCGTGCAGGAGAACATCCACGACGAGGTCGTCGAGCGCCTGAAGACGCGCCTCTCGACGCTGCGCCTCGGCGACCCCCTCGACAAGAACACCGACATCGGCGCGATCAACTCCCGCGAGCAGCTCGAGCGCATCCGCACGCTGAGCGACGCGGGAGTCGCCGAGGGTGCCGAGCGCTGGAGCGCCCCGTGCGAGATCCCCGAGAACGGGTTCTGGTACGCGCCGACGATCTTCACGAACGTGCAGACCTCGAGCCGCATCGCCCGTGAGGAGATCTTCGGCCCGGTGCTTTCGGTGCTCACGTTCCGCACGCCGCAGGAGGCGATCGCGAAGGCGAACAACACCCCCTACGGCCTCTCGGCCGGCATCTGGACCGACAAGGGCAGCCGCATCCTCGCCGTCGCCGACCAGCTGCGCGCCGGCGTGATCTGGGCGAACACGTTCAACCGCTTCGACCCGAGCTCGCCCTTCGGCGGCTACAAGGAGTCGGGCTACGGTCGCGAGGGCGGCCGCCACGGCCTCGCCGCCTACCTGTCGCCGGCGCCCATCGGCCGCTCGGCCGGGCAGGTCACGACGGGCCGCCAGGGTGCGCAGCGCCGCATCGAGCGCGCGGATGCCTCGGCCGAGGCATCCGCATCGAAGAAGCCCCGCGCCCGACGAGCGGGCGCCGCGAAGAAGGGAGCCGCGAAGTGAGCCGCCTCGCCGTGCCGAAGACGTACAAGCTCTACATCGGCGGCGCGTTCCCGCGCAGCGAGTCGGGGCGCACCTACGAGGTGCTCGCGGCCGACGGGAGCTTCCTCGCCAACGCCGCGAAGGCCTCGCGGAAGGACGCGCGCGACGCGGTCGTCGCGGCACGCGGCGGCGTCGCCGGCTGGGCCGGTGCGACCGCGTACAACCGCGGCCAGGTGCTGTACCGCATCGCCGAGGTGCTCGAGGGTCGTCGAGCCCAGTTCGTCGCCGAGATCGAGGAGGCCGAGGGCGTCTCGCGCGCCGTCGCGACCGCCCAGGTCGACGAGGCCATCGACCGGTGGGTCTGGTACGCCGGCTGGGCCGACAAGTTCGCCCAGGTCGCGGGCAACGCGAACCCGGTCGCAGGTCCGTACTTCAACATCTCGGTGCCCGAGCCGACGGGCGTCGTCGCGATCGTCGCGCCCCAGGACTCGTCGCTCCTCGGCTTCGTGTCGGCGCTCGCCCCCGCCCTCGTGGCCGGCAACTCGGTCGTGATCGTCGCGAGCGAGCGATTCCCGCGGTCGGCGATCTCGCTCGCCGAGGTGCTCGCGACGAGCGACGTGCCGAAGGGCGTCGTGAACGTGCTCACGGGGTCGCCCGCCGAGATCGCGCCGTGGCTCGCGAGCCACGCCGACGTCAACGCCATCGACCTCGTCGGCGCGGGCGGGCTCGACTGGGTCTCGCTCGAGATCGATGCCGCCGACACGCTGAAGCGCGTGCTGCGCCCCGAGAACGGGCCCGATACCGCGGCGCCCGCGCTCGGCCGCATCACGGCGTTCACCGAGACGAAGACGGTCTGGCACACGAAGAGCCTGCGGTAGGCGGGCGCACGGTGGCGGGCCGCAACGGCGCATCGGATGAACGCGGTCGCCTCGTCTCCGACCCGTTCGACTACCGCGTCGCGAAAGACGGGGTGGTGCTCGTCTCGCGCGGCGGCCGCGTCGTGACGACCGTCGGCGGCGCGGCCGCCGCGCGGCTCGTCGCCGGGCTCGAACGTGCCGAGGAGTCCGGCGACGAGCTCGCGGCCCAGCACCTGCTGGCCCGGGTCACGGGCAACTACCGCCGGGGGAACGAGCGGCGGTGACGGCGCGTCGGCGGATCGGCCGAGAATGGTAACGAAACGGTAACGCTGGTGCTAAGGTTTCCTGCACCGGTCGCGCGACGGAGCGTGATCGGTGGAAAGGCCCGAACCCGTGACGCACGCCTCGCGTGCGGTCGCCCCGACGACCGCACGTCGGCGGCCGAGTGCCGCCGCACCGACGACCCCCGCCCGATCCCGATCGTTCGCCCCGTTCACGCGCCCGCCCCGACGAGCCGTGCGGGCGACCCTCGCAGCCCTCGCCGTCGCGATCGTCGCGACCGTGCTCTTCATCGCCCAGTCGCCGCCGACCGTCTACGCCATCGACGTGTTCGGAGCACTCCGCGCGCCGGGGGAGCCGGCGTTCACGGTCGGGCACCGCGGCGACCGGGCGACGGCGCCCGAGAACACCATGCCGTCGCTCGAGCTCGCGATGGACGAGCTCGAGTTCGTCGAGACCGACGTGCAGCTCAGCCGCGACGGAGTGCCGGTGCTCTTCCACGACACGTCGCTCGAACGGATCACGGGCGACGATCGCACGGTCGGTGAGCTCGACCTCGCCGAGCTCGCGCGCCTCGACGCGGGCGCGTGGTACGGGCCCGAGTACGAGGGCGTGAAGATCCCGACCCTCGAACGCTTCCTCACGGAGCTCGCCGATCGCGACGACGCCCGCGCCCTCGTGGAGCTCAAGGCCGACTGGACGCCCGCCGAGGTGCGGGTCGTGACCGATCTCATCGAGCGGCACGGGCTCCGGGGGCGGATCGTGCTGCAGAGCTTCAGCATCGAGACGCTGAGCTCGCTCCAGGCGGTCGCCCCGACGCTGCCGCGCATCATGCTCATCCGCGAGCTTCCGGCCGACCCGGTGCCGCTGGCCGAGCAGCTCGGCCTCATCGGATTCGGCACCACGGTCGACTCCGTGACCGCCGTGCCCGGCGCCCTCGAACGCGCGCACGAGGCGGGCATCGCGGTGCTCTGCTACACGCTCAACACGCTCGAGCACTGGGAGACGGTCAACGCGCTCGGCGTCGACGGCATCATCACCGATGAGCCGAGCGAGCTCGACGCCTGGCTCGCGGAGACCGCGCCCGGCACGTGATCGGGGTCGCCGCGGGCGCGCGGCGGCCGCCGGCTCCGCGGTTCGTGGCGGGTCGGCTCAGCCGCGGTTGGAGAGCTCGAAGATGCGCACGAGCTCGGCGACGGCCGCCTCGCGCTCGTCGCCGCCCGCCTCGTACTGGTGGGTGACGTGCGTGCGCAGGTGGTTCTCGACGAGCAGCTTGTTGAGCGAGCCGAGCGACTTCTGCACGGCGAGCGACAGCGTGATGATGTCGACGCAGTAGTCGTCGTTCTCGATCATCTTCTCGATGCCGCGCAGCTGGCCCTCGATGATCTTCGTGCGGTGCAGGGCGCGCTTCTTGATGTCCTCGATCACGAGTACAGGATACCGCGTTTGCACCCGATACCCCTAGGGGGTATATTCGACGCCATGACCACGCTCGACGACTCCCGGCTGCGCACGATCGACCTCGACATCGAGGGCATGACCTGTGCGAGCTGCGTCGGCCGCGTCGAGAAACGGCTCGGCCGGCTCGACGGCGTCGAGGCCGCCGTCAACCTCGCGACCGAGCGGGCACGGGTGCGGTTCCCGTCGTCGACGTCGATCGACGCGCTCGTCGAGGCGGTCCGGCAGGCCGGTTACACCGCGACCCCGGTCGAGCGCGAGGCGGGGCGGGATGCCGCGGCGTCAGTGCCCACCGCGGCCGAGTCGTTGCTCGCGGGGGAGCGGCGCGGCGAGGCCGGCGGCGTGCAGCGCGTCGACCTGGGCCTCCCGGTCGTCGGCACCCCCGTGCGACCCGTCGCACCGGCGGTCGCCGCCGACGGCGCGCCGGCCACGAACGCCGGGCCCGCGCCGGCCACGGGCATCGAGGGGGCGTCACGTGCGGGCGCCCGCCCCGAGGCATCCCGCACCGACGACCCGCTGCGCACCCGCCTCATCGTCTCCGCCGTGCTCACGGTGCCGGTCGTCGCGATCGCGATGATCCCCGCGCTGCAGTTCACGTACTGGCAGTGGCTCTCGCTCGCCCTCGCCGCACCCGTCGTCGTCTGGGGCGGCTGGCCGTTCCACCGCGCGGCCTGGGTGAACCTGCGGCACGGCTCGCTCACGATGGACACGCTCGTCTCGCTCGGCACGCTGACGGCGTTCGCGTGGTCGTTGTGGGCCCTCTTCCTCGGGCACGCCGGCATGCCGGGCATGACCCACGAATGGACGTTCGGGGTTCGCGGCACGCCGGGCGGCGACGTGTACCTCGAGGTCGCCGCCGGCGTCATCACGATCATCCTGCTCGGGCGGTACATCGAGGCCCGCTCGAAGCGCCGGGCCGGCAAGGCGCTGCGCACCCTCCTCGAGCTCGCACCGCGCGAGGTGACCGTGGTGCGCGGCACCCCGGGAGCGACCGTCGAGACTCGCGTGCCCATCGCCGAACTGCGGCCCGGCGACCGGTTCGTGGTGCGTCCCGGCGAGCGCATCGCCGCCGACGGCACGGTCGTCGACGGCGAGGCGAGCGTCGACGAGTCGATGCTCACGGGCGAGCCGGCACCGGTCGACGCCGCCCCCGGCAGCGAGGTGACCGCGGCGACGATCGTGCACGGCGGCAGCCTCGTGATCACGGCTTCGCGGGTCGGCGCCGACACCCGGCTCGCCCAGATCGCGCGGCTCGTCGAAGACGCGCAGCTCGGCAAGTCCCGTGCGCAGCGGCTCGCCGATCGCATCTCGGCCGGGTTCGTGCCCATCGTCATCGCGATCGCGCTCGGCACCGCGATCGTCTGGATCGCGACGGGCAGCCCCGTCGAGCTGGCCATCACGGCCGCCGTCGCCGTGCTCGTGATCGCCTGCCCCTGCGCCCTCGGTCTCGCGACGCCCATGGCGATCCTCGTCGGCACGGGACGCGGCGCCGAGCGCGGCATCCTCATCACCGGACCCGAGACGCTCGATCGCATCGCCGGCATCGACACCGTCCTGCTCGACAAGACCGGCACGCTCACGACCGGCCGCATGCGACTCGGCGAGGTCATCACGACCGGTGCCGGCGCGAGCCGGGCCGCGGATGCCGCAGCCGACGCCGCGCTCGGGGTCGCCGCCGCGCTCGAGGGGCGGTCGGAGCATCCGATCGCTCGCGCCGTCGTCGCCGGGGCCGCCGAGCGCGGAGCGGCCGTGCCCGAGGTGCGCGAGTTCCGCGCGCACGCCGGGCTCGGCGTGACGGGCGTCGTCGACGGTGTGGACGCCGCGGTCGGCCGCCCCGCGTTCCTGCAGGAGCTCGGCCTGCGACTGCCCGACGACCTCGCCCGCCGCATCGCCGACTCCGACGCGACCGCCGTGGCCGTCGGCTGGGACGGCGAGGTGCGAGCCGTGCTCGAGGTGGGCGACACGACCCGCCCGGGCGCCCGCGAGGCGATCGAGCGCCTGCGCGGCCAGGGGCTCACGCCGGTGCTCGTCACGGGCGACGCCGAACGCCCCGCCCGCCGCGTCGCCGCGGAGCTCGGCATCGACGAGGTGCACGCGGGCACGAGCCCCGAGGGCAAGCTCGCGGTCGTCACCGGGCTGCAGTCGGCCGGGCACAAGACCGCGATGGTCGGCGACGGCGTGAACGACGCGGCCGCGCTCGCCGCGGCCGACCTCGGCATCGCGATGGGCGGCGGCACCGACGCGGCGGCGAGCGCGAGCGACCTCGCGCTCACACGCGACGAGCCCGGCGCCATCCCCGACGCGATCTCGCTCGCACGTGCCACCCTCGGCACGATCCGCGGCAACCTGTTCTGGGCGTTCGCGTACAACGTCGCGGCGATCCCGCTCGCCGCCGCGGGCTTCCTCAACCCGATGATCGCGGGCGCCGCGATGGCGTTCTCGAGCGTGTTCGTCGTGCTCAACAGCCTTCGGCTGCGCCGCGCCTGACCGGTCGCGCGCCCGCTGCGCCCGCCGCGTTCTGGGGGTCACCCCGGGCGCGGCGGGCGGCTACCGTGGCACCATGACCCGACTTGCGCGGCGACCCGGTGCCGCGGCGCTCCTGTTCGCGGTGGCGGTGCTCGCGGGCGTCGGCGCCGTGCTCGGAGCGGATGCGCTCGGCCCCGCGGCATCCGCCCGTGCCGAGCGCATCGCGCCCCCCGACCGGCCCGCCGCGGTCGGCGCCGCTGCGCCCGGCGCGATCGTGCCGGCCGGCGTCGACGACTTCGCCTTCGACTCGCTCGACGCGCAGTACGCCCTGTCGCGCGACGAGGCCGGACGGTCGGTGCTCGACGTCACCGAGACGCTCGTCGCCGAGTTCCCCGACGTCGACCAGAACCACGGCATCCTCCGCGCCGTGCCCGATCACTACGACGGCCACTCGCTCGACGTGACCGTGCTCGCCGTGACCGACGAGACGGGCGCGGCCCGCCGCTACGACCTCGCGAACGAGGACGGCTTCGAGGTGCTGCGGATCGGCGACGCCGACGCGTTCGTGCACGGGCGCCAGACGTACGTGGTCACGTACCGGCTGCACGACGTGACCCACCGGCCCGACGACGCCGCGATCGACGAGTTCTACTGGGACGTCAACGGCACCGGATTCGCCCAGCCGTTCGGCCGTGTCACGGCCACGCTCACCGCGACCCCCGACGTCGAGGCCGCCGCCGACGGGAACCGCGCCTGCTACCGCGGCCCCGAGGGCGCGACGACGCCGTGCGACGGGGTCGAGCAGCGCCCCGACGGCTCGATCGTCGCGACCGCGTCGCAGCTGGGTCCGCACGAGACGCTCACGATCGCGGTCGGCTTCGAGGCCGGCACGTTCGCGGCGGCACCGATGCCGCCTGAGGCGTGGCTCGGCCTCGCCGGGGCGGTGGGCGCCGTCGGCTCGTTCGTCACGACGCTCGTGCTGCGCTTCGGCGTGTGGCGGTACCGACGTGCCGGCACGGTCATCGCCCAGTACGAGCCGCCCGAGGGGGTCGGGCTCATCACCGCGGCCCACCTGCTGCGCACCGAACGACGGGCGATCACGGCGTCGATCCTGCAGTTCGCGGTCGACGGGGTCGTGCGCGTGCACGAGCGCGGGGCGAAGAGGTACCGGCTCGAGTACCGGGGCGGCGAGGTCGACGGCACCGAGGCGAAGGCGGTGCTCGGGGCGCTGTTCCCGCATCGGGAGGCCGGCGCAGGGCGAGACCTGCCGAGCCGGGACTCGACGATGGCCGTCGCGTTCGGCGAGACGTTCCGGCAGGCGCGCTCGCGGGCGCTCGCCTCGGGCCTCACGGCCTCGACGACACGGGTCGGCCGTGTGCTCTTCGCGGTCTGCCTGCTGGGCACGATCACGGCGTTCTTCGCGATCTTCACCGTGCCGGGTTCGCCCGTCGTGCCGTGGCTCATCGCCGCCGCGGTCGTCGGCGTGCTCGGGGTCGTCACCATCCCGTCCATCGGACGCGGCGCCGTACGGCCGACCCTCGAGGGCCGCCGCCTGCGCGACCACCTGGAGGGGCTGCGGCTCTACATCCGGCTGGCCGAGGCCGACCGGCTCGCGATGCTGCAGAGCCCGACGGGGGCCCTGCGCGGCCCCGGTGAGATCCTGCGACTCGACGAGCGCATGCTGCCGTACGCGGCGCTCTTCGGGCTCGAACGGGAGTGGGTCGCCGTGCTCGCGACCGAGTACGCCGCAGCCGGTTCGGCCGCCGCCTGGTACGCCGGCGGCGACGTGTCGTCGTCGATGGGCGGCTTCGGGCAGGCGACGAGCGCGTCGTCGTGGGCGAGCGCGTCGCCCGCGTGGTCGAGCTCGACGTCGTGGTCGAGTTCGTCGAGCTCCTCGTCCTTCTCCGGGTCGAGCGGCGGCGGCTCCTCGGGCGGAGGCGGCGGCGGGGGCGGTGGCGGCTGGTGAGCCACGGCGGCACGGGCCGCTACCGTGGGGGGATGCCGCTCGCCCGACTCCTCCGTCGCGCCGCGTCCGCCGTGCTCGCGGTCGCCGCACTCGCGGTGCCCGTGCTCGTCGGTGACGCCGCCCTCGCCGACGGGGGAGCGGCCCCGACTGCCCGCGTCTCGGCGATCGGGGTGGCCGCCGGCGTCGACGACTTCGCCTTCGACTCGTTCGACGCGGTGTACGAGCTCTCGCTCGACGCCGACGGCCGGTCGGTGCTCGAGACGACCGAGACCCTCGTCGCCGAGTTCCCCGAGTTCGACCAGAACCGCGGCATCCGCCGTGCCATCCCGCTCGACTACGACGGCCACCCGACCGACCTCGTGATCGAGTCGGTGACCGACGAGACGGGGGCGCCGCGCCCCTTCGAGACCGAGACCGACGAGGACGACGAGTTCCTGCTCGTCACGATCCGCGCCGACGACTACGTGCACGGCGAGCAGACGTACGTCATCACCTACCGCCAGCGCAACGTCATGCACGTGCCCGACGACGCCGCGATCGACGAGTTCTACTGGGACGTCAACGGCACCGGATGGGCGCAGCCGTTCGGCGTGGTCCGCGCGGAGCTCCGGTTCGGCGGCGCGCTCGCCGAGGGCTTCACGGGGGCGGTCGCCTGCTACCGGGGCTGGAGCGGGTCGAGCACGCCCTGCGACGGCATCACGACCGACGAGGGCGCCGACGGAGAGACCGTCGTCGTCGCGCAGGCGTCGGCCATCGGCCCGTACGAGAACCTCACGATCGCCGCGGGCTTCCGCGCGGGCACGGTGACGCCGCGCGACGACGCGTTCTGGTCGTCACCGGCGGCCGTCGGCGGCGGGGTCGCCGCCCTCGTCGCCGTGGGTGCGGCGATCGCCGCCCTCGTCGCACGGCTCGCACGCTGGCGCGACCATCCCGGCCGCGGCACGATCATCGCCCAGTACGAGCCGCCCGAAGGGGTCTCGGCCTTCGTCGCGGCCGATCTCGTGGGCAAGCCGGGCAAGGGCGTGACCGCGACGATCCTCGAGCGCGCCGTCGCGGGCGACCTGCGGATCGTCGAGACCGGACACCGCACGTACGCCGTCGAGTACGTCGGCGCCGGCGCGACGGCCGATGAGCATGCCCGCGCCGTCACCGCGGCGCTCTTCGGCTCGCCGCCCGCGCGCGGCGCCGCCCGCGATCTCAGGTCGCGCGACACCGCACTCGGCAAGCGGCTGCTCGCGATCCGCCAGCGGGTCACGAAGGGCGTCGTCGCCGCCGGCCTCCGGCGCCGCCCCGACCGCGGCCTCCGCGTCGGAATCGGCCTTGTCGCGGTCGTCGCCTCCACCGCGAGCGTCGTGCTCGGCATCTTCGCGCTCGAGGGCGTGATGGGCGGCGCCTGGCCGATGATCGCCTTCGTCGTCGCGCTCCTCGCGTCGCTCGCCGCGCTCGGCCTCGTCGCTGATGTGCGCCCGCTCACCGAGCGCGGGCGCGAGCTGCGCGACCATCTCGAAGGGCTGCGCCTCTACATCCGGCTCGCCGAAGCCGACCGCCTCCGGGTGCTGCAGAGCCCGACCGGTGCGCTCCGCGTCGACACGACCGACCGGCGGGCGGTGCTGAAGCTCAACGAGCGTCTGCTGCCCTACGCGGTGCTCTTCGGGCTCGAACGAGACTGGAGCCGCGAGCTCGCCGCGCTGTACGAGCAGGACGGCACGTCGCCCGACTGGTACGCGGGCCGCGACGGATTCAACGCGGCCTGGTTCGCCGCCGGCGTCTCGTCGTTCTCCCAGGCCTCGTCGAGCTCGTGGTCGGGCTCGAGCTCGAGTTCGTCGTCGAGCGGCTCGGGCGGCGGCGGCTCGTCGGGCGGAGGAGGAGGTGGCGGCGGAGGCGGCGGCGTGTGAGCCCGGCCCGCCGGCTCAGTCGTCGTCGGCGGGAGCCCGCTCGTCGCGCAGGTCGACCCGCCGTTCGGCGTCGACCCCGGGCACCTCGTCGTCGAGTGCGTCGTCGAGCGAGCGCTCGTCGTCGTCGTGGACCTCGTCGTCCTCATCGAACTCCGTGTCCTGCGACACCGTGAAATCGTCGTCCTCGGGCGCGAACTCCGCGCCCGCCCCCGCGAGCTCGTCCATACTCCAAGGGTAGGCGCGTCGTGGCGACGGGGGTAGCCCCCGAGAGACCTGCGCCCGCATCGAGCGCGACGCAGGCCGCGGCATCCCGGGCCCCGTGAACCACGCGCGCCGAGCGCCGGGCCGTCATGGTTTCCCGCTCAGGCGCCGCAGCCCGCTAGAATGGGCACCGCGCCCGTCGAATCCGTTCTTCGGCCGACCGTGCGAGCCCCGCTCGCCGCTGCTCGGTTCGGGATCCGGCGTACCGCGCCGCACGGCCTCCGCGCCGTCGCAGCCGGCCCGATCACCCGTCGGTGCCGAGGGGGCGTGCAGGGGACGGCGTGCCGGCACGGCACGAATGAACGGGAGAACAATGGCCCAGCAGAGGCAGCGGCAGCGCACGCGTTCGCGTGACGACGACGCGCCCATCATCCCGATCCTCGCCCGCAAGGTGCGAGAGGTCGAGCAGAAGGCGCAGAAGGGCAAGCTCGGCCCGACGAACCGGCAGAAGTTCCAGGTGATCGCACTCCTCATGCGCGAGGAGCGCGCCCGGGTCAAGGGCGACGCCGACATCGCCGACGCCGCCCGCGCCGAGCTGCTGAAGCGCCTCGACGGCATCGCGCAGATCCTCGCGAAGACCGCCGCCCGCGACACGAGCCTCATCCAGTTGCTCGAGCCCGACGCCTCGATCTCGACGGTCGCGCAGCGCTTCCGCCGCGACTGGCTGCTCGAGTCGGGCGCCGAGCTGAGCCCCGACGAGCTCATCATCACGCGCGAGCCCGAACCGGCACCCGTCGTGCTCTCCGAGAACCAGGTCGTGCCGCGCTCGGTGAAGTCGCGCCAGCTCGCGAACCCGTTCCTCGCGCCCGACTTCTCGAAGCCCGCCGCCCCCGTGGTGCCCGTGCGGCGCCTCGCGAACTGGGAGCTCCTCGGGCCGCTGTTCAAGGCGTTCGAGCAGGGCTCGGGCGGCCAGGCCGCCACGATGGAGCTGCCCGAGGCGCCGAAGATCGACCGGCTCGCCCCGCGCGGCCTCGAGCTCATGAAGCACCAGGCGCGTTTCATCGAGAGCGCCCGCAACGGCCACCGCACCTTCCTGCTCGCCGACGAGCCGGGCCTCGGCAAGACCGCCCAGTCGGTGCTCGCGGCCTCGGTGTCCGACGCCTACCCGCTGCTCGCGGTCGTGCCCAACGTCGTGAAGATGAACTGGGCGCGCGAGGTCGAGCGGTGGACCCCGCACCGGCGCGCGACCGTCATCCACGGCGACGGCGACACCCTCGACGCGTTCGCCGACGTCGTCGTCGTGAACTACGACGTGCTCGACCGTCACATGGCGTGGCTGTCGACGCTCGGGTTCCGCGGCATGGTCGTCGACGAGGCGCACTTCATCAAGAACCTGCAGTCGCAGCGCTCGCGCAACGTGCTCGCCCTGGCCGACCGCATCCGCAAGGCCACGCCGGGCGGCGACCCGCTGCTGCTCGCCCTCACGGGCACGCCGCTCATCAACGACGTCGACGACTTCCGCGCGATCTGGCAGTTCCTCGGCTGGATCGAGGGCGACAAGCCCTCGCCCGAGCTGCTCGGCAAGCTCGAGGAGACGGGGCTCACCCCCGCCGAGCCCGGCTTCTACGCCGAAGCGCGTCGCACGGTCATCGACCTCGGCATCGTGCGCCGGCGCAAGGTCGACGTCGCGGCCGACCTGCCGGCCAAGCGCATCGCCGACCTCCCCGTCGAACTCGACGACGAGCTCGGCCGCTCCGTGCGCGCCGCCGAGCGCGAGCTGGGCAACCGCCTCGCCTCGCGATTCCGGGCGCTCGTCGAGGCGCGCCACCTGCGCGTCGGCGACCTCGACGAGGACACCCGCGACCAGTTCATCCGCGCGGTCGCGAGCGCCGAGTTCGAGGAGTCCAAGTCGGCGAAGTCGGGCGAGAACGTCTTCACGATGGTGCGCCGCATCGGCCAGGCGAAGGCCGGCCTCGCCGCCGACTACGCCGCCCAGCTCGCCCGCTCGGTCGGCAAGGTGGTCTTCTTCGCGAAGCACATCGACGTCATGGACCAGGCCGAGGCCGCGTTCGCCTCGCGTGAGCTGCGCACCGTGTCGCTGCGCGGCGACCAGACCGCCCTGCAGCGGCAGGCCGCGATCGACGCGTTCAACAAGGATCCCGAGGTGCACGTCGCCGTCTGCTCGCTCACCGCGGCCGGCGTCGGCGTCAACCTGCAGGCCGCGTCGAACGTCGTGCTCGCCGAGCTCAGCTGGACGGCGGCCGAGCAGACGCAGGCGATCGACCGCGTGCACCGCATCGGCCAGGAGGAGCCCGTGACCGCGTGGCGCATCATCGCCGCGCACACGGTCGACGCGCGCATCGCCGAGCTCATCGACTCGAAGCAGGGCCTCGCGGCGCGTGCGCTCGACGGTCAGGACGTCGAGCCCGGCTCGGCCGACTCGGTGCAGCTCGACGCCCTGCAGCACCTGCTGCGGCAGGCACTCGACGGGGCGCTGTAGCGGGGCAGCGGCCGACGCTCGACGGCATCGCGGTCGGCCGCGGCACCGCATTTGGCGCGATGCTTTCGCGTCGTGGCGAATCTGCCACGCAGGGCCCGTGGAACCGCGGTTCGAGAGTCGAGGTTCGCTAGACTTCCGAGCGTCGTGCCCCGATGAAGCGGCTCCAGCGACGATTCCCCCCAGCTCAAGGAGTCCAACGAGCATGAAGATCGGCATCCTCACCTCGGGCGGCGACTGCCCCGGCCTCAACGCGGTCATCCGCGGCGCGGTGCTCAACGGCGTGATCTCGCACGACACCGAGTTCGTCGGCTTCAAGTGGGGCTGGAGGGGCGTCGTCGAGGCCGACATCGTGCCGATCACCCGCCACGACGTCCGCGGCCTCTCGAAGCAGGGCGGCACGATCCTGGGCTCGAGCCGCACCAACCCGTTCGAGGGTGAGGGCGGCGGGCCCGAGAACATCCAGCGCATGCTCGACGAGCACGGCATCGACGCGATCATCGCCATCGGCGGCGAGGGCACGCTCACGGCGGCGCGGCGCCTCCACGACGAGGGCGGCATCAAGGTCGTCGGCGTGCCGAAGACGATCGACAACGACCTCGCCGCGACCGACTACTCGTTCGGCTTCGACACCGCCGTCGAGATCGCGACCGAGGCGATCGATCGCCTGCGCACGACGGCCGACTCGCACGGCCGGTGCATGGTGCTCGAGGTGATGGGCCGCCACGTCGGCTGGATCGCGCTGCACTCCGGCATGGCCGGGGGAGCGCACGCCATCCTCATCCCCGAGCAGCCGCAGTCGATCGAGCAGATCTGCGAATGGGTCGAGTCGGTGCGCGACCGCGGCCGCTCGCCGCTCGTCGTCGTCGCCGAGGGCTTCACGCTCGAGGGCATGGACGAGGCGCACTCGCACAAGGGCCTCGACGCGTTCAACCGGCCCCGCCTCGGCGGCATCGCCGACGTGATCGCCCCCATGATCGAGGAGCGCACGGGCATCGAGTCGCGCGCGACCGTGCTCGGCCACATCCAGCGCGGCGGCGCGCCCTCGGCCTACGACCGGGTGCTCGCCACCCGCCTCGGCATGGCCGCCATCGACGCCGTCTACGCGCACGCGTGGGGGTCGATGGTGACGCTGCGCGGCACCGACATCGAGACCGTCTCCATCGCCGAGGCCGTCGGCACGCTCAACCGCGTGCCGCAGTCGCGGTACGACGAGGCGCGCATCCTCTTCGGCTGACCGTGTACGACGTCTGCGTCTGCTACCTCCTGCGCGAGCGCGGGGGCCGCACCGAGGTGCTCCTCGGTCGCAAGCGGGAGGGCCTCGGCGAGGGGCGCATCGTGGCGCCCGGCGGCAAGCTCGAGCCCGGTGAGACGGCCGTGGACGCCTCCGTGCGCGAGGTCCTCGAGGAGGTCGGCCTCGTGGTGGCCGCCGCCGACCTCGAGCCGCGCGGCGTGATGACCTACCACTTCCCGCACCGCGAGCGGTGGAGCCAGCGATCGCACGTGTTCGTCGCGCATACGTGGACCGGCGAGCCCGAGGCATCCGACGAGCTCGACCCCGAATGGTTCGCGCTCGACGCCGTGCCGTACGAGCGCATGTGGGACGACGCCCGGCGCTGGCTGCCCGGCGTCCTCGCGGGCGGACGCGCCCATCGCACCTTCGTGTTCGGCGAGGATCTCGCGACGGTGGTGTCAGAGCGACCGACGGTCGCGTAGTATCGTCGGGGCGCCTGAACTCCAGGTGAACCGCACACTCTCGGAAGAAAGACGCCGGTGGATTCGACCCTCATCGTCGTGCTGGTCATCGCACTGGCGCTGTTCTTCGACTTCACGAACGGCTTCCACGACACGGCGAACGCCATGGCCACGCCGATCGCGACGGGCGCGCTCCGCCCGAAGGTCGCCGTCGGCCTCGCGGCCGTCCTGAACCTCGTGGGCGCGTTCCTGTCGACCGAGGTCGCCATGACGATCTCGGGCGGCATCATCAAGGAGGGGCCGGGCGGCGTGCTCATCACGCCCGAGCTCATCTTCGCCGGCCTCATCGGCGCGATCGTGTGGAACATGATCACGTGGCTGCTCGGGCTCCCGTCGTCGTCGAGCCACGCGCTGTTTGGCGGCCTCATCGGCGCCGCGCTCGTCGGCTTCGGCGTCGGCGCGATCGACTTCTCGGTCGTGCTGTCGAAGGTGATCCTCCCCGCCGTCCTCGCCCCGCTCACGGCCGGCCTCATCGCGTACCTCGCCACGAAGCTCGCCTACGCGATCACCCGCAGGCACGACGGCAAGCCCGACGGCCGCGACCGCTTCCGCCACGGACAGATCTTCTCCTCCTCGCTCGTCGCACTCGCCCACGGCACCAACGACGCCCAGAAGACGATGGGCATCATCACGCTCACCCTCGTCGCCGCGGGCATGCAGTCGGTCGGCAGCGAGGTGCAGCCGTGGGTCATCGTGACCTGCGCCGTCGCGATCGCGCTCGGCACCTACATGGGCGGCTGGCGCATCATCAAGACCCTCGGCACCGGCCTCACCGACGTCAAGCCCGCCCAGGGCTTCGCCGCGGAGACCGCGACCGCCGCGACGATCCTCGCCTCGAGCCACGTCGGCTTCGCGCTCTCGACCACCCAGGTCGCGTCGGGCTCGGTGATCGGGTCCGGGCTCGGTCGCCGCGGCTCCAAGGTGCGCTGGCGCACCGCAGGGCGCATCGGCGTCGGCTGGCTCATGACGCTGCCGGCCGCGGGCGCAGTGGGTGCCCTCGCCGCGTTCGTCGCCCTCCAGTTCGGCGTCGTCGGCATCATCGTCGACACGGTGGTCGGCGTCGGCGTCATCGCGGGTATCTTCCTCTGGTCGCGTCGCAGCGAGGTCACCGCGGGCAACGTCGTCAGCGAGGTCGCCGACTCGGGCCGTGCCGTCAAGATCAAGCGCAACCCGAAGCCGAAGAAGAAGGTCAAGAAGTGATCGACTGGCTCGCGTTCGTCCTCGTCCTCGTGACCGCGATGGTCGCCACGGTCGTCGTCGTCTCGGCGTACTCGCTCGGCATCCGCCTGCTCACGATCTCGGGCCGAACGCCCATCGTCACCCCGGCCGAGTTCACCGACGCCATCACGATCGTCACGCCGGCCGAGATCAAGGCCGCAGAGAAGCGCGCGAAGAAGGCGGCGAAGAAGAGCCCGCTCACCGAGGGGCAGAAGCGCGCCGCATTCGTCGGTGCATGGGTATGCTTCGCGGTGAGCGCACTTGCGGTGGTCTACGGCATCTACCTGATCGTCGGCGACCACATCATCAAGCTGTTCACCGGCTGAATCGCGTTCACCGGCTGAATCCGGGCTGCACCGCGCGTCCACACGCACGATCCGTCCCGGCGACACGACAGTCCACCCGTCGTGCGACCCTGCGCGCACGTCCCTCATCGAAGGTTCCCGGATGACCACTGCAACCCCGCCCACGACCGAGCCGACCGACGAGAAGCCCGTCGGCGCGCTCGACCGCTTCTTCGAGATCTCCGCCCGCGGCTCGAACCTCCTCACCGAGGTGCGCGGCGGCATCGTCACCTTCGTGACGATGGCCTACATCGTGATCCTCAACCCGATCATCCTGTCGACGCCCGACGTCGACGGCAACACCCTGAACGGCGCAGCGGTCGCCGCGGCGACCGCGCTGACCGCCGGGGTCATGACGATCCTGTTCGGCCTCGTCACCCGCCTGCCGTTCGCCTTCGCGGCCGGACTCGGCATCAACGCCTACATCGCGTTCTCGGTCGTCGGCCAGGTCACCTGGCCCGAGGCGATGGCGCTCGTCGTGATCAACGGCGTCGTCATCGTGCTGCTCGCGGCCACCGGACTGCGCAAGATGATCTTCGACGCCGTCCCGGTGCAGCTGAAGCTCGCGATCACCGTCGGAATCGGCGTGTTCATCGCGTTCATCGGACTCGTGAACGCCGGCTTCGTCACGGCGACGGGCAACCCGTCCCCGCCGGTCGGGCTCGGGGTCGACGGCTCGGTCGGGACCCTGCCCACCGTGCTCTTCGTCATCACGGTGCTCGCGGGCGGCGTGCTGATCTCGCTGCGCGTGAAGGGTGCGATCCTCATCGCCCTCGTGGGCGGCACGGTGCTCGCCGCCATCGCCAACGCCATCTGGCCGTTCGGCCTCGACTTCGGGTTCGCGGGCGGCATCGTGAGCCTGCCCGACCTCAGCCTCATCGGCGCCGTCGACTTCTCGTTCGACCTCGCCAAGGTCGGCGTGCTCGCGCTCGTGATGATCGTCTTCACCCTCGTGTTCTCGAACTTCTTCGACGCCATGGGCACCATGACGGGTCTCGCCGAGGAGTCCGGCCTCGCCGACGCGAAGGGCGACTTCCCGCGCATCAAGTCGGCGCTCGTCGTCGAGGGCGTCGGCGCGATCGTCGGCGGCAGTACGTCGTCGTCGTCGGCGACGGTGTTCGTGGAGTCGGGCGCCGGCATCGGCGAGGGCGCCCGCACGGGCTTCGCGACGCTCATCACCGGCGGCCTGTTCCTGCTGGCGATGTTCTTCACGCCGCTCACCTCGCTCGTGCCCGGCGCGATCGCCGGGGCGGCCCTGGTGCTCGTCGGCGCGATGATGCTCGCGCAGATCAAGAACATCGACTTCAGCGACTACCGCGTGCTGCTGCCCGTGTTCCTCACCATCACGGTGATGCCGATGACCTACTCGATCGCCAACGGCATCGGCGCCGGTTTCGTGAGCTGGGTCGTCGTGAACGCGCTCTCGGGCAGGGCGAAGTCCGTCCACCCGCTGCTGTGGGTCGTCGCCGGCGGCTTCGTGCTGTACTTCGCCCGCGGACCGATCGAGGCGCTCTTCGCCGGCTGAGCGACGTGCCGGCCGAGCGACGGGCCGGCGACTCCCTGAACGACGGATGCCTCGGGCCGCACGTGCGGCCCGAGGCATCCCGTGCGTCGTGGCGGCGTCAGTTCGTGCCGCGCACCTTCGCGATCGCGTTCATGCCGTGGTAGACGACGAGCGCGGCGACCGTGCCGAGCGCGATGCCGCCGAACACCACCGAGCCGAACTCGATCGTGAAGTTCGCGATGCCGATGATGAGGGCGACCGCGGCGGTGAACTGGTTCACCGGACGCGAGAAGTCGACCTTGTTGTCGACCCAGATCTTGACGCCGATGATGCCGATGAGGCCGTAGAGCGCGACGGTCGCACCGCCGAGCACGCCCGGGGGGATCGTCGCGACGAGCGCGCCGAACTTGGGGGAGAGGCCGAGCAGCACCGCGACGATGCCGGCGATCCAGTACGCGGCCGTCGAGTAGACACGAGTCGCGGCCATGACGCCGATGTTCTCGCCGTACGTCGTGGTGCCCGAGCCGCCGAACATGCCCGCGATCGTCGTCGCGATGCCGTCGGCGAAGAGCGCCCGCCCGGTCTGCTTGTTGACCGAGGGGTCGGTCATCTGCGCGACGCCGCGCACGTGCCCGACGTTCTCGGCGATGAGCACGAGCACGACCGGCAGGAACGCCGGCAGGAGACCCCAGACGGCGGGATCGGCGAAGGGGTTCGTCGCGAGGTGGAACGTCGGCAGGCCGACCCACGCGGCCGCCTCGACCGGCGCCCAGTTCACCTGGCCCTGGAGCACCGCCGCGACGTAGCCGACGACGACGCCGACGAGGATCGAGATGCGGCCGAGGATGCCCCTGAAGAGCACCGTCGTGAGCAGGATCGCGGTGAGCGTGATGAGCGCCGTGAGCGGCGCCTGGTCGAAGTTCGACTTCGCCGCGGGCGCGAGGTTGAGACCGATCAGTGCGACGATCGCACCGGCGACGACGGGCGGCATGAGCGCGTCGATCCATCCGGTGCCGGTCCACAGCACGAGCGCGCCGACGAGGGCGAGCATGATGCCGACCGAGACGATGCCGAACAGGGCCGCGCCCATCGGGTCGGCGACGAGCTTCGACCCGAGCGCCGCGGCCATCGGGGCCAGGAATGCGAACGACGACCCGAGGTAGCTCGGCAGCTTGTTCTGCGTGATCACGAGGAAGAGCAGCGTGCCGATGCCCGAGAAGAACACCGTCGTCGCCGGCGGGAACCCGGTGAGCAGCGGAACGAGGAACGTCGCGCCGAACATGGCGACGACGTGCTGCGCGCCGATGCCGATCGTGCGCGGCCAGCTGAGTCGTTCGCCGGGCGCGACGACGTCGCCGGGCGCGACGTGCTTGCCGTCGCCGTGCAGCGTCCAGGGAAGGTTCATGGGGCTCCGATCAGGTCTTGGGGCGGAAGTCCTCAGATCGTATCGGGGGGATACCCCCATACCGCCAGCCCCATCGCGTTCGTAGCGTTGAAGCAGATACCGGAACACCCGGTCGAGAACAGGAGCAGACACCATGACCACCGTCACCGACACCGCAGCCCAGGCGCCGTACCAGGGGCAGCCCGCCGCGTCCGTCGTGGAGTCGCGGGGCTTCAGCATCGCGAGCCTCGTGCTCGGCATCGTCTCCATCGTCGCGAGCTACACGTTCGTCGTGCCGGCCGTCGGCCTCGTGCTCGGCATCATGGCGCTCAAGCGCGAGCCCGCGACCCGGACCATGGCCGTCTGGGGCATCGTGCTCAACTCGGTGATGCTCGCGGGCGCCCTGCTCGTCGGGCTCGGTGCCGCGATCTTCGGACTCGTGATGCTGCCGTTCGCGTTCCTCTGAGCCGCACGCCGAGGCGGTCAGCGGGGTCCGAGCCGAGCTCGGGCCCCGCTCGTCGTTCGCAGGAGCGGGCGGCGCCCCGGCCGCCCGCCGGGAGGGCGTGGGGCGCGGCCGTGCCGCCGCAGCGGGCGCTCGGACGGCGCCCGGGTCAGCCGTAGAACCCGCGCAGCAGCGCCTCGGTGCCGGTGAGGTGCTCGGCCATCGCCGCGCCGGCCTCGTCGGCGGAGCCGCGCAGGATGGCGGCGACGATCGCGCGGTGCTGCTCGTCGGAGTGCACGATGTTCGGTGCGAGCAGCGGGATGCCGTCGAGCAGCTCGTTGATGCGCATGCGCACCTCGGCGACGAGCGGTGTCACCGACTCGGCGCCGATGACCTCGGCGATCACGAGGTGCAGTCGCGAGTCGGCGACGCGGTACTGCACCGGTTCGGCCGTGGCGCATTCCTCGCACGCCTGCCAGAGCCGATCGCGGTCGCCCGCGGTGAGCTCGCTCTCGGCGGCCCGGCGCGCCACCCCGACCTCGACGACGGCGCGCAGGGCGAGCGTGTCCTCGAGCTGCACGCGGTCGACGATGCGGGTGCTGGGGGTCGTGCGCTCGGGCAGCGGGTCGGACACGAAGGTGCCGCCGTACCGGCCTCGACGGGAGACGACCCAGCCGGCGTCGGCGAGCGAGCCGATCGCCTCGCGCAGGGTGTCGCGACTGACCTCGAGCGTGACCGCGAGCTCGCGCTCGGCGGGCAGTCGCTCGCCCGGCGGGATGAGCCCCAGCCGGATCGTCTGCAGCAGCCGCTGCACCGTCTCCTCGAAGGCGTTCGCGGGCCGTGCGGGCCGCAGGAGGAGCCCGGCGTCGAGGACGTCGGGGCTCTCCTGCGGTGCGTGCTCCATGGCTTCGAGCTTAGAGCGGGGTCACGTAGGCGGCGCTGATGCCGCCGTCGACGAGGAAGGTCGACCCGGTGATGAACGACGCGTCGTCGCTCGCGAGGAACGCGACGGCGGCGGCGAGCTCCTCGGGCTTGGCGAAGCGGCCGACTGGCACGTGCACGAGGCGTCGCTGGGCGCGCTCGGGGTCCTTCGCGAACAGCTCCTGGAGGAGCGGCGTGTTCACCGGCCCGGGGCAGAGGGCGTTCACGCGGATGCCCTGGCGCGCGAACTGCACGCCGAGCTCGCGGCTCATCGCGAGCACGCCGCCCTTCGAGGCCGTGTACGAGATCTGCGAGGTCGCCGAGCCGAGCACCGCGACGAACGAGGCGGTGTTGATGATCGAGCCGCGACCCTGCGCGACCATGTGACGCAGCGCGGCGCGCGAGCACAGGTAGACGCTCTTGAGGTTGACGTCCTGCACCTTCTGCCAGGCGGGCAGTTCGGTCGTCTCGATGGAGTCGTCGTCGGGCGGGGAGATGCCGGCGTTGTTGAACGCGACGTCGACCGAGCCGTACACGCGGGCCGCCTCGTCGAAGAGGTGGTTCACCTGCTCCTCGTCGGTGACGTCGACCTGCACGAACAGGCCGTCGACCTCGGCCGCCGCGGCGGCGCCGGTCACGGGGTCGAGGTCGCCGATGACGACCTTCGCGCCCTCGCCCGCGAGGCGCTTCGCGGTCGCGAGGCCGATGCCGGAGGCACCGCCGGTGATGACGGCGACCCGGCCGGCGAGGCGCTGGGTGAGATCGATCTGGGTGACGGTCATGGTGCTCCTTGCGGTTCTCGGTGGCGTCGTCAGTCGACGGCGATGAAGACGTTCTTGGTCTCGGTGAAGGCGAGCGGAGCGTCGGGCCCGAGCTCGCGGCCGAGGCCCGACTGCTTGAACCCGCCGAACGGCGTCGCGTAGCGCACCGAGGAGTGCGAGTTGACGGAGAGGTTGCCCGATTCGACCCCTCTGGCGGCTCGGATGCCGCGACCGATGTCGCGCGTCCAGATCGAGCCCGACAGCCCGTAGCGCGAGGCGTTCGCGAATCCGACGGCGTCGGCCTCGTCGTCGAAGGGGAACACGCTCACGACGGGCCCGAAGATCTCCTCGGTCGCAGCCGGCGCCGTGCGCGAGGGCGTGAGCACGGTGGGCGGGAACCAGTAGCCGGGGCCGTCGGGTGCCGTGCCGCGGAAGGCGACGTCGGTGTCGTCGGGCACGAACGAGCGCACCCGGTCGCGGTGGGCGGCGGCGACGAGGGGGCCCATCTCGGTCGCCTCGTCGGCCGGGTCGCCGACGACGACGCCCGCGACGGCGGGCTCGAGCAGTTCCATGAACCGCTCGTACACGCTGCGCTCGACGAGGATGCGGCTGCGGGCGCAGCAGTCCTGGCCGGCGTTCTCGAAGACGCCGTACGGCGCCGTCGCCGCGGCGCGCTCGAGGTCGGCGTCGGCGAACACGATGTTCGCGCTCTTGCCGCCGAGCTCGAGGGTGACGCGCTTCACCTGCTCGGCGCAGCCGGCCATGATGCGCGTGCCCACCTCGGTCGAGCCCGTGAAGACGACCTTGCGCACCGTCTCGTTCGTGACGAACCGCTCGCCGACGACCGAGCCCTTGCCGGGGACGACCTGGAACAGCCCTTCGGGCAGGCCCGACTCGACGGCGAGCTCGGCGAGCCGCAGGCTCGTGAGGGGGGTCCATTCGGCGGGCTTCAGCACGACGGCGTTGCCGGCGGCGAGGGCCGGTGCGAATCCCCAGGAGGCGATCGTCATCGGGAAGTTCCACGGCGTGATGACGCCGACGACGCCGAGCGGCTCCTGGAAGGTCACGTCGAGACCGCCGGCCACGGGGATCTGGCGGCCGAAGAGCCGCTCGGGAGCGGCCGAGTAGTACTCGAGCACGTCGCGCACGTGGCCCGCCTCCCAGCGCGCCTGGCCGATCGGATGCCCCGAGTTCCGCACCTCGAGCGCGGCGAGCTCCTCGATCGCGCCGTCGACGGCCGTGGCGAACCGGCGCAGGGCGCGCGCCCGGTCGACGGGTGCGACCGCGGCCCAGTCGCGCTGTGCACGGGCGGCCCGTGCGATCGCGTCGTCGGCCTGCTCGACGGTGGCGGGCTCGACGGTCGCGACGACCTGCTCGTCGGCGGGATTGACGATCGTGTGGGTCATGGTCGGGTCCTCTCGCGGTGGGTCCGGGCGGCACGGTGCTCGCGGGCGGCCTCGACGAGTCCCGCGAACAGGCGACGGTCGGCGGCGTTCTCCTCGGGGTGCCACTGCACGCCGACGCCGAACGCCGCGCCGGGCAGCTCGACGGCCTCGATGACGCCCTCGGCCGTGCGTGCCGTGACGACGAGCCCGTCGGCGACCTCGTCGAGCGCCTGGTGGTGGTACACGTGCACCGGCAGGTCGTCGGACGCTCCGACGAGGCCGGCCAGCCGGGAGCCCGGCTCCACCTCGACGGTCGTCTCGCCGAAGACGGCGGGGCCGGGCTGGTACGCCTCGCTGCCGACGACGTCGGGCAGGTGCTGGTGCAGGGTGCCGCCGAGGGCGACGTTGAGCATCTGGGCGCCGCGGCAGATGCCGAGGAACGGCAGGTCGGCGTCGATGGCCGCCGTGAGCAGGGCGTCCTCCCAGTCGTCGCGGTCGACCCGGGGCGCGCCCGTACGGTCGTGCGGCGCCTGCCCGTAGCGGGCGGGATCGACGTCGGCGCCGCCCGCGACGATGAGGCCGTCGAGCGTGGCGAGCACCCTTCGTGCGATCGCGGCCGAGACGGGCTGCGGCGGCAGCAGCACGGCGATGCCGCCCGCGTCCGTCACCGCGTCGAGGTACACCTTCGGCAGGAACGAGGCGGGCACGTCCCAGACGCCCGTCTGCGCCTGCTCGAGGTAGGTGGTCACGCCGTCGCCCCCCGGCCCGACCACTGAGTCGTCGAAGTCAGAGCCGTTCGAAGCCACGCACCCGCTCCCAGTCCGTGACGGCCGCGTCGTACGCGGCGAGCTCGATGCGCGCGTTGTTGAGGTAGTGCTCGACCACCTCGTCGCCGAACGCCTCGCGCGCGACGGCCGACGACGCGAAGAGCTCGGCGGCGTCGCGGAGTGTCGCGGGCACCCGGGCCACGTCGGACTCGTAGGCGTTGCCGGCGAAGAGCTCGTCGGGCTCGAGCTCGTGCTCGATGCCATGGAGCCCCGCCGCGATGAGCGCGGCCACCGCGAGGTACTGGTTGACGTCGCCGCCCGGCACCCGGTTCTCGACCCGCATGCCGTGGCCGTGGCCGACCACCCGCAGCGCGCACGTGCGGTTGTCGAGGCCCCAGGCGATCGCGGTCGGCGCGAAGCTGCCGGCGACGTAGCGCTTGTACGAGTTGATGTTGGGCGCGGAGAAGAGGGTGAGCTCGCGCATCGCGGCGAGCTGGCCGGCGAGGAAGTGCCGGAACAGCTTCGACATGCCGTGCGGTGCATCGGGGTCGCTGAAGACGGCCTCGCCGCCGGCCCCGCGCAGCGAGATGTGGATGTGGCAGCTGTTGCCCTCGCGCTCGTTGAACTTCGCCATGAACGTGATCGCCTTGCCGTGGCGGTCGGCGATCTCCTTGGCGCCGTTCTTGTAGAGCGAGTGGTTGTCGCACGTCGTGAGCGCATCGGCGTAGCGGAACGCGATCTCCTGCTGGCCGAGGTTGCACTCGCCCTTCACGCCCTCGCAGTACATGCCGGCGGCGTCCATCGACCGGCGGATGTCCTGCAGCAGCGGCTCCATGCGGGTCGATGCGAGCAACGCGTAGTCGATGTTGTAGTCGCTCGCGGGGGTGAGGTCGCGGTAGCCCTTGCGCCAGGCCTCGCGGTACGAGTCGTCGAAGACGATGAACTCGAGCTCGGTGCCGACGAAGGCGGTGAGGCCGCGCTCGGCGAGGCGCTCGAGCTGCCGCTGCAGGATGCGCCGGGGCGAGGGTTCGACCGGGGCGCCGTCGAGCCACCGCAGGTCGGCGGTCACGAGGGCCGTGCGCTCGAGCCACGGCGTCATGCGGAGCGTCGCGAAGTCGGGGATGAGCGCCATGTCGCCGTAGCCCCGCTCCCAGCTCGACATCGCGTAGCCGTCGACCGTGTTCATCTCGACGTCGACCGCGAGGAGGTAGTTGCACGCCTCGGCCCCGTGGGCGCCGACGTCCTCGAGGAACAGCCGGGCCGAGACGCGTTTGCCGACGAGGCGTCCCTGCATGTCGGTGAACGCGACGATCACGGTGTCGACGTGATCGTCGGCGACCGCGCTGCGCAGCTGTTCGAGCGTCAGGTGACCGGTGGGTGCCGACATCCGGGCTCCTCCTTGAGTTTGGAATGGTCGGTTCTGGCGACCATTACATCACAGGATGTCGCCACGAGTGAACGCCGTTCAGCCTACATCGCGAAGGATCGTCCGGCTGGCCCCCGAAAAATGGTCTGTACAAGCGACCATTGGGCGCCCTATCATCGTGCCCACCACATCGCACCCCCGCGCGCCGCCGACCGGCCCGCGCGATGACCTGCAAGGGAGCAGCATGGCCAAGGACACGCTCAAGGTCTCGGGCGTCACGTACGCGACCGCCGACGAGGGCTATTTCGAGAAGCGGCGGTTGAAGCGCTCGGCGGGCGTCTGGGGGCTCTGGGGCCTCGCCGTCGCCGCCGTCATATCGGGCGACTTCTCGGGCTGGAACTTCGGCATCGACTTCGCCGGATTCGGCGGCATGCTCATCGCCTTCGCGATCCTCATCGTCATGTACTACGGCCTCATCTTCTCGATCGGGGAGATGAGCTCGGCGATGCCGCACACGGGCGGCGCCTATTCGTTCGCGCGGGCGGCGATGGGCCCGTGGGGCGGATTCATCACGGGCCTCGCCGAGACGATCGAGTACGTCGCGACGACGGCGGTGATCGTGTACTTCTCGGCCGCCTACGCCGACGGCATCACGAGCGAGCTGCTCGGCTTCTCGATGCCCGCGTGGATCTGGTGGGTGATCCTCTACGTCGCGTTCATCGCGCTCAACGCGGCCGGCGCGAACATCTCGTTCAAGTTCGCGATCGTCGTGTCGATCATCTCGATCGCGATCATCCTCGTGTTCAGCGCCATGGCGATCTTCTCGGGCGCCTTCTCGTGGGACGCGCTGTGGGACATCGCGCCCGACCCCGGGCAGACCGCGTTCCTGCCGCACGGGGTGCTGCCGATCCTGTTCGCGCTGCCGTTCGCGATGTGGTTCTTCCTCGGCATCGAGGAGCTGCCGCTCGCGGCGGAGGAGTCGCACGACCCCGTCCGCGACATCCCGCGCGCCGGGCTCATCGCCCGGGCGACGCTCATCATCACGGGCCTGCTCGTGCTGTTCCTCAACACGGGCGTCATCGGTGCCGAGGCGACCGGCACGGCCGGGGAGCCGCTGCTCGACGGGTTCCGGGCGATCGTCGGCGACGGCGCCGCAGCCGTGCTCGCGCTCTTCGCGCTCATCGGCCTGCTCGCCTCGCTCCAGGGCATCATGTTCGCCTACGGGCGCAACATGTACTCGCTCTCGCGGGCGGGCTACTACCCGAAGTTCCTCTCGCTCACCGGCAAGCGGCAGACCCCGTGGGTCGCGCTCGTGGCCGGTGCGGTGATCGGCTTCGCGGCCCTCGTCGTGCTCGACGTCCTCGCGCGGATCGACGAGAAGGGCGCGGGCGCGGTCGCCGGTGCGATCGTGCTCAACATCGCGGTGTGGGGCGCGGTGCTCGCGTACCTCCTGCAGATGGTCGCGTTCGTGATCCTGCGCCGCAAGTTCCCGAACGCGAAGCGCCCGTACGTCAGCCCCTGGGGCGTCACCGGCGCCGTCGTGGCCGCGGGCATCGCCGCGCTCATCTTCCTCGGGTTCCTGCTCAACCCGACGTTCGTGCCCGCGATCATCGCGATCGCGGTCGTCTACGTCGTCATGCTCATCGGCTTCGGGGTGTGGGGCCGGCACCGGCTGATCCTCTCGCCCGAGGAGGAGTACGCCGTCTCCGGCGGGCTGCACGGCGACCCGCAGGCCGAGGGCTACGGCGGCGCCGTCGAGGAGGAGCTGCTGGCGACCGACGGCGTCGACGAGCCGGGGCGGCTCGCGACCGACGCGGTCGACGAGCCCGATCGCGCCTAGCGGCGCCGACGGAGCGGCGGCGGGCGTGGGGGCGCCCGCCGCCGCTCCGTGCGTCCGTGCGTCGGGCGCCACCCCGCGGTCCGGGCAGAGCGTCCCGACGGCGGCCGCGGTCCGGACGCCTCGATGCCGGAAGCGGCATGGCCCGAACGGTAGGCTCGAGGGGACGATTGCGCGGCGATCCCGCGCTCACCAGAGGCAAGGGAGCCGGCCCGGCGCGTCGATCCCCGGCGTGCGGCACGGCTCCGTGGAGGAAACGAGATGCACGAGCCCGCTCCGACCGAGGCGACCCGCACCGAGACCGATTCGCTCGGCTCGGTCGAGGTTCCGGCCGACGCCTACTGGGGGGTGCACACGAAGCGCGCGCTCGAGAACTTCCCGATCTCCAAGCGCCCCATCTCGGTCTATCCCGAACTCGTCGTGGCGCTCGCCTCGGTGAAGCAGGCGGCTGCCCGCGCGAACCGGCAGGTGGGCGTGCTCACGCCGCAGAAGGCGGCGTGGATCGACGAGGCGTGCCAGCGCATCATCGACGGCGAGCTGCACGACCAGTTCATCGTCGGCGTCATCCAGGGCGGCGCGGGCACCTCGACGAACATGAACGCGAACGAGGTCATCGCGAACCTCGCGCTCGAGATCGCCGGCTACGCCAAGGGTCGCTACGACGTGATCCACCCGATCGACGACGTCAACCGCAGCCAGTCGACGAACGACACGTACCCGACGGCGGTCAAGATCGCCATGGCGTTCTCGCTGCGCACGATGCTCGTCGAGCTCGACCTGCTGCGCATCGCCTTCAGCAAGAAGGGCCGCGAGTTCCACGAGGTCCTGAAGGTCGGACGCACCCAGCTGCAGGACGCCGTGCCGATGACCCTCGGCCAGGAGTTCCACGGATTCGCGACGACCCTCGGCGAAGACATCGACCGCCTCCGCGAGACGATCAAGCTGCTCGGCGAGGTCAACCTCGGCGCCACCGCGATCGGCACCGGCATCACGGCCGATCCCGGCTACGCGGCATCCGTCGTCGAGCACCTGAGCGCGATCACCGAGCTGCGTCTCGAGACCGCGCCCGACCTCATCGAGGCGACGAGCGACACGGGCGTGTTCATGACGTTCTCGAGCGCCCTCAAGCGCAGTGCCATCAAGCTCTCGAAGATCTGCAACGACCTGCGCCTCCTGTCGTCGGGCCCGCAGGCCGGCCTCGGCGAGATCAACCTGCCGCCGATGCAGGCCGGATCGTCGATCATGCCGGGCAAAGTCAACCCGGTCATCCCCGAGGCCGTCAGCCAGGTCGCCTACTCGGTCGCCGGCGCCGACGTGACCGTCATGATGGCGGCCGAGAGCGGACAGCTGCAGCTCAACGCCTTCGAGCCGGTCATCGCGCACTCGCTGCTGCAGTCGATCACGTGGATGCGCCAGGCCTGCTGGACGCTCCGGGTCAACTGCGTCGACGGCATCACCGCCAACACCGACCGTCTCGAGCAGATGGTCGCGTCGAGCGTCGGCGTCATCACCGCGCTCATCCCGTTCATCGGCTACAGCGAGGCGGCGAAGCTCGCGAAGCTCGCGCTCGCGACGGGCCGGCCCGTCGCCGACCTCGTCGTCGAGGCGGGGCTCATGAGCCGCGACGAGGTCGTCGCGCAGCTGCAGCCGTCGAAGCTGTCGGGCATCCGGCCGATCACGACGGTCATCCCCGTGCAGCACCTGCAGGGCGAACCGCACGAGTGATGCGGATGCCTCGGGGCCGGCGTCGAGCGGACGTCGGCCCCGAGGCATCCCCGGTCGGTCGAACGGGCCGCGCGGCGCGGCGGGCCCGGTCAGTCGAACGTGCCGCGCAGCGCGGTGAGCCCGGTCGCGAGCGCGCGTCGCCCGCCCGCGTCGATCGAGCCGAGCCGGCCGTCGACCGCGGCGCGGACGAACGGCGTCGCCCGGGCGAGCAGTTCGTCGCCCGCATCCGTCAGGGTGATGATCGACGATCGTCGGTCAGCGGGGTTGGCCACCCGGCGAGCCCAGCCGTCGCGCTCGAGTCGATCGACCGACTTGCTGACCGCGCCGACCGTGATGCCGATCTCGCGCACGATGTCCTGCACTCGGCAGCCGTCGACCGAGTCGATCACCTGCAGCACGTCGTAGCTCGCCATGTGCACGCCGTGCTCGGCGAAGAGGTCGCCGTCGAGCTGCTCGAACCAGCGCGTCTCGGCGCGTACGAGGTCGAAGAACAGGGCGAGACCGTCAGACATGATGCATTCCCAAGAAATAGATTGACAGGAATTAAATTACACGTACTATTGATTCCAAGTAATCAATCTACGGCAGGAGGCCGGGGATGTCACGCATCGAGTTCGACCGACTGAGCGAGTCCTATGCGGCGTCGCGCTTCGCGCCCGACGCGAGCGTCGCCGAGATGCGCGCCGCGTTCGCCGCGGGCGCCGTGCCGCCGCCGTCGGGGTTCGCCACCCGCGACATCGTGCTCGGCGGACGCCCCGCGATCGAGCTCGTGCCCGGCGGCGGGGGAGCCGGCGCGCTGCTCTACCTCCACGGCGGGGGTTATGTGATCGGGTCGGCCACGACCGGCGTCGGCATGGCTGCGGCGCTCGCCGCGCGTACGGGCACGACCGCCTACTCCCTCGACTACCGGCTCGCGCCCGAGCATCGCTTTCCGACGCCCGTCGACGACGCCGTCGCCGCCTACCGGCAGCTGCTCGACCGGGTCGACGCCCGAGGACTCGTCGTCGCGGGCGACTCGGCGGGCGGCGGCCTCGCGATCGCGATGCTCGTCGCCGCTCGTGACGAGGGGCTCGAGCTGCCGGCGGCGGTGGCGGTGTTCTCGCCGTGGGCCGACCTCAGCCTGAGCGGCGACTCGTTCGCCGATCGGGCGGGCGACGACCCGCTGTTCAGCCAGGACGACGTGCGCGGCTACGCGCGCCGGTACCTGCCCGAGTCGGGTGCGGCCGAGGCCGCCGTCTCGCCGCTCGCGAGCCCGGTCTTCGCGAGCCTGCGCGGTCTGCCGCCCATGCTCGTGCAGGCGGGCACCCGGGAGCTCCTGCTCGACGACGCCGTGCGGCTCGCCGCGAACGCGGCGCGCGACGACGTCGAGGTCGTCTTCGAGGCGGCGGCCAGGGCGCCGCACAACTACCAGACGTCGCTCGATGCGCTCGAGGCCGCCGCTGCCGCGCTCGACCGCGCGGGGGAGTTCCTCGGGCGCCGGCTCCGTGCGCATCGGTCGGGCGCGGCCGCGGCCTGAGGCCGGCCGCGGCGACGGGGTCAGATCACGCGGCAGTGCGTCGTGAGCGACCCGATGCCGCCGATCGACACGGTGACGGTCGAGCCGTCCTGCAGGAAGACCTGCGGGTTGCGCGAGTAGCCCGCGCCGCCCGGGCTGCCGGTCGAGATGAGCGTGCCGGCCGGAATGGTCGCCGAGCGCGAGAGGTACGCGATGATCTCGGCGACGCTGCGGACCATGTCGCCCGTCGACGCGTCCTGCAGGATGCGTCCGTCGAGGTTCGTGGTGAGCCACAGGTCCTGCGGGTCGGCGACCTCGTCGGCGGTGACGACGACGGGCCCGGTGGGCGTGAAGCCGTCGAACGACTTGCAGCGCGACCACTGCGCCTCGGAGAACTGGATGTCGCGGGCCGTGATGTCGTTGACCACGGTGTAGCCCCACACGTAGTCGAGGGCGTCGCGCTCGTGCACGCCCCGTGCGGGGCGGCCGATGATGACGCCGAGCTCGGCCTCGTAGTCGACCTGGTGCGTGAGGTCCTCGGGCCAGGTCGTCGTCGCGCCGTGGGCGGTGAGCGAGTTCGGCCAGAGGGCGAAGATGGTCGGCGCCGTCTCGTGCCGGAGCTTCAGCTCCTGCGAGTGCGCCGCGTAGTTGGCGCCGATCGCGAGGATGTGCGGCGGTCGCAGCACCGCGGAGGAGTGGCGGAGCTCGCTCACGGGGGTCAGCGCAGCGCCCGCCTCGAGTGCCGCGTCGACGGCGACGCGCACCTCGGCGAGGCCCTCGGGCCCGCGCTCGATGAGGTCTTGCAGGTCGCGGGGGGAGCGCTCGAGCACCTCGTCGAGGAAGAGTGCCGCTTCGGCGACCACCACCGCGAGCCGAGGGGTCGATTGGCCTTCAGCTCTCAGGTGCGCGAACTTCACCCGTCCACGCTATCGCGCTGGTCGGCGGGATCGTTTGTCGAGATGTACAAGTCGACGGTGTCGACCTTCCACGAAGGCGACAGTCGAATTCCGCCTGGCGAAAGGATCGCGCCTGCGAGCGGCCGCTTCGACCCTTCCCGGGGTGCGTTTCCGACCCGATCGGGATGCTCCGGGGCATCCCGATGACGAGAAGCACACCTCCGGACCGGGGCCGACGGTGAGACCGGGTGCGGCGTGCACCGAGGGCGCGCCCGGGTGACGAGCGCGGCGGCGCGGATCAGGCCGGCCGCAGCCGCAGCTGCTGCATGCCGCCGTCGACGGCGAGCTCGACCCCGGTCGTCGAACCCGAGGCGGGGCTCGCGAGGTAGGCGACCGCAGCGGCGACCTCGTCGGCGGCGACGAGTCGGCCGTGCGGCTGGCGCGCCTCGAGGGCGGCGCGCTCGGCGGCGGGGTCGGGTGCCTGCGCGAGCAGTCGGCCCACCCAGGGCGTGTCGGCCGTGCCCGGGTTGACGGCGTTCACGCGGATGCCCTCGCGGAGGTGGTCGGCGGCCATCGCGCGTGTGAGGGCGGAGACGGCCCCCTTGCTCGCGCTGTAGAGTGCGCGCTCGGGAAGGCCGGCGGTCGCCGCGATCGACGAGGTGTTCACGATCGCGGCCGCGGGTGACCGGCGCAGGTGCGGGAGCGCGGCCCTGGCGACGCGCATCATGCCGAGCACGTTGACGTCGAGCACGCGGTGCCACTCGTCGTCGGCGTTCGACTCGATCGTTCCCTGCGCACCGATGCCGGCGTTGTTCACGACGATGTCGAGCCGGCCGAGCTCGGCGACGACGCGGTCGACCCCGGCGCGCACGCTCGCGTCGTCGGCGATGTCGACGGCGACGGCGAGGTCGGCGTCGGCGCCCTCGGGGCGCAGGTCGAACACCGCGACGCGAGCGCCGCCGCGGCGGAGGCGGTCGGTGATCGCGGCGCCGATGCCCGACGCACCGCCCGTCACGACGGCGACGAGGCCGTCGAACTCATCGGGCCCGATCGGCTGCTGGCTCATGTTCGCTCCTTGGAGGTCGTTTCAGTGGTGGAGGAGTGGTTCGCGATCAGGCGGCGACGTACCGTTGGCGCTGCCGGCCGAGCCCGTCGATCTCGAGCTCGACGACGTCGCCCGCGCGGAGGTAGGGGAACCGCCCCGAGAGCGCGACGCCCTCGGGGGTGCCCGTGAGCACGAGGTCGCCGGGCTCGAGCGCGAGGTACTGGCTGAGCTCGTGCACGATCGTGTCGATGCCGAAGATGAGGTCGGCCGTGCGCGAGTCCTGGCGCGGCTCGCCGTTCACGAAGCTGCGCAGGCGCACGTCGTCGGCGTCGAGCTCGTCGGGGGTCGCGAGCCACGGGCCGGTCGGGCAGAACCCCGGCGCGCTCTTGCCCTTCGACCACTGCCCGCCCGAGACCGCGAGCTGCCAGTCGCGCTCCGAGAGGTCGTTGACGGTCACGAACCCCGCGATGTGCCCGCGGGCCTCGGCGGGCGACGCCAGTCGGCTCGCGCGCCGCCCGATGACGATGCCGAGCTCGACCTCCCAGTCGGTCTTCTCGCTCCCCGGGGGGATCGTCACGTCGTCGTGCGGTCCGATGACGGTGTTCGGCGACTTCATGAACATCACGAGCTGCTTCGGCGGCTCGGAGCCCGACTCCGCGGCGTGCGCCGCGTAGTTCATGCCGATGCAGTACACGGCGCTCGGCCGGGCGATCGGCGAACCGATGCGCAGCGCCTCGGCACCCGGCAGCTCGCGCAGCTCGCCCGCCGCGAGGGCCGCCGTGGCGCGTTCGGGACCCGACCCCTCGAAGAACGCACCGTCGACGTCATCGGTGACGGGGCGCAGGTCGAGCACGCGGTCGCCGTCGAGCAGCGCGGGGATCTCGGAGCCGGCGGGGCCGAGGCGGGCGAATCTCATGCGGGTGGTCCTTCCGGTCACGGTGCGCGAACATCTGAAGTATTCGCGAAAGCCTGTGGTGAATCATGGCGATTCTCGCACACTCCGGGACAGTTGACATCCGAGACATCCGATGTTTATGCTCAGACCGCCCACGAAAGGACGCCATGAGCAGGATCGTCAGTGTCGACACCCGGGATATCCGGTTCCCGACCTCACTCGAACTCGACGGGTCGGATGCGATGAACCCCGACCCCGACTACTCGGCCGCCTACCTCGTCATCCGCACCGATGCGGCCGACGGGCTCGCCGGTCACGCCTTCGTCTTCACGATCGGCCGCGGCAACGACGTGCAGGTCGCTGCGCTCGATGCGCTGCGCGGCCACCTCGTCGGCCGCGACGTCGAGGCGCTCCTCGACGACATGGGCGGTGCGTGGCGCCTCCTCGCGCACGACTCGCAGCTGCGCTGGCTCGGCCCCGAGAAGGGCGTCATGCACATGGCGATCGGCGCCGCCCTCAACGCCCTGTGGGACCTCAAGGCCAAGCGCGCCGGCCTGCCGCTCTGGCAGCTGCTCGCCGGGCTCAGCCCCGAAGAGCTCGTCGCGCTCATCGACTTCCGCTACATCTCCGACGCCGTCACCCCGGCCGAGGCGCTCGAGCTGTTCCGCGCAGCCGAGCCCGGCCGGGCCGAGCGCACCGCGAAGCTGCTCGAGGCGGGGTACCCGGCCTACACCACGACGCCCGGCTGGCTCGGCTACTCCGACGAGAAGCTCGAGCGGCTCTGCCGCGAGGCGGTCGCCGACGGCTACCCGCAGATCAAGCTCAAGGTCGGCGCCTCGCTCGACGACGACGTGCGTCGGCTCGGCATCGCCCGCGCGGCGGTCGGCGAGCACTTCCCGATCGCGATCGACGCGAACCAGCGCTGGGGCGTCGACGAGGCGATCGAATGGGTCCGCGCGCTCGCCCCGTTCGACCTCGCCTGGATCGAGGAGCCCACGAGCCCCGACGACATCCTCGGCCACGCCGCCATCGCCCGCGGCGTCGCGCCCGTGCGCGTCGCGACGGGCGAGCACGTGCAGAACCGCATCGTGTTCAAGCAGCTGCTGCAGGCCGAGGGCATGCACGTCATGCAGATCGACGCGGCACGGGTCGGCGGGGTCAACGAGAACCTCGCGAACCTCGTGCTCGCCGCCAAGTTCGGCGTGCCGGTCTGCCCCCACGCCGGCGGCGTCGGACTCTGCGAGGCCGTGCAGCACCTCTCGATGTTCGACTACGTCGCCCTCTCGGGCAGCATGGAGGGGCGCATGATCGAATTCGTCGACCACCTCCACGAGCACTTCGTGGTGCCCGCCGTCGTCGAACGCGGCAGGTACCGCACGCCCACCGCACCCGGTGCCGGCACCGAGATGCGCGCCGCGTCGATCGACCGGTACACGTGGCGCGGATCGCACGTCGTCGACGACGCCAGCGGGGTGCCGGTATGAGCCCCGCGCCCGTCCTCGACCGACTCGGCCCGCTCGGCTACGGGGCGGCCCCGATCGGCAACCTGTACCGCGCGGTGGCCGACGCCGACGCCGAGGCGGCGCTCGACGCGGCCTGGGCGGGCGGCATCCGGTACTACGACACGGCGCCGCATTACGGGCTCGGGCTCTCCGAGCGCCGGCTCGGCGCGTTCCTGCGCGACCGGCCGCGCGACGAGTTCGTCGTGTCGACGAAGGTCGGCCGCGTGCTCGAGCCGAACCCCGACTACGCGGGCGGCGACGACCTCGCCCACGAGTTCGCGGTGCCCGATCGACTCGTGCGCCGCTTCGATCCGAGCGAGGCGGGCGTGCGCCGCAGCCTCGAGGAGTCGCTCGAACGGCTCGGCCTCGATCGCATCGACATCGCCTACCTCCACGACCCCGATGTCTACGACCTCGACCGCGGACTCGCCGAGGGCCTGCCCGCGCTCGCCCGCCTGCGCGACGAGGGGCTGGTCGGCGCGATCGGCATCGGCACGAACAGCGCGGATGCCGCGGCGCGCGCCGTCCGCGAGGGCGACCTCGACCTCGTCATGATCGCGGGGCGCTACACGCTGCTCGAGCAGCCCGCGCTCGCCGACCTGCTGCCGCTCTGCGTGGAGCGCGGCGTCGGCGTGGTCGCCGCGGCCGTGTTCAACTCGGGCCTGCTCGCGACCGCCTCGCCCGACGCCGGCGCCCGCTACGACTACGGGGCCGTGCCCGACGACGTGCTCGCCCGCGCGCGGCGCCTCGCCGAGGCGTGCGCGGCCGAGGGCGTCGAGCTTCCCGTCGCGGCCATCCGGTACCCGCTCCGCCATCCGGCGGTGCGCACCGTCGTGGTCGGGTCCGCCCGTGCCGCGAGCGTCGAGGAGAACGTGGCGCGGTTCGCGTCGCCGGTGCCCGACGGCTTCTGGGCGCGGCTCGCCGAACAGGGGCTCATCCCATGACCGGCCGGCCGGGCACGATCGACGCCCATCTGCACCTCTGGAACCGCGCGGTGAGCGACTACTCGTGGATCACACCCGAGCTCGGTCCGCTCGACGACGACTTCGGCCCCGATCGGGCGCGCGCGGAGCTCGACGCGGCGGGCATCGACCGTGCGATCCTCGTCCAGGCCGAGGACTCGGCGGTCGACACGCGCTTCATGCTCGACGTGGCGGCCGCGAACGACTGGGTGGCGGGCGTGGTCGGCTGGGTGCCGCTCGACGACACGCGCGCAGCGGTCGCCGCGCTCGACGCGCTCGCGGCGGAACCCCGGCTCCGAGGCATCCGGCACCTCGTGCACGACGACCCGCGCGACGACTTCCTCGACCTGCCGGCCGTGCGCGCATCGCTCGCCGAGGTCGCGGCCCGCGGCCTGGCCTTCGACGTGCCCGATGCGTGGCCGCGGCACCTCGGCGGCGCTCGCCGCGTCGCCGCCGCCCTGCCCGAGCTCACCGTCGTGATCGACCACCTCGCGAAGCCGCCGCTCGGGCGTGACGACTACGACGCGTGGCGGCGCGCGCTCGCCGCGGTCGCCGAGCTGCCCAACACGGTCGCGAAGTTCTCGGGCCTGCACCTGCCGGGCGTCGCGTTCGGCGAGGCCTCGGTGCGACCGCTGCTGGAGCTCGCGCTCGACGAGTTCGGCGCCGACCGGCTCATGTACGGTGGCGACTGGCCGATGTCGGTCCCGCACGGCGGCTACCAGCCGACGTGGCGCGTGATGCGCGGATGCATCGACGAACTGGCGCCCGCCGAGGCGGCGGCGGTGCTGGGCGGCACCGCAGAGCGGGTGTATCGCCGATGAATAATCAGATCTCTGTGCGGTTTTCACCACGGAATCACAACGATCCGCGCTGAACGGTTCTGAAACATCGGATGAGTGGATACACTCATCCCACATCTCAAGGAAGAGAGGCTCACGTGCTGAGTGGTATTGACCCGATCCTCGCCGGCGACCTGCTCGCCGAGCTCGATCGGCTCGGCCACGGCGACGAGCTCGTCGTCGCCGATGCGAACTTCCCGGCGCACCGGGTGGGTACGACCGTCGTCGAGGCGCCCGGCTCCGCGGCGCCGCGGGTCGTCGAGGCGATCCGCACGGTCGTGCCGCTCGACGGCCACGAGGGCGCATCGGTGCTGCTCATGACGGCGGCCGGCGGCGAGCGGCTCGACGTGCAGCACGAGCTCGTGACCGCCGCGGCCGCCCCGGCCGACCGCGTCGGCGAGCTCGAGCGGTTCGCCTTCTACGAGCGGGCGGCCGGCGCACGCCTCATCGTCCGCACGGGCGAGCTGCGCCCGTACGGCAACGTCATCCTGCGCAAGGGCGTCGTGAACGCGTACGAGCCGAAGGGGGCGGCGCGATGACCGCGGCCACCGGCGCGCTCCTCGAGGTCGAGGGCGTCAGCAAGGGCTTCCCCGGCGTGCAGGCGCTCGCCGACGTGCAGCTCGAGCTGCGCCACGGCGAGGTGCTCGCCCTGGTCGGCGAGAACGGCGCCGGCAAGTCGACGCTCATGAAGCTGCTCGCCGGCATCTACACCCCCGACTCGGGCACGTTCCGGCTCAACGGCGAGGAGCTCGCGATCGAGGGGCCGCGTCACGCGCAGGAGCTCGGCATCTCGATCATCCACCAGGAGTTCAACCTCATGCCCGACCTCACGGTCGCGCAGAACATCTTCATCGGCCGCGAAGAGCGCCAGGCGGGGCTGTTCCTCGACGACCGGGCCCTCAACCGCCGCGCGCAGCAGCTGTTCGACCGGCTCGGCCTCGCGCTCGACCCGGCCGAGCGCGTCGAACGCCTGACCGTCGCCCGCCAGCAGATGGTCGAGATCGCCAAGGCGCTCTCGTTCGACGCCAAGGTGCTCATCATGGACGAGCCGACGGCGGCGCTCAACGACGCCGAGGTCGACGTGCTGTTCGGGCTCATCGAGCGGTTTCGCACGCCCGAGACGGGCGTCATCTACATCTCCCACCGCATGGAGGAGCTCGCCCGCATCTCCGACCGCATCAGCGTGCTGCGCGACGGCCGCTACGTCGGCACCCGCGTCACGGCCGAGACCGAACCGCGCGAGGTCATCTCGCTCATGGTCGGGCGCGAGATCAAGGGCGAGCAACGGCCGGCCCCGCGGCAGCCCTCGGGCGAGCCCGTCCTCTCGGTCCGCGGGCTCTCGACCAAGCACCTGCTGCGCGACGTCGGGTTCGACGTGTACCCGGGCGAGATCCTCGGCTTCGCCGGGCTCATGGGCGCCGGGCGCACCGAGGTCGCCCGCGCGGTCGTCGGGGCCGATCGTCGGGAGTCCGGGGAGATCCGCCTCCACGGCAGGCCGGTCGACATCGCCAACCCCGCCGAGGCGGCGCGTCTCGGCATCGGGTACCTCTCGGAGGACCGCAAGCAGCTCGGCGTGCTCCTCGAGCGCAGCGTGCGCGAGAACATCGTGCTCTCGTCGCTGCGCGAGTACGCCTCCGGGCTCGGGTTCGTCCGCGACCGGCGCATCGAGGCGACGGGGCGCGAGTACGTCGAGAAGCTCCGCATCAAGACCCCCTCGACCGCGCAGCTCGTGCAGAACCTCTCGGGCGGCAACCAGCAGAAGGTCGTCATCGCGAAGTGGCTCGTGAAGGACTGCGACGTGCTCATCTTCGACGAGCCGACGCGCGGCATCGACGTCGGGGCGAAGGAGGAGATCTACGCGCTGCTCCGGCGGCTCGCCGACGAGGGCAAGGCCATCGTCATGATCTCGTCCGAGCTGCCCGAGGTGCTGCGGCTCTCCGACCGCATCGCCGTCATGGCCGAAGGCCGGCTCACCGCCGTGCTCGACAACGCCGAGGCCACCCAGGAGAACCTCATGGACTACGCAACCCGATTCTCAAGCGAAGGAACGATCGCACGATGAGCCCGACCACGACGAAACCGGAATCCGGCCGCGCCGACGCGGCCACGCCGTCGACGAGCGCCTACGCCGCGATCGACGCCGGCAAGCCCCGCATGGCGTGGCTGCGGGGGTCGCTGCAGCAGCTGCTCGCCTTCGCGAGCCTCATCGTCATCGTCGCGGTGTTCTCGTTCGCGAGCCCGCACTTCTTCACCGCCAACAACCTCGTCTCGATCCTCACGGCCGCCACCGTCACGGGCATCCTGGCCCTCGGTACGACGTTCGTCATCATCACGGGCGGCATCGACCTCTCGATCGGCACGGGCATGGTCTTGTGCGGCGTCATGGCCGGCGTCTTCCTCACCTACCTGGGCTGGCCGCTCTGGGCCGGCGTGACCGCGACGATCCTGTTCGGCGCGCTCATCGGGCTCGTGAACGGTGTGAACGTCTCCGTGCTCGGCATCCCGCCGTTCATCGCGACGCTCGGCATGATGCTCATCGCCGCGGGACTGTCGCTCGTGATCTCGGGCACGAAGCCGATCTACTTCTCGGAGACCCCCGAGTTCCAGTCGATCATGAACCTGTCGATCATCCCGGGCATGCGGTTCCCGCTCGGCGTCGCGATCTTCATCGTCATGATCATCATCGCGGCGGTGCTGCTGTCGAAGACGATCCTCGGCCGCTACACCTTCTCGATCGGCTCGAACGAGGCGGCGACCGCGCTCTCGGGCGTGAACGTGCGGCGGTGGAAGATCATCATCTACACGCTCGCCGGCCTCTTCGTCGGACTCGCCGGCGTGCTCAGCGCCTCGCGCCTCTCGTCGGCGCAGCCGACGGGCGGAATGGGGCTCGAGCTCGAGGCCATCGCCGCGGTCGTGATCGGCGGCACGTCCCTCCAGGGCGGCAAGGGCTCGATCGTCGGCACCGTGATCGGCGCCCTCATCATGGCCGTGCTGACGAACGGCCTGCGCATCATCTCGGTGCCGCAGGAGTGGCAGTCGGTCGCGGTCGGCATCGTCATCCTCGTCGCCGTCTACCTCGACATGCTCCGGCGCAGGCGCGCCTGAGCAGCACGCCGCCGAGGCATCCGCCCGACACCGGAGCCCCGCGGCGCCCCACCCGCATCCCAACCCCCAACCAGTACCACCTGCACCACCGACACCAAGGAGTGAGCATGTTCAAGAAGCGCGCCATGGGCGCCGTCGTCGGCGCCGTCGCCGCGGCCCTGATCCTCGCCGGCTGCGCGAGCGACGGAGGCGACTCGGGCTCCGGCGACGGCGGCAGCGGCGAGAAGCCGTACGTCGCCCTCGTCTCGAAGGGCTTCCAGCACCAGTTCTGGCAGGCCGTGAAGCAGGGCGCCGAGCAGGCGGCCGACGAGTACGACGTCGAGATCACGTTCGAGGGCCCCGACACCGAGGCCGACGTCGACCAGCAGATCCAGATGCTGCAGACCGCCCTCGACAAGAACCCCGCCGCGATCGGCTTCGCCGCCCTCGACAGCCAGGCCGCAGGCCCGCTGCTGCAGCAGGCGAAGGACTCGAACATCCCGGTCATCGCGTTCGACTCGGGCGTCGAGAGCGACATCCCGCTCACGACGGCCGCGACCGACAACCTCGCCGCCGCCGCCGAGGCCGCGAAGCACATGGCCGACGCGATCGACCACACGGGCAAGGTCGCGCTCGTCGTGCACGACCAGACGTCGGTCACCGGCCAGCAGCGCCGCGACGGCTTCGTCTCGTACATGGAGGAGAACGAGCCCGACATCGAGATCGTCGACATCCAGTACGGCGGCGGCGACCAGGCCAAGTCGGCCGACCTCGCGAAGGCGATCATCGCGGCGCACCCCGATCTCAAGGGCATCTACGGCTCGAACGAGGGCTCGGCGATCGGCGTCGTGCAGGCCGTGAAGGAGCTCGGCATCGACCCCGCGACCCTCGCGGTCGTCGGCTTCGACTCGGGCAAGGCGCAGATGGACGCCATCCGCGACGGGCTCATGCTCGGTGCGATCACGCAGAACCCGATCGGCATCGGCTACGAGACGGTGAAGGCCGCGGTCGAGGCGATCGACGGCGAGGAGCTGCCGAAGACGATCGACACCGGGTTCTACTGGTACGACGCGTCGAACATCGACGACGAGGAGATCCAGGCCGTCCTCTACGAGTGACCGGCTGAGCAACCCATCCGGGCGCCGGCTTCGGCCGGCGCCCTTCGTCGTGCCCGGCCCTCAGGGGCTCAGAGCGCGGAGCGCAGCCACTGCTCGACGCCCGACACGTGCACGACGGTGAGCGCCGAGGCGAGCTCGGCGTCACCCGCGGCGATCGCGTCGAGGATCGCGTGGTGCTCCTGCAGCGTGCGCTCGACCGCGCTCTCCTGCGTGATGCCGCGCCAGATACGGGCGCGCACCGTGTGGCTCGAGAGCGAGTCGATGAGGCTCGCGAGGTAGCCGTTGCCCCCGGCGTCGGCGATGCCGCGGTGGAACTCGAGGTCGTGGGCGACGAGCCCCTCGACGTCGGCGGCGTGGTCGACCCCCTCGACCGTCTCGCGCAGCCGCTCGAGGTCGGGCTCGGTCGCGTTGCGCGCCGCGAGCGAGGCCGCGGCCGGCTCGAGGATGCGGCGCACGGCGAAGATCTCGAGCACCGAGTGGTCGTCGTGCAGGTCGACGACGAACGACATCGCCTCGAGGAGGAGGCGCGGCTCGAGGCTCGTGACGTACGTGCCGTCACCGCGGCGCACGTCGAGCACGCGGATCACCTCGAGCGCCTTCACCGCCTCGCGCAGCGATGAGCGGGAGAGGCCGAGCCGCTCGCTCAGCTCCTTCTCGGGCGGGAGACGATCACCGGGGGCGAGCTCGCCCGTGATGATCATCTCTTTGATGCGCAGGATCGCTTCGTCGGTGACGGCCATGCCCGAATCGTAGCGCGTCGGGCACGAGACATCAGATCTCTGCGGCCGCGGCGCGCCACAGGTGCATCGAGGCGTAGCTGCGCCACGGCGCCCACGCCGCCCCGAGCGCGTCGAGCCCGCCCACGGTGCCGGGCAGTCCCAGTCGCTCGGCGCCCGCGCGCAGGGCCAGGTCGCTCGTGAGCAGCACATCGGGAGCCCTCGTCACCCGCATCGCCACGTACCCGGCGGTCCAGCGCCCGATGCCGGGAACGGCCAGCAGGTCGCGCACGAGCTCGTCGCGGTCGCGGTCGGCGGAGACCGCGAGCTCGCCGGTCGTGAGACGGGTCGCGACGTCGACGATCGTGCGGATGCGCGCGGCCGGGCCGCGCAGCACGTCGGCGCCGCGCTCGGCGATCGCGCTCGCGGTGGGGAAGAGGCGCAGGAGGCCCTCGGCGCCCGCGGGGCCCGGCCGGTCGCCGGGCGCGAGCGGCTCGCCGAGCTCGGCGGCGAGCCGGGCGAGCGTCGTGCGGGCGGCCTTGACGGAGATCTGCTGCCCGACGAGCGCGCGGAAGACGAGCTCGTGCGGGTCGAGGCATCCCGGCACGCGCATGCCGGGGTGCGCCGCGACCGAGGCCGCCAGGGCGGGGTCGGCGCCGAGGACGGCGTCGATGGCGATCGCGTCGGCGTCGAGGTCGAACAGCCGCCGGACGCGGGCGACGAGCGGCGCCAGGTCGGTGAGCGAAGCGAGCCGCGCCTCGACCTCGATCGCGGGTGCGCGTTCGTCGCCCAGCGGCTCGAGCGCGATGACCGCCGGCCCGCCCGGCAGGCGCAGCGTCCGCACGTACCGCTCGTCGGAGGCCGACTCGACCCCGTCGAGCGCGCGCGCGGCGAGCCACGCGAAGACCCCCGCCGCATCGAACGGCGGCCGCGCGGGCAGGCGGAGACGCACGATCCCGTCGCCGCTCGGCTCGCGACGGTCGGACGCGCGCGCCGTGAGCCGGAGTTCGCTCGGCGTGCGCTCGTAGACCTCGCGGATCGTGTCGTTGAACTGGCGCACGCTGCCGAAGCCGGCGGCGAACGCGACGTCGGCGGCCGGCAGGTCGGTCGAGGTCAGCAGGGCGCGCGCGGTCTGGGCGCGGTGGGCCCGGGCGAGTGCGAGGGGGCCGACGCCGAGCTCGGCCGTGACGACCCGGGTGAGGTGCCGCGGCGTGTAGCCGAGGTGGGCGGCGAGGCCGGGAACGCCCTCGCGCTCGACGACGCCGTCGGCGATGAGCCGCATCGCGCGTGCCGCGAGGTCGTCGCGCAGGTCCCACTCGGGCGAGCCCGGCACGGCATCGGGCAGGCAGCGCTTGCACGCGCGCAGTCCGGCGTCGTGCGCGGCCGCGGCCGTCAGGTAGAAGCTCACGTTGCCGGGCTTCGGTGCGACCGCCGGGCAGCTCGGCCGGCAGTAGATGCCCGTCGAGTGGACCCCGGTGATGAACTGCCCGTCGAACCGCGCGTCGCGCGCCTGCATCGCCCGGTAGCGTTCGGCGAAGACGGGGTCGTCGAGCGGGTCGGCGACGCGTGCGCGGCGGAGAGCGGTGATCGTCATGCCCTCAAGCCTCGCACGCACGGCCGACATCGACTAGCGGAAATCAGACGCGGGCACGGCGGGCCACGAGGCCGCTTGCCGCGTGGCTAGGGTGGAGGGATGCCGCACGTCCTCGCCCAGCTCACCGGTGCCCTCGGCGCCGCCGTCTCCGTCGACCCCGCCGTGCTCGAGGCGACGCGCGAAGACCGATCGGGCTGGCGGAGCGAGAGCCGTCCGCTCGCGGTCGTGCACGCCGGCTCGATCGACGACGTGCAGCGGGTCATGCGCGTCGCCCACGCCTCGTCGACGCCGGTCGTCGTCCGCGGAGCGGGCACGGGGCTCGCGGGCGGAGCCATCGCGAGCCCGGGCGCGATCGTGCTCGACCTCTCGCGCATGGACCGGATCCTCGAGATCTCGGAGGCCGACGAGCTCGCGGTCGTCGAACCGGGCGTGCTCAACGGCGACCTCAACGACGCGCTCGCGCCCCTCGGCCTCTGGTTCGCGCCCGACCCGGCGAGCCGCGCGATCTCGTCGATCGGCGGCAACATCGCGACGAACGCGGGCGGCCTGCTGTGCGCGAAGTACGGGGTCACGCGCGAGGCCGTGCTGGGCCTCGCCGTCGTGCTCGCCGACGGCCGGCTCGTGCGCCTCGGCCACCGCACCGTCAAGGGCGTCACGGGCTACGACCTCACGGCGCTGTTCACCGGCTCCGAGGGCACGCTCGGCGTCATCGTCGAGGCGACCGTGCGCGTGCGGCCCCAGACGCCGGGCACGCCCGTCACGGTCGCGGCGGCGTTCGCCGACGTCGAGGCCGCCGCCGGCGCATGCGCCGCGGTCACGGCCGCCCGCATCCGCCCCGCCGTGCTCGAGCTCATGGACGCGGGGGTGGTCGCCCGGGTCGCCGCGTACCTCGGCGCCGACGCGCTCGCCGGCACTCCGCTCGAGACGACGGCACCGGGCGAGACCTTCCTCATCGCGCAGGCCGACGACGGCTCGGCGGGCGTGGAGGCCGCGCGCATCGCCGAGCTCTTCGCGGCCGCCGGCGGCCGCGTCACGCTCTCGCACGACGCCGAGACGGGCGAGCGGCTGCTCGACATCCGTCGGGCCATGCACCCGGCGCTCGCGGCGAGCGGCCAGGTGCTCATCGAGGATGTCGCGGTGCCGCGCAGCGCTCTGCCCGCGATGTTCCGCGCCATCGAGGAGATCGCCGACCGCCGGGGCGTCGAGATCCCGACGATCGCGCACGCGGGAGACGGCAACCTGCACCCGAACTTCGTCTTCACGGGCGACGACGTGCCCGAGCACATCTGGGAGGCGGCCGACGAGATGTTCCGTGCGGCGGTCGCGCTCGGCGGCACGCTGACCGGCGAGCACGGCGTCGGAGTACTGAAGCGCCGCTGGCTCGCCGAGGAGCTCGGCGACGACGTCTTCGAGCTGCAGCGCGCCGTCAAGGCCGTGTTCGACCCCACCGGCATCCTGAATCCCGGCGTCATGTTCGAGGCCGTTCGGTAGGCTGCCCCGGTGAGCCACCTCGCCCCCGGTCCTGCGCCGCAGCCCGCCGGCACGCCCGCTTGGGTCGCGCCAGTGCGTGCCCGGAGCGGCGGCACCGTCTTCGCCGTCATCGGCATCGTCGTCGGCGGATTCGCCGCGCTCCTCGTGATCGCCTACCTGGCGATCGCGCTGGGCGCCTCGACGCTCGTGATCGGGTCGCTGCTCGCACTCGTGCCCCTCGCCGGCGTGCTGCTCGCGATCCGCTGGGTCGACCGCTGGGAACCCGAGCCGAGGGGTGCGCTGTGGTTCGCCTTCCTCTGGGGCGCGGCGGTATCGGTCGCGATCGCGCTCGTCGTCGACCTCGGCGTGCAGCTCGCGATGGCGTACGTGGCACCGGGAGGCACCGCGGACGAGGCGGTCGCCGCCGTCGTGCAGGCACCCCTCGTCGAAGAGGTCGCGAAGGGCCTCGGTGTGCTGCTCGTCTTCGCCTTCGCGCGATGGCAGTTCGACGGTCCCGTCGACGGGCTCGTCTACGCCGCGACGGTCGCGGCGGGCTTCGCGTTCACCGAGAACATCATCTACTTCGGCTCGGCGCTCATCGAGGGCGGAGCGGCCTCGCTCGGGGCGACGTTCGTCGTGCGCGGCATCTTCTCGCCGTTCGCGCACGTGCTCTTCACCGCGTGCACCGGGCTCGCGATCGGCATCGCGGCGCGGCGCGGCGCGGGCGGCGGGGGAGTGATCGGCTGGTTCCTCCTCGGCCTCGCGGGCGCGGTCGCCCTGCACGCCCTCTGGAACGGCTCGCTCGGCTTCGCCGACGACTGGATCGGCCTCTACATCACGGTGCAGGTGCCGATCTTCGTCGCCGCGATCGTGCTCGTCGTGCTCCTGCGACGCGAGGAGGTGCGCACGACGAGACGGCGCCTCGCCGAGTACGCCGCCGCCGGATGGTTCAGCGCGGGCGAGGTCGACCTGCTCGCGACGCCCGCCGGCCGGCGCCAGGCGAAGGCGTGGGCACGGTCGCAGCATCCGCCGCGCACCGGCGCCATGCGCCGGCTCATCACGGATGCGACGCACCTGGCGTTCGCACGCCAGCGCATCGTCTCCGGCGTGGGCGGGGCGAAGAGCGTCGCCGACGAGCAGGCGCTGCTCTCGTCCATCGTCTCGGAGCGCGCGGCGCTCATGCGGTAACCCCGGGCGTGCCGGCCCGCGCCGGATATGATGTCGGCATCCGCAACGACGCGATCGGAGACGGCATGCCCGTGCCGCAGCGACCCTCGCAGGAGCTCGACACCCACGACCTGCGCGATCGACTCGTGCGCGCGCAGGAGGAGGCACTCGCCTCCGGAACGGTGCCGCCCACGCTCCGCCCGGTCGTCCGGGCCTCCTGGGAACGAGCGCTTCGCGAGGCGATCGACCCGGTGCACGCGCTGCCCGGCATCGAACTCGACGAGGACGACTTCCTCGCGTACCGCGAGGCCCACGCGCTCGCCCCGGTGATGCCGGTGATCCGGCGGCTGCTGGTCGACGACGCGAACGAGGCCGGGCTCGTGGTCGCCGTCGGCGACGAGCACGGCCGGCTGCTGTGGGTCGAGGGCGATCCCGCGCTGCGGCACCGCGCAGAGGACATGCTGTTCGTCGCGGGCGCCGACTGGTCGGAGTCCCGAGTCGGGACGAATGCGCCCGGCACCGCCATCGAGCTCGACCGCGGCGTGCAGATCCGAGGTGCGGAGCACTTCAATCGGATCGTGCATCCGTGGAGCTGCACCGCCGCTCCGGTGCATGACCCGCAGACGGGCACCGTGCTCGGCGTCCTCGACATCACGGGCACCGACCACGCGGTCGCCCCGCACACGCTCGCGCTCGTCACGGCGACGGTCGCCGCGGTCGAGGCCGAGCTCAAGCTCGCGCAACTCGAGTCGACCGTCCGGTCGACGCTGCGGCGAACCCGGATGCGACCGGTCGACCCGCCGCGCGGCGCGCTCGACGTCCTCGGGCTGCAGCGCCCCCGTCTCGGCGGGCGCGAGCTCGGGCTGCGACACGCCGAGATCCTCGTGCTGCTCGCCTGGAACCCGCGCGGACTCACGGCCGAGCGGCTCGCCGCGCTCGTCTACGGCGAATCGACCGCCACTGCGACGCTTCGCGCCGAGCTCGTGCGACTCCGGCGCGTCCTCGACGTCGCCGGCGAACCGGCGATCGAAGCGCGACCCTACCGCCTCGCCCGACCGCTCGTGCTCGATGCGTACGAGGTGCTCGCGCGCCTGCACCGCGGCGCGCGCCGCGCCGCGCTCGACGCCTACCGGGGCCCGCTGCTGCCCGACTCGTCCGCCCCCGGCATCATCGAGATCCGCGCGGAGGTGGCGAGCCGCCTTCGCGAGTCGCTCATCGCCGATGCGTCTCCCGACCTGCTCCTCGACTACGCGGAACGCGAGGAGGGGCGTGACGACGTCGACCTCTGGCGGGCCGCGCTCCGTCTCCTCCCGCCGCGATCACCGCGGCGAGCATCGGTCGTGGCGCACCTCGAGCGTCTCGACGACGCCCTCGGCTGAAGCAGCCGACCTCCGCCCTCCGCGCATCGCCCGCGGATCATCGCGCATCGCCCGCGGATCGCCCGCGAGCCGATGCAACGCAGGTGCAACGTGCGGGCAACGGGGCTGCAACCCTCGCCGTCGTACCGTGACGTCGTCCCGACCGGGGCATCCGACAACGACGTCAAGGAGACACGATGACCGTGTACGCCGCGCCCGGCACCCCCGGCGCGCTCATCGAGTTCAAGCCGCGCTACGAGCACTTCATCGGCGGCGAGTGGGTGAGGCCCGCCGGTGGCGCCTACTTCGAGAACATCTCGCCTGTGAACGGCAGGCCCTTCACCGAGGTCGCACGCGGCACCGCCGCCGACATCGACGCCGCCCTCGACGCCGCGCACAAGGCGGCACCCGCGTGGGGCCGCACGAGCGCCGCCCATCGCGCCGGCATCCTGAATGCGATCGCCGATCGCATCGACGAGCACCGCGAGCTGCTCGCGGTCGCCGAGACGTGGGACAACGGCAAGTCCATCCGCGAGCCGCTCAACGCCGACCTCCCGCTCGCGAGCGACCACTTCCGCTACTTCGCGAGCCTCATCCGTGCCCAGGAGGGCAGCTTCACCCAGCTCGACGACGACACCGTCGCGTACCACTTCCAGGAACCGCTCGGCGTCGTCGGGCAGATCATCCCCTGGAACTTCCCGCTGCTCATGGCCGTGTGGAAGCTCGCACCCGCGCTCGCCGCGGGCAACGCGGTCGTGCTGAAGCCCGCCGAGCAGACCCCGACCTCGATCCTCGTGCTCGTCGAGCTCATCGCCGACCTGCTGCCCGCGGGCGTGCTCAACGTCGTGAACGGCTTCGGCGTCGAGGCCGGCAAGCCGCTCGCCTCGTCGAACCGCATCCGCAAGATCGCGTTCACGGGCGAGACGACGACGGGCCGGCTCATCCTGCAGTACGCGTCGAACAACATCATCCCCTCGACGGTCGAGCTCGGCGGCAAGAGCCCGAACATCGTCTTCGAGTCGGTCGCCGACCGGCGCGACTCGTTCTACGACAAGGCGCTCGAGGGCTTCAGCCTCTTCGCGTTCAACCAGGGCGAGGTGTGCACGTGCCCGAGCCGTTCGCTCATCCAGAAGTCGATCTACGACACCTTCCTCGACGACGCGATCGAGCGCACGAAGCAGGCGAAGCAGGGCAACCCGCTCGACACCGACACCCAGGTCGGCGCGCAGGCGTCTAACGACCAGCTCGAGAAGATCCTGAGCTACATCGACATCGGCAAGCAGGAGGGGGCGAAGCTGCTGCTCGGCGGCGAGCGGGCCGACCTCGGGGGCGACCTCAGCGAGGGCTACTACGTGCAGCCGACCATCTTCGAGGGGCAGAACCGCATGCGCCTGTTCCAGGAGGAGATCTTCGGCCCGGTGGTGGCCGTCACGAGCTTCACCGACTACGACGACGCGATCGCGATCGCGAACGACACCCTCTACGGACTCGGCGCGGGCGTCTGGAGCCGCAACGGCAACGAGGCGTACCGCGCCGGTCGCGACATCCAGGCCGGTCGCGTCTGGGTGAACAACTACCACGCGTACCCTGCGGGCGCCGCGTTCGGCGGATACAAGTCGTCGGGCATCGGACGCGAGAACAACAAGCTCGCGCTCGACCACTACCAGCAGACGAAGAACCTGCTCGTCAGCTACAGCGAGAACCCGCTCGGGTTCTTCTGAGCGGCGGTCCGCGATGTCGCTCGATCGCTTCGCCGCAGGCGTCGTCGGCCGGGTCGTGATCGCCGGGGAGTCGTCGCCTCGGGTGGAGCTCTCACCCGCGGCGGCGGCGCTCGTCGACCGACTCTGGGCGGCCCACGGGCCGCTCATGTTCCACCAGTCGGGCGGCTGCTGCGACGGCAGCTCACCGATGTGCTATCCGGCGGGGGAGTTCCTCACGGGTGACGCCGACGTGCTGCTCGGCGAGCTCGAGATCGGCGCGGATGCCTCGGGGTCGGCGCGCGTCGTCGGCTTCTGGATGTCGGCCGAGCAGTTCGCGTACTGGCGGCACACCCACCTCACCGTCGACGTCGTCGCGGGGCGCGGGAGCGGCTTCTCGATCGAGGCGCCCGAGGGGGTTCGCTTCCTCATCAGGTCCCGGCTGATGCAGGAATGAGGCCATCGCAGGGCGGCGGAACCGCCTGCTCCGTCTCCGCTCGGCGGCCCGGCGCACGTGCCGCCGAGACGGAGAAATCCGCCGCCCTGTGGTGTGGCACTGCCGACATCTCTACGGGGCGACGGATCTCTTAGGGTTCCAGCGTGCATGGTGTTCGCCAGTAGCGCAAGACCCCGGTGGACATCCGTCCGCGATGGACACGGGCACGTCGAATCCGTTTTGATTGAGGCATGACCGATACGAACAGCAAGCCCGAAATCGACGCTCCCGAGGGGCCCGCGCCCGTCGAGCTCGTGATCGAGGACATCGTCGTGGGCGACGGCCCCGAGGCCCAGCCCGGCTCGACGGTCGACGTGCACTACCTCGGCGTCGAGTTCGACTCCGGTGAGGAGTTCGACTCCTCGTGGGGTCGCGGCCAGTCGATCAACTTCCCCCTCTCCGCCCTCATCACGGGCTGGAAGGAGGGCATCCCCGGCATGAAGGTGGGCGGCCGTCGCCAGCTCATCGTGCCCCCGCACAAGGCCTACGGCCCGGCCGGCGGCGGTCACCCGCTGTCGGGCAAGACCCTGATCTTCGTGATCGACCTGCTCGGCGTCAGCTGAGCTCCGAGACCAGCGCGAAGGCCGGTGGGCGAACGCCCGCCGGCCTTCGTCGTCGGTTCGGCTACGATTCGAGCGTGCTCCCCGCCTTCGCCCCCTACCTCGTCGTCTCGATCGCGCACCTCGTGCTGCAGTACGTCGGCCCCGCGTGGAGCGTGACGGCGACCAAGGCGCTCCTGATGCCGCTGCTCGCGCTCGCCGTCGTCATCGTCGCGCGGCGCTCCTCGCTGCCGCTGCCCGCGCTGCTGCTGGCCGGCATCGGGCTGTCGTGGGGCGGCGACGTGCTGCTGAGCTTCCCGGGCGACCTCTGGTTCGTCGCGGGGCTCGCGTCGTTCCTGGCGGCGCACGTCGCGTACATCGTGCTCTTCCTCCGGATGCCCCGTGCTCGTCGCCGTCCGCCCCTGTGGGCGCTCGTCTATCCGCTGTGGGTGGTCGGCATGCTGGCGGTGCTCCTGCCCGGAGCCGGTGGGCTCGCCGTGCCGGTGGTCGCCTACGCGCTCGTGATCGGCACCATGGCGGTCACGGCGTCGCTGCACGGCCGCTGGATCGCGCTCGGCGGCGCGCTCTTCGTCGTCTCCGACTCGGTGCTCGCGATGGGCCGGTTCCTGCCCGGGTACGAGTTCGCCGCGCACGACTTCGCCGTGATGTCGACCTACCTCGCGGCGCAGGGGCTCATCGCGTTCGGGGTGCTGCTGGCGGCTCGCGCCGCGGGGGCGCCGTCTCGCGAACCCGGTCGACCAGTTCTCGCCACGGACCGGTGACCTGCCGCTCGGCGAGCAGCGCCTCGTGCGGCTCGCACTCGATGCGGTAGACGTAGCGATCGGGCTCGGGCGGCGCGGGTGGAACCTCGCGCCACGGAAGCTCGTCGAGGAGCACGACCCACGCGTCGGCGTCGGGCTGCTCGTCGACGTCGACGCGCCACGTGATGCGGAGGCCGGCCAGACCTCCGGTGCGCTGCACGATGACCTCCATCGTGCTGGATGCTACTCCTCGATCAGCCGTCGTGCGCGGGTTCGCCGCCCCGCCGGCCGGCGTCTGCCTCGGCCGCGCCGCCGGAGCTCGGCGCCGCGTCGGCGGCCGGCAGCACGCCGACCGTCTGCCAGCCCGAGCGAACGGCCTTCGCCTCGCGCGAGTCGGCTCCGAATCGCTGCTCGGCCTGATGCACGGTCTCGGCGGCGAACTCGGCGAAGGTGGCGTCGCGGCCGAGCCGCCCCGACGTGAGGGTGTCGTACCAGACGCGCCCGACGTGCTCCCACGCGAAGCCGCCGAGCTCGCGCGCGGCGAGTGCGAACGCCCGGTTCGGGATACCCGAGTTGAGGTGCACGCCGCCGTTGTCGTCGCTCGTCTCGACGTAGTCGCGCATGTGCGCGGGCTGCGGGTCGCGGCCGAGCACGTCGTCGTCGTACGCCGTGCCCGGCTCGAGCATCGACCGCAGCGCGCGCCCCTGCACCTCGTCGGTGAAGATGCCCTCGCCGATGAGCCACGTCGCTGCCTCGGCGTCCTGGCCGAGGGCGTACTGCTCGACGAGGGCCCCGAACGCATCGGAGACGTGCTCGTTGAGCGCCCCCGGCTGGCCCTGGTAGCGCAGTCCCGCGGTGTGCTCGGTGACCCCGTGCGCGAGCTCGTGGCCGATCACGCTCAGCGAGTCGGTGAACCCGCGGAAGACCTCGCCGTCGCCGTCGCCGAAGACCATGCGCTCGCCGTCCCAGAAGGCGTTGTCGTAGCGGTCGCCGAAGTGCACGGTCGCCTCGAGCGGCATGCCGGCCCCGTCGATGGAGTCCCGGCCGAACACGCGATCGAAGAGGCGGTGCGTGTCGCCGAGGCCGTTGTAGGCGTCGTCGACCGACTCGTCGCCCGTCGCGTGCTCGCCCTCGCGGCGCACGAGCCGGCCCGGCAGCTTCTCGGTGTGCTCGGCGTCGGAGATGCGCCGGTCGGGGTGCGACGGGGCGTCGGGCAGGGCGGCGGGCAGCCGCGGCTCGGCATGCTCGGGCGGCAGCAGCGGCGGAGCGCCGCGGAGCTCGCGGCGGGGCGCGTCGCGCAACAGCGAACGCCGGGCCGCCTCGGCAGCGAGCGGGAATCGGTGGCCCGCGTCGGCGATGCGGTCGAGCAGGTAGGGCGGGACGATCGTCTGCTGCATGAGTCGATCGTCGCACCGCCCGGCGACAATCGGGGGCGCCGCTCCGGGTGCCCGCGCATGCCATGCTGGGGTCGTGCCCGCCGACACCGCCGACCCGCCAGCCCGCCCGTCTGCGGTGGTTCGCACGCATCCGGTCGCGCTCGTGCCGGCGATCCTCGTCTGCGGCGCCGCCGTGCTGCTGTTCGGCCTCCGCTGGCAGTGGGCGGGCTGGGCCGCGCTCGTCGTGGGCGTGCTCATCGCGTGGGCCTGCGACCGTGCCGGCCGCACCGAGCGCCTGGCGCCCGACCTCGCACTCATCGCGATCGGGCAGGCGATCATCTCCACGATGTCGCTCCATGCCGACCTCAGCGACGCCGGCATGCTCCGGTTCGCAGTCGTGCTCGGGCTCGCGGTGGCCGTGCCGTTCCTCGTGTCGCGGCTCGTCTACCGCGAGCGCACGATCCGCTTCCCGTGGCGCACCGGACGGCGCTGGACGCGCACGCAGTGGGCGTACCTCGCGGGCGTCACGTTCGCCGGCTGGCTCATCCTGCCCGCCTACTTCATCGGGTCGGGGGTCTACGAGAACTGGCCGTCGGTCGACGATGCGAACGAGATCGGGCGGCTCGCGGTCGGCGTGACGGCGGTCGGCACGTGGGACGAGCTGTTCTTCATCTGCACGGTGTTCGCGCTGCTCCTCCGGCACTTCCCGGGCTGGCAGGCGAACCTGCTGCAGGCGACCGTGTTCGTCTCCTTCCTCTGGGAGCTCGGCTACCAGAGCTGGGGGCCGCTGCTCACGATCCCGTTCGCCCTCGTGCAGGGCTACACGTTCAAGCTCACGAAGTCGCTCACGTACGTGCTCGTCGTGCACCTCCTGTTCGACCTCGTCGTGTTCCTCGTGATCGTGTACGCGCACACGGGGACCCCCGCGATCTTCCCGTTCACTCCCTGATCGCGTTCGCACCGTGCCGCGGCGGCTACTTCAGCTGCCCCCGCACTTCGCCGCCCGGATACGTCGGCGTGTGCACGTTGACGTAGTACGCGCCGGGGTTCGCGGCGATGGCGTCGAGCACCGTCGAACTCGCGTCGGCGCAGTCCTCGACGGTGAACGACGTCGTGCCCGGCACGGAGAGCGGCACGACGATGCCGCCGGCGACGTTCCGCGGCGCGAAGTGGATGTGCGCGGCGACCGCGGCGGCCGTGAGTCCTTCGACCTCGAGGGTGTAGCAGAACTGCCCGTCCACGATCTCGTAGGCGATGAAGCCGTGCCCGCCGCCGGTCGCCCCGGTCGTCTCCTGCTCGTTGTTCAGCGGAATGGCGGGCATGCCCGGCGGCTTCGCCTGTGCGGCGCCGGCACCGGCGAACGAGAGTCCGGCGATGGCGGCGAGTGCGATGGCGGCGGTGCGGGTCCGATGCTTCGCAATCATGATGAATGCTCGCTTTCTTCGGGTCACGTCGCACGCTACGCCAGGGCGCGCGACGCCTCAAGGGCCGCCGGTGGTCCGGCGCGACCGGCCGTCGGCCTCAGCCCCGCTCGACGGCGGCACCGTGGCCGGCGAGCCACTCGAGCAGCACCTCGGCGTGGTTGGCCTGCGTGTCGCGCGCGCCGTAGAGCAGGGTCACGCGATCGTGGTCGCGGCCGAGCCGCACGAGCGCCTCGGCCGCGGGGTTCTCGTCGAGCTCGGTGCGGTAGCGCGTCGCGAAGTGCTCGAAGTCCCGGGCGCGGTCGGCGGCGTGATGCCACTCCGTGCGCAACTCGGGGGAGGGGGCGACCTCCTTGTCCCAGAGGTCGAGCTCGGCGCGCTCCTTGCTCACGCCGCGGGGCCACAGCCGGTCGACGAGCACCCGGAAGCCGTCGCCCGCCGCGGCGGGCTCGTACACGCGCTTGATCACGAAGGCCATGGCCCCAGTCTCGCCCGGGCGGTGCGGAGAAGCAACGGATGCCCCGCGCCGACGGGCGGCACGGGGCATCCGGTGCATCGAGGCGGGGCGGTCAGATCGCCGACCAGCCGCCGTCCGAGGCGAGCACGACGCCCGACACGTTCGCCGAGTCGTCGGAGAGCAGCCAGGTGATCGCGGCGGCGAGCTGCTCGGGCTCGGCCGGCACGAGGGCGAGGGCGCCGAGCACCGGGCCGAGCACCTTGCCCGCGTGCTCCGAGTGGAACGGCGCCTCGATGTTCGTCTTGACCCCGCCCGGTGCAACCGCGTTGACGCGGATGCCCGAGCCCGAGTACATCACCGAGGTGTTCTTGGTGAAGCCGACGACGGCGTGCTTCGACGTCGTGTAGGCGGCGCCGGCCGAGGCACCGCGGAGGCCGGCCTCGCTCGTGACGTTGACGATCGACCCCGAGCCCTGCTCGAGCATCTTGGGCAGCACGGCGCGCGTGAGGCGCATGACCGCGGTGACGTTGACGTTCATGACGCGCTCCCAGGTCGCGTCGTCGACCTCGGCGGCCGGCAGGAAGGCGTCCATGATGCCGGCGACGTTCGCGAGCACGTCGACCTTGTCGCCCGCGGCGGCGACGAGCGCCTGCACGTTCTCCTCGACCGTGATGTCGCCGGGGGCGGCGACGATGTCGAGCGAGGGGTGCTCGGCGACGAGCGCGTCGAGGCGCTCCTTCGAGACGTCGGCGGCGATCACGCGGGCGCCCTCGGAGGCGAGCCGCACGGTCGTCGCGAGGCCGATGCCCGATCCGGCGCCGGTCACGATCGCGACCTTGCCGTCGAAGCGTCCGGGGGTGATGGCGGTATTCATTGCTGCTCCTCAGCGGTGAGTGCGGCGTCGTGGGATGCGCGGCGTCGCGGGGTTCGCCGGTCGGGTTCACGGCCGGTCCACCAGTTATAACACTGAGTGTCATAAAATGTTCCCGAGAGAATGGCGGTGTGACGATGGATGCCTCGGGCGTGGGCCCTGCGACCGGCGACGGCGCCGCACCGCGAGCGGCCAGGGGTCGCCCCGTCGAGGTCGACCCCGAGGGGCTCGCGGCGCGGGCGCTCGCCCTGTTCACCGAGCGGGGCTTCGACGAGGTCACGATGGCCGACGTCGCCGAGGCCGCCGGCGTGAGCCGTCGCACGCTGTTCCGCTACTTCCCGTCGAAGCCCGACCTCGTGTGGGGCGGCTTCGACGAGGCGATCGCACGCTTCGAGGCGGCGCTCGCGAACGGCGGCTCGCAGCCCGGCGACGCGGCCGCCCCGCCGGTCGCGGGCCTCCACCGCGCCTACGTGGCGATGGCCGAGTTCCCCGCCGACCTGCTCGAAGTCACCCGGCAGCGCCTCCGGATCATCGACGCGCATCCGTCGGTGCTCGCGCACGGCCTCGCGAAGTTCGGTGCCGTGCACGAGCTGCTCGAGCCGCATCTCGGGGAGCCGGCGTCCCTGCGGGCGCACCTGCTCGCCGACCTCTACGTCACGACGGGGTTCAGCGCGATGCGCTGGTGGGCGCGCAGCGGAACCGGCACCCCGGCCGAGGCGGTCGACGCCGCCCTCACCCTGCTCGAGGGGCCGCTCGACTGAGGTGCCCGCGGCTCGGGCCGGGGAGCGGTCCGCCCCGAGGCATCCGTTCTGCTAGAGTATTGAGGTTGCCGTGAAATCGGCCGCGCATCAAGAGAGCCCAGGCATTCGGCCCCGGGCAGCGCGCAACGAGAAGAAAGGGGATCCCATCTATGGCACTCGAAGCAGACGTCAAGAAGGCGATCATCGAAGAGTACGCGACGCACCCCGGTGACACTGGATCCCCCGAGGTCCAGATCGCGCTGCTCACGAAGCGCATCAAGGACCTCACCGAGCACCTGAAGGAGCACAAGCACGACCACCACTCGCGTCGTGGCCTGCTGCTCCTCGTCGGTCAGCGCCGTCGTCTCCTCGGCTACCTCGCCGATGTCGACATCAACCGCTACCGCTCGCTCATCGAGCGTCTCGGGCTGCGCCGCTAAGCACGGCAGTCCGCGCGGCTCTCGAAGACACCGCGAACTTCTTGCGAAGGCCCCCGCCGATCCGGCGGGGGCCTTCGTCATTCCCGGATGCCGCGTGGGCGGCGTCGCCCCTCAGTCGGCGCTGCGCGCGCGGTGCGCCCGGGCCGCCATGCGGTTGCCGCACCGCGTGCTGCAGTAGCGGCGCGACGCGTTCTTCGAGAGGTCGGCGAACAGTCCCGTGCAGTCGTCGGCCGCGCACTCGCGGAGGCGCGCGGTCTCATCGGCGCGCACGACGTCGACGAGTGCCATCGCCGCCTCGACGAGCATGCGCTCGGCGAGCGGCGCGTCGGGCGAGGTCGCGTGGATGTGCCAGTCGGACCCGTCGTGGCGCACGAGCCGGGGGAGCGCCCGCGCTTCGGCGAGGATGGCGTTCACCTCGTCGACGACCTCGTCGCGAGGGCGGCCCCAGATGCCGCGCAGCCGCTCGCGCGCCTCGCGCACCTCGGCGAGCTCGCGCTCGTCGCCGTCGTGGCGTCCGGAGTACTGCCAGGACGCGATGAGCGCGGTGAGCTGGGCGGGCGACGCGAGCTCGTCGTCGCCCGACTCGGACGCGCCGGGCACCGTGTCGGCGAGCGCGGCCATGAACTCGAGGGCCGCGACCGTGTCATCGGTGAAAAGCATTTGACTCCTGACCTCGTCGAGGGGTACTGTCACGAGCATAACGGTGTTCACTCCTGACGCGGCCGGAATCGGCCAGCGCGTCGGGCGAGCGCCGGCAGCGGTTCGGTTCGGCGGGGAGGCGACATGACGTCACGGCGGCGCGGAGTGCTCGGCATCGTGCTCGGGCTCGGCGCGAGTCTCGGATTCGGCGTCGGCGGCGTCTTCGTGAAGCCGCTCATCGAGGGCGGCTGGTCGCCCGGCGCCGCGGTGCTCGCCCGCATCACGATCGCGGCGATCCTGCTCGCCGTGCCCGGCCTCATCGCCCTCCGCGGCGACCTGCGCCCCCTGTGGCGCGCGAAGTGGACGGTGCTCCTCTACGGGCTCGTCGCGGTCGCGGGCGTGCAGTTCTTCTTCTACGCCTCGCTCGAGCGCATCCCCGTGTCGATGACGCTGCTCATCGAGTACCTCGCCCCGATCGCGCTCGTGCTGTTCGCCTGGCTGCGCTCGCGGCGCACGCCCCAGCGCGTCGTGCTCGCGGGTTCCGTGCTCGCCCTCGCCGGTCTCGTGCTCGTCATCGGCCCGGGCGGCGGCGGACTCGACCCGCTCGGCATCGCGTTCGCGGCGCTCGCCATGATCGGCGTGTGCGTCTACTACGCGGTCGGCGAGTCGGCCGCCGAGCAGCTGCCGCCCCTCGGGCTCATCGCCGCGGGCTTCGTCGTCGCGGCGGTCGCGCTCGGTGTCGCCGGGCTCACGGGCCTCCTGCCGATGCAGGCGTCGACCGCCGACGTGCCGTTCCTCGGCACTCCGGTGCCGTGGTTCGTGCCCCTCATCGCCGTCGGGCTCGTCTCGACCGCGTTCGCCTACACGGCCGGCATCGCCTCGATCGGCATGCTGGGCTCCCGCCTGGCCGCGTTCCTCGGGCTCTCCGAGGTCGTCTTCGCGGCGATCGCGGGCTGGATGCTGCTCGGCGAGGCGCTCGGCCCGCTGCAGATCCTCGGCGGCGTGCTCATCCTCGCGGGCATCGTCTGCGTGAAGCTCGAGCGGCCCGACGCGCCCGGCTCGCCCGCGGTCGAGCTCGGCGCAGAACCGGTTCCCGCGACGGACTCCGTGCCGACGGGCGCACCGGCGTCGTCGGACGCGCGGACGGGGGGCGACCGGCACCGCGCTCCGGGGGAGGCCGCCGAGCCGTCACCGCATCCGCACGCGGCGGCCTAGGCTGGCGCCATGCGCTTCGGCATCGTCATCCTGCCCCAGTCCGACTGGCCCGACGCCGCGCGGTACTGGCGTGCGGCCGAGGCCTACGGCTTCGACCACGCCTGGACGTACGACCACCTCGCGTGGCGCAGCCTCGCGGGCGAGCGCTGGCACGCGACGATCCCGACGCTCACCGCGGCGGCGACGGTCACCGAGCGCATCGGCCTCGGCACGTTCGTCTCGCACCCGAACTACCGGCACCCGGTCACGTTCGCGAAGGACATCGCGACCGTCGACCAGATCGCCGGCGGGCGCGTGCTGCTCGGGGTCGGCTCCGGCGGCACCGGCTTCGACGCCCACGTGCTCGGCCAGCCCGAGCTGACGCCGCGGCAGCGCGCCGACCGCTTCGAGGAGTTCGTGCACGGCCTCGACGCACTGCTCCGGTTCGAGGAGCCGGGCGGTGACGGGATCTCGTTCGCGGGCGAGTGGTTCACCGCCGACGGCGCGCGGATGGTCGGCGAACCCGCCCAGCGCCCCAGGATGCCGCTGCATCTCGCCGCGAACGGCCCGCGCGGGCTCGGGCTCGTGGCGTCGGTCGCCGACGGCTGGATCACGACGGGCGGCGACGACGACGGCACGGATGCCTGGTGGCGCGGCGTCGCCCGGCTCGTCGAGCGGCTCGACGCGGCGTGCGCGGCCGCCGGCCGCGATCCCGGCACGGTCGCGCGCACGCTCTCGCTCGACTCCGAGGCGCGGTTCAGCCTGGCGAGCGTCGGCGCCTTCGACGACGCGGTCGACCGCGCCCGCGAGCTCGGGTTCACCGACGTCGTCTCGCACTGGCCGCGCCCCGCAGGCATCTACGCCGGCGCCGAGCGCGTGCTCGACGAGGTCGCCGGTCGGCTCGACGCCCTCCGCTGACGCCGGCCACGGGGCATCCGCACGATAGCCTGATGTGCGTGTCTGCGCCCCGCCGGAAGCCCCTGCTCGCCTGGGAGCCGCTGCCGTACCTCGTCGTCGTCGTGCTGCTCGTCGCGACGAGCGCCATCCGCCCCGAATCGCCGGCCTGGCTGTTCTGGCCGTTCACGGTGCTGCTCCTCGCGGCCATCGCCTGGGTCGTGGCCGGGCTCGTGCGACGCCGTCGTGCGAACCCCGACCAGTGGGGCGACCTGACGACGCTCGACGGCCTCGAGGTCGTCGAGGCGCCGCACGTCGAGCGCGACGTGCGGGCGATCGCCCCCGTGGGCGAGGTGCACCGGCACCAGGCTGCGATCGAGCTCGCCCGCCTGCACGGCGGTGCCGACCAGCCCGCCGTGCTCGTGCCCCGCGCGAACCGCTGGCTGTCGCGCCGTTACCGCGTCGGCGTGCAGCTCGTCGGCGGTGACCGCCCGCGCCACGCCGGCTTCCTGGGCGCGGCCGCCGACGAGCACTGGCGCGACCGGCTCGACCTGCTCGCGCAGTCGGGGCGCTACGCGCGCGTTCCCGCGCGCATCACGGGTGCGGCGCGACCGTTCGGCGTCGAGCTCGACCTGTCGGGGCTCGAGCACGCGCTCGGGTCGGGTGCCGGTTCGGCCGAGCCGGGGCGCGAGCCTCGCGGCGAGGCCTGACCGCGGCGGAGCCTCAGGCGCCGTCGGTGCCCGTCGCCTCGCCGGCCTCCTGCGACGCCAGCTGGGCGCGCACCTGGTCCATGTCGAGCGCGCGCACCTGCGACACGAGCTCGTCGAGCATCGGACGCGGCAGCGCGCCGGCCTGGGCGAACACGCCGATGCCGTCCTTGAAGGCCATGATCGTCGGGATCGACGTGATGTTCATCGCGGCCGCGAGCTGCTGCTGGTCCTCCGTGTCGACCTTCGCGAACACGAGGTCGGGGTTCGCCTCGGACGCCGCCTCGTAGTTGGGCGCGAACTGGCGGCACGGACCGCACCACGCCGCCCAGAAGTCGACGAAGACGGTGCCGCCCTCGAGGATGGTCTTCTCGAAGGTGTCCAGGGTGAGCGCGACGGTAGCCATCGTTCCAGCGTAGGCGACGAGTCTGGGCGATCGCCCAGCCTCGACCGCCCAGCCGCTATCGTGATGGTCGTGGCGGCTATCGACGAGGCTCGGAGGCTCGACGAGGCGCTGCCCGACCTCGACTGGCACGCGCTGCCGCCCGGCACCGAGCGCAGCCGATTCGCCGCGCCGAGCGGCCCGCTCGCGCGCATCGCGCTCGGCCCTGCCGATGGGCCGCGCGTCGTGCTCGTGCCCGGCGCGACGGGCTCGAAAGAGGACTTCGTCATCATGCTGCCGCTGTTCGCAGACGCGGGCTACCGGGTCGAGTCGTTCGACCTCGCCGGGCAGTACGAGTCGTTCGAGGCGGGCCCGTGGAACCTCGATCCGCCTCGTGCGCACTACGACGAGCGGCTGTTCCTCGACGACCTGCTCGCCGTGCTCGACGACGGGGCGGGTGCGGCCCACGTGCTCGGCTACAGCTTCGCGGGCACGCTTGCGGGCCTCGCGCTGCTCGAACGGCCAGACCGGTTCGCGAGCCTCACGCTGCTGAGCTCGCCGCCCGAGCCCGGGCAGGCGTTCCGCGGCGTGAAGCGCATCGGGGCGCTGAGCGGGTTCACGACGCCTCGGCAGGGCGCTTCGCTGATGCTCTGGGGCATCCGCAACAACCTCAACAAGGTGCCGCCCGGCCGGCTGGCGTTCGTGCGCGAGCGGTTCGCGCTCACGCGACGCGACAGCGTCGACGACATCATCGCGCTCATGATGGCGACCCCCGACGTGCGCGCCGAGCTCGCGGCGACCACCGTGCCGAAGCTCGTCGCCGTCGGCGAGCACGACCTCTGGCCGCGCGAGCTGCACGAGCGCTCGGCGCGCGAGCTCGGGGCGCGGTTCGCGGCGTACCCGACCGGTCACAGTCCCTGCGAGACCGCGCCGCACCAGCTCGTCCGCGACATGCTCGCCCTGTTCGAGGCGACCGACTCGGCCCGCGGCGGCTGAACCGGACTCAGGCGGGCAGAGCCTCGTCGCCGTCGGCGTCGCGCTCGGGTGCGGCTTCGTCGACTCCCGGTGCCTCCCACACCCAGGCGGAGGCCAGGCGTCGTTCGCGACGCCGGCGCAACGGCGGCCACTCGCGCGACTCGACCGACATCGTGTGGAACGCCATGCGCACGCGGCGCCAGAGCCCGGACGGCGTGTCGAACGGTCGCGCCGAGACCTCGACCTTGAGGCGGCGGTCGCGGACGACCGTCATGCCGGGCTGCATCCACCAGGCGAGGTCGAGGTCGTCGTGCACGTCGGCCCGGTCGCGATGCACGACATCGCGCAGGCGCAGCCAGGCGTCGGCGCGGATCGCGTAGTTCGAGCCGAAGATCGGCGGGTGCCCGAGCAGGGCGCCGATCACCGTGAAGTAGCCGCCGATGTAGATGTTGCGCGCGATCCAGCGCACGAGGGCGCTGCGCCCGTAGAACGTGCCGCCGTTCGTGACGACGGCGGGCCGGTCGCGCGCCGACATGCGTCGTTCGACTTCGGCGAGCCAGTCGGGCGCGGGCACGGAATCGGCGTCGAGCCGGGCGATGATCTCGCCGCCGGCGGCGTCGAACCCCGTCGCGGTCGCGGGCCAGATGCCCTGCACCGGCTCGACGATCACTCGTGCGCCCGCGGCTCGTCCGACCGCCGCGCTGTCGTCGGCGGAGCCGTTGTCGACGACGATCACCTCGTCGGCGGGGCGGGTTTGGGCGGCGAGGGCGCGCAGGCATGCGGTGAGGAACTCCGCATCGTCGAGGCACGGAATGACGACCGAGATCGTGCTCATCAGGCCGAGTGTAACGCCGCGTTCACGCTTCGGGGCGGATCGGGAATACCGTGGCTACGGCCTCCGTTGCACCCGATGTATGCAAACGCATAGAATCGACGCATCACCAGATGAGCTCAGGAGCAGCATCATGCAGTTCGGTATCTTCACCGTCAGCGACATCACGCAGGACCCGACGACCGGTCGTACGCCGACCGAGGCCGAGCGCATCCAGGCGACCCTGACGATCGCCAAGCACGCCGAAGAGGTCGGCCTCGACGTCTTCGCCCTCGGCGAGCACCACAACCCGCCGTTCTGGTCGTCGTCGCCGACCACGACCCTCGCGTACATCGCCGGGCAGACCTCGACGCTCCAGCTGTCGACCGCGACCACGCTCATCACGACGAACGACCCGGTCAAGATCGCCGAGGACTACGCGATGCTGCAGCACGTCTCGGGCGGACGCGCCGACCTCATGCTCGGCCGCGGCAACACCGGCCCGGTCTACCCGTGGTTCGGCAAGGACATCCGCCAGGGCCTGCCGCTCGCCGTCGAGAACTACGAGCTGCTGCACCGGCTGTGGCGCGAGGACGTCGTCGACTGGTCGGGCAAGTTCCGCACGCCGTTGCAGGGCTTCACCTCGACCCCGCGCCCGCTCGACGGCGTGCCGCCGTTCGTCTGGCACGGCTCGATCCGCACGCCCGAGGTCGCCGAGCAGGCCGCGTTCTACGGCGACGGCTTCTTCTCGAACCACATCTTCTGGCCGGCCTCGCACACCCAGCGCATGGTCGCCCTGTACCGCCAGCGCTTCGAGCACCACGGTCACGGCACGGCCGCGCAGGCGATCGTCGGCCTCGGCGGCCAGGTGTTCATGCGCAAGAACTCGCAGGACGCGGTGCGCGACTTCCGCCCCTACTTCGACAACGCGCCCGTCTACGGGCACGGGCCGAGCCTCGAGGAGTTCTCGCAGCAGACGCCCCTGACCGTGGGCAGCCCGCAGGAGGTCATCGACCGGACGCTCTCGTTCCGCGACTACGTCGGCGACTACCAGCGCCAGCTCTGGCTCATGGATCACGCCGGCCTGCCCCTCAAGACGGTGCTCGAACAGCTCGACCTGCTGGGCGGCGAGGTGGTGCCGGTGCTGCGGGAGGAGTTCGCGAAGAACCGCCCGGCCGACGTGCCGGATGCCCCGACCCATGCCTCGCTCGTGTCGGCCAAGTACGGCGACGAGGCGCCCCGGCAGGCGACCCCGAACGCCAACCGCGGCGACAATCTGACCGTCGGCTCGCCCTACCAGGACACTGCTGCGGTCGAGGCCGAGGCGAAGCAGCAGGCGGGCTCGGCGTTCGGCCCCGCCGCGACCCGACAGGGGGCGACCCGATGACCGCCAAGCAGATCGTCGTCGTCTCGGCGGGTCTCTCGACCCCGAGCTCGACCCGCCAGCTCGCCGACCGGCTCGCCGCCGACGCGGTCTCGGCGCTCGCCGAGCGCGGCGTCGAAGCCGAGGTGCGCACGTTCGAGCTCCGCGAGCTCGCCCACGACATCACGAACCACCTGCTGCTCGGCTTCGCCCCGCCGAAGCTCGAGGAGGCGCTCGAGGCCGTCGCCTCGGCCGACGGCCTCATCGCCGTGACGCCGATCTTCACGACGAGCTACGCGGGCCTGTTCAAGTCGTTCATCGACGTGATCGACCCGCAGGCGCTCACCGACCTCCCCGTGCTCATCGGAGCGACGGGCGGAACGCCGCGGCACTCGCTCGCGATCGACTACGCGATCCGCCCGCTGTTCACGTACCTGCACGCGGTGCCGGTGACGACGGGCGTCTTCGCGGCGACGAGCGACTGGGGCGGCTCGGAGGGCGACGGCGTGCGTTCGCTGCCCGACCGCATCTTCCGCGGAGCGAAGGAGTTCGCCGACCTCGTCGAGCGCACCGACCGCTCGCAGCTCGTGAACGACCCGTTCCAGCTCGATCGGCCGTTCGGCCACCTCATCGGAGGCCTCGCGGGGGAGTGACCGAGCAGCCCTCCGGCCGGCCGGCGCCAGTGGCGTCGGCCGGCCGTCGTCGTTCGCCACGATGACGGGAGCGGTGCGCCCGTTCCCCAGTTCTGGGGGTATTGCTGAGGAATCGTCAGTAAATGCTGGAGGGGGTGGGGCGACCGGCGTACGCTCGCAATCGAGGCGCGGCCGCAGGGCCGCGATCACCGCGCGCATTCCGATCGGGGCGGGTCACGAGGTCTCGCGGGCCGGGGGCGGCCGAGTCGCCGATGTCGAAACCCGATCGGAAGGATCCACCATGTCCATTCGCAAGGCCTTGGTCGCGCTCGCCGCGGCCGCGGCGCTCGTGCTCGTCGGCGCGGGCCCGGCCATGGCGGGCGGCAGCCCCCACTTCATCAAGAGCGCGACGAGCGCCTCGGCCGATGGCACGAGCCTCGTCGTCCAGTTCAAGGAGGCCGGCCTCTCGTCGGGCTCCGTCGAGACCGTCCAGGCGACGGCGCACCTCGACGCCACGTACCAGTGCATCAACGGCGGCGGAAACAACCCGAGCGACCCGAAGAAGACGACCATCTCGCAGGACGTCTCGGAGAGCGGGGTCTTCACGGCAGGCAAGAACGGCAACCTCGTCGGCACGTTGACGCTCTCGCCGCCCGCGGCCGCCGACGTGCTCGACTGCCCGAACGGCCAGGTCTCGACGCTGACCGCGGTCACGTGGTCGAACGTCAGGGTCGACGACCTCACGAGCGGGGCCTCGATCATGCTGAAGGGCACGTTCAGCTCGGGCTCCCCGGTCTGATCGGCGCGCACGAACCCGGCGGGGGAGCGATCGCGCCTCCGCCGGGTCGTGCCGTGGGTGCTCGGTGCCCGACGCTCAGTCGTCGAGCACGAAGGTGACCTCGAGGGTCACCGACCAGGCCGTGATGCGCCCGTCGGTCGCCTCGACCTTCTGCTCCTTGACCCAGGCGCCGCTGACGTTGCGCAGCGTCTCGGCCGCGCGGGCGACCCCGGCGGCGACGGCGTCCTCGAAGCTCACCTCGGAGCGGACGGTGATGGTGGTGACTCGTGCGACGGTAGCCATGGCGTTCCTCCTCGAAACGATCGGCGTACGGCCCCCATCTTCCGCCTTCGCGGCCGAGACCGCGAGGGGTTGACCGCCGCTGCCGCTCAGCCGCTCTTGCGGCGGAACTCGCGCTTGTGCGACGCGGGTCCGTGCGCGTCGTGCGCCTGGCCGCCGCCGTCGAGGTGCGCCTCGCCCTCGCGCTTCTTCGAGGCCTGGTTCTTGCGTTCGAGCGCCTCGCGGAACTTGCGCTTCGTCTCGTCGGAGGGGCCGGTGGGGTTCGTCTCGTCGGCTGCCATGCGTTCGAGTCTGGCATGGATGCTGTTCGCACGCGTGAGAGGGATCTTCACAATCGGCCCGTCCAGCCAGTACGCTGCAGCACAGCCCGGACTGTCTGCGCCGGTTGCTCCGATGGAGGCGCTGTGCCGGGATCCCGTCGGCGGCGGGCACTGCTCGCCGCGACCGCCGTCTCGATGATCGTCGCCCTCGTGCCCGCCGCGCCGAGCTGGGCCGCACCCGCCGTGACCGCCGTCGGAGCGGTGTCCGGGCCCGGCGGCGCTGCGCTCGCGGCAGCGGCGACGGTCGAGGTGCTCGCCATGGATGCCTCGGGCCGAACCCTCGCGACGACGACGGCCGCGCCGGGAACCGGCGCGTATCGGCTGACCGGCATCCCGGTCGGCGACGCGTACCTGCGGTTCCGGTACTCGGGGCCCGGCGGCCTCGTGAGCGAGTGGTGGGGCGACGCGTACTCGCAGGCCGACGCGGAGGTCGTGCGCTTCGCCGAGGGCGTCGAACCCAGGTTCGACGTCGAACTGGCCGCCGGCGGTCGGATCACCGGGCTGCTCGTCGACGACGACGGCCCCGCCGCCGGCGCGAAGGTGCACGTCACTCGTCCGTCGAATGATGTGGAATCGCGCTTCCAGACCATCGCGACCACCACGACCGACGGGCGCTACGAGACGGCGATCGCGCTGCCGCCCGGAAAGTACCGGGTCGAGGTGATGGGCGCGCCGAGGTGGAACTACTTCGGCTTCGACGAGACCGTCGTCGAGAGTGGCGGAACGGTCGTTCGCGACGGCCACCTCGTGCGATCGAACGCGATCGAGGGCACCGTTCGCGTGGACGACGGTCGCACGCTCCTCCCGTCGAAGAACCCGGTTTCGATCACGCGCGTGAGTGGCGACGGGGTCGACGGCTGGGGTGATGTGGTCGTGCCGGATGCCTCCGGGAACTACTCGTTCGTCGGCCTCACAGCGGGGCGCTACCGAATCGGGTTCCCCGCATCGGCTGCGGTTCCGACCGTGCCGGAGTACTGGAAGGACAGTCCGACGCGCGGTGGCGCGGCGCTCATCGAGATCGCCGACCAGACGGGAGTGGTCGGCGGGATCGACGCCGACCTCGAGCTCGACACGATCCTGCGGGGCCGCGTCGTGTACCGAACATCGGCCGCTCAGCCGCTGCCGCTGCAGGGCGCGCAGATCGATCTCGTCAAGTGGGATCCTCGGACATCGCGGTACGTGCACGTGGATCTCGACCCGGTGGTGAGGCCCGATGGCAGCTTCCAGGTCGCACGGCTCGAGCCCGGCCGGTATCGCTTGCGGATCGGGTGGAGCTACGTCACCAGCGACGTCGGAACCGAGTTCTGGCGCGACTCCGCCACCCTCGCGGGGGCGACCGAGCTGACGCTCTCACCCGGGGTGACGAACTTGGGCGACATCGTGCTGGGCCCGCTGCGGTTCAGTACGAGCCGGCTCGCGGGTCTCGACCGGTTCGGCACGGCGGTGAAGATCTCGCAGGCGGCGATTCCGACCGGTCGGGCGCCGGTCGTGTACGTCGCGAACGCCTTCGGCTTCGCGGATGCGTTGGCCGCGAGTTCGGCAGCGAGCGCGGCCGGGGGCGTCGTGCTGCCGGTGGCGAAGGACTCGATCCCGACGGTCGTCCGCAACGAACTCGTCCGGCTGGATCCGAAGCGGATCGTCATCGCGGGCGGAACGGGCGTCGTCGGCGAGTCGGTCGCGCGAGCGCTGCGCGGCTACGTCGACGACCCGTCGCACGTGAGCAGGGCGGGCGGTGCCGACCGCTACGAGACCGCGCGCAAGCTCATCGCGTCGGCGTTCGGGTCGACGGGCAGCCGTACCGCCTTCATCGCATCCGGGCGCAACTTCCCCGACGCGCTCACGGCGACCCCGGCCGCCGCCGAGCTCGGTGCCCCGGTCATCCTCCTCGACGGGCTCGGCGGGGGTGTCGATGCCGGCACCCGCCGCTTGCTGTCAACGCTCGGCGTGAGGGACGTCCGCGTCGTCGGCGGGCCGGGCGCGGTGAACGGCAAGGTCGCGGCGGCCCTCGCGAACGTCATGGGCGGCGCAGGCGCGGTCACCCGGTACGGCGGTATGGACCGCTACGAGGTCTCCGCGGCGGTGAATCGCGCAGTGTTCTGGAACAGCGACGACCTCCTCGTCGCGAGCGGGACCGGCTTCGCCGACGCCATCGCGGGCGGTGCGCTCGCCGCGATCTCCGACGCGCCGCTGTACCTCTCACCGCGGGACTGCCTCCCGATCGACATCGACTACGCGCGCGACCTCGGGTCGCGGAAGTTCGTCCTGCTCGGCGGGTCCGGCGTGCTCGGCGCCGGGGTCGAGCGACTCGAGCGGTGCTCGGGCGGTTCGCTGCCCCGTTGAGCTCGCCGGCCACGGCGCGCGTCGACCACGCGCCATCCGCAGTTCACGGCCCGAAAACCGGCGCTCTGCTAGCATGGCAGGCGGTGACCCGTGCACTTCGCACGGGTGGCCGTCTGGAGCAGGCCGGCAGGAAGCTGGTCCCCTGTGGTGGATCACCGAGCACGCATCGGTGGACTTCTACTGGTGGCCAGCGTGAACGCAAGCTCTTGCGATTCGTAATGCCTGTTCCTGCTCCTTCGTACGAGTCGCGCCCACACGGGGTGCGACGTTAAACAAAGGAGAGGCCTCTTGGAAGGTCCTGAAATCACGTTCGCCGAGACCGTCATCGACAACGGCCGTTTCGGCACGCGTACCATCCGCTTCGAGACCGGCCGCCTCGCCCAGCAGGCGCAGGGCTCGGCGGTCGCCTACATCGACGAAGAGACCATGCTGCTCTCGGCGACCTCCGTCTCGAAGCAGCCGAAGGAGCACTTCGACTTCTTCCCGCTGACGATCGACGTCGAAGAGCGCATGTACGCCGCGGGCCGCATCCCGGGCTCGTTCTTCCGTCGCGAGGGCCGCCCCTCGACCGAGGCGATCCTCACCTGCCGCCTCATCGACCGCCCCCTGCGCCCCTCGTTCGTCGAGGGCCTCCGCAACGAGGTGCAGGTCGTCGTCACGGTGCTCGCGATCGAGCCCGACGAGCTCTACGACGTGCTCGCCATCAACGCCGCCTCGCTCTCGACCCAGCTCTCGGGCCTGCCCTTCTCGGGCCCCGTCGCGGGCGTGCGCGTCGCGCTCATCGACGGCCAGTGGGTCGCGTTCCCGAAGCACTCGCAGCTCGACGAGGCCGTGTTCAGCATGGTCGTCGCCGGCCGTGTCGTGACCGAGGCCGACGGCTCGCAGGACGTCGCGATCATGATGATCGAGGCCGAGGCGACCGACAACGCGTGGAACCTCATCCAGGGCGGCGCCGTCAAGCCGAACGAAGAGGTCATCGCGCAGGGCATCGAGTCGTCGAAGCCCTTCATCAAGCAGCTCGTCGAGGCGCAGCTCCAGGTCGCGAAGACGGCGGCGAAGCCGGTCGCCGACTACCCGACGTTCCCGCCCTACCAGCCCGAGGTCAAGGAGGCCGTCGCGGCCTTCGCCGGCGCCGAGCTCAAGGACGTCTACCAGATCGCCGGCAAGGTCGAGCGCCAGGACGCCGACGACGCGCTCAAGGCGCGCACCAAGGAGCACATCGCGGCCAAGGTCGAGGCGGGCGAGCTGCCCGAGTCGGCCATCGCCGAGGTGTCGGCCGCGTACAAGTCGGTCACGAAGAAGGTCATGCGCACGCGCGTCCTCGAAGAGGGCGTCCGCATCGACGGCCGCGGGCTCGCCGACATCCGGCCGCTCGACGCCGAGGTCCAGGTCGTGCCCCGCGTGCACGGCTCGGCGATCTTCCAGCGCGGCGAGACCCAGATCCTGGGCGTCACCACGCTGAACATGCTCAAGATGGAGCAGCAGATCGACTCGCTCTCGCCGGTGACGAAGAAGCGCTACATGCACAACTACAACTTCCCGCCGTACTCGACGGGTGAGACGGGTCGTGTGGGTTCGCCGAAGCGTCGCGAGATCGGCCACGGCGCCCTCGCCGAGCGCGCCCTCGTGCCGGTGCTGCCCTCGCGCGACGAGTTCCCCTACGCGATCCGCCAGGTCTCGGAGGCGCTCGGCTCGAACGGCTCGACCTCGATGGGCTCGGTCTGCGCGTCGACCCTGTCGCTCCTCAACGCCGGTGTGCCGCTGAAGGCCCCCGTCGCGGGCATCGCGATGGGCCTCATCTCCGACACCGTCGACGGTGAGACCCGCTACGCGGCGCTCACCGACATCCTCGGCGCGGAAGACGCGCTCGGCGACATGGACTTCAAGGTCGCCGGCACCAGCGAGTTCGTCACCGCGATCCAGCTCGACACGAAGCTCGACGGCATCCCCGCCTCGGTGCTCGCCGGCGCGCTGACGCAGGCGAAGGACGCCCGCACGACGATCCTCGCCGTGCTCAACGCCGCGATCGACGCGCCCGACGAGATGGCGCCGACCGCGCCCCGCGTCATCAGCGTGCAGATCCCCGTCGACAAGATCGGCGAGCTGATCGGCCCGAAGGGCAAGACGATCAACGCGATCCAGGACGAGACCGGCGCCGAGATCTCCATCGAGGAGGACGGCACCGTCTACATCGGCGCGACCGACGGCCCCTCGGCCGAGGCCGCCCGCGCCCAGGTCAACGCGATCGCCAACCCGACCAACCCCGAGGTCGGCGAGCAGTTCCTCGGCACGGTCGTGAAGATCGCCGCCTTCGGCGCGTTCGTCTCGCTGCTGCCCGGCAAGGACGGCCTCCTCCACATCTCGGAGGTGCGCAAGCTCGCCGGCGGCAAGCGCGTCGAGAACGTCGAAGACGTTCTGGGCGTCGGCCAGAAGATCCTCGTCGAGATCACGAAGATCGACGACCGCGGCAAGCTCTCGCTCGCTCCGGTGCTGCAGGAGGATGCGGACTCCGAGGGTCGCGGTGCGACCGGCGAGCACGCCGAGGCTCCCGCCGAGGGCGCCGACGCGTAATCGCGTTCGGCACGCATGCGGATGCCCCGCCCGATCCGATCGGGCGGGGCATCCGTCGTTCCACCGCGAGTCCCCGGTTCAGAGCAGCCTGGTCGTCGCCCGGCCCGTGAGCGCGTCGCGCTCGGCGAGCGCCTGCCGGGCGGCGGCGCGGGCCTCGAGCCGGTCGAGCTGGCGCTCGCGGTCGTTGCGCCGGCTCGCGAGGCGGAGGCCCCAACCCGCGAGGCCGAGGCCGCCGCGAACGGCGAGCGCGGCGAGGGGGCCGGCGCCGGGGGCGAGGGGCGAGAGGGTGGCGTTCGTCATGATCGCTCCTTCTTCGTGTCGTCGGTGACCTCCCCGCGCACGAGCGGGAAGGCGTTGAGGTGGATCTGCACCGGGCGCGAGCCCGGCGACGGGGTGAACTTGTAGAGGTCGCCGTACTTCAGGAAGACGGCGTCGATCTCGGCGACGAGCGCCGCCAACTGCTCGGGCGTGAGCCGCAGGTTGATCGTGTCGGCGGTCGCGACGTCGAGCCACTCGGACCCGAACACCTGGTCGCCGTCGGCGACGAAGTGGCGGTAGTTCTGCTCGCGGGCGTGCATCCACTCGTCCTCCACGAGCTTCGCGGCGAGGCGCTCGGCGCTGCCGGCCGGCAGCGATCGGGCGTCGGGGATGGCGACCGAACCGGGCACCCGCTCCCACCAGCGCTCACGACCCTTTCCGCGCGTGGTGTTCTCGCGGATGAGGCCTGCGCCCTCGAGCTGGCGGAGGTGATAGCTCATCGAGCCGCTCGACTCGCCGAGCCGTTCGGCGAGGCCGCTCGAGGTGAGCGGGCCGAACGCCGACAGCTCGTCGTAGATGCGCACGCGCAGCGGATGGGCGAGCGATTTCAGCGCGGTCGTCGACAGCACGTGGTCGATGCCGGGGTGGCGGGTGCTGCTCGGCTGGTCTTCGAAGTTCTCAGGCGTCTCGGTCATGTTGCAAAGATATCGCTGCAAAAGCATCTTTGCAAGGGTTTCTTTGCAACCAATGCTTTGCACGGCTGCCGAGGGCCTCAGCGGCCGAGCAGCGGGCCCAGTCGGTAGGGGATGAGCTCGCCCATCGCGAGGGAGGTCTCGGTGCGCTCGACGCCGTCGACGGCCAGAATCTCGCCGTCGATGCGGAACAGGTCGTGCGCGTCGCGGCACACGACCCGCACGAGCAGGTCGATCGAGCCCGAGAGTCCGTGCGCCTGGATCACCTCGGGGATCTCCGCGATGCGGTCGACCACCTCGCCGAGCAGTTTCTGCCGCACGTGCACTGCGATGAACGCCTCGAGCGGATAGCCGAGGGGGGTGGGATCCATGCTCCGCTCGAACGAGAGGAAGGCGCCGGATGCCTCGAGCCGGGCCATCCTCGCCTGCACGGTGTTGCGCGAGAGGCCGAGGCGGTCGGCCAGGGCGACCACGGTCGCTCGCGGGTCGGGAGCGAGGGCCGCGAGCAGGGCTCGGTCGACGGCATCATAACCGGTCATAACGCCAGACGATAGCACTGCTTCACCGTCGCCGGCTTGGCAACATGCTCAACCGTCCCGTGCATGCTTGAGCGGTGTGATCGATCGACGTATGCTCACGGTATCCGGCAGAGCGGCCGGTGCGGGCTGCCCACGAAGCGGGCCCGCCGAAAGCGAGGATCGACGATGACCCCATCCGACCGAGACGCCACGGGGCTCTTGACGCGCCCCGATCCGTTCGTCCAGCTGATCACCCCGACGGGCGAGCGCGTGCGCGACGATGCCTACGACCCGTGGGTGCGCGACATCGACCTCGACGTGCTCGCGAAGCTCTATCGCGACATGGTCGTGGTGCGCCGGCTCGACACCGAGGCGACCGCGCTGCAGCGGCAGGGCGAGCTGGGCCTGTGGCCGCCGCTCGCGGGCCAGGAGGCCGCGCAGATCGGCTCGGCGCGCGCGCTGCGCGACGACGACTTCGTGTTCTCGAGCTACCGCGAGCACGCCGTCGCCTGGGTGCGCGACGTGCAGCCGGCCGAGCTCCTGAGCGTCTGGCGCGGCACCGCGGCGAGCGGGTGGAACCCCTACGAGCACAACATGGCCGTGCCGCAGATCATCATCGGCGCGCAGGCGCTGCACGCCACGGGCTACGCCATGGGCGCCCGTTGGGAGGGCACCGACACCGCCGCGATCGCCTACTTCGGCGACGGTGCGACGAGCGAGGGCGACGTCAACGAGGCGCTCGTGTTCGCCGCGAGCTTCGACGCCCCCGTCGTGTTCTTCTGCCAGAACAACCAGTGGGCGATCTCCGAGCCCGTGGGCCTGCAGTCGAAGCAGCCGATCGCCCGCCGCGCCGACGGCTTCGGCATGCCCGGCATCCGCGTCGACGGCAACGACGTGCTCGCGGTGCTCGCGGCGACCCGCATCGCGCTCGACCGTGCGCGCCGCGGCGAGGGCCCGACCTTCATCGAGGCCGTGACCTACCGGCTCGGTCCGCACACGACCGCCGACGACCCGACCCGGTACCGCACCGAGCCCGAGGTCGCCGAGTGGCGCGAGCGCGACCCGATCGCGCGCGTGCTGTCGTACCTCGAGGCGTCGGGCGTCGACATCGAGGGCCTGCAGCGCGAGACGCAGGCCGAGGCCGACCGCGTCGCCGCCGACCTGCGTGCGGCGATCACGACGCTCGCCGACCCCGAGCCGATGACGGTGTTCGACCACGTCTACGCCGAGCCGAACAGCCACCTCGACCGCCAGCGCGACCACTACGCGCGCTACCTCGCCATGTTCGACGACGCTGCGGAGGGGAGCGCGCGATGACCCAGCTGACCCTTGCGAAGGCCCTCAACGCCGGACTCCGCCGCGCCCTCGCCGACGACGAGAAGGTCGTGCTGATGGGCGAGGACATCGGCACGCTCGGCGGCGTGTTCCGCGTCACCGACGGGCTGAAGGCCGAGTTCGGCGCGCACCGCGTCGTCGACTCGCCGCTCTCGGAGGCCGGCATCGTCGGCACCGCCGTGGGCCTCGCGTACCGCGGGTTCCGCCCCGTCGTCGAGATCCAGTTCGACGGGTTCATCTACCCGGGCTTCGACCAGATCGTCGCCCAGGTCGCGAAGCTCCACTACCGCTCGCGCGGCACGGTGAAACTGCCGATCACGATCCGCGTGCCCTTCGGCGGCGGCATCGGGGCGGCCGAGCACCACTCCGAGTCGCCCGAGGCGTACTTCGCGCACACGGCCGGCCTCCGCGTCGTCGCGTGCTCGAACCCCGCCGATGCGCACCTCATGATCCGGCAGGCGATCGCGAGCGACGACCCCGTGCTCTTCTTCGAGCCGAAGCGCCGCTACCACGTGAAGGGCGAGGTCGACCTCGAGGCGAGCCTCGCGGACGCGCCGCCCATGGGCGTCGCCTCGACGCTCACCCGGGGCGACGACGTCACCCTCGTCACCTACGGCGCGCTCGTGCAGACCGCCCGGGACGCGGCGACCGCGGCCGCCGAAGACGGCATCTCGATCGAGGTCATCGACCTGCGCTCGCTCGCGCCGGTCGACTACGCCCCCGTCGAGGCGTCGGTTCGCCGCACCGGCCGGCTCGTGATCGCCCACGAGGCCGGCCAGCAGGGCGGCATGGGCGCCGAGATCGCGGCGTCGATCACCGAGCGCTGCTTCGACTTCCTCGAGGCCGCGCCCGTTCGGGTCACGGGCCACGACATCCCGTATCCGCCGGCGAAGCTCGAGAGGCACCACCTGCCCGACCTCGACCGCATCCTCGACGGCGTCGACCGGGTGCTCGGCCGGCCGAACTCGCTGAGCGGAGTGGAGGCATGACGACGATGATCCGCGACTTCCCCCTGCCCGACCTCGGTGAGGGTCTCACCGAGAGCGAGATCGTCGCCTGGCGCGTCGCCGTCGGCGACCGGGTCGAGCTCAACCAGATCGTCGCCGACGTCGAGACCGCGAAGGCCGTCGTCGAACTGCCGACCCCGTACGCGGGCGTCATCACGGCGCTGCACGCCGCCGAGGGCGAGACGGTGAACGTGGGTGCGCCGCTCTTCTCGTGCGACACGGGGGAGCCGGTCGAGGGCGGCGCCCCAGTCGTCGGCGGGGATGCGGCGGCGGAGGCCGCCCCGGCAGGCGACGCCCCCGAGCCGACGCTCGTGGGCTACGGCGCCCGAGACGAGGGCGGACCGAAGCGTCGCGCGCGGCGAGCGCCCGGCGCCGCTGCACCGGCGCCGGTCGGGGAGCCGCCCGCGGCGGCCCGACCGGTCGCGATGGCGGCTTCCGCCGTGGCGGGTGCGCAGCCGGGGCAGCGCGGCGAGCGGCCACGCTCGACGCCGCCCGTGCGCAAGCTCGCGCGCGACCTCGGCATCGACCTCGAGCAGCTCGCCGGCACCGGCCCGCGAGGGCTCATCACGCGCGAGGACGTCGAGCTCGCGGCATCCTCGATCGGTGCACCGACGGACGCGGCGCCACTGGCCGCCGCTCCGGCCGACGGCACCGCGGCGCCAGTGACCGCCGACCGGGCCGCCGAGACGCGCATCCCGATCCGCGGCGTGCGCAAGCACACGGCGGCGGCGATGGTGCGCAGCGCGTTCACGGCGCCGCACGTGACCGAGTTCCTCACGGTCGACGTGACCGAGACGATGGATCTCGTGCGGAGCCTCAAGGACGACCGCGCGCTCGCCGCGCACCGGGTCACCCCGCTGGCCGTCGTCGCGAAGGCGCTCTGCATCGCGGCGCGCCGCACGCCCGACGTCAACGCCCGCTGGGACGACGAGGCGCAGGAGATCGTGCAGTTCGGCAGTGTCAACCTCGGTATCGCGGCCGCGACCGAGCGCGGGCTCGTCGTGCCGAACATCAAGGGCGCCGACGGCATGACGCTGCTGGCGCTCGCCGACGCCATCACGGCGCTCGCCGAGACCGCTCGCGCGGGGCGCACGAGCCCGGCCGACCTCGCGGGCGGCACGATCTCGATCACGAACATCGGCGTGTTCGGCATCGACGCGGGCACGCCCATCCTCAACCCCGGCGAGGCGGCGATCCTCGCGATGGGCGCGGTGCGACGCCAGCCGTGGGAGCACCGCGGCGAGATCGCGCTGCGAGAGGTGATGACGCTCAGCCTGTCGTTCGACCACCGGCTCGTCGACGGCGAGCAGGGTTCGCGGTTCCTCGCCGACATCGGGGCGATCCTCCGCGAGCCGGGGCGTGCGCTGACGATGATGTGACGGCGGGGCCGAACCCAGGAGACCGCCGGCGAACCGCCGTTCGCGCCGTGCGAGGCGCGGCGTGGCCGGCGGTCTCCTGAGTTCGGCACCCCGGGCCGCGCCCGCGCCCCTATCGGCGCGCCCGCGCCCGGAGGATGATGGCGGTATGAACGACCCACGGCGCATCCTCACCCCGGCCGAGACCGCCGACGACCTCGGGGGCACGGCGTTCGTGCACACCGGCGAGCATCTCGACGGCGCGTATCGCACCGACGACTTCGCGAGCGCGGTCGAGCTGCTCGACGAGGTCGCCGCGGTCGCCGACGACCTGAATCACCACCCCGACGTGCAGCTCGGCTGGGGGCGCATCGCGTTCGAGCTGAGCTCGCACGACGTCGGCGGCGTGACGTCGCGCGACGTCGAGCTCGCGCGGCGCATCGATGCGCTCGCCGACGGGCTCGGTGCGCGACCCGGCAACTGACGGGTCGAACCGGCCGTGCGGCCGGCCCGGCGGCCGGATCAGCCGAGCAGGTAGACGCGCTCTTCGATCTCGGTGCCGCGCGCGTTCGCGTACCCGGTCTCGGTGCCCACCTGCTCGAAGCCGAGCTTCTCGAGCACCGCGATGGAGCCGGCGTTGTCGGCGGCGACGCGGGCGCGCACCGGGCGGTCGCCGAGCGTGCCGAGGAAGAGGCGCATCGCGCGCGTGGCGATGCCCCGCCCCCAGTAGGCGCGGTCGATCCAGTAGGTGACCTCGGCGGTGCCCTCGTCGAACCAGCGGGCGACGCTGCCCACGATGTCGCCGTCGGCGCGCACGGTACGGGCGTCGACCCCGGGGTCGTCGAAGAGGCGGCGCCAATGGGCGTCGAACATGGCCCGATCGCCCGGGTCGGGCGGTGTGAACGCGGCCATCTCGACCGCGACGGGGTCTTGCTCGATCAGGAACAGTGCATCGAGATCGCCGACGCGGGTCGCGCGCAGCGTCACGACATGAGGCTCGCCCATGCCATCTCCTCCAGGATGCCGCGGACGGTGCCCTCGGCAGGTCGGCGCCCGGGGATGCGGGCGCTGTGCGGAGTGGAGTTCAGGAGTCCGAAGGCGGCGTGTGCCCGGACCCTGAGCTCCGCCTCGGCCCGATCGGGCCGGAGTCGGGAGAGTACGTCGACCCAGAGCTCGACGTACCGGCGTTGGAGGAGGCGAACCTCGTGGCGGGCGCCGAGGTCGAGCTGCTCGAGCTCGCGGTCCTGCACGAGGATGACGTCGGCGTCGCCCAGCGCGAAGTCGACGTGGTGCGCGATGAGCGCGTGCAGCGCCTCGTCGGGGTCGGATGCCTCGTCGAGCACCCGTTCGGCCCCGTCGAGCAGTGCCCGGCTCGCGCCCTCGAGGATGGCCGCGAGCACGGCGGCCTTGCCGGGGAAGTGCCGGTACACGGCGGGGCCGGAGACGCCGACCGCCGTGCCCAGGTCTTCGATCGTGACGCCCGCGTAGCCCCGCTCGGCGAAGAGGGTCGCCGCGGCGGCCAGGATGGCGGCGCGCCGGTCGGCCTTCTGCCGGCCGCGCTCGGTCAGGGTGACCGGCTCGTTCGGTGCATCGGGCACGGGGGCGGGGCTGCTTGCCATCTCGGTTAACGCTCGCTAACATCGGGAATCGAGTTAGTGCACACTAACCGAAATCACGTGCCGTCCACAAGGGGGCGCGCCGTCGACGACGACAGGGCGACGACGGACCGAGTGAGACGGGGCGACATGGTCACGCTGCACACGCACATCGACGTCGAGGGCGAAGCCGGCCGCGCGAACGCCGCCGCGCACGCCGAGCTCGTGGGCGAGCTGCGCGAACGACTCGCCGCCGCCGCGCTGGGCGGCCCCGAGGCATCCCGCGAACGCCACGTGGCGCGCGGCAAGCTGCTGCCCCGCGACCGGGTCGACCGGCTGCTCGACGAGGGCAGCCCGTTCCTCGAGGTCGCGCCGCTCGCGGCCGACGGCCTCTACGACGGCGACTCGCCGGGTGCCGGCATCATCACGGGCATCGGCCTCGTGCACGGCCGCCCGGTGATGGTCGTCTGCAACGACGCCACCGTCAAGGGCGGCACCTATTACCCGATGACGGTCAAGAAGCACCTGCGCGCGCAGGAGATCGCGAAGGAGCAGCGCCTGCCGTGCGTCTACCTCGTCGACTCGGGCGGCGCATTCCTGCCCCTGCAGGACGAGGTGTTCCCCGACCGCGAGCACTTCGGCCGCATCTTCTACAACCAGGCGCAGCTCTCGTCCATGCGCATCCCGCAGCTCGCGGCCGTGCTCGGCTCGTGCACGGCCGGCGGCGCGTACGTGCCGGCCATGAGCGACGAGACGGTGATCGTGCGCAATCAGGGCACGATCTTCCTCGGCGGCCCACCGCTCGTGAAGGCGGCGATCGGCGAGGTCGTGACGCCCGAGGAGCTCGGCGGGGGAGACCTGCACTCGCGCATCTCGGGGGTCACCGACCACCTCGCCGAGGACGACGAGCACGCGCTCGAGCTCGTGCGCGACATGGTCGCGACGCTGCCCGAGCCGTCGGCGCGCGCGTGGGCCGTGCGCGACCCGCGGCCCCCGGCCGTCGACCCCGCCGGCCTCACCGCCGCGGTGCCGGTCGACGTGCAGCAGCCGTACGACGTGCGCGAGGTCATCGCCCGGCTCGTCGACGGCAGCGAGTTCAGCGAGTTCAAGCCCGAGTACGGCGACACGCTCGTGACGGGATTCGCCCACCTCGACGGGCACCCGGTCGGCATCGTCGCCAACAACGGCGTGCTGTTCAGCGAATCGGCCATGAAGGGCGCGCACTTCATCGAGCTGTGCGACCAGCGCGGCATCCCGCTCGTGTTCCTGCAGAACATCTCGGGCTTCATGGTCGGCCGCGACGCCGAGTCGGGCGGCATCGCGAAGCACGGCGCGAAGATGGTGACCGCGGTCGCGACGACGCGCGTGCCGAAGTTCACGGTCGTGATCGGCGGCTCGTTCGGCGCCGGCAACTACTCGATGTGCGGCCGCGCGTACTCGCCCCGGTTCCTCTGGATGTGGCCGAACGCGCGCATCTCGGTCATGGGCGGCGAGCAGGCCGCCTCGGTGCTCGCGACGGTCAAGCGCGACCAGCTCGCGGTGCGGGGCGAGACCTGGCCGGATGATGCGGAGGAGGCGTTCCGCGCGCCGATCCGCGCCCAGTACGAAGACCAGGGCAGCCCGTACCACTCGACCGCGCGGCTCTGGGACGACGGCATCATCGCGCCCGAGGACACGCGCACGGTGCTCGCCCTCGCGCTCGAGCTCGCGAGCCGCACCCCGCTGCCCGAGCCGGCGTTCGGGCTGTTCCGCATGTAGCGCCCCTCAGCGACCGGATGCCTCGGCGGCGTGCTCGATCGCGGAGACGATGGCCGGGACCCCCTCGTGCCAGGGGGTGCCGTGGCCGGGGAGCACCCAGCTCGCCTCGATGCCGTCGAGCCGGTGCAGTGACGCGAGCGCCTCGGCGGGATCGTCGGTGAACGGGGCCGGCTGCGGGCCGTTCTCGCCGGTCAGCACGTGGCGCGTGGTGAGGGCGTCGCCGACGAACACCGCGTCGACGGCGGGAACGTGGATCGCGACACTGCCCGCGGAGTGGCCCGGCAGGCCGATGATCCGCGGCGAGCCCGGCAGGTCGAGCACGTCGCCGTCGCGCATCGGCACGACCTCGGTGAGGTGCTCGGTCTTCAAGCCGCCCTTGCGGGCCGCGTACCAGAGGAACCCGGCGGTCGCCGCGAGCTTCATGCGGCCCCATTCGGGCTTCGTCGACTCCTCGCCGCGGGCACGTGCCGCGTCGGCCTCGTGCACGTGGACCGGGACGCCGTGGTCGCGGCGCAGGCGCTCGGCGAACCCGATGTGGTCGGTGTCGCCGTGGGTCAGCACGACGCCGCGGACGTCGTCGACGGTGCGGCCCATCGCCGTGAGCTCGGCGACGAGCTCGGCCCACTGCCCGGAGAGCCCGGCATCGATGACCGTCACACCCTCGGGGGCGTCGACGAGGTAGACGGCGACGATGTCGTTGCCGATGCGGTGGAGGGACGGTGCGAGCTGCATGGTCGGCGATCCTCTGGGTCATGGGGCTGGGTGATGATGGCTATGCTACATAGCCATCATGGCTATGCGCAATAGCCTAAGCTCGAGTCCGACACCCGCACGAAGGGAGCCAGAGATGCCCGCACCCGATCGCACGTCGCTCGAGGAGATCATCGCCGCCGGCCGTTCCGTCATCGAGTCCGCCGGTCTCGACGGCCTGACGATGCAGGCGGTCGCCGAGCGCGTCGGCGTACGCGCGCCGTCGCTCTACAAGCGCGTGCGCAACCGCGGCGCCCTGGTCGGGCTCGTCGGCGAGGCGACCGTGCGCGACCTCGCCGCGCGACTCGAGGCGGCCGTCGCGTCGGCCGGGGACGCGCGCCTCGGCCTCGTGGAGCTCGCCCGCGGGCTGCGCGCGTTCGCGCACGAGCGGCCCGTGGCGTTCGGGCTGGTGTTCTCACCCGGCGGCGGGGGAGTGTCGCAGGCGGTGCTCGCCGAGGCGAGCGCGCCCGTGCTGCGCGTCGCGCGAGCACTCGTGGGCGAGGGCGACGCGCTCGCGGCCGCGCGCACCGTGACCGCCTGGGCGAACGGGTTCGTCACGATGGAGCTCGCCGGCGCCTTCCGCCTCGGCGGCGACGTCGATGCGGCCTTCGAGTACGGCGTCGAGCGTCTCGCCGAGGCGCTTGCCATTTCAGTTAGCGACCACTAACATCGAATCCAGTTAGTGCGCGCTAACTGGACGGCGCGCTGCACTGTTGCAGAGAGGCGCGAATGGTCACGTTCGAGGGCTGGACCGGTGACACCGGGTCCCGACTTCCCGCCGCCTCCGACCCCCGTCCGTTCGAGCGCGTGCTCGTGGCCAACCGCGGCGAGATCGCGGTGCGGGTGATCCGCACGCTGCGGCGGCTCGGCATCCACTCGATCGCCGTGTACTCCGACGCCGACGCCGACGCGCCGCACGTCCGGCTCGCCGACGACGCCGTGCGCATCGGACCGGCGGCGGCCGCCGAGAGCTACCTCGACCCCGCTCGCCTCGTGTCGGCCGCGCTCGCGACGGGCGCCCAGGCGGTGCACCCGGGCTACGGATTCCTCTCGGAGGACGCCGGGTTCGCCGCCGCCTGCGCCGAGGCGGGCATCGTCTTCGTCGGCCCGGGCGCCTCGGCCCTCGAGATCATGGGCGACAAGATCCGGGCGAAACTGCACGTCGCGGCCTCGGGCGTGCCGACCGTGCCCGGGGTCGCCGACCCCGAGCTCGACGATGCCGCGCTCCTGGCGGCGGCGGCATCCGTCGGCTACCCGCTGCTCGTGAAGCCGAGCGCCGGCGGCGGCGGCAAGGGCATGCAGATCGCGCGCGACGCCGGGGAACTCGCGGCGGCCCTGCCCGCGGCCCGACGCATCGCGCGAGCCGCGTTCGGCGACGACACGCTCCTGCTCGAGCGACTCATCGAGCGTCCCCGCCACATCGAGGTGCAGGTCCTCGCCGACGACCACGGCGACGTCATCCACCTCGGTGAGCGCGAGTGCTCGCTGCAGCGCCGTCACCAGAAGGTCATCGAGGAGGCGCCGTCGCCCCTGCTCGACGAGGCGACGCGGGCGCGAATCGGCGCGGCCGCGTGCGACGCCGCCCGCAGCGTCGACTACCGCGGCGCCGGCACCGTCGAGTTCCTCGTGTCCGACGTCTCGCCCGACGAGTTCTTCTTCATCGAGATGAACACCCGACTCCAGGTCGAGCACCCGGTCACCGAACTCGTCACGGGCATCGACCTCGTCGAGCAGCAGCTGCGCATCGCCGCGGGCCAGCCGCTCGGCGTCACCCAGGCCGAGGTGCGGCTGACCGGTCACGCCGTCGAGGCGCGCGTCTACGCCGAGAGCCCCGAGCGCGGATTCCTGCCGTCGACGGGCGACCTGCTCGAGTGGCGCGCGCCGGCCGGCGCCGGGGTGCGCGTCGACGCCGGCATCCGGTCGGGTCAGGTGATCACGGCCGACTACGACCCCATGCTCGCGAAGGTCATCGCGTCCGGCGCCGACCGGGCCGAGGCGCTCGAGCGGCTCGACGCCGCCCTCGCCGACACGGTCGTGCTCGGCGTCGACACCAACGTCGGGTTCCTCCGCCGGCTGATCGCCGAACCCGCCGTGCAGCGCGGCGACCTCGACACGGGCCTCATCGACCGCATGCCCGAGCCCGAATCCGACGGCGTGCCCGCCGACGTGCTCGCCGCCGCCCAGGCGGTGCGCGCCGCCGCGGCCGTCGACGCCGCGCGCGTGGCCGGCGGTCGCACGTGGCAGCTCGCCCGCGACTGGCGGCCCGGCCGAGCGCATGCCGAGGCGGGCGCCGCCGCGCCCGGCGTCGCCTCGGTCACCGCCGTCGCGACCGCCGACGACGGCGCGATCTGGCTGCACACGCCGCTCGGCACCTGGCGAGTGCCCGCGATCGACCGTCGTGCCGCGCTCGACGAGCGGCTCGCGCTGATCGAGCGCGGCGGTCTCACCGACCCCGAGCTCCGCGCGCCCATGCCGGGCACCGTGACCGCGGTGCTCGTCGCCGACGGCGACCGTGTCGAGCCCGGCGACGCCGTCGTCGCCATCGAGGCGATGAAGATGGAGCACCGGGTGACGGCCACGGTCGGCGGCCTCGTGCGCCTGTCGGTCGCCATGGGCGAGCAGGTGTCGCGAGACCAGGCGGTCGCGCGCGTGCATGTCGACGCCGAGGCATCCGACGATCCCGACGGCGAGGCCGACCGTCAGCCGGTCGCCGCAGCCGCCACCGCCACCACCGAACCGACGGGCGCACCCCACGAGGGTGCCCGCCCGTGAGCACCCCACCAGGAATGAGGAGCACGACCGTGAGCACCGAGCTGACCAGCGAAGAACAGCAGCTGTACGACATGGTCTGCGAGTTCGCCGACACCGTCGTCGCCCCGCAGTCGTACGAGGCCGACCGCACCCACACGCTCTCGATGGACGTCGTCGCGCAGATGGGCGAGCTCGGGCTCTTCGGCCTGCCCTTCCCCGAGGAGGTCGGCGGCCAAGGCGGCGACTACCTCGCGCTGTGCCTCGCGATCGAGGCCCTCGCACGGGTCGACCAGTCGATCGCGATCACCCTCGAGGCCGCGGTCGGCCTCGGCGCGATGCCGATCTTCCGCCACGGCACCGACGAGCAGAAGGCCGAGCTGCTGCCCGACCTCGTGGCCGGGCGAGCGCTCGCCGGCTTCGGCCTGACCGAGCCCGAGGCCGGGTCCGATGCCGGCGCCACCCGCACGACCGCCGTGCTCGACGGCGACGAGTGGGTCATCAACGGCTCGAAGCAGTTCATCACCAACTCGGGCACGCCGATCACGAGCTTCGTCACCATCACGGCGGTGACCGGCGAGCGAACCCGCCCCGACGGCTCGGTCTCGAAGGAGCTCTCGACGATCATCGTGCCGAACGGCACACCCGGCTTCACGGTCGCCCCCGGCTACGACAAGGTGGGCTGGCGCGCGAGCGACACGCACGCGCTCATGTTCGACGACGTGCGCGTGCCCGCAGCGAACCTGCTCGGCGAGCGCGGCCGCGGCTTCGCGAACTTCCTGCAGACGCTCGACGAGGGCCGCATCGCGATCGCCGCGCTCGCGACCGGCGCGGCGCAGGGCTGCCTCGACGAGGCGATCGCCTACGCGAAGACCCGCAACGTCTTCGGCGTGCCGATCGCGTCGCACCAGTACATCGCGTTCACGATCGCGCAGATGCAGGCGCGCGCGCACACGGCGCGTCTCGCCTGGCACGACGCCGCGCGCCGCGCCGACGCCGGGGTCCCGTTCAAGAAGGAGGCCGCGATCGCGAAGCTCGTCGCGAGCGACGCCGCGATGGCGAACTCGCGCGACGCGACGCAGATCTTCGGCGGCATGGGCTTCATGAACGAGACGCTCGTCGCGCGGCACTACCGCGACTCGAAGATCCTCGAGATCGGCGAGGGCACGAACGAGGTGCAGCTCATGGTCATCGCGCGCGAGCTGGGTCTCGCGGGGTAGCGTTCGAATCGAGAGGGATGCCGCGGGCCGACCCGCGGCGGAAGGGAGCGGGCGATGCCCGGCGAGTCGACCGAGTTGCCCGAGGTGCGCCGCGAGGTGCTGCAGCGCGGGCTCTGGTTCGAGGAGTTCGAGCCGGGCACCCGCTACCTGCACCGGCCGGGTCGCACCGTGACCGAGGCCGACAACGTGCTGTTCACGACGCTCACGATGAACACCCAGTCGTTGCACCTCGATGCCGCGTGGGCCGAAGGGCAGCCGTTCGGCGAGCGGCTCGTGAACTCGATGTTCACGCTCGCGACGATCGTCGGGGCCTCGGTCGCGCAGCTCACGCAGGGCACGATCGTCGCGAACCTCGGATTCACCGAGGTCGCCTTCCCGGCGCCGATGTACCACGGCGATACGCTCTACAGCGAGACGCTCGTCGTGGCGACGCGCGAGTCGGCCTCGCGGCCGGGCCAGGGCATCGTGACGCTGCACCACGTCGGGCGCAACCAGCACGGGGTGGAGGTCGCGCGCGCGACCCGCTCGGTGCTCATGTGGATGCGCGAGGCGGGCGAGCGGCAGGCGGCCGAGGCCCGTGATGCGGGCGGTCCCGCGGTCGCCGGTGACCGTTTGCGTCGCGTCGCCGACGAGGAGGAATGATGACCGAGCGCCCCGTCTTCCGATTCGGCCCCGCGATCCTCTTCTGCCCGGCCGACCGGCCGGAGCGCTACGCGAAGGCGCTCGACCGCGCCGACGCCGTGATCCTCGACCTGGAGGACGCCGTCTCGCCCGATGCGAAGCCCGACGCACGGGCGGCCCTGGTCGAGACCCCGCTCGACCCCGAGCGGGTGATCGTGCGCGTCAACCCGGCCGGCACCGAGGCGTTCGCGGCCGACCTCGCCGCGCTCGCCGAGACCGGCTACCGCACGGTGATGCTCGCCAAGTGCGAGGGCACCGCCGACCTCGTCGACCTCGCCGAGCTCGAGGTCCTCGCGCTCTGCGAGACGGCGCGCGGGGTCATGGCCGCCGCCGAGATCGCGGCCATCCCGAACGTGTCGGCGCTCATGTGGGGGGCCGAAGACCTCGTCGCCTCGCTCGGCGGCTCCTCGAGCCGGGCCCCCGACGGCGGCTATCGAGCGGTGGCGCGGCACGCCAGGTCCCAGGTGCTGCTCGCCGCCGGCGCGCACGGCGTCGCCGCGATCGACGCCGTGCACCTCGACATCGCCGACCTCGACGGGCTGCGCCTCGAGGCCGAGGACGCGGCGGCGGTCGGGTTCGCGGCGACCGCGTGCATCCACCCTTCGCAGGCCGAGGTCGTGCGGTCGGCGTACCGGCCCGACGCGGAGCGGCTCGAGTGGGCGCGCGCGGTGCTGGCAGCGGCCGAGGGGGAGCACGGGGTGTTCTCGTTCCGGGGGACGATGGTCGACGCACCCGTGCTCGCGCAGGCCGAGGCCCTGCTGCGACGCGTCCGCGACTGACGCGGCGTCGGCATTCGCTGAGCGACCCTCACTCTCCCGCGAACGGGGGACAACGGGGGCCTCCCAGCAAACGATTCGATAACGGTTCACCCGATCTCCATCGAATCGGCGCCGAATACGCGCTCGATCTGCCTATTCTCGGAGCCAATCCTGGGGAGGAGGAGACGAGTGGCTCGACACGTCTACCGCGGTGACGCGGCGAGCGCTGCGGGGGCGGCGGTCGCCGAGTTCGACGACGCGCCCGCGGCGGCCGGCGAATTCGGGCGCACCGAGCCCGCGACGGGCCGGCTGCGCGTCGAGACGGTCGCGTCCAACCCGCTCTCCGGCCCGATCACGGTACCCGCGCGGGTCGCGATCGGCGACACCGGCATCACGGCGCAGCCCTTCGCGCTCGGGGCGTCGACCTTCGGGTGGACCCTCGGCGCCGACCAGGCCTTCGCCGTGCTCGACCGGTTCGCGGGCATCGGCGGTTCGCTCATCGACACGGCGGACAGCTACGCCGCGGGCCGCAGCGAATCGATCGTCGGCATGTGGCTCGAGTCCCGTCGCACCCGCGGACGGGTCGCGGTCATGACGAAGATCGGCCGACACCCCGACCACCCGGGCCTCTCGCCGAAGCAGATCAACGCCTCGGTGGAGGCGTCGCTCGCCCGACTCGGCGTCGAGCGCCTCGACCTCGTGCACTTCCACGGCGAAGATCCCGACGTGCCGCTCGAGGAGAGCCTCGGCGCGATCGACGCGCTCATCGCGGCCGGCAAGGTCGGCGCGATCGGTGCCAGCGACTTCGGCACCGACCGGCTCATCGAGGCCCGCGTGCTCGCAGCCAACGGACTGCCGCGGTTCCACACGTTCACCACCCGGTACAACCTCATGGAGCGACGCCCCTTCGAGGGCGCACCCGAACTCGTCGCGCACGCCCAGGGACTCGCGGTGCTGCCGTACTTCGCGCTCGCGAACGGATTCCTCGGCGGGCAGGTGCGCCGTCGCGCCGATGTGCGGCATGATGCGCGCGGTGCACGCCAGGCGAAGCACCTCGGGCGCCGCGGTCACCGCGTGCTCGCCGCCGTCGACGAGGTCGCCTTCGCGCACGGCGTGCAGCCCGCGACGATCGCGCTCGCGTGGCTGCTGGCGAAGCCGACGGTCGCCGCTCCCGTCGCGAGCGCGACGCGACCCGAGCAGGTCGATGCGCTCCTCGCCGCCACGGCGGTGGAGCTCACGCGCTCCGAACTCGTCGAACTCGACCGCGCGTCGGCGTGAGGGCGGCGGCTTCGCCGCCGACCTGCTTTCCGCGCCCGGGTGGCATAGGCTGTTCGGGATGAACGGCGCCGTCGACCTCCCACTCGGCCAGGCCGAGCTCTCGTTCGAGGCGACGGGCGGCTCGCGCGTGCGGCGTTCGGTGCTCCCCTCGGGCGTCCGGGTGCTGAGCGAGCAGGTTCCGGGCAGCCGGAGCGTGACGATCGGCTTCTGGGTCGCGGTCGGCTCGCGCGACGAGCAGGCGGCGGATGCCGCGGGGCCGGCGAGCCTCGGGTCGACCCACTTCCTCGAGCACCTGCTGTTCAAGGGCACGGCGAAGCGCACGGCACTCGACATCGCGATCTCGTTCGACTCCGTCGGCGGCGAGCACAACGCGCTCACCGCCAAGGAGTACACCTGCTACTACGCGAAGGTGCAGGACCGGGACCTGCCGATGGCCGTCGAGGTGCTCGCCGACATGTTCACCTCGTCGCTCCTCGACGCCGACGAGTTCGAGACCGAGCGCGGCGTCATCCTCGAAGAGCTGTCGATGGCGGGCGACGACCCGGCCGATGTCGCGAACGAGCGCTTCTTCCGCACCGTGCTCGGCGACCACCCGCTCGGGCGCCCGATCGGCGGCGACCCGGCGACGATCCGAGCGGCGACCCGCTCGGCCGTGCACGAGCACTACCGCGCCAACTACCGCCCGCAAGACCTGGTCGTCACGGTTGCGGGCGCGGTCGACCACGACGCGCTCGTCACCGATCTCGTGCGCGCCCTCGGCGATGCGGGCTGGCGCCTCGACGAGGCCGGCGACCCCGTCGCGCGCCGCTCGACCGACCAGGCGGTGCTCGCCACGGGGCATCCGCTCACGGTCGTCGAGCGGCCGACCGAGCAGGTGAACCTGCTCGTCGGCGTGCCCGGCCTCGTCGCGACCGACGAGCGCCGGTCGACCATGAGCATGCTCAACGCGATCTTCGGCTCCGGCATGTCGTCGCGCCTCTTCCAGCAGGTGCGCGAGCGCCGGGGCCTCGCCTACGCCGTCTACTCGTTCGCGCCCGCCTACTCCGACGCGGGGCTCTTCGGCATGTACGCGGGGTGCGCTCCGGCGAAGGCCGGAACCGTCGCCGAGCTCATGCGCGACGAGCTCGAGCGCCTCGCACGCGACGGGGTCACCGCCGACGAGCTGCAGCGGGCCGCCGGCCAGCTCGCGGGCGCCTCGGCGCTCGCGCTCGAAGACTCCGACACCCGCATGTCGAGGCTCGGCCGCGCCGAGCTCACGCTCGGGGAGTTCGCAGACCTCGACGAGGCGCTGCGGCGCATCGCACGCGTCACCGTCGACGACGTGCGCGCGCTCGCAGACGAACTCGTCTCCCGGCCGTTCTCGGTGGTCGCCGTGGGTGCGATCGACGAGGCGGCCTTCACCGGCGCGGTCGACCAGCTCGCGCCGAGCACCGACGTCGCCTGATCGCGACCCTACGAGCAGTACAGGAACGATATCCGTGGCACACCACCTCTATCTCGTGCGGCATGGCGAGCAGCTCGACGCCGAACACGGGCTGCCCGACGGCCCGCTCTCACCGAGAGGTCGCCGCCAGGCCGAGCTCCTGGCCGAGCGGCTCGGCGGCATCCCGTTCGACCACGCGTGGCACTCGCCGCTCCAGCGAGCCACCGAGACCGCCGAGATCATCGCCGCGAAGATGCCGGCGCTGAACCCCGAGCCGTCGGCGCTCCTGTTCGACTGCATCCCGTCGGGACCGGCGCCCGAGACCCCGAAGTTCTACGACCCGTTCTTCGGCTCGGTCACCGAGGAGGAGATCGAGGCCGGCAGCGCGCAGATGGCCGACGCCGTCGCCGAGTTCCTGCGTTCGCACCGCGACGACCGCCACGAGCTGCTCATCACCCACAACTTCGTGATCGGCTGGTTCGTGCGCGAGGTGCTCGGCGCCCCCGACTGGCGCTGGGTGTCGATCAACCAGGCCAACGCCGGGCTCACCGTGCTCACGCAGAAGCCGGGGCGACCGTGGAGCCTCGTCGTGCACAACGACCTCTCGCACCTGCCGCCCGAGCTGCGGACGGGCCTGCCCGAGCCGTTCTCGATCTGATCGCTCAGACCCGCTTGCCGTACCAGTTCGTCGCGTTCGGGTTGGCGTTGTAGGGCTCGATGTCGACGTAGCCCGCCGAGCGGTAGAGCCCGCCGGCCGCCTCGAGCGACGCGTTCGTGTCGAGCACGAGCTCCTGGGCGCCGAACTCGACCGCCCGGCGCTCGAGCTCCGCGAGGAGGCGCTTGCCCTCGCCGCGGCCGCGACCGGCGGGGGCGAGCCAGAGGTGCTTGACCTCGAACCTGATCTCGTACGTCTCGGGGCGGCGCTGGATGCGCCGCACGCCGCCGCATCCGACGAGCTCGCCGCCGCGGTCGTCATCGACGACGACGAGGAACACGCCCGCAGGCGGCGTGAACTGCGCGGCATCGGGCCAGGTCGGGCGGTACGCGCCCTGCTCGACGGGGAAGCCCGCCGCGCGCTCGGCGAAGTACGCCTCGAGCAGTGCGTGGGCATCGGCATCGGTCACGGCGGCCTCGCGGTATCGCAGCATGCGTCGAGCATATTCGGCCGGCAGGCGGCGACGGCGGCCGCCCGCCGTGGCCGGCGGCGCGGGCGCGGTGCGCAGGATGCCGCGGCGGAGGTCCGCCGGTGCGCCTCGGTAGACTCGACGGGTGACGATCAAGGTCGCCGTGGCCGGAGCCACGGGCAAGATGGGGCAGCTGGCGATCCGACTCATCGAGGCGGCCGACGATCTCGAGCTGCACTCGGCGCTCGGCTCGGGCTCGAGCCTCGACGACATGCTCGGCGCCGACGTCGCGCTCGACGTCACGCACCCCGCGGCGAGCCCCGCCATCGTCGAGTTCGCGGCGGGCGCCGGCATCCCGATCGTGGTCGGCACCTCGGGCTGGTCGCGCGACCGCATCGCCGAGATCACGAAGTTCGTGCGCGGTCACGACGACGCCGGTGCGGTGCTGTTCGTGCCGAACTTCTCGATCGGCAGCGTGCTCGCCACGGCGTTCGCGTCGCTCGCCGCCCCCTACTTCGACTCGATCGAGATCATCGAGGCGCACCACGCCGGCAAGGTCGACTCGCCGTCGGGCACGGCCGTGCGCACCGCCGAGCTCATCGGCGAGGCCCGCGGCGCGGCCGGTCCGGTCTCGGCGCCCCACGCCGACCAGCGCGCCCGCGGCCAGCTCGTCTCAGGGGTCCCCGTGCACAGCCTGCGCATGGCGGGGACGCTCGCCGAGCAGCGCGTCATCATGGGCGGTGACGGCGAGACCCTGACGTTCACGCACTCGACGCTCTCGCCGAGCTCGTACGAGGCCGGCATCCTGCTCGCGCTCCGGCGCGCGCCCGAGGCATCCGGGGTCAGCGTGGGCCTCGACGCCCTGCTCGACCTCGGCCTGCCGGGCGCCGCACGATGACCGCTGCCGGCCGTCGCCGCGGGCTCACGGCCAAGACGGGCGCGCTCATCATGGCGGCGCTGCTCGCGCTGTACCTCGTGCTCATCGGATGGCGCGCCGTGCAGTTCATCGGCACGGGCGAGCCCGTCGCCGTCGTGATGGGCGTCGCGCTCATCGTGCTGCCCGTCATCGCCGTGTGGGCGCTCTGGCGCGAACTCGCGTTCGGCATCCGCTCGCAGGAGCTCATCAGGCGCCTGAACGACGAGGGCGGCACCGACCTCGGACTGCCGCTGCGCCCGAGCGGACGCGGCGATCGGGCGGCGGCCGACGCCGAGTTCGGCCGGTTCAAGGCCGAGGTCGAGGCCGACGAGGACTCGTGGCGCGCCTGGCTGCGACTCGGCCTCGCCTACGACGCGGCGGGCGACCGCCGTCGCGCGCGTCAGGCCGTGCGCCGGGCTATCGAGCTCGATCGGCGGCAGCTCTGACCATCGCGTCGATCGCCGACTCGACGGTCGAGTGCGTGAACCGGTAGCCGTCGTCGATGAGGCGCTGCGGCCGCACCTTCTGGCTCGCGAGCAGCAGCTCGTCGGCGGCGCTGCCGAGCGCGAGCTCGAGCATCTTCTCGGGAACACCGAACACGTGCGGGCGCCGCATCCGCTCCGCCATCGCCCGCATCACCCGATCGGCCGTGGCCGGGGTGGGCCCGACGAAGTTGACCGGGCCCGCCACCTTCGAGTCGAGCAGGTGCACGAGCGCCCCGACCTCGTCGTCGAGGGCGATCCACGGCCAGTGCTGGCCGCCCGTGCCCAGCCTGCTCGACAGGCCGAACTTCGTCAGGGTCGCGACGCGCTGGATCGCGCCGCCGCCCGCACCCACCACGAGCCCCGTGCGCACGAGCACGGTGCGGGTCTCCTCAGGGGCGAGCGACGCGGCCGCCTCCCACCGTCCGACGACCTCAGAGAGGAATCCGCCGCCGGCGCTCGAGTACTCGGTCAACAGCTCGCCCGGCCGGTCGCCGTAGTAGCCGACGGCCGACGCGCTGAGGAACACCGTCGGCGGCGTGCGCGCCTTGCGCATCGCGTCGGCGAGGGTGCGGGTCGCGGTGATCCGCGACTCGAGTATCTCGTCGCGGTACCGCTTCGTCCACGGCAGCCGTGCGAGCGAGGCACCGGCGAGGTTCACGACCGCGTCGACGCGATCCATCACGGTGAAGTCGATGATGCCCGCGGCCGGCGACCACGAGACCTCGTCGGACTCGTGCGCACGACGGCGCACGAGTCGCACGACCTCGTGGCCGTCGGCGCGGAGCCGGGCCCCGAGCGAGGTGCCGATGTAGCCCGAGGCACCGGCGATCAGGACCCGCATCGATCAGGCGAGTTCGGCTTCGATCGTGATCGGGATGCCGGCGAGCGCCTGCGAGATCGGGCAGCCCGCCTTCGCGTCGTTCGCGAACGCCTCGAACTCGGCCTCGCTGAGGCCCGGCACGCGTGCGCTCACGAGCAGGTGGCTGCCGAGCACGCCCTTGCCCGGCTCGAAGGTCACGGCCGCGGTCGTCTGGATGCTCTCGGCGGGGTTGCCGGCCTCGGCGAGCGCGAGCGAGAGCGCCATCGAGAAGCACGACGAGTGCGCCGCCGCGAGGAGCTCTTCGGGGTTGGTCGTGTTCGCGACGCCCTCGGCGCGCGCCTTCCAGTTCACGGGGAAGTTCGCGAGCCCCGACGAGTCGAGGGCGACGTCGCCCGATCCCTCGAACAGGGTGCCCTTCCAGACGGTGGTCGCTTCACTGGTGAGTGCCATCGGGTTCCTCCACTTCGAGCCGGGCTCTCAGCCTAGCGGGGGAGCGTGCGTCGCAGGCAGGGCTCGTGACCGGTCGGATGCCGCCGCCTCACGCCGTGCGGATCACCCGGGCGCGCACGAGCCACAGGTACAGCCAGCAGCCCAGGCAGAACCCGAACACGGCGTTGAGGAAGGCGGCGAAGAACGCGATCGCTGCCGCGATCGGCACCGCGAGCGGGACGCCGACCAGGGCGAGCACGATGCCCGCGAGCGTCACGGCGAAGCCGACGCCCTGGGCGAAGGTCGGCGGCCGCGGGTCCTCGAGCTCGGGCGGCGGCGCGAGCCGGGGCCGGACGAGCCGCTTGAAGAGCAGCCCGTAGGGATGCCTGGCGATTCCGGCGAACGCGCCCCACGCGAAGAGCGCGGCGATCGCGACGAGCAGCCAGAACGCGGCCGCCTCGGCGCCCGCCACGGCGAGCACGACGGTCACGAGCAGCAGCACCGCCGTGATGCCCGCGCCGAAGCGGGGCCCGCGCGGATCGATGCCGCGCGGGGCGGTGGTCGCCGCCGGTCGGTCAGCGGACGTCGACATGCTGCCTCCCGAGCACCTGGTCGAGTTCTGCGCGCACCACGTCGGCGCGCGGCGCCCCGCCGATGCGCACGCGCACGATGCCGTCGGCATCGACGACGAGCGTCGTCGGGGTCTGGGTCACGTGGAAGCGGTCGGCCAGGCCGGCACGATGCGTCAGGTCGACCTCGACGTGCCCGACGCCCGTCGTCTCGCCGGCGATGCCGGCGAGCAGACGTGCGGCCCCGGGGCAGCGGCTGCAGAACTCGGTCGAGAACTGCACGAGCGTCGCACGGTCGCCGAACTCCTCGGGGTCGACGCCGAGGTCGGCCGGGACCACCCGGGCACCCGAACCGGTCGCCGCGCGGCCCTGGCCGGAGCGCCACACGAGCCCGACGACCGTGGCCGCGGCGACGAGCGCGGCGCCGACGGCGAGGGCGAGCACGAGATCCATGGTCCGACCGTACGGCGGCTCGTGAACGCCACGGCGACTGTGACGACGAATGACGCCCGCCCCGGGGCATCCGGGGGTTAGCCTTGACGGGATGTCCGAGACGATCGCCACCCCGTACGAAGACCTCCTCCGCGACGTGCTCGAGCACGGCGAGGCGAAGACCGACCGCACCGGAACGGGCACGCGCAGCGTGTTCGGCCGTCAGTTGCGGTTCGACCTCTCGAAGGGGTTCCCGCTCATCACGACGAAGCGCGTGCACTTCAAGTCGATCGCGTACGAGTTGCTGTGGTTCCTGCAGGGCTCGTCGAACGTCGGCTGGCTGCAGGAGCACGGCGTCACCATCTGGGACGAGTGGGCCGACGCCGACGGCGAGCTCGGCCCCGTATACGGCGTGCAGTGGCGCTCGTGGCCGACGCCCTCGGGCGAGGTCATCGACCAGATCGCCGACGTCGTCGCGCAGATCCGCGAGAACCCCGACTCGCGCCGGCTCATCGTCTCGGCGTGGAACCCGGCCGACATCCCCTCGATGGCGTTGGCGCCGTGCCACGCGCTGTTCCAGTTCTACGTCGCCGACGGCCGGCTGTCGTGCCAGCTCTACCAGCGCAGCGCCGACCTCTTCCTCGGCGTGCCCTTCAACATCGCGTCGTACGCGCTGCTCACGCACATGGTCGCCGCGCAGACCGGCCTCGAGGTCGGCGACTTCGTGTGGACGGGCGGCGACTGCCACATCTACGACAACCACGTCGAGCAGGTGACCGAGCAGCTCACCCGCGAGCCCTACCCGTACCCGACGCTCCGGCTCGCCCGGGTGCCCGAGTCGATCTTCGACTACGAGTACGACGACTTCGTGGTCGAGGGGTACCGGCACCACCCGGCGATCCGCGCCGCCGTCGCCGTATGAGCGAGGATGCCGCGGCGCCGACGTCGGACTCGGCGGCTTCGCCGCGCATCGGTCTCGTCTGGGCGCAGGCCGACGGCGGCGTCATCGGCCGCGACGGCGGAATGCCGTGGCACGTGCCCGAGGACCTGGCGCACTTCAAGGCCGTGACCATGGGCGAGCCGGTCGTGATGGGCCGCAAGACCTGGGACTCGCTCGACCCGCGGTACCGGCCCCTGCCCGGCCGGCGCAACATCGTCGTGACCCGGCAGGCCGGCTGGGCGGCCGACGGCGCCGAGCGCGCGGGCTCGCTCGACGAGGCGCTCGCGCTCGCCGCCGCCGTCGAACGCGCGTGGCTGATCGGCGGCGGGCAGCTCTTCGCCGAGGCGCTCGAGCGATCCGACCTCGCCGGTGTCGTCGACCTCGTCGAGGTCACCGAGCTCGTGCATCCCGATGGATTCGCCCCCGAACCGGGCGACGTGCTCGCCCCGGCCCTGCCGGCCGGCTTCGAGCTCGTCGCCGCGGACCCCGTCGACGGCGCGCACGTGTCGCGCAGCGGCATCCGCTACCGGTTCCTCACCTACCGCCGCGCCTGACCCGGCGCGCTTCGCAGTTCATCGGTTCGCAGGAGGATCCGCGCCATTCGTCGCCTCACGGGCTTCAACGGCTGATCTGATCCTGCGACTCACGACCGCTCGTGGCGTCGCAGCGGCGAGCGCCGACCAGTCGAAGGATCAGTCAGGCGTTTCGGCGGCCAAGGCGTCCGGATCGGACAAATCCTCCTGCGACTCGACCGCACGCCCGACATCGTGCGCTCGCGACTCGTCCTCGACAGGTGACTCGCCCGGTCAGCTCTTCCCGGACCGCGACACGGCCGGTCGAGGGGGCGTACGCGGGCGCAGTCTCGGAAGATGCGCGTGCAGCCCTTCGACGTCCGCCGCCGGTGCGAGACTATCGGCGGTGTCGCGCGCACGGCCGAGCTCGCGCAGGTCGGCGTCGATGCCCACTCCCTGCGTGCGGCCGTACGGTCGGGCGAAGTCCGGCGGGTGCGCGAGGGCGTCTATGCGACGCCTGACGCTGCGGCCGACCTCATCGCCGCGGTCGCCCATGGTGGCACGCTCGGCTGTCGGAACCGGTTGGTGGAAGCGGGCTTGTGGCTGCTCGATCGTGACGATCGGCGGGTGCATGTCTCGATGCCGCGCACCGGCCGTCGTCGCACTCATGAGAACTGCGAATGCGTGCTCCACTGGAACGGCGGGCCGGCGTCGGGCGGACTCGCGCCGATCGTCGAGGCGCTCGCGCAAGTGCTCACGTGCTTCGGGCCGGAGGACTTCTTCGTCGCACTCGAGTCGGCCATGCGCAAGCGCCTCCTCACCCGATCGGCGGTGCAGCGCCTGCGCTCGCTCATCCCGAAGATGCATCTGCACCTCATCGACCTCGCCCACTGGAACGCCGACAGCGGCCTCGAATCCCTGCTGCGTCTACGACTGAAGCGCCTCGGCATCGACCTCGAGGCGCAGGTGCCGATTCCGGGAGTCGGGTGGGTCGACTTCACGATCGACGGGTGCATCGTGCTCGAGGTCGACGGCGTTCCCGGCCATGCCGACACGAAGCAGTCGCGTCACAAAGATCTCGTGCGCGACGCCGTCGCGTCGACGAGAGGATACGAGGCGTTGCGGTTCGACTACGCGCTCGTGGTGCATGACTGGCCGCTCGTCGAGGCAGCGATCCTCGCAGCACTCGACCGGGCTCGCGCGCGCTCGGCGCGGACAGGCCGCGTGCATTGACGAGTCGCAGGACCGAACCGGCTCGCAGGGCAGCGGCAAGGGCGATCGGTGCTTCTGCTCCTGCGACTCGCGAAGCGGTGTGATCCCACCGGCCCGGCGGGGCATGACCGATCGAGTCACGGCGGCCACGCGGCATCCCCCCGACCCGATACGCTGGTGGGCGTGACTCAAGAGAACCCCTTCGGACAAGTGCTCGTCGCGCTCGTCACGCCGATGACGGCGGACGGCGAGGTCGATTGGCCCGGGGTCGAGAAGCACATCGACGACGTCATCCGCGGCGGGGCCGACGGCATCGTCGTCACGGGCACCACCGGCGAGACCTCCACCCTCACCGACCCCGAGAAGCTGCGGCTCGTCGAGGTCGGCAAAGACGTGGCGGCCGGCCGGGCCAAGATCATCACGGGCGGCGGCTCCAACGAGACCGCGCACGCGATCGAGCTGTACAAGCATTCCGAGCAGGCCGGCGCCGACGGCATCATGATCGTCACGCCGTACTACAACAAGCCGACCCAGGCGGGCATCCTCACCCACTTCCGGATGGTCGCCGACGCGACCGACCTGCCGGTCATCCTCTACGACATCCCCGGTCGCACGGGCGTGCCGATCAAGTACGAGACGATCCTGCGGCTCGCGAAGCACCCGAACATCCTCGCGGTGAAAGACGCCAAGGGCGACTTCTCCGAGGTGAGCCGGGTGCTCAACCAGACCGACCTCATGTACTTCTCGGGCGACGACGCCAACGTGCTGCCGCACCTCTCGATCGGTGCGACGGGCCTCATCGGGGTCACCGCGAACATCGCGCCCGCGCCGTACCGCACGATCGTCGACGCCGTGAACCGCGGCGACCTGAAGGCCGCGACCGACGCGCACAAGCAGCTCGAGCCGCTCGTGCGCGCGACGATGACCCACGTGCCGGGCACCGTCGCGGCGAAGTACATCCTGCACGGCCTCGGCCGCATCTCGAGTCCTCGGGTGCGACTGCCGCTCGTCGGCCCCGAAGAGTGGGAGGCCGCGCTCATCGAAGACGAGATCGACCTCGTGCGCGGCGTCGAGGGCGTCGACTTCCACAACTTCCGACCCGACCGCAACGCCGCCGCCGGCGGCGCCCTGCCGAAGGTCGCGGGCACGACCCGCTGAGCGGCCGCGCCCACCACGAGACATCCGCGGCGCCCGAGCGCGTCGCACCGAACTGAACACCGCGAACGTAAGGAGGGCACTGTGCCCGACACCGTCATCGATCCCGCTCCGCTCGAGGCAGGGACGCTCCGCATCATCCCGATCGGCGGCCTGGGAGAGGTCGGCCGCAACATGACGAGCTACGAGATCGACGGCAAGATCCTCATCGTCGACTGCGGCGTGCTCTTCCCCGAGGAGCACCAGCCGGGCGTCGACCTGATCCTGCCCGACTTCGGCTTCCTCCGCGAGCGCCTCGACGACATCGTGGGCGTCGTGCTCACGCACGGTCACGAGGACCACATCGGCGCGGTGCCGTACCTGCTGAAGCTCCGCGGCGACATCCCGCTCATCGGCTCGCAGCTCACCCTCGCGCTCGTCGAGGCGAAGCTCAAGGAGCACCGCATCGCGCCCTACACACTCACGGTGAAGGAGGGGCAGCACGAGGAGATCGGCCCGTTCGACCTCGAGTTCATCGCGGTCAACCACTCGATCCCCGACGCGCTCGCCGTCGCGATCATCACCGACGCGGGCACGGTGCTCGCGACGGGCGACTTCAAGATGGACCAGCTGCCGCTCGACGGCCGGCTCACCGACCTGCGCGAGTTCGCCCGCCTCGGCGAAGAGGGCGTCGACCTGTTCATGGTCGATTCCACGAACGCGGATGTCCCGGGGTTCACGCCGCTCGAACGCGAGATCGGCCCCGTGCTCGACCAGGTGATCTCGCGCGCGCCGAAGAAGGTCGTCGTCGCGAGCTTCTCGAGCCACGTGCACCGCGTGCAGCAGGTGCTCGACGCGGCGCACGCGAACGGTCGCCGTGTCGCGCTCCTCGGTCGCAGCATGGTGCGCAACATGACGATCGCCGCCGACCTCGGCTACCTCAACGTGCCCGAGGGCGTGCTCGTCGACTACAAGAAGGCCGGCGACATCCCCGACGACAAGATCGTCTACATGTCGACGGGCTCGCAGGGCGAGCCGATGGCGGTGCTGAGCCGCATGGCGAACCGCGACCATCAGATCGAGATCGGCGAGGGCGACACGGTGATCCTCGCCTCGAGCCTCATCCCGGGCAACGAGAACGCGGTCTACCGGGTGATCGACGGCCTGACGAAGCTCGGCGCGAACGTCGTGCACAAGGCGAATGCGAAGGTGCACGTCTCGGGCCACGCGGCCGCGGGCGAGCTGCTCTACTGCTACAACATCCTCAAGCCGGCGAACGTGCTCCCGATCCACGGCGAGTACCGTCACCTGCAGGCGAACGCGAAGCTCGCCCGCGACACCGGCATCCCCGCCGAGAACACCTTCATCGGTGAGAACGGCACGGTCTACGACATGACCGACGGCGTCGTGCGCGAGGTCGGCCAGCTCGACCTCGGCTTCGTCTACGTCGACGGGTCGACGGTCGGCGAGATCACCGACGCCGACCTGAAGGACCGCCGCATCCTGGGTGAGGAGGGCTTCATCTCGGTGATCGTCGTGGTCGACGCCACGACCGGGCGCGTCATCTCGGGCCCCGAGATCCACGCCCGCGGCTTCGCCGAGGACGACGCCGTGTTCGAGGACGTCAAGCCGAAGATCGTGGCCGCCCTCGCCGACGCCGCGCAGAACGGCGTGCGCGATTCGCACGCACTGCAGCAGCTCGTGCGCCGCACGCTCGGTACGTGGGTGAACCGGCGCCTGCGCCGTCGCCCCATGCTCGTGCCGCTCGTCATCGAGGCGTAGCCGCCGGTCGGGGTTCGCCCCGATTCCTCCCTGAGAAGGATTCCTTCTCGCTCGCCGACTCCATAGGGTGGGGGAGATGCCCGCGGCCCTTCATCCCGGGCGACCCGACGAAGGAGTGCCGTGGGCGTCTGGCGCAAGTGGATCTTCCCGATCGTTCGCATCGTGGTCATCGCGGTCATCGCGGTGGCCCTCACGAAGCTGGCGTTCTTCCCCGATCGCTCGGAGCCCGAGGCCGAGGCGCTCACGCCGACGGGCTCGGTGACCGAGCCGCAGGTCCCGGTCGAGCGCGGCGTGATCGCGAACGACGTGCTGCTCACCGGCACGGTCGATGCGGATGCCTCGGTGCCGGTGAAGGCCGCGGCCACGGGGCCGGTCGACGAGGTGTTCGCGAAGGTCGGCCAGCGAGTCGACGCCGGGCAGAAGCTGTTCGACATCAAGGTGGAGGACGAGCTCGACGCCGTCGCGGTCGCCGAGCCCGAGACGCCGCCCGCGGGTGGCGCCGCCCCGGTCGCGTCCCCGCCGCAGCCGACGTTCCACTACGAGAAGGTGCTCGCCCCGGTCGCGGGCGTGCTCTCGTCGCTCGATGTCATCCCGGGGCAGCCGGTCTCGACCGGGGAGGTCGCCGGCCAGGTGGCGCCGCCGAGCTTCAGCGTGACCGCGACGTTGAGTCCCGAGCAGCAGTACCGGCTGACGAGCGCTCCGACGGAGGCGGTCGTGACGATCGCCGGCGGGCCCGCCCCGTTCACGTGCACGGGCCTGAAGATCTCCACCCCGCTCGCCGGGAGCGGCCAGCAGGCAGGTGACAGCGGCGGGTCGGCGCCCGAGGGCGGGTCGACGACGACCGTGCGGTGCGCCGTGCCCGCCGACGTGCAGGTGTTCGCGGGACTGACGGCGCAGGTGAAGATCTCGGCGGGCAGCGCCGAGGACGTGCTCACCGTGCCCACGACGGCCGTCGAGGGCGGCGCCGAGACGGGCGTCGTCTGGCTCGTCGGCGACGACGGCGAACCCGTGGAGCAAGAGGTCAAGCTCGGTCTCTCGGACGGCTCGAAGGTCGAGGTCATCGAGGGCCTCGGCGAGGGCGACCTGGTGCTGCAGTTCGTGCCGGGCGCCGAGGCCGGCGAGGGCGAGGCGTGCGTGGCGACGTCCGACGGCGCCATGATGTGCGGGACACCGGTCAAGTGAGCCTCGTCGTCGCGCAGGGCGTCGGACGGACGGTGGAGCTGGCCGACGGCTCGCCGCTCGAGATCCTCACCGATGTCGACCTCGAGATCGCCGAGGGCGACCGGGTCTCGATCGTCGGGCGCAGCGGGTCGGGCAAGTCGACGCTGCTCAACCTGCTGGGCCTCCTCGACCTGCCCACGGCGGGGGAGCTGCACTGCCTCGGCGTCGACGTGCGCCGCACCCGCAGCGGCACGCGCGACCGGCTCCGCGGTGACGGCATCGGCTTCGTGTTCCAGCAGTTCAACCTGCTGCCCGGGCGCACGGCCCTCGAGAACGTGCAGACGCCGCTGCTCTACGCGGGCGGTCGCTCGTTCTGGCGCCGCGAACGGCTCGCGACGGAGATGCTCGAGCGCGTGGGGCTCGGCGCCCGGCTCGATGCCAAGCCCGAACGGCTCTCGGGCGGCGAGCAGCAGCGCGTCGCGATCGCGCGGGCGCTCGTGCGACGACCCCGACTCATCCTCGCCGACGAACCGACGGGTGCGCTCGATCTCGAGACCGGCGCCGAGGTCATGTCGCTCATCGAGTCGGTGGCCGACGAGACGGGCGCCGCACTCGTCACGATCACCCATGATCCGTCGATCGCGGCTCGTGCGAACCGGCACTTCCGGCTCGTGAGCGGGCACCTCGAGGCGCACGAGACGGCCCTGGCCGCATCGGCGATCGCGCCGGGCACGTCCGACGAGGCCGCGGCGTGAGGCGCGCGATCGTCGGGTTCGCGACGTCGGTGGTCGCGACCGTGGTCGAGGCCTTCGAGGAGCTCCGCGTGCACAAGGGGCGCGTGCTCCTCTCCCTGATCGGCGTCGCCGCGGCCGTCTGCGCGCTCGCGACGGTCGTCGGCGCCGGGGCGATAGCCGAGCAGGCCGGACGCGAGCTGCAGGAGCGCAGCGGCGGCCGGCCGGCGACGGTCAGCCTCAACGCGTACAGCATGACGGGCACCATCGACCCCGCGCAGGCCGACGTCGCCTGGCAGGACGCCCTCGACCGCCACGGCATCGACTTCGCGAGCCGCGTCGGCTGGGGCGGGCTCTCCGTGCCCTTCGCCGACGGCGCGCTGCAGGTGCAGGCGCAGGTCGTCGATCCCGACTACGGGGTGATCCACCGCGTCGCGGTGTCGGAGGGCCGCTGGTTCACCGATCGCGACGCCGACCGGCTCGCGCCGGCGCTCGTCGTCAACGAGGCGTTCTGGTCGAAGATCGGTCGGCCGCCGCTCGCGACGCACCCGGTCGTCGAACTCGTCGGCTCGGATCGCGTCGACGCGGTCGTCGTCGGGGTGACCCCGGCCCAGAGCGAGTGGGACACGCAGCCGACGATGTTCGTGCTGACCGACGCGTACCTCGCGCTGCAGCCCGACACCCCCGACCCCGTGATGGGCGCGTTCATGCCCTCGTACGAGATGTGGGTGCCCGACGGCGTCTCCGATGAGCTGACCGAGTCGATGCGGGCGGCGTTCCGCGAGGGCCTCGGCGACGGGGCGAACGTCGACGGCTGGCGAAGCGACTACGCCGCGATGGGCGACGATCCCTACCTGCCGCTCAAGCTCACCGTCGCCGGGGTCGCGGTCGTGATCCTGCTGCTCGGTGCGCTCGGACTCGTCACGGTGTCGCTCGTCACGGTCCGCACCCGGATCCGGGAGATCGGCATCCGCCGGTCGTTCGGGGCGTCTGCGGGGCGCGTGTTCTTCGCGGTGCTCATGGAATCGGTCGTCGGCACCTTCGTCGCGGGCGTCGTCGGCGTCGGCATCTCGATCGCGCTCGTGCGCAGCCCCCTCATGGGCATGGCGCTCGGTGGTGCGCAGATCGAGGACATGCCGGGCTTCCCGGTCGAGGCCGCGGTCATCGGCATCGCGGCGGCGGTCGCCGTCGGCGCGCTCGCGGGGCTCGTGCCCGCCCTCGCCGCCGTGCGGGTCCGGGTGATCGATGCGATCCGGTTCTGATGCTCGCTCCCGCCCCGATCGCGAACACCCCCGGCGACCTACCGGGCCGTGTCGGCCTGCGGCCGTAGCCTTGTGAGCATGGCTACGGGCACCAAGTCGAACGGGCGCGCCTCGGGCACCTCGTCCCGCGGCGGCAGCTCGCGCACCTCGGCGTCGAAGACGGCACCGACGAAGAAACTGCCGGCGGCGTCGACGCGCGCCACGTCGGCGAAGAAGCCGGCACCGGCGTCGACCGGTCCCAACGTCGTCGTCAAGGCCTGGATGGGGCTCGCCCACCTGACCGGCGGCGCAGCCCGCGCGCTCGGGCCCGAGACCCTGCAGAAAGACGAGCGCCGCGACGGGCTGCCGTTCTTCCTCGTGCTGCTCGCGGTCGCGGGCGCCGTCGTCGAGTGGTTCTTCATCAACGAGCCCGTGGCGCAGACGCTCGACTCGTGGACGTTCGGCATGCTGTTCGGGCGCGTCGCGTTCGCCCTGCCGATCATCATGCTGCTGTTCGCGATCTGGCTCTTCCGGCACCCGAGCTCGGTGCACGACAACACGCGCATCGGCATCGGTCTCGGCCTGCTGCTCGTGAGCGTCTCGGCCCTGTGCCACATCTTCGGCGGCCAGCCCGAGCCGAGCGACGGCATGGCCGTGCTGGCACGGGCCGGCGGCATCCTCGGGTGGATGCTCGCGGCCCCGCTCATCCTGCTGATCACCGAGGTGGGCGCGGCGATCGTCGTGATCCTGCTCGTCGTGCTCTCGGTGCTCATCATCACGAAGACCCCGCCGAACCGCATTCCGGCGCGATTCCGCGAACTGTACGCCTGGCTGTTCGGCGCCCCCGACGAGGTCGAGCCCGAGCCCGAGCCCGATGCCGCGGCGAAACCGTCGCGCCGCAAGAAGGAGAAGAGCGTCCCGACCGAGCTCGACGGCCTCGACGGCGAGTCCGACGACGACGCGTCGCCCGGCCTCGTGCCGTGGTGGCGTCGCAACGCGAACGGGCGTGAAGAGGACCCCGACTTCGAGGCCTCGGGTGTCGACGGCCTCACCGAGGTGTTCGGCGCGGGCTCCGCGGCGGGCAGCTTCGACAGCCCCATCGAGGGCGCCGGCGGCGCCGACGCGTACGGCACGGAGTTGCTCGGCGACCTCGAGCGGGCGGAGTCCGCGGTCGCGAACTTCGCGGGCGACCCGCAGTCCGCAGGCATCGGGCTGCGCGGCGACGACGCCGGGGCGACCCAAGCGATCCCGCTCTACGACGCGGCCGCGGACTTCGCGCCCGATGCGGTCGGCACCGGCGCCGAGGCATCCCTCGTGCCGGCCGAAGCCGACGCGGGCGACCAGCCCGACCGGCCGTACTTCCTGCCGTCGGCCGCGACGCTCGCGGCCGGCCCGCCGGCGAAGTCGCGGTCGCAGGCGAACGACGACGTCGTGCGCCAGATCACGGGCGTGCTCGAGCAGTTCTCGGTCGACGCGAAGGTGACCGGGTTCTCCCGCGGTCCGACGGTGACGCAGTACGAGATCGAGCTCGGCCCGGGTGTGAAGGTCGAGCGGGTCACGGCGCTCTCGAAGAACCTCGCCTACGCGGTCGCGTCCAACGAGGTGCGCATCCTCTCGCCGATCCCGGGCAAGAGCGCGATCGGCGTCGAGATCCCGAACGCCGACCGCGAGACGGTGACGCTCGGCGACGTGCTGCGCTCGCACGCGGCGGTCGGGGCGAAGCACCCGATGACGATCGGCGTCGGCAAGGACGTGGGCGGCGGTTACGTCGTCGCGAACCTCGCGAAGATGCCGCACCTGCTCGTCGCCGGCTCCACCGGCTCGGGCAAGTCGAGCTTCGTGAACTCGATGATCACGAGCCTGCTCATGCGGGCGAAGCCCTCCGACGTGCGCATGGTGCTCATCGACCCGAAGCGCGTCGAGCTCGCGCCGTACGCCGGCGTGCCGCACCTGATCACCCCCATCATCACGAACCCGAAGAAGGCGGCCGAGGCGCTGCAGTGGGTCGTGAAGGAGATGGACATGCGGTACGACGACCTCGCGTCGTTCGGGTTCCGCCACATCGACGACTTCAACAAGGCCGTCGTGAACGACGAGATCGTGCTGCCCGCGGGCTCCGAGCGCAAGCTCAAGCCCTACCCCTACCTGCTCGTCGTGGTCGACGAGCTCGCCGACCTCATGATGGTCGCCCCGCGCGACGTCGAGGACTCGATCGTGCGCATCACGCAGCTCGCGCGCGCGTCGGGCATCCACCTCGTGCTCGCGACGCAGCGGCCGTCGGTCGACGTCGTCACGGGCCTCATCAAGGCCAACGTGCCGTCGCGCCTCGCCTTCGCGGTGACGAGCGTGACCGACTCGCGAGTCATCCTCGACCAGCCCGGCGCCGACAAGCTCATCGGGCAGGGCGACGCGCTGTTCCTGCCTATGGGGGCGTCGAAGCCGCTCCGCGTGCAGGGCGCCTGGGTCACCGAGGCCGAGATCGAGAAGGTCGTCACCCACGTGACGCGGCAGGCGCGCCCCGAGTACCGTCAAGACGTCGCCGCCGCCGTCGAGCGGAAGGAGATCGACTCCGACATCGGCGACGACCTCGAGTTGCTGCTCGCCGCGGCCGAGCTCGTCGTCTCGACCCAGTTCGGCTCGACCTCGATGCTCCAGCGCAAGCTGCGCGTCGGCTTCGCCAAGGCGGGCCGGCTCATGGACCTGCTCGAGTCCCGCGAGATCGTCGGTCCGTCCGAGGGATCGAAGGCGCGCGATGTGCTCGTGACTGCCGAGCAGCTGCCGGGCGTGCTCGCGAAGCTGCGCGGCGAGCCGAGCGCTCCGTCCGCACCGGTGCCGGGCGCAGCCGTGGCCGCCGCAGCGGCGGCACCCGCTCCGTCGGCGCCCGCGGCGCCGGCCCGGTACGACGTCGACGATCGGTACGACGATCCCGTCGGGCGCATCCCCGAGGGCCTCGAAGAGGTCGAGGCCGAGGGCGGCGACGAAGACGCCTGGGGGCTCACCGGCAGAGACTGAGCGCCCGGTATCCTTGGCGTCATGACCTCCTCCGCCGAAGGGCGCGCCCGATCGGCGAACTGGAACCTGCCGAACGCGATCACGATCGTCCGGATCCTGCTCGCGCCAGTGTTCTTCTGGCTCCTCCTCGCCGATGACGGGCAGGGCGGCCCGATGCGCTGGGCGGCGACGGCGCTCTTCGTCATCGCGATCGCGACCGACGGCATCGACGGGCACATCGCCCGCAGCCGAGGACTCGTCACCGATCTCGGCAAGATCCTCGACCCGATCGCCGACAAGCTGCTCACGAGCGGCGCGCTCGTCTGCCTGTCGATCCTCGGCGAGGTGCCCTGGTGGGTCACGGGGCTCATCGTGCTGCGCGAGGTGGGCATCACCGTCTGGCGCTTCGTCGAGCTCGGGCGCGGCAACGTCGTTCCGGCCTCGTCGGGCGGCAAGCTGAAGACCGTCGTGCAGGCCGTCGCGATCTCGTTCGCCCTCGCGCCGCTGCCGGCTCTGCTCGGTGAGTGGATGGCCTGGGTGAACGCCGTGCTGCTCGCGGCCGCGCTCGTGCTCACGGTGTGGTCGGGCCTGCTCTACGTCCGCGATGCCGTGCGGCTCGCGAGGGGCACCTCGGCGTGACCGGGCCGGGCGCGGCCGGCGACGACGCGACCGCGCGCCTCGTCGCGGAGCTCACGCGGCGCGGCCTGCGCATCGCGGTCGCCGAGTCGCTCACGGGCGGGCTCCTCGCGGCCGGGCTCACGAGCGTTCCCGGCGCCTCGCTCGTCGTCTCGGGCGGCGTGGTCGCCTACGACACGGCGGTGAAGGGGTCGCTGCTCGGGGTCGACGCCGACCTGCTCCGGCGCGAGGGCGCCGTGCATCCCGAGGTGGCTCGGCAGATGGCGGCGGGCGCGCGCACGGCGCTCGCGGTCGCGGGACGCCCTGCCGACATCGGGCTCTCGACGACCGGGGTCGCCGGTCCTGACCTGCAGGACGGACGCGCGGTCGGCACCGTGTTCGTCGGCATCGCGGTCGGCGACCGGGTGGAGGTGATCGACCTGGCACTCTCGGGCGATCGCGCGTCGATCCGGCGGCAGACGGTGGCCGCCGCGATCCGGGCAGCGCTCGACGCGCTCGACGCGATCGACGCGATCGACGCGCTCGACGCGCTCGACGAGCTCGACGAGCTCGGCGCCGCCGGCGACCGTCAGCGCGAGGAGGACCCCGGCACGCGGTAGCGATGCTCGGGGCGTCCGGCCGAGCCGTACCGGGGCGCGACCTCGGCGGCGCCGGTCGAGACGAGGTGCTCGAGGTAGCGTCGGGCACTCACCCGCGACATCCCGAGCAGCTCGGCGATCTCGGCGGCCGAGGCGTCCCCGGCGCACGAGGCCAGGCCGGCGGCGACCCGCTCGAGGCTCACGGCCGACAGGCCCTTCGGCAGGGCGCCACGGCGCACCGGTGCCGAGCCGATGACCTGGTCGACCGCACGCTGGTCGAGCGGCACGGCCCGCGTCGAGCGGTCGGCGTCGATGACGCGACGCACCTCCTCGAGTCGATCGCCGAGCTGCGCACCCGAGAACGGCTTCACGAGATAGTGGCGCACGCCGAGCGAACGGGCCCTGCGCACCGTCTCGAGGTCGCGTGCCGCGGTCACGGCGATGACCTCGACGTCGTCGCCCGAAGCGCGCAGCCGGCGCAGCACCTCGAGGCCGCCGAGGTCGGGCAGGTACACGTCGAGCAGCACGACGTCGGGACGATGCCGGGCGATGATCGCGAGTGCCTCGCCGCCGGTGTGGGCCTCCGCGACGACGGCGAACCCCGGCTGCGCCGCCACGAACGCACGGTTGACGCGTGCGACCGAGAGGTCGTCGTCGACGACGACGACCGCGATGTCGGACCAATGCGGCGCGTGGTTCATCGCGGCGGACCCCCGTGCGCGACTGCCGCAGACCGGTCGGATGCCGACGCCGCGGGCGACCACGGGATCCGCACGGTGAACGCGGCGCCGCCGAGCGGCGAGTCGCCGACCACGGCATCGCCGCCGAGGCGGCGGGCGATGCGCTGCACGATCGCGAGCCCGATGCCGCGTCGCGCCTTGCCGGGAGCGGGAGCCTTGCCCGAGACATCCGGTTCGAACACGGCCGCGCGTTGTGCCGGCGCGACGCCCGGCCCGTCGTCGTCGACGCGTACGACGACGGTGGCCGGCTCGAGGTCGTCGCGCACGCCGAGCATGACGCGACCGCCCAGCACGCACGCCTCGATCGCGTTGTCGAGCAGGTTGCCGACGATGGTGAGCAGCTCCGTGCGCGGCTCGCCCCCGCGTGGGGCATCGAGGTGCGCGTCGGGTGCGAGCTCGACGGCGACGCCGAGCTCCTGCGCGCGGGTGCGCTTCGCGAGCACGAGTGCCGCGACCTCGAGGTCCGCGACGCCGTCGTGGTCGTCGAGCACCGACAATGCGCCACCGCTGCCGACCCGCTCGATGAACTCGAGCGCCGCCTCGACGTGGCCGAGCTCGAGCAGCCCGCTCACGACGTGCAGCTTGTTCGAGAACTCGTGCGATTGCGCGCGCAGCCCCTCGGCGAGGCCCTGCGCCCCTTCGAGTTCGCGCAGCGTGGTCTCGAGCTCGGTGCGGTCGCGGAGGATGGCGATCGAGCCGATGTCGCGGCCGTCGATGCGCACCCGGTCGCCGTGCACGAGCAGCACCCGCTCGCCCGAGAGCACCGGGCTCTCGCGCTCCTCGCCCGAGACGATGAAGCGGGCGAGCGCGGGGTCGAGCACCTCGTCGACCGCGCGACCGAGCGCGCCCACGGCGTCGGCGAGGTCGAGGAGGCGCGCTGCGGCGTCGTTCACGAGCACGATGCGGCCGCGCTCGTCGACGGCCACGAGCCCCTCGCGGATGCCGTGCAGCATCGCCTCGCGGGTCTCGAGCATCGCCCTGATCTCGTCGGGCTCGAGCCCGTAGATGCGGCGCCGGATGACGCGGCCGATCCACGCCGAGCCGATGACGCCGAGCACGGCGGCCACGACGAGGGCGGCCACGAGCAGGGTCAGGTCGTCGAGGAAGTCGGCACGCAGCTCGGACTCGAGGATGCCGACGGACACCTGCCCCATGACCGAGCCGTCGTCGTCGAAGATCGGCACCTTGACGCGCCACGATTCGCCGAGCGTGCCGGTCTGGGTGCCGACGTAGACCTGCCCCGAGAGCGGGATCGTCGGGTCGGTCGACACCCGCTCGCCGATGCGGTCGGGGTTGGGGTGCGAGAAGCGGATGCCCTCGTCGTCGGAGACGACGATGTAGGTGACGTCGGAGGCCTCGCGGATCACCTCGGCGACCGGCTGGATCGTCGCGGCGGGATCGGCGTCGTCGAACGCCTCGGTGATGACCGGGAGCCCCGCGACCGACTGCGCGACGGCGATCATGCGGTCCTGGTACGCGTCGCGCAGCTGCTGCTCCTGCATCCACATCGCCGTGGCGCCGGTGCCGACGACCGTGACGAGCACGATCGCGAGCTGCAGCAGGAGCAGCTGCGTGCCAAGCGTCATCGACCGGACCACCCGTCAAGTGTGCCCCAGCTGGTGCGCCGCCCTCGCATCCGTCCCGCGACCAATACGACCGAATCGACCGAAACGACCAGTACGACCGTTACGACCGCAGCATTCCCCGACGCGGATGCCGCTCCTAGCGTCGACCCGAATCGATCGTCGTCCGCACTGCTGCGGACGCTCAAGGAGGAGAATTGCGATCTCACAGCGGGCCGAGCCTCTCGGCCGATCAGGGCGGCCGCACGGCCGCACGACCCATCGCCCGTCGGGCGGCCGCAGGCCTCGGCCTGGGGCTCGCCGGTGTGCTCGCCCTCGCGGCGTGCTCGAGCCCGGCCGCCGACGCGGAGTCCGGAGGCGACGGCTCCGGCGAGGCGGTGAGCTTCGACTCGGTGAACCTCATCGCGCCGGCCGATCCGGGCGGCGGCTGGGACCAGACGGCCCGGGCGATGTCGAAGGTGCTGACCGACGAGGACCTCGTCGGCTCGGCGCCCGTCGAGAACATCGGCGGCGCCGGCGGCACGGTCGGCCTCGCCGCGCTCGCCAACGAGAAGGACCCTGCGACGCTCATGGTGACGGGGCTCGTCATGGTCGGAGCCGTCGAGACGAACGCGTCGGCGAGCCGCATCGAGGACACGACGCCCATCGCGAAGCTGACCGAGGAGGCGCTCGTGGTCGTCGTGCCCGCCGACTCGCCGTACGAGACGACCGAGGACCTCGTCGACGCGATCGTCGAGGACGGGGCCGCCGTCTCGGTGACCGGCGGCTCGGCGGGCGGCGCCGACCACATCCTCGCCGGCATGCTGCTCGTCGAGGCAGGGGTCGATGCGGCCGACGTGCCGACGACGCTGAACTACATCCCGAACTCCGGCGGCGGCGAGGCCGTCACGATGCTCCTCGGAGGGACGGTGCAGGCGGGCATCTCGGGCGTCGGCGAGTTCGCCGAGCAGATCGAGGCGGGCGAGCTGCGCGCACTCGCGGTGTCGTCGCCCGAGCCGAGCGCGGTACTGCCCGACGTGCCGACCCTCGTCGACGAGGGCTACGACGTCGAGCTCACCAACTGGCGCGGTGTGCTCGCGCCGGGCGGCATCTCCGACGACGAGGCCGCGGCGCTCACCGAGCTCGTCACCGAGATGCACGACTCGGCGGGCTGGGCCGCCGAGCTCGAGGAGAAGGGCTGGGCCGACGCCTTCGAGACGGGCGACGAGTTCTCGTCGTTCCTCGACGCGAACATTGCCGAGGTCACCGGCACCCTGCAGACGATCGGCCTGGTCGAGCAGTGACCGATCCGGCCGAGGCTCCCCTCGACGCCCCCGCGTCGGGGGGAGCCCAGCCTCCGCTCGACGCCCCCGCGTCGGGGGGAGGCGAGGTTCCAACCGCCGGGCGCTCGCACGCACCGGTGGGGGAGTTCGCGTTCGCGGGGTTCTGCGCTGCGGTCGGGGTGTACGCGATCATCGGCGCCGGCTTCATCCGGGTGCCGCCGGGCTCGGCGAGCGTGCTGGGCCCGCGCGTCTTCCCGTACGCCGTCGGCGTGCTGCTGCTCGTCGCCGCCGCCGTCGTGCTCGTGCAGCTCGCTCGCGGTCACCGCGGCGTGCCCGACGACGGCGAGGACATCGATCCCGACGCACCGACCGACTGGCGCACCGTGGGACTCCTCGTGCTGTGCTTCGCGACGCAGCTCGTGCTCATCGAATTCGCCGGCTGGCCGTTCGCCGTGACGGTGCTCTTCGCGGGCGGCGCGCTCGCACTCGGCGCGAAGCGCTGGTGGGTCGCCCTCCTCATCGGGCTCGGCCTCGGGCTCGTCACGCAACTCGTCTTCGGCGCCTGGCTCGGGCTCTCGCTGCCCGCCGGCCCGCTCCTCGACTGGATCCCGATCTTCCATGGATAGCCTCAACGCCCTGCTCGAGGGCTTCGCCACGGCCCTGCAGCCGCAGTACCTGCTCTATGCGCTCTTCGGCGTCTTCGTCGGCACCGCGGTGGGCGTGCTGCCGGGCATCGGCCCCGCGATGACCGTCGCGCTGCTGCTGCCGCTCACGTACTCGCTCGACCCGACGGGCGCCCTCATCGTCTTCGCCGGCATCTACTACGGCGGCATGTACGGCGGCTCGACGACCTCGATCCTGCTGAACACGCCGGGGGAGTCCTCCTCGATCGTGACGGCCCTCGAGGGCAACCGCATGGCCAAGGCCGGCCGCGGAGCCGCGGCCCTCGCGACGGCGGCGCTCGGCTCCTTCGTCGCGGGTACCGCGGCCACGCTCGGCCTGACGTTCCTGGCGCCGGGCATCTCGAAGCTCGCCGTGCAGCTCGGCCCGGCCGACTACTTCGCGCTCATCGTCGTGGCCTTCCTCACGGTCGGGGCGCTGCTCGGCCCGAGCGTGCCGCGCGGGCTCGTCTCGCTCGGGCTCGGCCTCATGCTCGGGCTCGTCGGCACCGAGGTGCTCTCGGGCCAGCAGCGGTACACGCTCGGCGTCCCGAGCCTCGCCGACGGCATCGACGTCGTGATCATCGCGGTGGGGCTCTTCGCGCTCGGCGAGACGCTCTACGTGGCCTCCCGGCTCCGGCACGGCCCCGTGCGCGTCATCCCCGTCACCGGCGGCTGGCGCAGCTGGATGACGCGGCGCGACTGGTCCCGGTCGTGGCGGCCGTGGCTCCGGGGCACCGCGATCGGCTTCCCGATCGGCACGATCCCGGCCGGCGGCGCCGACGTGGCGACGTTCCTCTCGTACGCGACCGAGCGCAAGCTCGCGAAGGGCAACGCCAGGGCCGAGTTCGGGCGCGGAGCGATCGAGGGCGTCGCCGGCCCCGAGGCCGCGAACAACGCGGCCGCCGCGGGCGTGCTCGTGCCGCTGCTCACGCTCGGCCTGCCGACCACGGCGACCGCGGCCATCATCATCTCCGCGTTCCAGTCGTACGGCATCCGCCCCGGTCCGATGCTGTTCGAGAACCAGTCGGGTCTCGTCTGGGCGCTCATCGCGAGCCTCTACATCGGCAACGTCATGCTGCTCGTGCTCAACCTGCCGCTCGTCGGCATGTGGGTGAAGGTGCTGCGCATCCCGCGGCCGTACCTCTACGCCGGCATCCTCTCGTTCGCGGGCCTCGGCGCGTATGCGCTGCACTTCAACGTGTTCGACACGCTGCTCCTGCTCGTCGTGGGTCTCGCGGGCTTCCTGATGCGTCGCTACGGGTATCCCGTCGCACCGATGGTGGTCGGCGGCATCCTCGGCCCGATGGCCGAGGAGCAGCTCCGCAAGTCGATGGCGATCAGCCAGGGCGATCCCGCCTACCTCGTGCACTCGCCGTTCGCGGTCGTCGCCTACGCGACCCTCGCGGTGATCATCGTCGTCGGCCTCTGGCTGAAGCGCCGCAGGGCCCGGCTCGAGGCCTCCGCACCCGAGCCGATCACCGCGTCGCTGCCGGCCTGGGAGGACGAACCGAGGTAGCGGAATAGTCTTCGTGAACACCCTGTTACATGTGGCAGGTTCACACGAAAGCCCCAGTGTGCCACGCTAGATTCGAAGACATGAGCATCAGGTAGACTGACGCTCCCGTTTCCGGCTCCTGCGGGGTCGAGGCAGTGTAGAAGGAGGTTCCCCGATGGTTCTGGTTCGACAGGAGATCGGCGATGTGTTGAGGGACTTCCGCCTGCAGAAGGGGCGCACGCTCCGGCAGGTCGCGTCCAAGGCGAGTGTTGCGCTGGGGTACCTCAGCGAGGTCGAGCGGGGCCAGAAAGAGGCTTCCTCCGAGATCCTCGCCTCGGTCGCCGAGGCGCTCGACACGCCCATCTCGGTGATCATGCACGAGGTCGGCGACCGCATCGCGGTGCTCGAGGGCCTCTCGGTGGTGCCCGACAGCCTGCCCGACGAGCTCGTCGCCGAGTTCGACGCAGACATGATGGTCCGCTGACTCGATCGTTTCCATCTGTACTCCGGCCGGTCTTCTGACCGGCCGGAGCCGTTTCCGGAGGTGCCATGAAGCTCAGCGAGTTCCAGTTCGCCGTCGATGCCGAGTTCGGTGCGGGCTACGGCGGGGTCGTCGTCAACGACCTGGTGCTCGCATCACTCGGTGGGCGCACGGCGCGCGAGGCGCTCGCCGCGGGCGTGCGGCCGCGCGACGTCTGGCTCGCCCTCTGCGAGGCGACGGATGTCCCGGAGTCGCGTCGGCACGGGGCGGGCCGGCCGGTCCCCGGCCAAGCGGGCGGCGCCGCGCGCTGACGGCGACGCGTACGAAGGGCTGTTCGACACGCCGGGCGGCCGTTCGAACATCCGTTCGGTTCTGCGCTAGTGTCCTCAACAGCAGGAGGAACGGCGAATCCATCCACATCCTCACCCGCCAGGGCGTCGGATGTCGGTGGCCGGTCATACGGTCGATGCGTCGGGACATACCGCAACCGCCTTGTCGCGAGACGCCGCGGGTCGGCACCGGTTCAACCGGGGCCCGCAGCGAAGAACGACAGCCTAGAGGCAGCCGAACACGAGCATCGAAGGAGCCCACCACCATGGCATCACCCGCAGACCGCGAGAAGGCGCTCGAAGCCGCCCTCGCCCAGATCGACCGCCAGTTCGGCAAGGGGTCGGTCATGCGCCTCGGTTCAGAGGAGCGTGCACCCGTCGAGGTCATCCCCACCGGTTCGATCGCCCTCGACGTCGCCCTCGGCGTCGGTGGGCTCCCGCGCGGCCGCATCGTCGAGATCTACGGTCCCGAGTCCTCGGGCAAGACCACGCTCACGCTCCACGCGATCGCGAACGTGCAGCGGGCCGGCGGCATCGCCGCGTTCGTCGACGCCGAGCACGCGCTCGACCCCGAGTACGCCAAGAAGCTGGGCGTCGACATCGACGCACTGCTGGTCTCGCAGCCCGACACGGGCGAGCAGGCGCTCGAGATCGCCGACATGCTCGTGCGTTCGGGGTCGATCGACCTCGTCGTCATCGACTCGGTCGCGGCGCTCGTTCCCCGTGCCGAGATCGAGGGCGAGATGGGCGACTCGCACGTCGGCCTCCAGGCCCGACTCATGTCGCAGGCGCTCCGCAAGCTGACCGGTGGTCTCAACCAGACGAACACCACGATGATCTTCATCAACCAGCTGCGCGAGAAGATCGGCGTGTTCTTCGGCAGCCCCGAGACGACGGCCGGTGGCAAGGCGCTCAAGTTCTACGCCTCGGTCCGCATGGACATCCGACGCATCGAGACCCTGAAAGACGGTTCCGAGGCGGTCGGCAACCGCACCCGCGTGAAGGTCGTCAAGAACAAGATGGCGCCGCCCTTCAAGCAGGCCGAGTTCGACATCCTCTACGGTGTCGGCATCTCGCGCGAGGGCAGCCTCATCGACTACGGCGTCGACCAGGGCATCGTCAAGAAGTCGGGTGCCTGGTACACCTACGACGGCGACCAGCTGGGGCAGGGCAAAGAGAACGCCCGCAACTTCCTGCTGCAGAACCCCGACATCGCCGCCGACATCGAGCAGAAGATCCTCGTGAAGCTCGGCATCGGCCAGGCGGGCGCCGCCGCTGCAGACGCGGTGCCGGCGAACGTCGAGTCGATCACCGCGAAGCGCAAGGGCGCCTGAGCGGCCGGGTCCGCACGAGGCTGATCGAGTGACCGGGGAGGGCGGCAGCATGCGCGACGCGTCGGCAGAGCGGCTCGCCCCGGTCACCTACCTGCCGTGGGTCGGCACCGGCGAGACGACCGATGCGGGCGAATCAGCCTCGAGCCGGTCTGCGTCGCGCGAGGAGCCGGGCGAGGCGTCGCCCGGTGCCGGTCGTAGTGGCGGTCGCGGCTCCGTTTCCGGGGCCGCCTCCCGCCCTCGCGCCGTACCCGACTCGCAGGCCCGCCGACGCTCCCGGCCTCGCAGCGCGGAGGCCGACCCGCCACCCGACGAGACCGGGATCGAGCGCGACGAGCGCATCGATCGTCTCGTCGTCTCTCGGCTACGGCGGTCCGCGCTGTCGGTGGCCGAGGTCCGCTCCGTGCTCGTCGAGCACGGGCTCGACGAGGTCGAGGTCGAGGAGTGGCTCGAACGCTACGAGCGCTACGGCTACCTCGATGACGCACGCCTCGCCGAGCAGGTCGTGCACAGTCACGGAGTCCGCCGCGGTCGCGGGTCGGGGGCCATCCTGCACGAGCTGGGCCGGCGCGGCATCGAGCCGGCCGTCGCACGGGCGGCGGTCGACGGTCTCGACCCCGAGGCCGAGCGCGAGAACGCCACCACCGTCGCCGTGCGGCGGGCGCGCCAGCTCACGGGCCTCGACCGCGCAACGGCCGAACGTCGGCTCTCCGCGTTCCTCCAGCGCCGAGGCTACTCGGGCGAGGTCGTGCGCGAGGCGGTGACGGCCGCGCTCTCAGCCGACGACTCGTAGACTGGTGCGATCATGAGCACCATTCACGAGGTCGACCGCGCCGAGGCGACGGAGCCCGCGCCCCGCACCTACGAGGTCCGCACCTTCGGGTGCCAGATGAACGTCCACGACTCCGAACGTCTCTCGGGTTCCCTCGAGGCGGCCGGCTACGTTCCGGCCAACGGCGCCGAGCCCGACGTCGTCGTCATCAACACGTGCGCCGTGCGTGAGAACGCCGACAACAAGCTCTACGGCAACCTCGGCCACCTCGCCGGTGTCAAGCGCCGCCACTCGGGCATGCAGATCGCCGTGGGCGGCTGCCTCGCCCAGAAGGACAAGAACGTCATCCTCGAGAAGGCCCCCTGGGTCGACGTCGTCTTCGGCACCCACAACATGGGCTCGCTGCCGAGCCTGCTCGAGCGGGCCCGCCACAACGACGAGGCGCAGCTCGAGATCCTCGACGCACTCGAGGTGTTCCCGTCGACGTTGCCGACGAAGCGCGACTCGACCTACAGCGGCTGGGTGTCGATCTCGGTGGGCTGCAACAACACGTGCACGTTCTGCATCGTGCCCGCCCTGCGCGGCAAGGAGAAGGACCGCCGGCCGGGCGACATCCTCGCCGAGGTCCAGGCGCTCGTCGACGACGGCGCCGTCGAGGTGACCCTGCTCGGCCAGAACGTCAACTCCTACGGCGTCGAGTTCGGTGACCGCCAGGCGTTCGGCAAGCTGCTGCGCGCTGCGGGGCAGATCGACGGGCTCGAGCGCATCCGCTTCACGAGCCCGCACCCGGCCGCCTTCACCGACGACGTCATCGACGCGATGGCCGAGACGCCGAGCGTCATGCCGCAGCTGCACATGCCGCTGCAGTCGGGCTCCGACCGCATCCTCAAGGCGATGCGGCGCTCCTACCGGTCCGAGAAGTTCCTCGGCATCCTCGACCGGGTGCGCGCCAAGATCCCGAACGCCGCGATCTCGACCGACATCATCGTGGGCTTCCCGGGCGAGACCGAAGCGGACTTCCAGGAGACGCTCCGCGTCGTCGAGGCCGCGCGCTTCGCTTCCGCGTTCACGTTCCAATACTCCATCCGACCGGGCACACCCGCGGCGACGATGGAGGACCAGGTGCCGAAGGAGGTCGTGCAGGAGCGCTACGACCGCCTGATCGCACTGCAGGAGCGCATCTCCTGGGAGGAGAACCAGAAGCTCGTCGGCACGACCGTGAACCTGCTCGTCGCCACGGGCGAGGGCAAGAAGGACGCCGAGACCCACCGCCTGAGCGGTCGCGCCGAAGACAGTCGGCTCGTGCACTTCGAGGTGCCCGAGGGCTCCGAGCTGCCGCGGCCGGGCGATGTCGTGACGGTCGAGATCACCCAGGCGGCGCCCTTCCACCTGCTCGCCGACTCGATCGACGGCTCGCCGCTCCGCATCCGTCGTACCCGCGCCGGTGACGCCTGGGACCGCGATCAGGCGGAGAGCTGCGGCGTGCCCGCCGCGCCGGGAGCGTCGACGCCCGGACGGGTGTCGCTCGGCTTGCCGACGCTACGCGTCGCGAGCGAGCCGCTCGTCTCGCCGGGCGTCGGCACGTTCCCCATCTACGACCCGACCGACGGCCTGCGCTGACGTGACCCTCATCGCCGTCGTCGGTGCGACGGGCACCGGCAAGTCGGCCTTCGCCCTCGACCTCGCCGAGGCGCTCGGGCGCGCGGGCCGGGTCGCCGAGGTCGTCAACGCCGACGCCATGCAGCTCTACCGGGGCATGGACATCGGCACCGCGAAGCTCGCGCCCGCGGAGCGCCGGGGCGTGCCGCACCACCTGCTCGACGTGCTCGAGGTCACCGATGAGGCATCCGTCGCCGCCTATCAGGAGGCGGCCCGCGCCCGCATCGACGAGATCATCGGCCGCGGCGACGTCGCCCTGCTCGTCGGAGGGTCGGGTCTCTACGTCTCGTCGGTCATCCACGACTTCCGGTTCCCGGGCACCGACGCGGGCGTGCGCGCCCGGCTCGAAGCCGAGCTCGCCGAGCACGGACCTGGCATGCTGCACGCTCGACTGCGCGAGATCGACCCCGAGACGGCCGCGAAGGTCGACGCCCGGAACGGGCGCCGCGTCGTGCGCGCGCTCGAGGTGATCGAGGTCACGGGCGAGCCCGCCGCTGCCCGGATCCCCGACGATCCCGTGCCCTGGCGCCCGCACCGCATCGTGCACCTCCGCAGCGACCGTGCCGAGCTCGTCGAGCGCCTCGACCGCCGCGTCGAGGACATGTGGGCCGCCGGCCTCGTCGACGAGGTGCAGGGGCTCGTGCCGCTCGGCCTCGAACGCGGCGTCACGGCCCGCAAGGCGATCGGCTACGCGCAGGCGCTCGCCGAGCTCCAGGGGCGGATGCCTCGTGCCGAGGCCGTCGCCGAGACGCAGCAGCTCACCCGCACCTATGCGAGGCGGCAGGTCGGCTGGTTCAAGCGCTATCGCGACGCCGCGCAGGTCGACGCCGGCGACGTCGTCGCTCGCGGCGCCGAGCTCGCCCGGCAGGCCGCCATAGACTGAGTCGCATGCCGTTCGATCTGCGATTCACCAAGGGCCAGGGCACGGGCAACGACTTCGTGCTCTTCAGCGATCCCGAGGGTGAGAACGAGCTCGAGCCGACGCAGATCGCGGCCGTCTGCGACCGCCGCTTCGGCGTCGGCGCCGACGGGCTCATCCGCGCGGTGCGGTCGCAGAACCTCGCCGACGGTGCCGCCGCCCTCGCGGCCGACCGCCGCGCGGTCTGGTTCATGGACTACTGGAACGCCGACGGCACCGTGTCGGAGATGTGCGGCAACGGCATCCGGGTCTTCGTGCGCTACCTCCTCGACCAGGGGCTCGCCGAGCTGCATCCCGGCGCCGAGATCGCGATCGGCACCCGCGCGGGTGTGCGCACGGTGACACGCACCGCCACGGGCTTCCAGGTCGACCTCGGCGTCTGGCACCTCGCCGGCGGCGAGCCGCTCGTCCGTGCGAAGCAGCTGCCGGTCGCCCGGCCGGGCCTCGGCATCGACGTCGGCAACCCGCACGTCGTCGTCGCCCTCGCCGACGACGACGAGCTCGAGGGCCTCGACCTCGCGTACGCACCCATCCTCGACCCCGTGCCCGAGGCGGGCGCGAACGTCGAGTTCGTGGTGCCGGCCGAACCGCTCGTCGAAGACGGCGTCGGCCGCATCCGCATGCGCGTGCACGAGCGCGGCTCGGGCGAGACGCTCTCGTGCGGCACCGGGGCCGTGGCCTCCGCCCTCGCGGTGCGCCACTGGGCCGGAGCGGGCGCTCCGAACGACTGGCGCGTGCAGGTGCCTGGCGGGGTGCTCGGCGTGCGCATGTTCGAGGCCGCCGACGGCGAGCACGTCGCCCTCGCCGGCCCTGCGGAGCTCGTCTTCGACGGCGTGCTCACCCTGGCATGAGCCCGTCGGCCTCCGCCCGGCACGGCGCCTTCCCCTGGCTCCTCCTCGTCGGCATCTCGCTCGTCGCGCTCAACATGCGCGGTCCGCTGGTCGCGATCGCGCCCGTCATCGAAGAAATCGAGGCGTCGCTCGGCCTGTCTCCCACGGCGGCCGGCCTGCTCACGAGCCTGCCCGTGCTCTGCTTCGCCCTCGGCACTCCGATCGCCGCGTGGACGATCCGGCTGAGCGGCGCCGAGCGCGCGGTCGCGATCTCGCTGGTCGGCACGCTCATCGGCACGATCGTGCGCTCGGGCGGCACGACCTGGGCGGCGTTCCTCGGCACCGTGATCATCGGCCTCGCGATCGCGATCGGCAACGTCGTCGTGCCCGTCGTCATCCGCCGAGACGTGCCGCCCGAACGGGCGCAGCTGGTGACGGGCGTGTACTCGGCGATGATGAACGTCGGCTCGATGCTGACGATCGCCGTGACGGCACCGCTCGCCGCGCAGATCGGGTGGCAGTGGGCGACCGCGATCTGGGGCGTGCTGATCGTGCTGGCGCTCGCCGTGTGGGGCGTGCACCTGCGCCGCGTCGCGGCCGAGAGCCGCGAGGCGCGAGAGGCCGAGGCCCTCGCGGTGACCGGCTCGATGGCCGCCGTCACCGGCCCGACGGGCGTCGTCCGCCCCGGTGAGTACTCCGCGTGGCGCAACCCCATGACGTGGCTGCTCGCGGCAGCGTTCGCGGCCCAGTCGTTCTCGTATTACGGCCTGAGCGCGTGGCTGCCGAGCCTCTACGGCGACGAGTTCGGGCTCGACGCGATCGCGTCGGGCAACGTGGCGTCGCTCTTCCAGCTCGCCGCGGTGGTCGGCGCGCTCGGGGTCCCCTTCCTCGGGCGGCTGCGTCCGGCCTGGGTGCAGCCCGCGATCGTCGGCGTGCTCTGGACGTCGCTGCCGCTCGGCCTGCTCCTCGCCCCGCAGTGGTTCCTGCTGTGGACGGTGACGGGCGGCATCGCGCAGGGCGGCGGGTTCGTCGTCATCATCGCGACCGTCGTGCGCATCACGCGCACCGATCGCGAGACGACGCAGATGTCGGCGCTCGTGCAGGCCGGCGGGTACCTCGTCGCCGCGACCGCACCGCCCGTGCTGGGCGCGCTGCACGAGTCGAGCGGGGCGTGGGCGCTGCCCCTCGTCGCCGTGCTCGTGGCGACGATCGCGTTCCTCGTGCTCACGACCACCGCGGCGGTCGGCTCCGCGCGGTTGCTCGATCGCCGGTAGCCGCGACCCAGATGGCGGCCGGCCGCGAGCTCGATCGCCGGGAGCCGCCACCTCGTACGCGGCCAGCCGCCGGCCCGATCGTCGCTAGCGCCGCACGTCGAGCACGCGGAAGCCCTTCGAGTTCGCCGCGCGCGCGACGTCGAGCCCGAGTTCGTCGCCGATCCAGCGCTGCAGCGACTCGGCGCCGAGGTGCTTGGCGACGACGAGCCACGCGGCGGCGTCGGCGGCGTCGTCGAGGCGGGTGAGCCAGCGCGTGAGCATCGCGTGCAGCTCGGGCTTGCCCACACGGATCGGCGGGTTCGACCAGATCGTCGCGAATCGCACGTCGTCGGGAACATCGTCGGGCAGTACGGCGTTGACATTGTGCAGACCGAGCCGAGCCGCGTTGCGTCGCGTGAGGTCGAGGGCCCGCTCGTTGACGTCGACCGCCCACACCGTCGCCTCGGGCGACCGGATCGCGAGGGTGAGCGCGATCGGGCCCCAGCCGGCGCCGAGGTCGAGCAGGTGCCCCGTGGCCGGGGGAGCGGGCACGGCGTCGAGCAGCACGCGGGTGCCCTGATCGAGGTGCTCGGGGCTGAACACGCCGCCCGAGGTCACGAGTTCGACCTCGCGGCCGGCGAGCGTCACCCGGATGGTGCGGGTGCGTGCGTCGCTCGAGGGCGCGGAGGTGAAGTAGTGGTCGGAACTCATGTAGGGGAACCTATCGCAGCGATCGGAAGTAGGGTTAACACGATGAACGAAGCCGAACAGAACACGGCCGACGACGCGGTCGAGCGGGTGCTGCGGGGCGCTGAGACCAAGGCCGGGGTCACCCGGTTCGGCTCGAGCGAGGCCGAGGCCATGATGGCACCCGGCTCCGAGTCCGCGCTCGGCGCCGACACCGACGGCGAGCAGTACGACCGCGAGGAACGCGCCGCGCTGCGTCGCGTCGCCGGACTCTCGACCGAGCTCGAGGACGTCACCGAGGTCGAGTACCGGCAGCTCCGGCTCGAGAACGTCGTGCTCATCGGCGTCTACTCGCAGGGGTCGCTCGACGACGCCGAGAACTCGCTGCGAGAGCTCTCGGCCCTCGCCGAGACCGCCGGTGCGCGCGTGCTCGACGGCGTGCTGCAGCGCCGTCCGCACCCCGATCCCTCCACGTACCTCGGCCGCGGCAAGGTCGAGGAGCTGCGCCACATCGTGGCGTCGCTCGGCGCCGACACGGTCGTCGCCGACACCGAGCTCGCGCCGAGCCAGCGTCGCGCGCTCGAAGACGCGGTGAAGGTCAAGGTCATCGACCGCACCGCCGTCATCCTCGACATCTTCAGCCAGCACGCGAAGAGCCGCGAGGGCAAGGCGCAGGTCGAGCTCGCGCAGCTCGAGTACCTGCTCCCGCGCCTGCGCGGCTGGGGCGAGTCGATGTCGCGCCAGGCCGGTGGCCAGGTGGGCTCCGCCGGAGCCGGCATGGGCTCGCGCGGCCCGGGCGAGACGAAGATCGAGCTCGACCGTCGTCGCATCCACTCGCGCATGGCCAAGCTCCGCCGGCAGATCGCGGGCATGAAGCCCGCGCGTGAGGCGAAGCGTGCGAACCGCCGCCGCAACGCGGTGCCGTCGGTCGCGATCGCCGGCTACACGAACGCGGGCAAGTCGAGCCTGCTCAACCGCATCACGGGCGCGGGCGTGCTCGTCGAGAACGCGCTGTTCGCGACGCTCGACGCGACCGTTCGCCGCAACACGACGGCCGACGGGCGCGTCTACACGATCGCCGACACGGTCGGCTTCGTGCGCAACCTGCCGCACCAGCTCGTCGAGGCCTTCCGCTCGACCCTCGAAGAGGTCGGCGACGCCGACCTCATCGTGCACGTCGTCGACGCGGCCCACCCCGACCCTGCCGGGCAGATCGCCACCGTGCGCGACGTCATCGGCGAGGTCGGCGCCCGCGACATCCCCGAGCTCGTCGTCTTCAACAAGGCCGACCTGGTCTCGCCCGAAGACCGTCTCGTGCTGCGTGGGCTCGAGCCCGACGCGGTGTTCGCCTCCGCGCGTACGGGCGAGGGCATCGGCGACGTGCTCGTCGCGATCGGCGAGATGCTGCCCGACCCGGCGATCCAGGTCGAGCTGCTCGTGCCGTACGACCGCGGCGACGTCGTCTCGACCCTCCACGAGCAGGCCCGCGTGCTCGATCTCGACTACGTCGAGGACGGCACGCGCGTGCGCGCGCTCGTCTCGCCCGAGCTCGCCGGACAGTTCGCCGAGTTCGGCGCACCGGTCGCGGCCGCCTAGGGCGTGCCGGCGCCGCACGCCGGGCCGATCGGGCGACGCGGATGCCTCGGCGCGAGCCGCGGCATCCGCGTCGACGTCATTCCGGGTCATATTGACCCGTGAGCCGACCGGGCGGCGTAACGTCGCTCATGATCGTCGGCGACGGGCCGGATGCCCGCCGCCTGGAGCGACCGCCGAGCCCGGCACCCGCCCGCGTGACCCATCCGCCGTGAGGCGGTGGCCGCGGCCTGCCGTGCCACCACCGCCATGCGGCACCCCATCGAGGAGTCCGACATGGCTGCGACCGGAGCCGCCGGCACCCGGGAGACGGGCGACTGTACCGACCGCCCGCCGATCTCGTTCGAGCTGTTCCCGCCGCGCACCGACGCCGCGGCGATCGCGCTCGGCCGCACGATCGACCGGCTCGCGGAGGTCGACCCGGCCTTCATCTCCGTCACGTTCGGCGCGGGTGGTTCGCAGCGGGGGCGGTCGCTCACGGTGCTGCGCTACATCCTCGAGCACACCGCGGTCGAGCCGATGGCGCACCTGACGTGCGTCGGCTCGTCGCACGCCGAGGCCAACCGGCTCGTGCGCGAGTTCCTCGACGCCGGCATCACGAGCTTCCTCGCGCTGCGCGGCGACCCGCCCGAGGGCGTGGGGCTCGACGACGACGGGCCCGAGTCCGGGCTCGGCGATCTGGGCACCGCGGCCGAGCTCGTGCAGCTCATCCACCGCGTGCAGGAGGAGCGCGAGCCGTTCGGCGAGTCCGGCGTGCCGGGGGCACCGCGAGCCCGCCGCATCGGTGCCCGGCCGCGGCCCGAGCGCGTCGCGGTCGCGGCGTTCCCGACCGGCCACCCGCGTTCGCGCGGCCTCTCGCAGGACGTCGACACGCTCCTCGCCAAGGAGGTCGCCGGGGCCACGCTCGCGATCACGCAGCTGTTCTGGCACGCCGACGACTACCTCGGCTTCGTGGAGCGCGCCCGGGGCGCCGGGGTGACGATCCCGATCCTGCCCGGGCTCATGCCCGTGACGAACCCGGCTCGCCTCGCACGTCTCACCGAGCTCACGGGGGTCGAGCCGCCGGCCGACCTCGCCATCGACCTCGAGATCGAACCCGACGTCGAGGCGCGCAGCGAGATCGGCGAGCGGTACGCCGCGACCCTCGCCCGCGAGGTGCTCGACGGCGGCGCCCCCGGCCTGCACCTCTACACCTACAACCGCCACGAGACCGTGCTCTCGGTGCTCGATCGGCTCGGGCTCGGCGCCCGCGCCGGCCGGAGCTGACCGGGCCGCGTCCGCACGACGGCCGAACCCACCGACCCGACACCACCCATCACCGGTCCGGGGCCCGATGCCCCGCGGCCGATGTCGACGAACCGCCACCCGGGCGGTGCTTCGGCGTACCCGAAATCGAAAGGAACGAGTCATGACCGAACCCACCACCCCCTTCCCGTCGGGAACCGTCCTCGGCTATCCGCGCATCGGCCGCCGGCGCGAGCTCAAGCGCGCCGTCGAGGCCTTCTGGGCCGGCACGATCGACGCGGTCGAGCTCGAGGCGCGCGCCGCCGAGCTCCGCGGTGCCACCCGCGAGCGCCTCGCCGCACTCGGGCTCGCTCGCACCGGTTCGGCGATCCCCGAGACCTTCTCCTATTACGACCAGGTGCTCGACGCGGCCGTCGCCTTCGGCGCCGTGCCGACGCGGTTCGCGCACCTCCGCGATGAGCGGGGTGGCGTCGACCTCGCGGGATACTTCACGATCGCCCGCGGCGCGGGCGACCTGGCGCCGCTCGAGATGACGAAGTGGTTCGACTCCAACTACCACTACCTCGTGCCCGAGATCGGGCCCGACACGGAGTTCTCGCTGCACGCCGGGCGGTACCTCGCGCAGTTCGCCGAGGCGAGGAGCGCGGGGTTCGACACGCGCCCCGTCGTGGTCGGGCCGGTCACGTTCCTGTCGCTCGCGAAGGCCGTCGACGGGGCGCCCGACGGCTTCTCGCCGATCGACCGCCTCGACGACCTCGTCGCGGTGTACGCCGAGCTGCTCGCGGCGTTCGAGCAGGCGGGCGTCTCGTGGGTGCAGCTCGACGAGCCGGCGCTCGTCTCCGAGTCGATCGACGTCCCGCGTGCGCGCGTGCTCGCCGCGGCGGAGACCGCCTACTCCGCGCTGGGCGCCCTCGGCCGCCGCCCCGCCCTGTTCGTCGCCGCCCCGTACGGCGCGCTCGACGACGCGCTGCCGGTGCTCGCGGCCACGCGGGTGGAGGCCATCGGCCTCGACCTCGTGCGCGGCGCGGTGCCCACGGGCCTCGACGCGGCGACGGAGGCGGCACTCCGCACGAAGGCGCTCGTCGCCGGGGTCGTCGACGGCCACAACATCTGGCGGGGCGACCTCGCCGACGCGCTCGACCGCGCCGAGGCCCTGCGCGGTCTCGCGGCCGACGTGTCCGTGTCGACCTCGACCTCGCTGCTGCACGTGCCGCACGACGTCGCCGACGAGTCGCGGCTCGACGCGCGGCTCGTCGGCTGGCTCGCCTTCGCCGACCAGAAGGTCGGCCAGGTCGCGACGCTCGCCGAGGGTCTCGCGAACGGGCGCGACGCCGTCGCCGGACCCCTGGCCGAGGCATCCGCTGCCCTCGCCGACCGCACAGGGGCGCCCGGCGTGCGCGTGCCCGCGGTGCGCGAGCGCCTCGCCGCCCTCACCGACGACGACTTCACGCGCGGGGCTGAGGCCGAGCGCGTCGAGGCGCAGGCCGACCTGGGCCTGCCCGAGCTCCCGACGACGACGATCGGATCGTTCCCGCAGACGGGCGACCTCCGCACCGCACGAGCCCGCCTCGCTCGCGGCGAGCTCGAGGTCGACGCCTACGCCGCACTCATGCGCGACGAGATCGAGCGGGTGGTGCGCCTGCAGGAGGAGCTCGGCCTCGACGTCCTCGTGCACGGCGAGCCCGAGCGCAACGACATGGTGCAGTACTTCGCCGAGCTCCTCGACGGCTTCGCCGTGACCGAGCACGGTTGGGTGCAGTCGTACGGGTCGCGCTGCACGCGCCCGTCGATCCTCTGGGGCGACGTGTCGCGCCCGGCACCGATGACGGTCGAATGGTCGGCGTTCGCGCAGTCGCTGAGCGATCGGCCCGTGAAGGGCATGCTGACCGGCCCGGTGACGATCCTCGCGTGGTCGTTCGTGCGCGACGACCAGCCGCTCGGCGAGACCGCGCGCCAGGTCGCGCTCGCCCTGCGCGACGAGATCGCCGACCTCGAGCGGGCCGGCATCCGCATCATCCAGGTCGACGAGCCGGCGCTGCGCGAACTGCTGCCGCTCAAGCGCGCCGACCAGCCGGCGTACCTCGACTGGTCGGTCGGGTCGTTCACGCTCGCGACCGCCGCCGCGGCGCCCGAGACGCAGGTGCACACGCACCTCTGCTACTCGGAGTTCGGCGTCGTCATCGACGCGATCAGGGGACTTGATGCCGACGTCACCTCGATCGAGGCGGCCCGCAGTCGCATGGAGGTCGTCGACGACCTGGCCGCGAACGGCTTCGACCACGGCATCGGGCCGGGCGTCTACGACATCCACTCGCCGCGGGTGCCGTCGGCGGGCGAACTCCAGGAGCTGCTCGAGCGTGCGGCAGCGAGCATCCCGGCGGGGCGGCTGTGGGTGAATCCCGACTGCGGGCTGAAGACGCGCGGCTACGACGAGACGGTCGCCTCGCTCGCGAACCTCGTCGCGGCCACTCGCGCCGTGCGGGCCCGGCTCGAGGCCGACCGCGCGGCGGTCGCGGTCGCGAGCTAGGCGGGTTGCGGGCGGATGCCGCGAGCCGGCGTCCGCCCGTGCCCCCGGCGGCCGGGCCGGGGGATGGTTCGAGGCCGACGACCGGGCGATGCACGGCGGGTTCGCATGGTTCGCCGGGTCGATGCTCAGGCGCGCCGCGTACGGTCGTCGCATGCGACTCGCGGTTCACGAGACGGGCGCCGGCGCCCGGACGGCCATCCTCATCCACGGCATCATGTCGGACTCCCGGGCGTGGCATCGCGTCACCGGCGAACTCGAGGCGCAGGGGTTCCGGGTGCTGGCCGTCGACCTCGCCGGCCACGGACGCAGCCCGCGGGCGCGGCGCTACTCCCCGGCGGCGTGGGCCGACGACGTCGTCGAGACGGTCGCACCCATGCTCGACGGCCCGCCCGACGTGGTGCTCGGCCACTCGCTCGGCGGCCTCGTCGCGAGCCTCGTCGCCGACCGGCTCGCGCCGCGCACGGCGATCTACGTCGACCCCGCGTTCGCGTTCCCGAAGGGGCCGATGGGCCTCGCCTACAAGCTGTTCTTCGCGATCGCGCCGAGGCCCCGCCGCGGTGCGCTGGTGCGGATGAACCCGAAGTGGAGCGCGACCGACGTCGACATCGAGCTCGCGACGCTGCGCGACTGGGACAAGCGCACGATCCTCGGCTTCGCCGACACCCGGCCGCTCGTGCCGCCCGCGCGACTCGTCGCCCCCAGCCTCGTGCTGCTCGCCGAGCGGAGCCTGCTCATCACCGACCGGGTCGCGGCCGACCTGCGCCGCAGGGGAATGACGGTCGCCACGGTGCCGGGCACGGGGCACACGGTCTTCCGCGACGACCATGCGGGCTTCATGCACGCGATCGGCGAGTGGTTGCGATCGGTCGGCCAGTCCGCGGAGGCGGCCGCGTCCGTCTGACGACCGTCGGCTCGACCGGGGGCGTCCCCGAGCGGCTCGGTGCGGATCAGACCGTTCGCAGCACGGCGACGACCTTGCCGAGCACCTCGGCGTGGTCGCCGAGGATCGGCTCGAACGCGGTGTTGCGCGGCAGCAGCCAGGTGTGGCCGTCGCGCTGGCGGAAGACCTTGACGGTCGCCTCGCCGTCGAGCATCGCCGCGACGATCTCGCCGTTCTCGGCCGTGCGCTGCGAGCGCACGACCACCCAGTCGCCGTCGCAGATCGCGGCGTCGACCATCGAGTCGCCGACGACCTTCAGGATGAACAGCTCGCCCTTGCCGACGAGCTGCCGGGGGAGGGGGAACACCTCGTCGATCTGCTGCTCCGCGGTGATGGGCACACCGGCCGCGATGCGGCCGACGAGCGGCACCATGGCGGCGTCGGCGACGGGTGCCGGCTCGCCCGCCGACGGCGCGCGCTCGTCGAGGCCCGGCAGCTCGATGAGCACCTCGAGCGCCCTGGGCCGGTTCGGGTCGCGCCGCAGGTACCCGGCGAGCTCGAGCTGGTTCAGCTGGTGCGTGACGCTCGACAGCGACGACAGTCCGACGGCGTCGCCGATCTCGCGCATGCTCGGCGGGTAGCCGCGTGTGGCGACCGAACGCTGCACGACCTCGAGGATCGAGATCTGCTTCGCGCTCAGGCTCTTGCGGCGGCGTGCCCTGCCGGTCTCGCGCACGTCGTTGTCGCTCTTCACGCTCTCCGCCCCTCGTTGCGATCGCCCGCTGCGACCGGATGTCGGTGGTGTCTGCTGGACTCTTGCCAGACATTCGAAACTGTATCCGCCGCAGGCGGGCGCGGCAAACATCCGTTCGAGTGTGTCGCGAGATCGGATGCGGAGAAATCCGCGGGCCGGTGCTTGCAGTCGAAGATGTTCGAAGATATATTCGGAACAGAGATTCGCATCCGGCCCTCCCGGCCGAGGGCCGGATGCAGTCCACGCAGGAGGGGTGACATGAGCGCAGCGATCATGACGAGCGACTTCCCGGCCGAGGCGCGCACGCGCCTCCGGCTGACGCGTCGCGGGCGAGTCGTCTTCACGACGCTCGCCGCGCTTCCGATCGCCGTCTGGGTGTTCGCGTCGGCGTTGAACGCCGGCGGCGCGGCCGCCGACCTCTCCGGCGGAGGGTCGCTGCAGTACGTGACCGTCGACGCCGGCGCCTCCCTGTGGCAGATCGCCGAGTCGATCGCGCCGTCCGCCGATCCGCGCGACACGATCGCCGAGATCGTGCGGCTCAACCAGCTCGACGGTGCGACGATCGAGCCCGGCCAGCGCCTGGCGGTGCCGGCGGCCGAGTGACGCGGCCGCTTCGCGACGGGCGTCCGCAGCGCGAGAACGCCCGTGCGGCATGCAGCGCCCGCCGATGCGCGGCTCGCGGTGCCGCCGCCCGTCACACGGTGTCGCACGTCGTCGTCGCCGTGATCGGCGTGGCTAGGCTGGATCGGTGACGAGTCTCGACGACCTTCCCATCCGCGACGACCTTCGCGGTCGCTCTCCGTACGGCGCCCCCCAGAAGGCCGTGCCGGTCGCCCTCAACGTCAACGAGAACACGCATGCCATCCCCGAAGACGTCGCGCACGACATCGTCGCCCGCGTCGCCGCCGCGATCCTGCGACTGAACCGCTATCCCGATCGCGAGTTCACCGAACTCCGCGAGGCCTTGGCGCGGTATCTCGGCCACGCGCTCTCGCCCGACCAGATCTGGGCCGCCAACGGCTCCAACGAGGTGCTGCAGCAGGTGCTGCAGGCCTTCGGCGGACCGGGCCGCTCGGTGCTCGGGTTCTCGCCGACGTATTCGATGTACTCGCTGCTCGCCTCGGGCACGGGCACCCGCTGGATCTCCGCGGAGCGGGACGACGACTTCGAGCTGAGTCCCGAGACCGCCGTGGCGGCCGTGCGCGAGCACGACCCCGATCTCGTCTTCCTGTGCGCCCCGAACAACCCCACGGGTACGCCGCTCTCGCTCGACACGGTCCGCGCGGTCGCCGACGCCGCACGCGGCATCGTCGTGGTCGACGAGGCCTACTTCGAGTTCGCCGATCCGGGCACGCCGAGCGCACTCACCCTGCTCGACGGGCGGCCGCGCCTCGTCGTCTCGCGCACGATGAGCAAGGCGTTCGCGTTCGCCGGCGCCCGAGTCGGCTACCTCGCGGGTGATCCCGCGACGATCGACGCGCTCCGGCTGGTGCGCCTGCCGTACCACCTGTCGGCGCTCACCCAGGCGGCCGCGCTCGGCGCGCTCGCCCACGCCGACGAGATGCTCGCGATGGTCGACGACATCCGGCGTCAGCGCGAGCGCATCACGACGGAGCTCACGCGCCTCGGCTTCGCGCCCCACCGCAGCGGCTCGAACTTCGTGCTCTTCGGCGGCGTCGACGACCCGCACGCGGTGTTCGAGGGGCTGCTCGCGCGCGGCATCCTGATCAGGGAGCTCGGCATCCCCGGACACCTGCGGGTCAGCGCTGGTACCGAAGCCGAGACCACCGCGTTCCTCGAGGCGATCGCCGTGTTCGCTCCCGCCGCGGCCGCGGCCTCCGCCGAGAATAGGATCGACTCATGACCGCCGAATCCCCGTCGCGCCCGTCCCGCTCGCGCACCGCGCGCGTCCAGCGCGAGACGAGCGAGTCGAGCATCGACCTGTCGATCGACCTCGACGGCACCGGATCGAGCGACATCGAGACGGGCGTGCCGTTCTACGACCACCTGCTCACGGCGTTCGCGAAGCACTCGCTCACCGACCTCACGGTGCGGGCCTCGGGCGACCTCCACATCGACGTGCACCACACCGTCGAAGACACGGGCATCGTGCTCGGGCAGGCAATCCGCGAGGCGCTCGGCGACAAGCGGGGCATCTCCCGCTACGGCGATGCCCTCGTCCCGCTCGACGAGGCGCTCGCGCAGGCGGTCGTCGACATCTCCGGCCGCCCGTTCCTCGTGCACACGGGGGAGCCCGACGGGTTCGAGTTCCACCTCATCGGCGGCCACTTCACGGGGTCGATGGTGCGGCACGTGTTCGAGGCGATCGCGTTCAACGCCGGCCTCACGGTGCACGTCACGGTGCTCGGCGGACGCGACCCGCACCACATCGCCGAGGCCGAGTTCAAGGCGTTCGCCCGTGCGTTCCGCCAGGCGAAGGCGCTCGACCCGCTCGTGAGCGGCATCCCCTCGACGAAGGGAGCGCTGTGACCCGCACCAAGCGCGTCGTCGTGCTCGACTACGGGTCGGGCAACGTGCACTCCGCGGCGAAGGCGCTCGAGCGCGCCGGCGCCGAGGTCGACGTGACGGCCGACCGCACGGCGGCGATGGAGGCCGACGGCCTGCTCGTGCCGGGCGTCGGTGCCTTCAAGGCGGTCATGGACCAGTTGCGCGCCGTGCGCGGCGACGAGGTCATCGACCGCCGGCTCGCCGGCGGGCGGCACGTGCTCGGCATCTGCGTCGGCATGCAGGTGCTCTTCGAGCGTGGCGTCGAGCGCGGCGTCGACACCGAGGGGCTCGGTGAGTGGCCGGGCACCGTCACCGAGCTGCCCGCCGACGTGCTGCCGCACATGGGCTGGAACACCGTCTCGCCCGACGAGGGATCGGTGCTGTTCGACGGCATCGAGGACGAGCGGTTCTACTTCGTGCACTCGTTCGCAGCGCAATCGTGGCAGCTCGAGGTCATGCCGCCGTTCCCGCAGCCGAAGCTGACCTGGGCGGAGCACGGCGGGCGATTCCTCGCCGCGGTCGAGAACGGCCCGTTGTCGGCGACCCAGTTCCACCCCGAGAAGTCGTCGGATGCGGGCATCCGGCTGCTCTCCAACTGGCTCGGCGCACTCGCCTGAGCCATCCGAGGGTCACGGGAGCGTCGCACCCGCCACGGGCGACTATGATCCTGTGACTGTGCCGGCCTCCTGCGCCGGCTGAGACGGGCCCGACGGCCCACCGCGATCGAGGACAGTACTGATGAGTGAGTTCAACAAGACCCCCGGCCTCGTGCTGCTGCCGGCCGTCGACGTCGCCGGCGGCAAGGCGGTCCGCCTGACGAAGGGCGAGGCCGGCACCGAGACGAGCTACGGCGACCCCGTCGACGCGGCGGTCGACTGGGCCGACCAGGGTGCGGAGTGGATCCACCTCGTCGACCTCGACGCCGCGTTCGGGCGCGGTTCGAACGGCGGCATCCTGAAGAAGGTCATCCGCCAGGTCCGCGGCGTGAACGTCGAGCTGTCGGGCGGCATCCGCGACGACGAGTCGCTCGAGCACGCGCTCGAGATCGGCGCCAAGCGCATCAACCTCGGCACGGCCGCGCTCGAGAACCCCGAGTGGGCCGCCTCGGTCATCGCGCAGTACGGCGAGGCGATCGCCGTCGGCCTCGACGTGCGCGGCACGACGCTCGCCGCCCGCGGCTGGACGAAGGACGGCGGCGACCTGTGGCAGGTCATGGACCGGCTCGAGGAGGCCGGCGCGGCCCGCTACGTCGTGACCGACGTCACGAAGGACGGCACGCTCCAGGGGCCGAACGTCGAACTCCTCCGCCAGGTCATGGACCGCACGCACCGCCCGGTCGTCGCCTCGGGCGGCGTCTCGAGCCTCGACGACCTCGCGACCCTCCGCGAGCTCGTGCCGCTCGGCCTCGAGGGCGCGATCGTCGGCAAGGCGCTCTACGCGGGCGCGTTCACGCTCGCCGAGGCGCTCGACGTCGCGAGCAACTGATCGAGGCGACGGGCATGACGGCAGGCGACGAGCCGGTGGGCGACGCGGATGCCTCGGGCGCGGCGCCCGGCGCATCCCGGTCGTTGCCCCCGCACCTCGCGGACTCGGCCGGGCAGCCCTGGGCCGGACGATCGTTCGACGAGAACCCGCACGCCGGTGACGACGGTTCGACGCCCGTCGCGCTCGGCGCGGCGCTCCGGGCGTTCCGCGAGGGCGACGGCGGCCAGGCCGACGTCGTGGCGGCATTCGGCGAGTCGCGACTCCTGATCCCCCTGCTCGCCGAGCTCGGCGACGGCGGTACCGAGGTCGGCGCGCACGGCCACGCCGTCGACAAGAGCCAGGAGCTGTCGATCGTCACGGTCGAGGGACCCGACGGGCGTCGGGTGCTGCCGGTCTTCTCGTCGGTCGACGCCATGCGGAGGTGGAACCCGATCGCCCGGCCCGTGCCGGCCGACGGCGTCCGGGTGGCGCTCGCCGCCGCCGACGACGGCACCGAGCTCGTGGTGCTCGACCCCGGGTCGCCGACCGAGTTCGTGCTGCGGCGGCCGGCCGTGTGGGCGGTGGCGCAGCAGAAGGCCTGGCGACCGCCGTTCGACGACGAACCGATCCGTCGGGCGTTCGAGCGCTCGATCGGCAGCGAGCTCGCCGTGCTCGGCGTCGACCTCGCCGCCGGCGACCCGCTCGCCCGGCTCGCCGGCCCCGAACTCGTCGTGACGCTGCGGCTCGTCGACGGGCTCACCCGCGACGAGCTCGACGCCACGACCTCGAGGCTCGCCCGGCGCTGGGCCGAGGACGACGCGATCGCGACCGGCGTCGACACGCTCGCCGTCCGGCTCGTGGGCGGTCGGCGCGACTGAGCCCGCGCGGGGACGACCGCCGGCGGGGCATCCCGCCCGAACTGGGCATTGACCACGTGACCGGGCGGGAGCATCATCTGGATGCGCGCACGAGTGCGCGGAAACCAGGTGCATCATGGCTGAGCGACCATCGGCCGCCGGAGCGCGGCGACCCGAGTACGACGGCCCGCTGGAGTTCGCGGCGGACCGGGCGAGGCGCTGGATCGACGCGGTCGCCGAGCGCCCGATCCCGCCCGAGATCGACGCCGAGACGGCGAAGGACCGGCTGGGGCGGGTGTTGCCCGACGGGGGCGAACCGGCCGAGCAGGTCCTCGAGCGGCTCGCCGACGGGGTCGAGCCGGCGCTGCTCGGCATCGGCTCGCCGCGCTTCTACGGCTGGGTGATGGGCGGGGCGCAGCCGGTCGCCCTCGCGGCCGACTGGCTCGTCTCGGCGTGGGACCAGAACACCGGGCTGCGGTTCGCGACCCCCGGGGTCGCCGCGGTCGAGGAACTGGCGGGGGAGTGGATCGTCGACCTGCTCGGCCTGCCGCGGTCGTCGGCGGTCGGCTTCACGACCGGCGCGACGATGGCGCACTTCGTGGGTCTCGCGACGGGGCGCGACGAACTCCTGCGGCGGGCGGGCTGGGATGCGGCGGAGCGCGGGGTGTTCGGCGCTCCGCGCGTGCGATTCGTGGTCGGCGCCGAACGGCACGGCACGGTCGACCTCGCTGGGCGCTACCTCGGCCTCGGGGCGCCGATCGTCGTCGCCGCCGACGCCGAGGGGCGCATCGAGGCCGATGCGCTCCGAGAGGTGCTCGCGGGCGGAACGGAGCCGGCGATCGTCGTCCTGCAGGCGGGCAACATCCATTCGGGCTCGTTCGACGACTTCGCCGCGGCGATCGCGGTCGCGCACGACGCGGGCGCATGGGTGCACGTCGACGGGGCGTTCGGGCTGTGGGCGGGGGCGAGCCCGCGCCTGCGGCACCTCGTCGCGGGATACGAGGCCGCGGACTCGTGGTCGACCGACGCGCACAAGACGCTGAGCGTGCCGTACGACTGCGGCATCTCGATCGTGCGCGACGAGCACGCGATGCAGCGGGCGCTCAGCATGCACGCGAGCTACCTGCAGGCGAGCGACGCCGTCGCCGATCCGCACGAGCGGGTGCCCGAGCTCTCGCGTCGCGCGCGCGGCGTGCCGACGTGGGCCGTGCTGCGGGCGCTCGGTCGAGAGGGGGTCGCCGCGCTCGTCGAGCGTCTGGCGGACTCGGCGAGGCGGATCGCCGACGGCGTCGCGCGCCTGCCGGGCGCGGAGGTGCTCAACGAAGTCGTCTTCACCCAGGTGTGCCTCGCCCTCGCCGACGATGCGGCGACCGAGGCGCTCTCGGCACGGCTGTGGGACGACGGCGAGGTGCTCGCGATGACCTCGCGGTGGCGCGACCGCTCGGTCGTGCGGTTCTCGGTGAGCAATTGGGCGACGGATGCCGCGGAGGCCGACCGCACCGTCGCGGCGGTGGCCCGCGCCCTCGCCGCGATCGACGCCGACCGGGCGTGATGTCGGCGGCATCCGATTGAATGGGTGCCATGACCGATGCGCCGGCGTCCTTCTCCGAGGCGACGCGCACGTGGTTCGCCGAGGCGTTCCGCGCGCCCACCGCCGTGCAGCAGGGTGCCTGGCGCGCGATCGGCGGCGGCTCGCACGCGCTCGTGGTCGCCCCGACCGGCTCGGGCAAGACGCTGTCGGCCTTCCTGTCGGCCATCGATCGGCTCACGACCGAGCCGGCCGGCGAGCCCGGCACCCGGGTCCTCTACCTGTCGCCGCTCAAGGCGCTCGGCGTCGACGTCGAGCGCAACCTCCGCGCACCCCTCACCGGCATCGCCCGGGTCGCCGAGCGCCTCGGCGCTGCGCCGCCGAACGTGACGGTCGGCGTGCGGTCGGGCGACACGCCGGCGAACGAGCGTCGGGCGTTGCTGCGCACGCCGCCCGACATCCTCATCACGACCCCCGAGTCGCTCTTCCTCATGCTGACCTCGCAGGCACGCGAGACCCTCCGCACGGTCGAGACCGTGATCGTCGACGAGATCCATGCCGTCGCCGGCACGAAGCGGGGCGCGCACCTCGCGCTGTCGCTCGAGCGGCTCGACGCCCTGCTCGAGCGACCGGCCCAGCGCATCGGGCTCTCGGCGACGGTGCGGCCCGTCGAGGAGGTCGCGCGGTTCCTCTGCGCGAGTGCCCCCGTCGAGGTCGTCGCGCCGCCGACCGACAAGCGGTTCGACCTCCGCGTGGTGGTGCCGGTCGAAGACATGGCCCAGCTGCCCGCGAACGATGACGCGACGGGCTCGATCTGGCCGCATGTCGAACAGGCGATCCTCGACCGGGTGCTCGAGCACCGCTCGTCGATCGTGTTCGCGAACTCCCGGCGGCTGGCCGAACGCCTCACCGCCCGTCTCAACGAGCTGCACCTCGACGAGGTCGAGCGCGCCGAGCTCGTCACCGCGGCCGCCGCGTCGGGCCCGCCCGCCGCGCTCATGGCGCAGTCGGGCCAGACCGCCGGCGCGGCGCCCGTCATCGCGCGCGCCCACCACGGGTCGGTCAGCAAAGAGCAGCGGGCCGACATCGAAGACGACCTCAAGTCGGGGCGCCTGCGCTGCGTCGTCGCGACCTCGAGCCTCGAGCTCGGCATCGACATGGGTGCCGTCGACCTCGTGGTGCAGGTCGAGTCCCCGCCGTCGGTCGCGAGCGGCCTGCAGCGCCTCGGGCGAGCGGGCCACCAGGTCGGCGAGGTCTCGCGCGGCGTCATGTTCCCGAAGCACCGCGCCGACCTCGTGCACACGGCGGTCGCGGCCGAGCGCATGCTCGCCGGGCTCATCGAGACCATGCGGGTGCCGGCGAACCCGCTCGACATCCTCGCCCAGCAGACGATCGCGGCCGCGGCCGTCGACGAGCTCGACGTCGAGGGCTGGTTCACGACGGTCCGGCGGGCGGCGCCGTTCGCGACGCTGCCCCGCTCGGCCTACGAGGCGACGCTCGACCTCATCGCGGGCCGCTATCCCTCCGATCGCTTCGGCGAGCTGCGGCCACGGGTCGTGTGGGACCGCGAGGTCGGGGTCGTCACGGGGCGGCCGGGTGCCCAGCGGCTCGCCGTGACGAGCGGGGGCACGATCCCCGACCGCGGCATGTTCGGCGTGTTCCTCGTGGGCGGCGACGAGACCACGGGGCGACGGGTCGGCGAGCTCGACGAAGAGATGGTCTACGAGTCGCGCGTCGGCGACGTCTTCGCGCTCGGGGCGACGAGCTGGCGCATCCAGGAGATCACGTTCGACCGCGTCAACGTCGTGCCCGCCTTCGGCCAGCCCGGTCGCGTCCCGTTCTGGAAGGGCGACGGCCTCGGCCGGCCCGTCGAGCTCGGTCGCGCGCTCGGGGCGTTCATGCGCGAGGTCTCGACCGCGACCGAGTCCGAGGCACGGGCGCGCATCGCGGCAGCCGGACTCGACGAGAACGCGACGACGAACCTCATCGCCTTCCTCGCCGACCAGGGCCGTGCAACGGGCGCAGTGCCGAGCGACCGCACGCTCGTCGTCGAGCGCACGCGCGACGAGCTCGGCGACTGGCGCATCATCCTGCACTCGCCGTTCGGCATGCCCGTGCATGCGCCCTGGGCGCTCGCCGTGGCGGCGCGCATCCGCGAGCGGCACGGGGTCGACGGCGCCGCCGTCGCGGCCGACGACGGCATCATCGTCCGCATCCCCGACACCGGTGACGAACCGCCCGGTGCCGACCTCTTCCACTTCGAGGCCGCCGAGCTCGAGCAGCTCGTGACCGACGAGGTCGGCGGGTCGGCGCTGTTCGCGAGCCGGTTCCGGGAGTGCGCCGCCCGTGCACTGCTGCTGCCGCACTACCAGCCGGGCCGGCGTTCGCCGCTGTGGCAGCAGCGGCAGAAGGCCGCCCAGCTGCTCGAGGTCGCGAGTGCGTTCCCCACCTTCCCGATCATCCTCGAGACCGTCCGCGAGGTGCTTCAAGACGTCTACGACGTGCCCGGCCTCATCGAGGTGGCGGCCGACCTCGCCGCGCGGCGCGTGCGACTCGTCGAGACGACGACCGACTCGCCGAGCCCGTTCGCGAGCACGCTCCTGTTCGGCTACGTCGGCGCGTTCATGTACGAGGGCGACTCGCCGCTCGCCGAGCGCCGCGCGGCCGCCCTTGCGATCGACCAGTCGCTGCTCGGCGAGCTGCTCGGACGGGTCGAGCTGCGGGAGCTCCTCGACCCGGGGGTCATCGAGCAGACCGAGCGCGAGCTGCAGCGACTCGATCCCGACCGCCGGGTCCGCGGTGCCGAAGGCGTCGCCGACCTGCTCATGGCGCTCGGCCCGCTCACCGTCGACGAGATCGCCGCCCGTGTCGACGAATCGACCGACCCGGCCTCGGCCGTCGCCGAGCTCACCGCCTCGCGCAGGGTCGTTCGGGTCGGGTTCGCCGGTCGAGAGCACGTGTCGTCGGTCGAAGACGTCGGGCGCCTGCGCGATGCGCTCGGCGTGCCCGTGCCACCCGGGGTGGCCGTCGCGTTCAGCGAGCACGTCGCCGACCCGATGGGCGACCTCGTGAGCCGGTACGCCCGCACGCACGGGCCCTTCGCGGTCGACGAGGTCGCCGATCGGTTCGGCATCGGCGTCGCCGTCGCCCGCGCCGCGCTTCGCCGGCTGGCCGACGAACGACGCGTCGTCGAGGGCGAGTTCCGCCCGCACGGCACGTCGACCGAGTGGTGCGACGCCGAGGTGCTGCGGCGGCTCCGGCGCCGCTCGCTCGCCGCGCTTCGCCACGAGATCGAGCCGGTGCCCCAGCGTGCGCTCGCACGGTTCCTGCCGTCGTGGCAGCAGGTCGGCGGGGGGCTGCGCGGCATCGACGGCGTCGCGAGCACCATCGAGCAGCTCGAGGGCGTGCGCCTGCCCGCGTCGGCGTGGGAGTCGCTCGTGCTGCCCTCGCGCGTCGCCGACTACAGCCCGGCGATGCTCGACGAGCTCATGGCGAGCGGCGAAGTGCTGTGGGCGGGGGCGGGCGAGCTCGCCGGCGACGACGGATGGATCACGCTGCACCTCGCCGAGACCGCCCCGCTCACGCTCGCGCCGCCGATCGACGCGGAGCTCACCCCGCTGCAGCGCGAGGTGCTCGTCGCACTGGGCTCGGGCGGCGCGTTCTTCTTCCGGCAGCTCTCCGACGCCGTCGGCGCCTTCGGGGAGCTCGAGGCGCCGGTCGACGACGGCGCCCTCGTCGAAGCGCTCTGGGGGCTCGCCTGGGCGGGCCTCGTGACGAACGACACGTTCGCACCGGTGCGCGCACTCACGAGCGGCGGGCGCAGCGCGCACAAGGCGAGCCGCCCGGTGCCCCGGGCGCGGATGCTGCGCGGGCGCTCGCTGCCGCGGGCGACGATGCCGAGCCGCACCGGCCCGCCGTCGGTCGCCGGACGCTGGTCGATCCTGCCGGTGGCCGATGCCGACGCCACCCGGCGTGCGCATGCGCTCGGCGAGATGCTGCTCGACCGATACGGCGTGGTCACTCGCGGAGCCGCCGTCGCCGAGGGCGTCGTCGGCGGGTTCGCCCTCGTCTACAAGACGCTGAGCGGCTTCGAGGAGTCGGGGCGGGCCCGCCGCGGCTACTTCGTCGAGCGACTGGGCGCGGCGCAGTTCGCCGCACCGGGCGCGGTCGACCGGCTGCGGAGCCATGCCGACCTCGACGTGCGCGACGCCGACGCGCCCCGGGCGCTCGCGCTCGCGGCGACCGACCCGGCGAACGCCTACGGGGCCGCGCTGCCGTGGCCCGACCCACCCGGCGAGAGCTCGCACCGGGCGGCCCGCAAGGCCGGGGCGATCGTGGTCGTCGCCGACGGCGAACTCGTCGCCTACGTCGAGCGCGGCGGCAAGACGGTGCTCGCCTACACCGACGACGACGAGCTCCTCGCGCTCGCCGCGGCGGCCGTGGCGGGTCTCGTCACCGCGGGCCGCGTTCGGCGGCTGGCCGTCGAATCGGTGAACGGCGCGTTCGTGCTCGGCACGCCGCTCGGGGCCGCGCTGCGCGCGGCGGGCTTCGGCGAGACGCCGAGGGGGTTGCGGCTCGATGCCCGAAGGTGACTCCGTCTACCAGCTCGCCGCCATGCTGCGACCCGTCCTGGCCGGGCGCGACCTCGCTCGCACCGATTTCCGGGTCCCTCGCTATGCGACGGTCGACCTCGCGGGCGAGCACGTCGACGAGGTCGTGAGCCGCGGCAAGCACCTGCTCGTCCGCACGTCCGGGCACACCGTCCGCACGCACCTCAAGATGGAGGGCGAATGGCGGGTCTTCGCACCGGGCGAGCGGTGGACGAAGCCGGCGCATCGGGCCCGTGTCGTACTCGCGACGTCCGATGTCGAGGCGGTGGGGTTCGATCTCGGCGAGGTCGAGGTCGTGCCGAAGGCCGAAGAGTCGGCGATGCTCGCCCATCTCGGCCCCGACGTGCTCGACCCGGCCTGGGGCGGCGAGCACGCGGCGGAGGCGGTCCGCCGGCTCGGCGAGCATCCCGCCGTACCGCTCGCGGTCGCACTGCTCGACCAGGGCAACCTGGCCGGCCTCGGCAACGTGTACGTCAACGAGCTGTGCTTCCTCCGCGGCATCCGCCCGCAGCGACCGGTCGGCGAGGTCGAGGGGCTGGCCGCGGTCGTCGACCTCGCGCGCCGGCTGATCGTCGCGAACCGCGACCGTCGGGCGAGGGTCACCACGGGCGTCGACCGCCGCGGGCAGCGGCTCTGGGTCTACGGGCGGGCGGGGGAGCCGTGCCGGCGCTGCCGCACGACGATCGAGCGCGGCGAACTCGGGCGCGAGCGGGTCGACGCGGTCACCGACCCGCAGGAGCGCGTCGTCTTCTGGTGCCCGAACTGCCAGCGCTGAGCCCGCCCGACGTCGCGCGTCGGTTCGGGGTCAGCTGACCGGACCGGTCCACTTCTCGCCGGGGCCCTGCCCGATCGCGTCGGGAATGGGCGAGGCCTCCCGGAACGCGAGCTGCAGCGACCGCAGGCCGTCGCGCAGCGACCTGGCATGCATGTCGCTGATTTCGGGTGCGCCCGCGGTGATGAGGCCGGCGAGGGCGTTGATGAGCTTGCGCGCCTCGTCGAGGTCGAGCTGCGACACGGGGTCGTCGGCGAGGCCGACCTTGACCGCGGCCGCGCTCATGAGGTGCACCGCCGTGGTGGTGATGACCTCGACGGCGGGCACGTCGGCGATGTCGCGCGTCGCGCCCTCGACCTCACCGGCGACGGCCGCGTCGTATGCGGCGTGTTCGTCGGAGGGGGCCGCGTCGGGACGGGGGGTGAACTCGTCGGAACCCGCGGGGGCGGGCGTGTTCTGGGTCACAGACATCCTCTGCTAGACTACTTCGGGCTCCGGGGCTTCTCCCCGGTACGAAAGTGGAGATTCTCCCACCCGCGCATACCGCTTCATCAAGGTTACCGGGTCGATTGCACTCCGCTTCCACGCCGCCGATCGCGAGGTCGGCGCGGGGGAGTAGACAGGGTGCCGTATGAGCCGCGGTGAGAATCCGCGCGAAATACGTGAGTCTCCTCGTTCGGCGCATGAAACAGCTTGAGTAGAGGAGTACACGCATCAGCGATCCGCGTACCAATGACCGTATCCGCGTTCCCGAGGTCCGCCTCGTGGGTCCCGGCGGAGAGCAGGTCGGCGTCGTGAAGATCGAGGTGGCCCTGCGGCTCGCGCAGGAGGCCGACCTCGACCTCGTCGAGGTCGCCCCGAACTCTCGTCCGCCGGTCGTCAAGATCATGGACTACGGCAAGTACAAGTACGAGGCTGCGCAGAAGGCGAAAGAGGCCCGGCGCAACCAGGCGAACACCATCCTCAAAGAGGTGCGGTTCCGCCTCAAGATCGACAAGCACGACTACGAGACCAAGATGAAGCGCGCCGTCGGCTTCCTGAAGGCCGGCGACAAGGTCAAGGCGATGATCCTCTTCCGCGGGCGCGAGCAGTCGCGCCCCGAGATGGGTGTGCGTCTCCTGCAGCGCTTCGCGGAGGACGTGGCGGAGTTCGGCACGGTCGAGCACAACCCCACGATCGACGGCCGCAACATGGTCATGGTCATCGCGCCCCTGAAGAACAAGTCCGAGGCCAAGGCCGAGGCGAATGCACAGCGTGCTGCGGCGAAGGCGCGACCGGCGGCGGATGCCCCGGCCGAGTCCGACCCGCAGACGGCCGAGTCCACCGAGGCGTAGGCCAAGCACCGCGTCCGTCACCAGCGTGACGGCAGAACCAAGGAGAATCACGAGATGCCGAAGCAGAAGACCCACTCCGGGTCCAAGAAGCGCTTCAAGATCACCGGCAGCGGCAAGATCAAGAAGCAGCAGGCCGGTATGCGCCACAACCTCGAGGTCAAGGCCTCGTCGCGCAAGATGCGCCTGAACCAGGACCAGGTCGTTTCGCCCGCCGACGCGAAGAAGATCAAGAAGCTTCTCGGCCACTGAGCCGCGAGACCCGTTAAGGAAGAAACAGAGTCATGGCTAGAGTCAAGCGCGCAGTCAATGCGCACAAGAAGCGTCGCGTCATCCTCGAGCGCGCCGAGGGCTACCGCGGTCAGCGTTCGCGCCTGTACCGCAAGGCGAAGGAGCAGGTCACCCACTCCCTCGTCTACTCGTACAACGACCGCCGCAAGAAGAAGGGCGACTTCCGTCGCCTCTGGATCCAGCGGATCAACGCGGCCTCGCGTCAGAACGGCCTCACCTACAACCGCCTCATCCAGGGCCTCGGCCTCGCGGGCGTCGAGGTCGACCGCCGCATCCTCGCGGAGCTCGCGGTGAACGAGCCCGCCACCTTCGCCGCGCTCGTCGAGACGGCCAAGAAGGCGCTCCCGGCCGACACCTCGGCTCCGAAGACCGCCGCGTAAGACGGCGCTGCATCTTCGGCGGCCAGACACCTCGGCTCCGAAGACCGCCGCGTAAGACGGCGCTGCATCTTCGGCGGCCAGACACCTCGGCTCCGAAGACCGCCGCGTAAGACGGCGCTGCATCTTCGGCGGCCAGACACCTCGGCCCCGAAGATCGCCGCGCAAGCGACGACGTCTCCACGAACGGCCCGGCACCCCTGAGGGTGCCGGGCCGTTCGCATGCGCGGATGCCTCGGCCGGGGCATCCCGCTGAATAGACTGGAACCATGCTCGAGAACCCCCGCTCGCCGCGAGTCCGTGCCGTCGCGAAGCTGGCCAAGAAGGCCGCGCGAGTCGAGAGCGGGCTGTTCCTGCTCGAGGGGCCGCAGGCGGTCGCCGAAGCGCTCGAGTTCCGGCCCGAGCTGCTCGTCGAGCTCTACGCCACCCCGACGGCGCTCGACCGGTATCCCGAGATCGCCGAGGCCGCCGTGGTGGCCGGGCTCACGCCCGAGTACGTCACCGAAGAGGTGCTCGCGTCGATGGCCGACACCGTCACGCCCCAGGGCTTCGCCGCGGTGTGCCGGCAGTTCCCGACCGCCGTGAAAGACGTGTTCGCGGCATCCCCGAAGCTCGTCGCGATCCTCGAAGAGGTGCGCGATCCCGGCAACGCAGGCACGATCGTCCGCGCGGCCGACGCCGCCGGCGCCGACGCGGTCATCATGACCGGGCGCGCGGTCGACCTCTACAACCCCAAGGTCGTGCGGTCGTCGACGGGCTCGATCTTCCACGTTCCCGTCGCGGTCGGCGCAGACCTCGACGACGTGCTCGCGCGGGCCCGCGCCGCCGGGCTCACCGTGCTCGCGGCCGACATCAAGGGCGAGGACCTCCTGACCGCGCGCAACGACGGGGTGCTCGCGAAGCCCACGGCGTGGCTGTTCGGCAACGAGGCGCGCGGTCTGCCCGACGAGCAGCTCGCCCTCGTCGACCGGGTCGTCACGGTGCCGATCTACGGCCACGCCGAGTCGATGAACCTCGCGACCGCGGCGTCGGTGTGCCTCTACGAGAGCGCCTTCGCGCAGCGCAGCTGACGCCCGAACGCGCGGTCGCCGTCGAACGATGAGCGGGTCTCGCTGATCACGAATCGGTAACCGCGCCGCGAATGCTCTGGTGGCGAGGTACGGAATCTCCCTAGTTTTGGGGGTATGGACCCAACCCAGTCCGGCCCGCCGACCTCGAACATCAGCGCACGACGTGGCGAGCCCCTCGTCGTGGTCGAGCACGTCGAGAAGCACTACGGCCAGTTCCACGCCCTGAAAGACGTCTCGCTCACGGTGCACCGGGGCGAGGTCGTCGTCGTCATCGGGCCCTCCGGGTCCGGCAAGTCGACGCTCTGCCGCACGATCAACCGGCTCGAGACGTTCACGACGGGCTCGATCCGCATCGACGGCGCCGAACTGCCGCAAGAGGGCAAAGAGCTCGCCGCGCTCCGCGCAGACGTCGGCATGGTCTTCCAGTCGTTCAACCTGTTCTCGCACCTGACGGTGCTCGACAACGTGACGCTCGGGCCGATCAAGGTGAAGCGCCAGTCGAAGGCCGACGCCGAGCGGGCGGCGAAGGTGCTGCTCGATCGCGTCGGGGTCGGCGAACAGGCCCAGAAGCTGCCCGCGCAGCTCTCGGGCGGGCAGCAGCAGCGGGTCGCGATCGCGCGCGCCCTCGCGATGAACCCGAAGGTCATGCTCTTCGACGAGCCGACCTCGGCCCTCGACCCCGAGATGATCAACGAGGTGCTCGACGTCATGGTCGGGCTCGCGCAAGACGGCATGACGATGATCGTCGTCACGCACGAGATGGGCTTCGCCCGCAAGGCGGCCGACCGGGTCGTGTTCATGGCCGACGGGCAGATCGTCGAGGAGGCGACGCCCGACGACTTCTTCACGAATGCGCAGAGCGCCCGTGCGAAGGACTTCCTCGCGAAGCTCATCACCCACTAGACGTCCGCGCTCGGCGCGGCGACCGTACCGGATTCGATACCAGGAGGACAAGATGCGCAGGACTACACGAATCGCCGGTGCGCTGGCGGGCATCGCGATCGCGGCGCTCGCACTCAGTGCGTGCAACAGCGGCAGCCCGGGCGACACCGGCGGTGACGGCGCGACCGACGACGCCGGCGGCGACGCAGCGCTGTGGGAGGTCGCCACCGACGTGCAGCTCGAGGGCAGCCCGACGTTCGACGCGATGACCGACCGGGGCAAGGTCGTCATCGGCGTGAAGAACGACCAGCCGGGCCTCGGCTACGAAGACGCCGCGACCGGCGAGCGGAGCGGCTTCGACATCGGCATCGCCCAGTGGATCGCGGCGTCGCTCGGCTTCGGCGAAGACCAGATCGAGTACCAGACGATCCCGTCGGCGAACCGCGAGCAGGCGCTCGTCAACGGCGACATCGACTACTACGTCGGCACGTACTCGATCACCGACAAGCGCAAGGAGCAGATCGACTTCGCGGGCCCGTACTTCATCACGGGCCAGGGCCTGTTGGTCGCGGCCGACAACGAGGACATCAACGGCCCAGACGACCTCGAGGGCAAGATCGTCTGCTCGGTGACGGGCTCGACGCCGCTGCAGCGCATCCGCGACGAGTACAACCCCGGCGACACGGTCGAGTACGACACGTACTCGCAGTGCGTCGAGCAGCTGAAGGCCGGAGCGGTCGACGCGATCACGACCGACGAGGCGATCCTCGCCGGCTACGTCGCGCAGGACCCCGATGCCCTGAAGATCGCGGGTGAGCCGTTCAGCGAGGAGCGCTACGGCGTGGGCATCCAGAAGGGCGACGCCGCCCTGCAGGAGCACATCAACACGCTCTTCACCGACGGCAACGACGTGTGGCAGGCGCTCTTCGACGAGAACCTCGCCCCGGCGGGCATCCAGGGCGAGCAGCCCGAGGTCGACCCGACCAGCTGATCACCCGGGGCGGAGGCGCTGCGCCGCCTCCGCCCCGCACCCGCACCGCGGCCACGCCGCACGATCCCGGCCCCATGAAGGAGCGCGATGGGCATCATCACCGACAACCTCGATCTCTGGGTCGAGACGCTCATCGGCACGCTCGTGCTTTTCGTCGGGGGCGGCATCGTCGCACTCGTGCTCGGCACTCTGGTCGGGGCGATGCGCGTCTCCCCGGTGCCGATAGCGCGCTCGGTCGGCGCGGTCTACGTGAACACCGTGCGCAACACTCCGCTGACCCTGGTGTTCTTCGCGTTCGCGTTCGCGCTGCCGCCGTTGTTCGGGCTCCGGCTGACGACCGGGGTCTCACTGACGTTGGCGATCTTCGCGCTCGGCATATACACCGCGACGTACGTCGCCGAGACGATCCGGTCGGGCATCAACACGGTGCCGGTCGGCCAGGCCGAGGCGGCGCGTGCACTCGGCCTCACCTTCGGCCAGGTCATGTCGCTCGTCGTGCTGCCCCAGGCATTCCGTTCCGTGATCCCGCCGATGATGAGCGTGTTCATCGCACTGCTCAAGAACACGACCGTCGCGGCCGGATTCAGCGTGGTCAACCTCGGCTCGATCCGGGCGAACATGAGCGAGCGCGGTGAGAACCAGTTCGTCGTGATCCTCTGGATCATGGTGATCTTCGTGGTGCTCGTGCTCCTGCTCTCGTGGGCGCAGCGAGCGTTCGAGAACCGTTGGAAGGTGGCACGATGACGAGCGTCCTCTACGACGTACCCGGCCCTCGGGCCATCGCCCGCAACCGCATCCTCGGCATCGTCACCGTCGTCGTGGTGGTCGCGATCATCGGGTTCATCCTGTGGCGGCTCTGGGCGACGGGGCAGTTCACGGCCGAGAAGTGGTCGGCCTTCACGTACACGAACGTGTGGGTGCAGATCCTGCTCGCGACGGGCCGCACGCTCGCCGCGTTCGGCGTCGCGGCGGTCGGCGCGCTCGTGCTCGGCCTCCTTCTCGCGCTCGGCCGGCTCTCCGACCACGCATGGCTGCGTCGTCCGGTTGGTGCGGTCGTCGAGGTACTCCGTGCGATTCCGGTGCTCGTCTTCATGTTCCTGCTGTACTACGGGCTCCCGGTCATCGGCGTGAAGATGGACCCGTACTGGGCGGTGGTCATCGCCCTCGTCGCGTACAACGGCTCGGTGCTCGCCGAGGTCTTCCGCGCCGGCGTCGAATCTCTGCCGAGGGGGCAGTCGGAGGCGGGCTACGCGATCGGCCTGCGCAAGGCCGGGGTCATGCGGCTCATTCTGCTGCCCCAGGCGATCCGCGCGATGATGCCCGTCATCATCGCCCAGCTCGTGGTCACCCTGAAAGACACGGCGCTCGGCTACATCATCACGTACCCCGAGCTGCTGTTCTACGCGCGGTATATCGGCTCCCAGTCGACGTACGGGTCGCCGATCGTCCCGGCGACGATCGTGGTCGGCACGATCTACATCCTGCTCTGCCTGATCCTCTCGTACATCGCCTACCGGGTCGAACGTCGGTTGCGGCGCTCGAACAAGGTGGTCGTCACCGCCGACCTGCTCGACGAGAACATCACCACGACCCGTGCGGTCGCGGTGCAGGCCGGTCTCGACGCGATCGGCGGCAGCGAAGGGACCGGCGGCGGCCTCCGGGGCTGAGGGCGACGAGGATTCGACGCCACGTCGGTCACGGGACGGCGCGCCACGCACCGTCTCGCGTCGCCGGTAGACTCGGTTCTCGTGCCAGAACCCCTCGAAATCACCGAGTCCGCGGTCCAGTCCGCGGTCGACGCGGCCCTCGCGGCCATCGCGTCGGCCGGCGACTCCGCCGCGTTGAAGACCGTTCGCACCGAGCACACCGGCGAGAAGTCGCCGCTCGCGCTCCTGAACGCCGAGCTGCGCAACGTGCCCAACGAGCAGAAGGCCGCCCTCGGCAAGCTCGTCGGCGGCGCCCGCGGGCGTGTCAACCAGGCGTTCGCCGCCCGCGAGGCCGAGATCGTCGAGGCCGAGGCCGCCGCGCAGCTCGTCGCCGAGACCGTCGACGTCACGGCGCTGCCGTCGCGGTTCCACGCCGGCGCGCGGCATCCCCTCGCCCTCCTGCAGGACCGGGTGTGCGACGTCTTCACCGGCATGGGCTGGGAGATCGCCGAAGGCCCCGAGGTCGAGAGCGAGTGGTTCAACTTCGACGCCCTGAACTTCGACGCCGACCACCCGGCGCGGGCGATGCAGGACACCTTCTTCGTCGACCCGCCCGAGGCGCACCTCGTCATGCGCACGCACACGAGCCCCGTGCAGATCCGCTCGATGCTCGAGCGCGACCTGCCGCTCTACGTGCTCGCACCGGGGCGGGTGTACCGCACCGACGAGTTCGACGCGACGCACCTGCCGGTGTTCATGCAGTTCGAGGGCGTCGCGGTCGACAAGGGCCTCACGATGGCGCACCTCAAGGGCACGCTCGACCACTTCGTGAAGTCGATCTTCGGCGACGAGGCGAAGATCCGACTGCGCCCGAGCTACTTCCCGTTCACCGAGCCGAGCGCCGAGCTCGACTTCTGGCACCCGACGTTCAAGGGCGGCGCCCGCTGGATCGAGTGGGGCGGCTGCGGCATGATGCACCCCAACGTGCTGAAGGCGGCCGGCATCGACCCCGAGGTCTACACGGGATTCGCGTTCGGCATGGGCATCGAGCGCGGCCTGATGCTCCGCAACGACGTGCAGGACATGCGCGAAATGGTCGAGGGAGACGTCCGCTTCTCCCAGCAGTTCGGAATGGTGGTCTGATTCATGCGAGTACCTCTCAGCTGGCTCGCCGAGTACGTCGAGCTCGTGCCGGGCACGACGCCCGAGGACGTCCACGCCGCCCTCGTGAAGGTCGGCCTCGAAGAAGAAGACGTGCACACGTTCGAGCTCGAGGGCCCGATCGTCGTGGGCGAGGTGCTCGAGTTCGTCGAGGAGCCGCAGACGAACGGCAAGACCATTCGCTGGTGCCAGGTGCGCGTCGCACCCGACGGCGAGCGGGCGGCCGACGGCGGCGACGCCGTGCACGGCATCGTCTGCGGTGCGCGCAACTTCTTCCCGGGCGACAAGGTCGTCGTGACGCTCCCGGGGTCGGTGTTGCCCGGGCCGTTCCCGATCGCCGCGCGCAAGACCTACGGGCACGTCTCCGACGGCATGATCGCCTCCGCCCGCGAACTCGGCCTCGGCGACGACCACGACGGCATCCTGCGACTGTCGACCCTCGGCATCGACGCGCCGGTCGGCACCGACGCGATCGCGCTGCTCGGCCTCGATGACGCGGCGATCGAGATCAACGTCACGCCCGACCGCGGCTACGCGTTCTCGATCCGCGGTGTCGCCCGCGAGTACGCGCACGCCACGGGCGCCGTCTTCCGCGATCCGGTCGAGCAGACGCCCGCGACCGAGGTCTCCGGCGACGGCTTCCCGGTCGTCATCGACGACCGCGCGCCGATCCGCGGCAAGCTCGCGTCGAGCGCCTTCGCGACCCGTATCGTCCGGGGCGTCGACGCCTCGCGCCCGACGCCGGCGTGGATGGTCTCGCGACTGAAGCTCGCCGGCATCCGTTCGCTCTCCGTGCTCGTCGACATCACGAACTACGTCATGCTCGAGCTCGGCCAGCCGATCCACGGGTACGACCTCGACACGCTCCGCGGCGGCATCGTCGTGCGGCGTGCCGAGGCGGGGGAGCGGTTCACGACGCTCGACGGCAAGGAGCGCACGCTCCACGCGGAGGACATCGTCGTGACCGATGACCGCGGCCCCATCGGGCTCGCCGGCGTCATGGGCGGTGCCGAGACCGAGATGAGCGACACGACGCAGAACGTGCTCATCGAGGCCGCGCACTGGGATCCGGTGTCGATCGCCCGTACCGCGCGCCGGCACAAGCTGCCGAGCGAGGCGGCGAAGCGCTACGAGCGCGGCATCGACCCCACGATCGGGGCCGTCGCGGTCGCACGCGTCGCCCAGCTCATGGTCGACCTCGCGGGCGGCACGGCCGACGCGGGCGGGTCGCTCATCCAGACGACGACCGATCGCGAGGCGATCGAGCTGCCCGACGGCTTCGTCGCCCGCGTCATCGGGGTCGAGTACACCGACGACGAGGTGCACGACGCGCTCGCCGAGATCGGCGGCGTGCTCGAGCGCGTCGAGGGCGGCTGGTCGGTCGTCCCGCCGGCATGGCGCCCCGACCTCACGGGTCGCGAGGAGCTGGCCGAAGAGGTCGCCCGGCTCGTCGGCTACCACCGCATCCCGTCGGTGCTGCCCGTCGCGCCGCCCGGCCGCGGCCTGACCCGCTCGCAGCGCTTGCGCCGCCAGACGGCCGACGCGCTCGCCGCAGCCGGTTCGGTCGAGGTGCTCACGTTCCCGTTCGCGACCGACGACGAGAACCGCACCTTCGGCAGCGTCGACGGCTCGCCGGTCGCGTCGGTCCGCCTCGCGAACGCGCTCGACCAGTCGACGCCGTTCCTGCGCCGTTCGCTCGTGCCCGGCCTGATCGCGGCCGCCAAGCGCAACCGCTCGCGCGGGCTCGTCGACCTCGACCTCTTCGAGATCGGGCTCGTGTTCCGGCCCGAGCCCGGTCGTGCCTACGGCTCCGCCGAGCTGCCGGTCGGCGACGCCAAGCCGACCGACGAGACGCTCGCCGCACTCGATGCCGGGATCCCGCCCCAGCCGCGTCATCTGGGCGTGCTGCTCGTCGGCGATCGCGTCGCGAAGCAGCCGGGCGTCCCGGCCGAGCCCTACGGGCTGGCCGATGCGCTCGACGCTGCTCGCCGCGTGGCCCTGGCGACGGGCGCCGAGCTCGAGATCGTGCAGGGATCGCACCACGCGTTCCACCCCGGTCGCACCGCGGAACTCCGCGTCGGCGGTCGCCACGTCGGCTTCGCGGGCGAACTGCTCCCCGCGCTCGCCGAGGCGAACGATCTGCCCCGCGTGGTCGCGATCGCCGAGCTCGACCTCGACGCCGTGATCGCGGCGGCCGACCCCGCGGTCGAGGCCACGCCGATCGGCACCCTGCCTGCGGCGACGCAGGATCTCTCGCTCGTCGTCGCCGCCGACGTGCCGGCAGCCGAGGTCGCCGCCGCCGTGCGCGAGGGTGCGGGCGAGCTGCTCGAGCACCTCGAGCTCGTCGACGATTACCGGGGCCAGGGCGTCGTGGAGGGGTCGAAGAGCCTCACCTTCGCACTGCGGTTCCGCGCCGCCGACCGCACCCTGACCGCGGCCGAGGCGAGCGAGGCGAAGCTCGCCGGAGCCGCGCTCGCGGGCCAGCGCACGGGGGCCGCGATCCGCGACTAGCGGACGCGTGCGCGGCGGCCGAGGCAGCATCGCGCGCACGACGAAGGGCCGGGAAGCCGATGGCTTCCCGGCCCTTTCGCGCGTCGCGTCGCCGGTGCCGCGCTGCGGCTTCCCGTGACGTCGTGCGACGCTCGGTTTGCGAGGCGCGGCAGCGCGTCGATAGGGTCGTCGCATGTCCATCACCCGGTTCGCCGCCGCACGCCACGCGCGTGTCGAGGTCGTGCGCAGCCGACGCCGTGGCGGGCGCCGAATCTCGGCGACCCCTGCGACGGCCTGAGGGTCGGTCGCGGGGCGTCGCCGGAACATCGCCCCGACCGCACAGACCCTAAGGTGGATTCCATGACGTACTCCGTCGCCGTCTCCGGCGCGTCCGGCTATGCCGGGGGAGAGATCCTGCGCCTCCTGGCCGATCATCCCGAGCTCCAGGTCCGTACCGTGACCGCGCACTCGAACGCCGGGCAGTCGCTCGCCGCGGTGCAGCCGCACTTGCGCACCTACACGCACCTGACCCTGAAAGAGACGACGGCCGAGACCCTCGCGGGCCACGACGTCGTCTTCCTCGCCCTGCCGCACGGCGCTTCCGGCGCGATCGCGGCCGAGCTGTCGCCGGAGACCCTCGTGATCGACTGCGGCGCCGACCACCGCCTCGAGAGCGAGGCCGACTGGGCCGAGTTCTACGGCGGCGACTTCCACCCGGCGTGGGAGTACGGTGTGCCCGAGCTGCCGCGCCTCAGCGGCACCCAGCGCGACCGGCTCGCGAAGGCGAAGCGCATCGCAGCCCCCGGTTGCAACGCCTCGACGGTCGCGCTCTCGCTCGCCCCCGGCATCCGTGCGGGCGTGATCGAGGACCGCGACCTCGTCTCGGTGCTCGCCGTCGGCCCGTCCGGCGCCGGCAAGAGCCTGAAGGCTCACCTGCTCGCGGCCGAGATCCTGGGCTCGGCGAACCCGTACTCGGTGGGCGGCGTGCATCGGCACATCCCCGAGGTGCAGCAGGCGCTGCGCTGGGCGGGCGCGGCCGAGCCGACGCTCTCGTTCACCCCGGTGATCGTGCCGATGTCGCGCGGCATCCTCGCGACCTCGACGGCCCGCATCATGCCCGGCACGGATGCCTCGGCGGTTCGTGCCGCCTGGGAGGACGCGTATGCGGGCGAACGGTTCGTGCAGTTGCTGCCCGAGGGGCAGTTCCCGCGCACGGCCGACGTGCTCGGCGCCAACACCGCGCTCATGGGCCTCGCGATCGACGAACGCGCCGGCCGCGTCGTCGTGGTCACCGCGGTCGACAATCTCGTCAAGGGCACCGCGGGTGCCGCCATCCAGTCGGCGAACCTCGCGCTCGGGCTCACCGAGTCGACCGGCCTGCCCGTGAACGGAGTCGCCCCGTGACCGTCACCGCCCCAGCAGGGTTCGAAGCCGCCGGCATCGCGGCCGGCATCAAGCGCACCGGCGCCCTCGACCTCGCTCTCGTCGTCAACCGCGGACCGTCGCAGCAGGCCGCCGTCGTGTTCACCTCGAACCGCGCGCAGGCCAACCCGATCATCTGGTCGAAGGAGGTCGCGAAAGACGGCGTCGTCTCGGCGATCGTGCTGAACTCGGGCGGCGCGAACTGCTTCACGGGCCCCGAGGGCTTCCAGGTCACGCACCGCACCGCGGAGGCGGCGGCGTCGGCGCTCGGCGTCTCGGCCGGCGACGTGCTCGTCTGCTCGACCGGACTCATCGGCGACCAGCTCGACGGCGAGATCCTCGAAGAGGGCGTGCTGAGCGCCGCGAACCGGCTGTCCGCCGACGGCGCGTCGGGCGACGATGCGGCGCGCGCCATCATGACGACCGACACGAAGCCGAAGACCGTCGTGGTCGACGGCGACGGCTGGCGCATCGGCGGCATGGCCAAGGGCGCGGGCATGCTCGCGCCGGGGCTCGCCACGATGCTCGTCGTCATCACGACCGACGCCGACCTCGAGGCATCCGCCCTCGACCGCGCCCTGCGGCAGGCCACCCGGGTGAGCTTCGACCGGCTCGACTCCGACGGCTGCATGTCGACCAACGACCAGGTCACGCTGCTCGCGAGCGGCGCCTCGGGCGTCGTCGCCGACGAGGCCGCGTTCACCGCGGCGCTCACGGCGGCGTGCCTCGACCTCGCGGCGCAACTGCAGGCCGACGCCGAGGGTGCGAGCCACGACATCACCATCGAGGTGCGCGGTGCCGTCACCGAAGACGATGCCGTCGAGGTCGGGCGCTCGGTGGCGCGCAACAACCTGTTCAAGGCCGCGATCTTCGGCAACGACCCGAACTGGGGCCGCGTGCTCGCCGCGATCGGCACGACGCGCGCGCCGTTCGATCCGTACCTCGTCGACGTCTCGATGAACGGAGTGCGCGTCTGCCATGCGGGACGACCCGACCGTCCGCGCGACGAGGTCGACCTGACCCCGCGGGCCACGCACGTGCTCATCGAGCTGCACGCCGGCGAGTCCTCCGCGACGATCCTGACGAACGACCTCACGCACGACTACGTGCACGAGAACAGCGCGTACGCGAGCTGACCATGGGCGATCACGAAACGGATGCCGCGACCGACGCCGCAGAGACCGCCGAGATCGACGAGGCCGCCGCCGCGGCCGCGAAGGCACGGGTGCTCATCGAGTCGCTGCCCTGGCTGAAGCGCTTCCACGGCGAGACGATCGTCGTGAAGTTCGGCGGCAACGCCATGGTCAGCCCCGAGCTGCAGCGCGCCTTCGCGGAGGACATGGTCTACCTCCGATACGCCGGCATCAAGCCGGTCGTCGTGCACGGCGGCGGCCCGCAGATCTCGTCGATGCTCGAGCGGCTCGGCATCGAGAGCGAGTTCCGCGGCGGCTACCGGGTGACCACGCCCGAGGCGATGGACGTCGTGCGCATGGTGCTCTCGGGCCAGGTCAACCGCGAGCTCGTCTCGCTCATCAACGAGCACGGTCCCCTCGCGGCGGGGCTCTCGGGCGAGGACGCCGGACTCTTCACAGGCCGCCGGCGCGGCGCGGTGGTCGACGGCGTCGAGGTCGACCTCGGGCTCGTCGGCGACGTCATCGCGGTCGACCCCGAGGCGGTCGCGGCGCAGCTGTCGGCCGGCCGCATCCCGGTCGTGTCCTCCATCGCGCCCGACGTCGACGCGCCGGGGCAGCCGCTCAACGTGAACGCCGACTCGGCGGCGGCCGCGCTCGCCGTGGCGCTCGGGGCGGCGAAGCTCGTCATCCTCACCGACGTCGCCGGACTCTACCGCGACTGGCCGAACCGCGACTCGCTCGTCTCGATGATCGGCGTTCCCGAGCTCGAGGCCCTGCTGCCGTCGCTCGAGTCGGGCATGATCCCGAAGATGCGGGCGTGCCTCGAAGCCGTCGACGGCGGCGTCGCGAAGGCCGCGATCATCGACGGCCGGGTGCCGCACTCGATCCTGCTCGAGGTCTTCACCCAGCAGGGCATCGGCACCGAGGTGGTCCCCGCAGGAGGTGCGGCATGAACGACTGGCAGCAGCGCTTCGACACCCGCGTCATGCGGTCGATCGGCATGCCGCTCGCGAAGCTCGCGCGCGGCGAAGGGTGCCGGGTGTGGGACGACACGGGCAAGGAGTACCTCGACTTCCTCGCCGGCATCGCCGTCAACTCGCTCGGCCACGCGCACCCGGTGTTCGTCGAGGCGGTCTCGCGACAGGCCGCGACGCTCGCGCACGTGTCGAACTACTTCACGACCGAGCCCGCCCTCGAGCTCGCCGAGCGCATCACGCGGCTGGCGGGCACCGGCGACGCGGGGCGCGCCTGGTTCGGCAACTCGGGCGCCGAGGCGAACGAGGCCGCGTTCAAGCTCGCCCGCCTCAACAACTCGGGCGGCGCCAGGACGCGCGTGCTCGCCCTCGTCGACGGCTTCCACGGCCGAACGATGGGCTCGCTCGCGCTGACCGGCAAGCCGCACATGCGCGACCCGTTCGAGCCGCTCCCGGGCGGCGTCGAGCACATCCCCGCGACCGTCGAGGCGCTCGAATCGGCGATCGACGACGCCGTGGCGGCGCTCATCCTCGAGCCCATCCAGGGCGAGGCGGGCGTCGTCGAGCTGCCGCCCGGGTTCCTCGAAGCCGCGCGCGAGCTCACGCACCGTCACGGCGCGCTGCTCATCGTCGACGAGATCCAGACGGGAGCCGGTCGTACGGGCGCGTGGTTCGGGTTCCAGCACGCCGGCATCACGCCCGACGCCATCACCGTGGCGAAGGGCATCGGCGGCGGCATCCCGATCGGCGGTCTCGTCACCTTCGGCCGTGCCTCGTCACTGTTCACCAAGGGGCAGCACGGCTCGACGTTCGGCGGCAACCCCCTCGCGACCGCGGTCGCCAACGCGGTGCTCGGCGAGATCGAGCGCGCCGACCTCGTCGGCAACGCCGCCCGTCGCGGCGCCGAGCTGCGCGAGCGCATCCTCGGGATCGGTTCCCCGCTCGTCGCCGGGGTGCGGGGCCGGGGCCTCCTCGTCGGCGTCGGCCTCGACGAACCCGTCGCGGGGCGCGTCGTCGCCGCGGCGATGGACGAGGGCCTCATCGTCAACGCGGCGAACGACTCGACGATCCGCATCGCCCCGCCGCTCATCATCGGCGACGCCGAGCTCGACGAGTTCGACGTCCGCTTCGGTCGCGCGCTCGAGCGCGCGACCGCCTCCTGACCTCCTTCGCCCTCCGAACGAAACGGACCGCATGACCCGCCACTTCCTCCGCGACGACGACCTCTCGCCGGCCGAGCAGGCCGAGGTGCTCGATCTCGCCGACCGCCTCAAGGCCGACCGATACGCCGAGCGCCCGCTCGACGGACCTCAGACCGTCGCGGTCTTCTTCGACAAGACCTCGACCCGCACCCGGGTCTCGTTCTCCGTCGGCATCGCCGACCTCGGCGGCGTGCCGCTCGTCGTGAGCTCGAGCGACAGCCAGCTCGGCGCCAAGGAGTCGGTCGCCGACACCGCACGGGTGCTCGAGCGGATGGTCTCGGCGATCGTGTGGCGCACCTTCGACCACACGGGCCTCGAGGAGATGGCCGAGGGCACGACGGTGCCGGTCGTCAACGCGCTCTCCGACGACTTCCACCCCTGCCAGCTGCTCGCCGACCTGCAGACGATCCGCGAGCGGAAGGGCTCGCTCGCCGGACTGACGCTCTCGTACTTCGGCGACGGCGCGAACAACATGGCCCACTCGTACCTGCTCGCCGGCGCGACGGCGGGCATGCACGTGCGCGTCGCCGCCCCCGCGGCGTACGCGCCCCGGGCCGACATCATCGCCGATGCCGCGCGCGTCGCCGCGACCACCGGCGGATCGGTGCTCGTCACGACCGATCCCGTCGAGGCGGCGCGCGACGCCGACGTGGTCGTCACCGACACCTGGGTGTCGATGGGGCAGGAGGACGAGAAGGCCGAGCGCCTCGCGACCTTCGGCGACTATCGCGTGACCGAGGCGCTCATGGGCGAGGCCGACGCCGACGCGGTCTTCATGCACTGCCTGCCCGCCTACCGCGGGGTCGAGGTCGACGCCGCGGTGATCGACGGCCCGCAGTCGATCGTGTGGGACGAGGCGGAGAACCGGCTGCACGCGCAGAAGGCCCTGCTCAGCTGGCTGCTCGACCGGAAGGACGCATGATGACCGAGCACGGCACCAACGAGGGATCGCTCTGGGGCGCACGCTTCGCGTCGGGCCCCTCGCCCGAGCTCGCCCGGCTCTCGAAATCGACCCACTTCGACTGGCAGCTCGCCGGGTACGACCTCGCCGGCTCGCGTGCGCACGCGCGTGCGCTCGCCGCGGCCGGCTACCTCGACGCCGACGAGCTCGCGGCGATGCTCGCGGGCCTCGACACCCTCGAGGCCCGGGTGCTCTCGGGCGACCTCGTGGCCGCCGAGGGCGACGAGGACGTGCACGGCGCCCTCGAGGCCGCGCTCATCGACGTCGTCGGGCCCGAGCTCGGCGGCAAGCTGCGCGCGGGCCGCAGCCGCAACGACCAGATCGCGACCCTCGTGCGCCTGTACCTGAAAGACCATGCGGCGACCATCGGGCAGCAGCTCGTGCACCTCATCGACGCCCTCGCCGCGCAGGCCGACGCGCATCGGGGCGCGATCATGCCCGGGCGCACGCACCTGCAGCACGCGCAGCCGGTGCTGCTCGCCCACCACCTGCTCGCCCACGCGTGGGCGCTGTCGCGCGACCTCGAGCGACTCGTCGACTGGACGAAGCGCGCCGACGTGTCGCCCTACGGCGGGGGAGCGCTCGCCGGCTCGACCCTCGGGCTCGACGCCGCCGCGGTGGCGCGCGACCTCGGCCTGGCCGCTCCCGCCGAGAACTCGATCGACGGCACGGCGAGCCGCGACGTCGTCGCCGAGTTCGCGTTCGTCATGGCGCTGACCGGCATCGACCTGTCCCGCATCTCCGAGGAGATCATCCTCTGGAACACGCGCGAGTTCGGCTTCGTCACCCTCGACGACGGATTCTCGACGGGCTCGTCGATCATGCCGCAGAAGAAGAACCCCGACATCGCCGAGCTCGCCCGAGGCAAGTCGGGTCGCCTCATCGGCAACCTCACGGGCCTGCTCGCGACGCTCAAGGCGCTGCCGCTCGCGTACAACCGCGACCTCCAGGAGGACAAGGAGCCGGTCTTCGACTCGGTCGAGACGTTGGAGGTCCTGCTGCCGGCCTTCACGGGCATGGTGGCGACCCTGACGTTCCACACCGAGCGCATGGCCGAGCTCGCTCCCGCCGGGTTCTCGCTCGCGACCGACGTCGCCGAGTGGCTCGTGAAGCGGCACGTGCCGTTCCGCGACGCCCACGAGATCACCGGGGCGCTCGTGCGCTACGCCGAGCAGCACGGGGTCGGCCTCGACGGCGTCGACGACGCCGCGCTCGCCGCGATCTCGCCCCATCTCGCGCCCGAGGTGCGCGAGGTGCTGACGATCGAGGGGTCGGTGGCGAGCCGAGACGGCGTCGGCGGCACGGCGCCGCAGCGGGTCGCCGAGCAGTTCGCCCGGCTCGCTGAGCGGGTGCGGCAGCTGATGGCGGGCCTCCCGGAGGCGTCGAACTGAGGCTGCTGGTCGCTCCCGAGCGGGCGTTCTTCGAACAGGATCCGGTGCGGCTCGCGCCGCTCCTGCTCGGGGCGGTGCTCTCGTACCGTGCGCCCGACGGCGAGGTGGCGATCCGGCTCTCGGAGGTCGAGGCGTATCGAGGCGTGGGGGAGGACCCCGGCTCGCACGCCTTCCGGGGCCGCACTCCGCGCAACGCGGTGATGTTCGGGGAGCCGGCGCACCTCTACGCCTACTTCAGCTACGGCATGCACGTGTGCCTCAACGTGGTCGCACGTGCCGCGGGGACCTCGTCGGCGGTGCTCCTGCGCGGCGCCACGGTCGTCGACGGTCTCGAGCTCGCCCGGCGTCGCCGGCCCGGGGTGCGCGACCGCGATCTCGCGCGGGGACCGGGACGCCTCTCGAAGGCGCTCGGCGTGCCGCTCGCGGCGGACGGCGGCGATCTGCTGGCTCCGCCGTTCGGGCTCCGCGTGCCGGCGAATCCGCTGCACCACGCGAGCGGCCCGCGGACGGGCGTCAACGGCATCGGTGGCGGCGCCGCCTACCCCTGGCGGTTCTGGCTGCCCGGCGACGAGGGCGTCTCGCCCTACCGCCGGCATGCGGGGGCCGTCGACCCCACCTCATGAGGCCGGATGCGTCGGCCGAGGCATCCGGGCCGGTTCAGTTGATGGCGAGGTGCACGACGAGCGCGGCGGCGCAGGCCCAGATGAGGCTCGCGAAGGTTCCGATGATGAACCGCTCGCGCGCCTCGGGCGCCTCGAGCTCCGTGAACCGGCCGACGCCCTTCACCGCGACGACGATGGCCAGCGCCTCGGGGAAGCCCGCGACGATCGCCCCGGCCGAGGCGATCCGCTCGAGCACTCCGATCGTGAGGCCGCCGCGCAGCACCTCGCGCCGCCGTTCGGGCGCCTGCACGCCGGGCGCCGCATTCGGGTCGACCCGGCGGTCGGTGACGATGATGCCGCCGTGCAGCCCTGGCGCGACCGCGCCTCCCATCGCGAGGTCGAGTGCGGTGCCGGCCGCCGCGCTGCCGCCGAAGGCCGCGGTCGCGAGTCCGAGGACCACGACGATCGGTGCGAGGCCGAACGGCGCGGCGGCGCTCGTCGCGGCGGCTGCGGCGAGCGCGATGCCGAGGGTGCCGGTCGCGAACCAGACGTAGGCGCGGTTCGGCCGGATCGATGCGAGCACCGACAGCACGGTCGCGGCGGCGAGGGAGATGAGCAGGGCCGACCAGGTGATCGCGTCGGCGATGACGATGAGGTTCATGCGCGGGCTTCCGTCGAGGCGTCCAGATGCTCAAGCAGCCTAGCGAGCGCGGGGACCGCGTCGAGCTCTGCGCGGATGTTCGCCGACTTCATGCGCGAGCTGATCGCCGGGGCGCTCACGCCGAGCTCATCGGCGATGTCGGTCTGCCGTGCGCCTCCGACGATGCGGTCGTAGACCTCCCAGCCCTGGTCGGAGCGGCGTTCGCGCAGCAGCAGGGCGAGCGTGAAGAGCGCCTCGACGTCGGCGGCGGAGAGCCCGTCGAGGGCGCCGTCGTGGCCGTCGGCACCGGCCTCGACGGCGAGGCGCGGCGAGCTCTTCTTGGCGCGCTCGACCGCGTCCCGCGCGGCGAAGAACGCTTCACCGCTCGCTTCCCGGATGTCGTCGGGAAGGGGCTCGTGGACGGGGCCGCAACCGATGCCGACGCTCCAGTTGCCGTCGCGGGTGAGCTCGAAGACGACGTCGACGACGGTACGGCCGTCACGCGTGAGCAGCTGGATCTCGTCGCCGGCGTTGCGGGCGACGGGCAGCACGAGCGCATCGCCGTGCGCGGCCTGGATTCGGTCGCGCGCGGCACCCGCGAGGTCGGCTCGGGTTCGACTCGCGACCTGGTCGGCGGTGACGACGATCATCTCGACTCCTTCAGGCGCTATCATTTACTCGATCAGAGATAAGCATACAGCACTAACTGTGCTCTGCTTAGCGATGCAGCCTGTTTCGCGGCGCTGATACTCTGGCGTGGTGTCAGACCCCGTGATCCTCTCCACCCAGCAGAACGACGCCGCTTTCGAAGACGTCTGGGAAGAGCTCGTCTGGCGCGGCCACGTGCACGTGTCGACCGACCGGGCCGCGCTGAAAGAGCTCCTCGCGGGCGAGCCGATCACGTATTACTGCGGGTTCGACCCCACCGCGCCGAGCCTGCACCTCGGCAATCTCGTGCAGCTCATCGTCATGCGACGGCTCCAGCTCGCCGGCCACCGGCCGTTGGGGCTCGTCGGCGGCTCGACCGGCCTCATCGGCGACCCGCGCCCGACCGCCGAGCGCACGCTCAACACGAAGGAGACCGTGGCCGAGTGGGTCGGCCGCCTGCAGGGGCAGGTCTCGCGGTTCCTCTCGGCCGAGGGCGACAACCCGGTGCGTCTCGTCAACAACCTCGACTGGACGGCGGAGCTCAGCGCGATCGACTTCCTGCGCGACATCGGCAAGCACTACCGCGTCGGCACGATGCTGAAGAAGGACGCGGTCGCTTCGCGCCTCAACTCCGACGCCGGTATCAGCTACACCGAGTTCAGCTACCAGCTCCTCCAGGGCTACGACTACCTCGAGCTGTTCCGCCAGTACGACTGCGTGCTGCAGACCGGTGGCAGCGACCAGTGGGGCAACCTCACGAGCGGCACCGACCTCATCCACCGGGTCGAGGGGCGCAGCGTCCACGCGATCGGCACGCCGCTCGTCACGAACGCGGACGGCACCAAGTTCGGCAAGAGCGAGGGCAACGCGATCTGGCTCGACGCCGACATGTGCAGCCCCTACCGCTTCTACCAGTTCTGGCTCAACACCGACGACGCCGACGTGATCGCGCGGCTCAAGGTGTTCTCGTTCCTGAGCCGCTCGCGCATCGAGGAGCTCGAGGCGGCGGTCGCCGACGAGCCGTTCCGGCGCGAGGCCCAGCGCGTGCTCGCCTCCGAGGTCACCACCCTGGTGCACGGGGCGGATGCCACGGCCGCGGTCATCGCGGCCTCGCAGGCGCTCTTCGGCCAGGGCGACCTGGCCGCGCTCGACGCCGCGACGCTCGAGTCGGCGCTGCGCGAACTGCCCAACACGACGACGTCGCCCGACGCACCCATCGCGCAAGTGCTCGCCGATACGGGACTCGTCGCGAGCGCCAGCGAGGGCCGGCGCGCCATCGCCCAGGGCGGCGTCTCGCTCGACAACGTGCGGGTCGATGACGAGAAGGCGACCCTTGCCGACTTCGTCGCGCCGGGCGCGATGGCGGTGCTCCGCCGTGGCAAGAAGACCCTCGCCGGCGTCTTCGTCGAGTGATCCGACCGGTGTCGTCGAACGGCCCTGCATCGCACGAGCGATGCGGGGCCGTTCTCGTTTCCACCGGGTGGTCGCCGCCTGCTCGGACGACCGGCTGTCGTCCGAGCGGAAATCCGCGGAAACACGCGCGACACGCCCGGGATGCACCGTCGAGTTGCATGGGTGCCCGGATCTCCGTAAAGTATTCATTCGTTGCCCCACAGGAGCGGAGAGCGGGAAGGCCGAGAGGCCACGCAGACCCTCCTCAAGCGGCACGAAGATTCCAAGCCTCGAAGATGTCTTTTCATCGGCTTGAAGCATTCGGATGCGTCCTTCGGGATGACCGGGTGGAAACAACGAACAAGCCCCGAGTGATCGGTCCTGATCGGATCGTGAAGCGGGTGCGTCCGTTCCTTGAGAACTCAACAGCGTGCACTATGTTCAATGCCAATTTTTTGAACCCCGACTCACTCTT